>NZ_UGTL01000002.1:0-602886 GCF_900454955.1 Prevotella disiens | reverse complement strand
GTGTACCTACCGTGGCAGGGTGGATTATTGAAGCTGGTGGCGGTATCGGCTCCTACGGACGCAATGTCAACCAGACTGCACAGCGTGGCGCGCAAGGCGCATATACCGGTGGCAAGGCTGCCATGGCAGGCGCAGGTGCCGCTGTGGGAAATGTCGGTGGACGTATCAAGGGTGCACTGCTCAAAGGAAAATAGAAATGGAGCAACTATGCTTAATTAATCAACAGGTATAAAAGAAAAAAAATGGAATTCAAATCACTTAATAATATAGAGACCTCATTCAGACAGATACGGCTCTATGCCTTTGTCTTTGCCATCGTATGTGTGGTAGTAAGCGGTTATGCTGTCTATGCCTCGTACAGCTTCGCCAAGGAGCAGCGGGAGAAAATCTATGTGCTTGACCAGGGAAAGTCGCTCATGCTGGCTCTCAGTCAGGATGCAAGTCGTAATCGTCCCGTGGAGGCAAGGGAACATGTCCGCCGTTTCCACGAACTCTTCTTTACCATTGCACCCGACAAGGATGCCATCGAGAGGAACATGGAGCGTGCCTTCCTGCTATGCGACAAGTCGGCTTTCAACTATTACAAGGACTTGGCAGAGAAGGGGTATTATAACCGTGCCATATCGGGTAATATCAATCAGCGCATAGAGGTGGACTCTATCCACTGCAACTTTAATACTTACCCTTATGCGGTAACGACCTATGCAAGGGAGTTTATCGTCCGTCAGAGTAATGTTACAGAGCGTAGTCTTGTTACGACCTGCACGTTGCAGAACTCAGTCCGTTCGGACAATAACCCGCAAGGTTTTCTTATGGAGAACTTCCTTGTGAAGGAAAACAGGGATATACAGACTTATAAACGATAAGGCTATGGCAAGGAAAAGAAACTTTTTACTCTCACGTCACTATCTGCGCTTTCACCTATGGCTTCGCCATCGGTGTGAAAGGCTCACGATAAGGCAGAGAAAGGAAATCGTCTATGGGCTGAGTTTCATCTATCTGCTCTGCTCGCTTTGGATGATAGCGCAGTTTTTCCTTCCTCCAAAGAAGGAAAAACTACCCATCCCCACGGGAAAGCTGACGGACAGTCCGATACGGACGGACAGCACTTTACAAGAGTTACACGGCAATTTTTATCTACAACATCATCAAACAATCAAAGAAAATGGATAATAAACAGAAAGAACAAATGAAGAAAGGCTTGGTCTTCGGAGGACTGGGACTGCTGTTTGCCCTCTCGATGTGGTTTATCTTCGCACCTTCGGGCAAGGATAAGACTGCTGCGGAGCAGGGACTCAATGACAGCATACCGCAGGCAACGACAGAAAAGCTCACCGAAAACAAACTCAAAGCCTATGAATTAGGCGACAAGGCACACGAGGAGGAACAGACCCGTGAGGAGATGGGCAGACTGTCGGACTATTTCGCACAGAACACTGCTCCATCAGAGGAGCAGCGTGCAGAGACAGCAGCATCTACGGCAAAGATAGAAAACTCCATGCATCGTTATGAGGAGAATAATCGGCTCTTAAACTCCTTTTACGCTCCCGACCCACACGAAGAGGAACGTGAAGCCTTGCGCTCGGAGATAGATAACCTTAAAAAAGAACTCTCTGCCAAAGACAGCAGGGAGGACAATGAAGAGAAACGACAGCTTGCTCTGATGGAAAAGAGCTATCAGATGGCAGCGAAGTATCTACCCAAGACATCATCTGTGCCACCGTCATTGAGTAATGCCTTTACGGAAAGCAAGGGAAACACCACTTCTACCACCGATATGGGTGTGACAAAAGGGCAGGCTGCGCAAGTTGGTACACCGTCAATGGAGGTCTTGGCGGAGCGCAAACAGGTGGTGACTTCACTCGGTCAGCCGATGAGCGATGCGGATTTTATCAAGGAATATGGAATAAGAGCAGGCAACATGGGCTTCCATTCGCTAACAAGTACGGCTGCACCCACGATGCGCAACACGCTCAAAGTGGTGGTGGACAGAACGACCACGCTCAAGGAGGGCGACAATGTGGTGCTTCGTCTGCTGGAAACCGCTAAGGTGCAGGGACTGCGTATTCCACGACAAAGCCGACTCATAGCCATTGCCAAGATTGAAGGCAACCGTATGCACCTGCTCATTAAGAGTATTGAGGTGGACGGGCATATCATAGCCGTCAAGCTCTCGGCTTACGACACGGACGGACAGGAGGGGGTGTATATACCAGGCTCGGAGGACATCAATGCGCTTAAGGAAGTTGGGGCGAACATCGGCGGTTCAATGGGAACATCCTTTACCTTCGCTTCCTCTGCCAAAGACCAAATTATCTCCGAGACTGCCCGTGGGGTGATGCAAGGTGCAAGTCAGCTGCTTCAGAAGAAACTGCGCACTATCAAGGTAACGCTCAAAGGGGGCTATCGCCTTTTCTTGGTTCAGTCCAAATAAAACAATCAAAAATTACAAGTAAAAAAATAACATCAAATCAACAGCAACAATGAAGAAACTTATTTTATCAATGGCTATGCTTGCCATGGTGGGAGCAACAGCCACAGCACAGGGAAACAATGATGGTCTTACACCAAACCGTCCGCTTACTTCGGGAGAGCTCTTTCAAGGTATGAGCCGTGCCATTCCTACGGGGCGTGTCGTACTGCCGTATGGTCTGGAGGTTACCTTTGACAAAACTGTGCATCTTATCTTCCCTTCTGCCATTCGCTATGTAGACTTAGGTTCGCAGAACATCATCGCAGGGAAGGCGGAGGATGCTGAGAACGTGTTACGTGTAAAGGCTTCGGTGAAGGACTTTGAAACGGAAACCAACATGAGCGTGATTTGTGAGGACGGCTCGTTTTACGCTTTCAGTGCGCCCATAATAGGGGCTTGATAATAATCACTTTGGCAAGTGATTAGGTTAGTATTCCAATTTATAAACCTATCCCAGACCGACTTATCCGAATGGGAAACCAAACGGGGAGTGAAGCATGTCGGTAACGCGATAAGTCAGTTAATTGCTAAACTGCGACTGAATTGCTATGGGAAAAGACAGACACGAGGATGAAACCTGATTGGTTGAACAATAGTCCTATGACTAATGTAGAGGTGGCAACGGAAAGCAGTTATATACGTTGCCTCGCAGTACCCACGCTTATTGAACGGAGTGATGGGCAAGGAATTTACTGCGACATATCCGTCAGAGAACAGAAAAGGATGTACGTTGCATCCGACAGTCTGTCAAGCCAAGTTATCAAGTCCACTAAATGGGGATTGCCTACACGGAGATGCCGAAAGGCTATGAGCACAGGCTCTGAAAACTCCGCATGGCAACGGAGTTCCCGTAGTAGTCTGAGCGTGGGAAAGCCACGTACATGGCGAAGGGGAACAGCTCGGTAATTTTAATATTGTCAAACGATAACGTGTGAGACGTATGAGAAATCCAGAGACCATATTAAACAGTTTATCTGCACATAGCAAAGATGTGCATTACAAGTACGAAAGGTTGTACCGCATCCTATTCAATGAACAGATGTTTTATGTAGCCTACCAGCGCATTTATGCGAAACCGGGCAACATGACACCCGGCTCAGACGGCAAGACCATTGACGGAATGAGCGTTGATAGAATAGGACATCTGATAGCTGCGCTAAAGGATGAAAGTTACATGCCAACGCCTGCCCGAAGAGTCTATATCCCTAAAAAGAATGGGAAGAAAAGACCATTGGGCATCCCATCAATCGAAGACAAGATGGTGCAAGAGGTCGTCAGACTTATTCTTGAAGCTGTCTATGAGGGACATTTTGAGAAATCCTCGCATGGATTCAGACCAAGAAGAAGCTGTCATACGGCTTTGCGTTCCATCCAAACTCTTTTCACTGGTGCGAACTGGTTCATCGAAGGTGACATCAAAGGATTCTTCGACAACATCGACCACCATATTCTGATTGAAACTCTTCGTGAGCGCATATCAGATGAAAGATTTCTTCGACTGATATGGAAATTCCTAAAGGCTGGATATATCGAAGATTTTACATTTCACAAGACGTATTCGGGAACTCCCCAAGGAGGGATAATAAGCCCTATCTTGGCAAATATCTACCTTGATAAGTTCGATAAATACATGCGTGAATATGCGGAATCATTCGACAAGGGCAAGAAAAAGCGGGAAAACCCACTCCACGCAAGTTACAGCCGAAAGGCTGTAAGATTACGCAAGACTATCCGAAACGCCACTGATGAGGATACGAAACGTGAATTGCTGACACAACTGAAAGAGGTGGAAGCTAAGACACGGAGAGTGCCGGCATCTATGGCAATGGATAGTAATTACAAGAGACTTAAATATATCAGATATGCCGATGACTTTCTAATCGGTGTAATTGGTAGTAAAGCAGACTGTGCGAAAATGAAAGAGAACTTTACAATATTCATGAGAGACAAACTAAAGCTTGAACTCTCCGAAGAAAAGACCCTTATCACAAATGCGCAGGATTCAGCAAAGTTTCTTGGGTATGAAATCTCTGTCAGAAAATCCGAAGCCATGAAGCGAAACAAGCTGGGATGGCTGAAGAGACCGTTCAGCGGACGCATAATACTGACTCTGCCTATCGCCTCCGTCCAAAAGAAATTATTGGAACTGAAAGCAATGGAGCTTAGGGTAATCAATGGAAAGGAAATCTGGTATGCCATGCCACGCAATTACCTGACCAAAGAAGACCCAGCCACAATTTGTGCACGCTATACAACTGAAATCAGAGGTTTGTACCAATATTATAGGATTGCGGACAACATCTCTTTTGCAGGAAGTAAATTCGGTTACATAATGCGATATAGTTTCTGCAAAACTTTGGCAAAGAAACTAAATTCATCAACTGCCAAGGTTATACGAAAGTACAGAAGAGACCATGACTTGGCGATACCCTACCAAGCAAAGAAAGGAGAAACCAAGTTCCGAATATTCTATAATGATGGCTTTGCGAGGCAAGAGCCGGACAAAGACGCAACCTGCGATAATCTACCTAACACATTTGTACTTCCTTTCCCTACTCTTGCGGAGAGACTTATGGAGCGCAAATGTGAATTGTGTGGAGCAACCAATGTCAAGACCATAATGTATCAAGTCCGTAAACTCAGAGGTATAAATACCGATACTGAATGGCACCGACTGATGATTAAGAAATGGCGTAAGACATTGGCTGTATGCAAACATTGTAATGCAAAAATTCATGCCCATGACAAATAAACTGATATTACCAGTGGAGAGCCGTATGCAGGGAGACTTGCACGTACGGTTCGGGGGCAGGCCATGGGAAACCTACCACCGAAAGGTGGCAAGGCACCCATTGCCGAGCCTACACGTGAAGTATGCCGATGAACCAGAGAAACTCAGCATAGAGATGAAGGATTTTCTTTCTACGACAGAAGGCAGGCTGCCAAGCAACCGCTCTGACATTTATTTTAAGGAACTCGGCAATGAGTCGCCTATATTAGTCAAACTGATGATGCAGACTATCTATCAGAATGACAGAGGCTGCATTAAGCATATCGGTGCGCAGCAGTTTGGTATGAAATTCCTGCTTCGTGGCTTGTATGCCCATAATGGCTTGCTGTATTTCCACACCCGAATGGAAAATGGCACGAATATGCCGTACTCGGTGGACTTCATCACCTTCAAGGTGGTTGATAAGAAGATGGCAAAGCGTACCGCCATTCAGGAGCAAGTACTTCAGCCCTTGCGTGCTTATCATCAGGTGATGCAGGTGAAAGGACAAAGCCACGAGCATTCCGTGTTCGTATTGGAGCAGTTTGCCCTCTCGGAGGAAAAACAACTGGAGGTAACAATCTACGAGCGAAACGGCGGACGCACACTGGCCTTTTATGTCGGGCAGGAAGACTTGCAGCTGGCAAAGAAGATTGACAACCTCAAACTCAAATGGTAGGTTTTATGAAGAAGAAACTTATTTTATCGGCTTGCGTGGCGGTGGCAATGGCTTTCAGTCTGCCATCGCAGGCACAGCGACTTATCCCCAAGCAAAGGGGAATAGAGGTCGTAGGGAGTGTTCCGCTTATCAAAGGAGAAAAGTTCTTTGGCAAGGATAACTTCGGTCTTGGCATATCACTTACCCGTTATTTGAAGCGTGAGAACTATACTTTTGTCTTGGCAGAGTATGAACAGCAGAATGTGCCGTACAGGAGTTATAACGTAAACCTCAAGGATGCGCTTTTGCAGGTAGGCTATATGCACCAGATACTCTCCGACAATGGCAAGAACGTGTTCCTCTATGGTGGCATATCCGCATTAGGTGGTTATGAAGAAATCAACGAGGATCAAAAGCTGCTGCCCGATGGGGCTACGTTGCTCGACCGCTCATGCTTTGTCTATGGCGGAGCCGTTCACGGCTCGGTGGAGGTGTTCCTTACGGACAGGCTTCTGTTTCTTGTCAAGGCACAAGGGCGGTTCCTCTTTGGAACGGACGTGCATCGTTTCCGTCCTGCGCTATCAGCAGGACTTAGGTTTAATATTTAATAGAAAAGAAACATGAAAAAGAAGATATTAAGTTCGATATGGGTAATGGGCGTACTTGCCCTTGCCGTGTTTTGTCTATCTGCTTGTGATAGGGAGCTGGATGTTCAGCAGTCTTATCCGTTCACTGTCGAGACGATGCCCGTTCAGAAGGACATTGTCAAGGGACAGACGGCAGAGATACGCTGCACGCTCAAGCGAGGGGGCGATTTTGCTGACACACGCTACACCATCCGATACTTCCAGCCCGACGGCAAGGGAACACTGAAAATGGACGATAGAACGGTATTCAAGCCCAACGACCGCTATCCGCTCACAAAGGACGTGTTCCGTCTGTACTACACCTCGCTCTCCACCGACCGCCAGACGATTGACGTGTACGTGGAGGACAGTTTCGGTAAGATGCAGCAACTGACTTTCAGTTTCAACAACGAAAAGGCGGAGGAAAAGGGAAAGACCACCGCAGTAGTAACCAGAGCCTTGAACGATGCGAACAGCTAAACGCTTTGCTTTATTCTGTATAATGTGCTTGCTCTGCCAGCCGATCCTTGCCCAGCGCAGGGTACGGTTGGCAGACTTACCTCCTTTTGAGCGCGCCGTGGTGGTCGTGAAATACTTTGAGGGACTACACGGAAAGGGTTGCTATCCGTATGTGGGATATGGGCATCAACTCCTGCCGGGCGAACACTTTACGGCAGCGATGACGGAACGACAGGCAGACTCTCTGCTTCGGACAGATCTGATGAAGCGTCTGATGATGTTCAAGGACTACGGAAAGGATGCCCTGCTGCTTGCCGTCCTGTCCTATAATGTCGGAGTGGGCAGATTGCTGGGATACGGCAAACATGCTAAGAGCCAATTGCTGCGGAAGATAGAATCGGGCGACAGGAATTTCTACCGTGAATTTGTCTCTTTCTGCCGATACAAAGGCAAAGTCCTCAGAGGTCTCGTCAAACGACGAAAAGTGGAGTTTGCCTTGTTTTATATACCCTGATTATCAAATACGCCTCTTGCGACATTTTTATGCTTCGTAAGAGGCGTTTTCTTACCATTTCCTTCGCCTTTCTTGTTATGAATGAGTAACTTTGTGACGGATTAAACAATGTACAATTTATGAGACAGAAAGTTTTATTTATCTTATTAAATGAATACACAGACTGGGAAGGAGCATTTCTCTCAACGGCTCTTCATGTGGGCGTGATACCGGGCAGTGACGTGAAGTACGAAGTGCATACTGTTGCCCCGACATCAGACGCTGTCCGTTCCATCGGAGGTTTCAGAACCTTGCCCGATTATTCTTTCGAGAATATGCCGAAAGATTATGCCGCTTTAGTGCTTATCGGTGGCAACCATTGGGGCTCACCTGAAGCAGAACTTGTCGTACCATTGGTACAGGAGGCTTTAGATAAAGGTAAAATCATCGGGGCGATATGCAACGGTGCTTCATTCCTCTGTTCACACGGTTTCCTGAACAATGTAAAGCATACAGGCAATGGTCTTGACCAACTCAAAAAATGGGGCGGTGAGAAATATACGAATGAAGCAGGATATGTGGAAGCACAAGCCGTTAGTGACAAGAATATTGTTACGGCAAATGGTGTAGGACATTTGGAATTCACTCGTGAGATGCTTTTATTGCTGAAAGCCAACAGTCCCGAACAGATAGATGCTTGGTACGATTTCTACAAAAATAGTTTCGTGAGATAATAAATAATTTCATATGGAAAAGAACTGGGAGAAGAACTTATCCGTATATATCGAAAGAACGATTAGTCCTGATGGCAGAGACACGTTTGAGTCCACACAGGCATTGAGCGAACGGATGTTTGAATTTGCGACAGTCAAGAAAGGGAACAAGGTGATGGATTTGGGATGCGGTTGGGGAAAATCCCTGCAACCATTCGTACCTCATTTTCTATTCGCTCTCGGAACAGATACGAGCCAAGAGAATATTGCACAGGCAAAGGATGCTTATAAGCACTATGATAATGTTTCGTTTCAGTGTGGTAACATTCAGAATTTGGAACTGTCAGCGGAAAGCGTGGATTTAATCATCTCCTCGCTTGTTCTGCACCAAGTGGAATGGAACGAGCAGGAAAGACTGTTTGAAGCTGTGAAGCAAGTGCTGAAAGCAGATGGCGAAATGATAATGGCAGATGAAATCATCTTGTTCAATCCGGACGTATCTCCCGAAAAGTTCAATGAAGTCTATCGCTATCTGTTGGAATATACCACCCCGAAAGAAGTGTATGAAAATCATATCAAGCCATATCTGCAAGAGGGACATGTCTATACTTGGCAGGACATGAAAGAGAATACGCCTCCTGAATATTGGTTCCACTCCATCGAAGATTTGAAAACGACATTGAGAAAAGTACATTTGAAACTTGTGGACATTCAAGAGATAACTCCATTCTTCGGTCTGCTGAAAATCAAACATCAATAACTTGAAAGAATGAAACCGAGAAAGATATACGCCTGTTGGATTTATGTAAGTGATTTGCAGAAGTCAAAGTGTTTTTATCAGGATATAGGCTTTGAGGTCAAACTGACAGATGGAGATTGGATAGAGTTTGATTTAGGTGAAACATCATTTGCCATTCTTCAAAGACCGGCACACAAAGGTAATGTAGTTGCAAGCAAAACAAGAATTATGTTTGAGACTGACCATATAGAGTTGGTGTATGAAGAGTTAAAAGAGAAAAAAGTAAAAATGATTGGAGAAATAAGAGCAGAGCCTTACGGAAAATTGCTGACCTTTCAAGATCCTGACGGACATTGGCTGGAATTTTATCAAAGAATTTCTTGTGATGATTAAGAGAACTATGAGTTTTTGATTTTGGCTTTTTGTTACTTTTGAGCCGTTTCAACTCACTGTCAAAAGTAACGAAATGTTTTTCATCGGGGTTTCTTTGCTCCTTTCTTTGTCCGCTCGAAGCTCACGAAAGAAAGGAGCGGTCGGCAAATCTGCCGACCGCATTATTCCGTCTGTTCTTCTTGAATGGTTATCCGTCCCATCCTTACTTCGGGGTGCGTGGAGAAAGCCCAATTGATTTCCTCATCGGGAAGGGTGCTGTGAACATTTCCGCCCATCACCAATCCGCAATCCCGAATGACCTTTTGTCGTGCTTCTTCTCTGCTCTCGGCAACCACCTCAAAAACTCCCTCGAAGATGTATTGTGTCCGTACTCTGTAAACTTTCTTCTTCATAATCTTAAAATTCAACTTTTAATAATCTATATTCCTTTGGCTCTCCATTTGACAATCTGCGGTGTTTGAGCCAAAAGTGATGCGCACCATAACCATAGGCAAAGAACTTGTCAAGTTCTGTTTCTTCGGCTATTTGGTTGATAGCCGACCTTAACTCCTCTTTGTTGTCGGATAGGGTTATCGCATTGATAACCCGGACAAGAATGGGAGGTATCTCATCCGACCAATTAAAAATGACGTTCTCTATCTCTGTTTTCATATCTCTGATAATTTAATGATTTATACTTTATACTTTATGCCGTTGCCTTCATTCGTTGGCTGATTAGCCTGCGGTTGGCATTGACAAGGTTCACTATCTGTTCGTGATACTCCGTATTCTTGTTGCACACTCCACGACTTTGCACCACCTCAAATGATTTCAGTGATACCTCTATTGTTTCTATCCGCTTGCCCTCAATGGTAGCCGATAGGATTAGTGAGTCCTCTTTAAGATAATATTCGTTGGAAAATACGCAATGGTGCATGGTTACTCCCTCCTCTAAATGTTCCTGCACGCTCTCCAATACGTGGACTTGGATTGTGCCGTCGGTAAAATGGATACCGAAGAATTTGGATTTGAGTTCCTTGAAACGTTTTTCGTCTTCCATTGCCTTCTGCTGTTTTTGGGCTATCTCTTCCCTTTCCCTTTGTCTATTGAGTTCCTCCTGTCTGCGGTCGTGTTCGGCTTTGAGGTTGGTGGGGCAAAGAAACTTCGGGCTGTGTATGTCCTTATTCAATCTGCGGAGCATATCCACATAGTCGCACCAAAGGGAAATATCCGTTATATCGTAGCCGTTACGAACTGCAATTTTATAAGACTGCCAATACTCGTCAAGCACTCTTCTTTTGCCAAGAAAATAGCTTAGGTGGTCTGTACGTCCCGACTTCATCAATGTTTCGGCACGGCTGTCAGAAAGCAAGGCAGGAATGAGTGTTGTCGGGGGGATATTGTGAAAATTATCCTTGAAACCATTTCTGCGGAGTGTGTCTGATACCTTGAACTTCGGATATATCTGCGAATAGGCTACATATCTGTAGGCTTCGTTGTCATTGCGGATTGCCATAGGTGCGCAATAGGAAAATGTATCAACATATCTACCCAATACTCTCTGAACGGCAACAATCGTCTTTCGTCCTTGTGCGTTCCACCAATACTGACCGATTTCAAGTGCGTAGTACTCTGCCTTGCAACCTTTCTCCATTTCAGCCACGAGGAGGAACATCCGCAACACTTGGTATTCTCCGCAAGCGGTGAGTGTCGTGAAATAGTGCTTCTGCTGCAATTTCCTTTGGAATGTTTCCTTGACCTGCAACTTAGCCCTGCAATGAGGGCAAGTGCAAGTTTTTCTATGTTTGTTCAGTGTCCAACTATGCCCACAATCCATACAAGTGGTGCGACCTTTTGGCAAGCGGTAGGCGAAGTGGTCAATACACTCACGGAATGCCCACTTAATCTGTATCTTGGTTATTGGGCGAAGATGCTTGCTTTGTTCCAAAACAGCCTTTTCAAATTTGTTTCTCGGTTTCATAGGCTTAAAAATCAAATAGTGACGGTTGTACTTGGGTTGCTGCGTTCTCGGTCTTTTTCACTCGTGCGTTACGGCTCTGTATCTTGGCAAGTTCCTCACGCTGATATTGCTTAATGGCTTCCTGCTTTGCTTCGGCTTTTTCTTCCTCCGTGAGTTCCACCATGTGATTAACCATTACTTGGCAATTGGTAGGCTTGCCAATCTCTAAATTGTCCTCATCATAGTAGTGAACAGCCATAGAGAAGATTTCATCATCATCAAAGCCGTTGCAACCGCTTTTCTGCACTTCATTAAGAATGTAGGTGATGCACTCCTCGATATTCTTGTTCGGTTTCATCAAGTTAGGGGCAAACAAGGGGTCTGCCATAGCACGCTGATTAAGATACTCGGCTATTGTCCGTGTGAAATGTTCTGTTCCTTTCATTGTCGTATAAGTTTTGATGTTGTTAATACTTGGGAATTTCTACTATTTGATTGATGCGCCCATATAGGTAGGCTCTTAGGCTTGTTCTGTCGGGTGCGTAATACTCTGTCCATTGTCCGTACTGATTGACAAGGTATTTCTTCAGTACATCAAAGAAGTCAAAGCGATAGCCTTGTAGGGGAACGGCTGTGCGGAAATAGGTGTTTGAGTTCACCGCTTCACATAACCAATTCTTTTCTTCACGGCTCATACACTCGCCACGATTGAGTTTCATACGCAGGAGATATACTTTACTGCTACAAAGGCTCTCCAAAGGGGGAACGTCCCATTGTACAAACTTAATTGCCAACACTTGCTCACTTTTTTCAGCCACAGGGTTAATGCGGTAATGAGAGGAGGAGCTATATCCTTTTCTGTTCATCGAAGATGTTGTATTTACTTTTTGCTTATCCATAGCGACATTTTTTTTATGCGTCCAAAGATCGGAGTATGCTGATTCCTTTTTGTAGCAAAAAAGAGGTAGCGGGGCGGGCTTACACAAGGTTTTGGCGGAAAATACTACCCGTAGGTGTGGAGATTTTCCAGACAAACCAAGCGGCTTAGGACCTTGGGAAAGCCACAAGCCCCGTACTACCTTTGCGGATAAAAAGGGAACAGCATCCGTCTTCTTGTCATCGCATATCGTGGAGCATTGGAAAAAGAAGCAAAAGTGCAACGCTCGTAGTGGAATATAGAAAAGGTAGCTATCTCAAAATGCGAGATAACCACCTGATGAAATAAAACGAAGGTTTTACAGAGCTGTGCTTCTCAAAGCACGCAGAGCAGGATGGCACAGAGAATCGCCAGCCAGAAGAGAATGCTCAGCAGCGTAAATGCCACTTTCAGAATTACCCTGACTATAAAGCGTAGTATCAGAAAGCCTGCAATGACTGACACGACAGTTACGACTTGTGGCGTTACTATCTTTGAGATCAGCCAAATGGCACCGATAACGATAGAAAGCAGGATTGCGAGTTCGATGAAGCGTGTCCAACCGAAGCGGCGGACTTGCTTGGGCGAAGTCGGCTGCTGCTTGTTCTTATCGGTTTTGTTCGATGCGTCTGCCTTGATGAAGGCAGGTGTGTGAACGATTTCGTTAAGCCGTGAGGACAATGGAAGCTCGCTTCTATTGTCTCGGCGAGAAATCGCACTTTTAAGAACGTCTTGATTCATGATGATTGTATTCATATAGGAGTTTTTTATAGTTTCAAGAGCAGTTACAAGATGCGCAGACTACACAAAGACAAGTGTTTGTAAAACTCTTGGCGTGTGGAGTGGAGCGTTTATCTTGGCTCTTGAAACTACAAAAACTCCGAATAGTGCTACATCAAGTCATGTTCTCACCGCCTATCGTTGGCAGACCATTGACCTCGATGATCAGAACGATTGTCCCTGTCAGTTCGGTGTAGAGTTTCTCATACTCTGGAGTTGCGCCAAAGTCGTCTGTCAGTTCATACTTGTCGAAAACGCTTTGCACAGCCTTATTCTTCAGAAGCATTGGTGTTAGTCTTTCGGGGAGTGGAGAAGGAAGTTCTTTCTCGAACTCATTCTCTAAGACAGATACAAGTGTGTCATACTTGGAAAAATGAAGTCCTCGATACAAGACTTCACTTGCCATGGTCTCTGCTTCGGGATGCGAGAAGCCTTGTGCCGCAGCATCGCAGTAGGCAGTAAGGGCTTCATCGGCTCTTGACGTTATGAATGGTTTATCACCCAGCATTTCGGGGAAATGCTCACTGAGGTAGTTCTCTAACTTCAAACGGAAGTAAGAAAGCTCTTTCTTTGTTGTTGTCATAATCTTCTTGGTTTAGGGTTTTACATTATTTTGAGTTGATGCCCATAGCAACATTGAACTTGTCTAACTTGCCAGCCAATTGTTCCATATCGTGTTCTATCTTCTTATTGGTTATACGGGCATAAATTTGTGTAGTTTTAATGTTGGTATGCCCCAACATCTTCGATACACTTTCCATAGGAACACCCTTGCTGAGCGACATGGTTGCAAACGTATGTCGGGCAAGATGGAAGGTCAGATTCTTCTTGATGCCACAAATGTCGGCAATTTCTTTCAAATATGCGTTGGTTTTCTGATTCGTTAGGATGGGAAATAGTTTGCCGTCCCGATAGGTCTTATGACTGTACTTGGCAATGATACTCTTGGGAATGTCAAGCAATAAAACATTTGTCTCCACATTTGTTTTCTGTCTCTTGGTCATAATCCACTGCTTATCATCAAGTGTTACGATATTGTCTGGTGTGAGATTGGAAACATCAATATATGCTAGACCTGTGAAACATGAAAAGATGAAAACATCCCTTACTAACTCCAAGCGTTGAATAGCAATTTCCTTGTTGGCTATCTTCATAATTTCCTCATCCGTGAGAAAACCTCGATTGACAGGCTCCAAGTGAAAACGATGATTGAGGAAGGGGTCGTGAAGAAGATAACCACGTTTTTGAGCATAGATAGTTACGGTCTTGAGTGCCTTCATCTTCTTGACTGATGTGTTGTAAGCGCAACCTGCCACTGTACTCAGATATAACTCAAAATCCTGTACCACGGATGGTGTGAACTCTGTCAGTCCTACATCCTTTCTTCCATACTTATGAATAAGGAATTCTGCGAAATGCCTTCTTAAAACGCTGTACTTTTGTAGGCTGTCTTTGCTGATGGTGTGTCCGACGCGTTGCCTGATGTCTTCGTTGAATCTGTCGAATACAGGGAGGAAAGTTGTATACTCTCTGTCTTTTCCCACAAAATAAGATCGGATTTTCTCCAATGACAGGGAGGAGTCGTCCTCAAATTTGTGATAGATGTTATTCAGTGTAGCAGAAATAGAGTCCAATGCGGCATTGGCGGATAAAGCTTCAGCCGTCCGACCTTTGAGCCGACTTGTGGCATTGTTCCATACTGTCTTGTCCACGAAGATTTTCGTAGATCCGAAATTTGCCATCTCTCCGTTAAGGAATACACGGAGCATTACAGGCGACTTTCCTTCTTTGTTCTCATAGTTTGAACGTAGGTAGAAGGACACCTTGAAATTTGTTCTCATAATGCATCATTCTTTTGTGTAGCACTCGGCTGCAAAGTTAATACTTAATACATTGAAAAAGAAAGAGTTGATGCCGTCAATATGGTATTCAAAATCCCGTCATTGCTACATTTTTTATTGCTACAATTTTTGTGTAGCAGTTTATGTAGCAGAATTTGACCGAATGATGATTGTCAAAACATAGGGTTATGCCGTCAGGCGATAGAGGTATATACAAAGAAAAATCGTTGTAAAACCTTGATTTTACAACGATTAGCAAATTTTTGAAGGCTAAATTGACAACCTTTGTGAAGTCCTTTTGAAGCCTATTTGCGGAGAGAGAGGGATTCGAACCCCCGGTGCCTCTCAGCACGGCGGTTTTCAAGACCGCTGTAATCGACCACTCTACCATCTCTCCATTGGTGATTACCATTTTGCTTTGCTTGAACAAGTAGTTGTTCCTTTAAAGCGAGTGCAAAGGTAGTAAGTTTTTTTGAATAAACAAATAGAAAAGAGAAAATATTTTATAGGATAAATATTTTTTAACAAAACGTGATAAAATATTGATTCGGTGATTTCAACTAACAAGTGCAAAAAATACTCATAATTCTTTTTTTTATTAGCTCATTCGTCCTTCTAAATTACGTGGTGAGTGTGGTTGATGAGGGGGCATTTTTCTTAGGTAGAAAGTCGCATTGGTTACCTTTACAATCGGTTTTACACGAAGAAAAGTTGATGAAATTTTGCAAAAGAACTCTTATCTTGGTCTTTTAAATATTCTTTTAAAGTTGTTATTTTGGTTGCTTCAACTTCAAAAGTAGTGTCATTTCTAATACTTTCATGCTGGAATTGTTGTGTATTTCTTTTCTTAATTCCTGTGAGGGTATCATGATTCGGAAATCATAAAGCCACCTTGGTTCATGATGTCAATCAATATTGCCAACATACTCGTAGGAAACTTGTTGCCCAACCTTGAATTTTGGTTGAAAATATTGCTTCTTTTGTGCTATTGAAACAAGTGAAATAGCACAAAAGAAAGCTACAAATTATTTTTTTTATCTGATATTCTTTGGAAAAATCTATACTTCCATTGTCCAACCGTGTTTGTCTTCGATTGTTCCATATTGTATTCCACGCAAAGTTTCATACAATTTAGTAGACCAAGGACCTGGCTTTTCGCCAAAATCATAGGACTTCCCTTCGTCTAAATCGTCCAAACGAGAGATTGGAGAGATAACTGCTGCGGTGCCGCATGCCCCCGCTTCTTCAAAAGTAGCCAATTCTTCTTCAGGAACAGGGCGGCATTCCACCTTCATTCCCAAGTCTTCTGCAATCTGCATTAGGCTCTTATTGGTAATAGAAGGCAATATGGAAGTAGATTTTGGCGTGATGTATGTGTCGTTTTTGATACCGAAAAAGTTGGCAGCACCGCACTCATCTACATATTTTTTCTCCTTGCAATCAAGGTAAAACTCTGATGCGTATCCTTTTTCGTGTGCTAAATGATTGGCTCTTAACGATGCCGCATAGTTGCCACCTACCTTGTATGTGCCTGTTCCCAATGGTGCGGCACGGTCAAATTGGCGCATGATGGCGTAAGGATTTGACGCAAAACCGCCTTTGAAATAAGGTCCAACGGGAGTTCCAAAGATAACAAATAAGTATTCGTTGGTTGGCTTTACGCCCACTTGCGCCCCTGTTCCGATGAGCAATGGACGTATGTAAAGTGTTGCACCGCTTTCGTATGTAGGCACAAACTCTTGGTTTAAGCGCACTACTTTCTTCACCATTTCGATAAAAAGGTCGGTTGGAACTTCTGGCATCATGATGCCTCGGCAGGTTGATTGCAATCGTTTTGCATTCTCTTCAGGGCGAAACAAACGTATTTTTCCATCGGGACAGCGGTAGGCTTTCATGCCTTCAAAGGCTTCTTGCCCATAGTGTAAACACGTTGCAGCCATGTGAATGTTCAACGTTTCGTCGGTTGTTACTTCTATTTCGCCCCATTTTCCGTTGCGATAGTAGCACCGCACGTTGTAATCTGTTCTTAAATATCCAAAAGGGAGGTTCTCCCAATCTATTTTCTTCATAAATTTGTATGTCTTTTTCACTCCATTTTCACTCAAAGAAGGTGTGAATTTGACCAATAATTATTTGTTATTTATTTTCTAAAAGCTTTTTTATCTCTTCGTCTGTATGCGTAAGTTTGTCTTTGCATACTTTTATTAGTTCTTGCGCCTTTTTTAGTTCGCTCGCCATGGTGTCTATATCCATGTCGCCTCGCTCCATTTTATCAACGATAGCCTCTAAACGGCTCAATGCTTCTTCGTATTTCATATTTTTTCTCGTTATTTTTCATTTCACTATCGACTTTACGCTTCCCATTTCCATGCGTGTAACAATTTCGTCGCCTTTGCTTAACTCGTTGGCATTGCGTACAATATGACCGTTCTTGTAAGTTAAACTATAACCTAAACGCAGCAAACGTTCTGGATTAACGCTGTCTATGCGTTGCGAAAGTAGTTGCAACCGATGTCGTTCGTGCGTGATTTTGCGTTCAACGTTGGGTTGTAGCTTTTCGGAAAGCGTAGCGATGTGCATTCTGTTGCGTTGCAAATGCAGTCCAATACGCTGAATAATAGCGTGTAAATAGTCGTCTAATCGAGCATTTTCTCGGTTGTGTACCATTGCAAACAAGACGGGAATGTGAGTCGAAAGTCGTTGCAAATGCAGCTTTTCTTCTTGTAATTTTCTCTCCACAGCACGGTGTATTTTCATTTGAGCCTGCTCTATTCGGTAGAGCGTATTTGCCAAATGTTCAATTAAGAATGCTGCTGCCGCCGTTGGAGTCTTTACTCTCGTGTTGGCAACCATATCCAAAATGCTCTCATCACGCTCGTGTCCGATGCCTGTTATAATAGGTAAAGGAAAATTTGCCACATTCTCTGCCAATGCCAAAGTGTCGAATCCGCTAAGGTCAGCCGTAGCTCCACCGCCACGAATGATAACCACACAATCGAAATCGTCCTCTCGTTCGTTAATCAAATTCAATGCTTCAATGATGCTTTGCTCTACTTGTTCGCCTTGCATTGTTGCTGCAAAAAGTTCTACTTCAAAGCAAAATCCATATTCGTTGTGTTTCAATTGATTACAGAAGTCTCCATAACCAGCTGCCGAAGCCGAAGAAACAACTGCAATGCGCTTTGCAAAGAGTGGGATATTCAATTCTTTTTGCAAATCGAACACACCTTCTGCCTTCAACTGATTGATGATTTCTTGTCGCTTTCGTGCCATATCTCCCATGGTAAATTCGGGATTGATGTCGTCAACAATCCACGAAAAACCATATTGTGGGTGGAATTGTGCATGAACCTGCACCATAAGTTGCAAACCAGCACGCACTTTCACGCCAGTTTTGCGCTCGAAATTAGCACCAATTAACGCCCATTGCGACCGCCAACATTTCGCTGAAGCGCGTGCAATGGGCGTATTTGTACGCTCCTGTTTCTCAATAAGTTCCAAGAAAAGGTGTCCCCTACTCTCTCTTGCCTCCGATACTTCGGCTTGTACCCAATAAGATTGCGGCATAGCCCTATCGATTAGTTCGGCAACCAACGAGTTGAGTTCGTATAATGTGAGCGTATTATTCATTTTCTTTCCCATTTTTCCACGTCGAAAAACAATAGTTCGCAACGTGAAATTTCGCTATTTGAAATACAAAGTTACGAAAAATTCTCCGAAAATCGGAAATATGAGGTTACGAAATGCGGAAAGCCGAGAATAAGATAGCCCTTATCGTGTCTTTTTCGACCTTTTTATAGGTCATCAATGAGTGCGGTACTCTTGGCGTAAGCAGTGGATTTTGCTTCAAAAAAGTCGGTTTTCACCTTGTTGGCGTTCGAATATTGGGCTACCCACTGCATATCGTCGGGTTCATTTTGGTTGTGTTCGTAAAGATTGCCAAAGCCTAAACTGCGCCAACGGAGGTTGCCGAGATAATGAATATAGTCGGCTACCATTTGTTGGGTTAAACCTTGCACTTTATCACCGATAACATACTGCCCCCAAGCAATTTCCTGTCGCACACCTTCACGCATCATTTCTTCGTAAACGGCTATGCGCTCAGGGGTAAATAGTTCGGGTTGCTCTTGTTTCAACTCTACGATGATGTTGCGGAAAAGCCACAAATGCGTATTCTCATCACGATTGATGTAACGTATTTCCTGTGCCGAACCCGACATTTTGCCGTTTCTGCTGAGGTTATAGAAGAACATAAAACCACTGTAAAAGTAGATTCCTTCAAGAATAAAGTTTGCCATACATGCTTTCATGAGTGCAAATTTGTCGCGTTTCTCTTGAAATTCGTTGTAGCAATCGCCTATGAACGTGTTGCGTTTCAGCAGATGCTCGTCCGTTTTCCATTGATACAAAATGTCGTTTCGCTCCTCTGGCGAGCAAATTGTATCGAGCATATAGCTGTAACTTTGACTATGTATGCACTCTTGGAAAGTCTGAATGTGCAAGCAAAGGTTCACTTCATTGGCGGTGATGTACTCGCTAATCGTGGGTAGGTTATTGCTTTGCAAAGAATCGAGGAACACTAAGAAACTCAGTATCTTATCGTATGCGGTGCGTTCTGCTTGTGGCAGATTTGGATAGTCCTTAATATCCTGTGCAAGATTGATTTCTTCGGGTATCCAAAAATTGTTCATTGCTTGGCGATACCAGTCGCTTACCCAAACGTATTTCATGTTATTGAAATCGTTCAGATTGGTTGTGTTTCCGCCAATCATGCGTCTTAACCTTAAATCGGTGTCGCCTTGCGGATTGAAAAGTGCGTTTCGTTGTAGTTTATCTTGGGTCATTTTTTTATATATTTTTGTTTAAATCATGAAACAGTGGGTTTTGCGCTTCAAAAGAGGCTTGTTTTAAAGTGCAAAACAATAGGTTTTTTATTTTTTTTTATGATGAGCAGCTTTCACATTCTTCTACTTCGAGCGACTTACTTCTGACGTAGTAAATGGTTTTTACACCACTCTTCCATGCCAAAATGTAAAGATTTAGCACTTGTCGCATTGTATATTCATTCGTTATATAAAGGTTCATACTTTGCGCTTGGTCGATATGACGTTGGCGCACTCCCGATGCTCGTACGCTCCATTGTTGGTTAATGTGGTAGGCATCTTTGTAAACCCAATAAGTTTTGTCGGACAACGCTGGGGCAACACGTGGCAACATAGCTCCTTTCTTTTCTTCTAAGAAAAAGCGTTGCATGATTGGGTCTAATCCAGCTGTTGTTCCTGCCAAAATACTGGTGCTACTCGTAGGAGCTACTGCCAACAGATAAGCGTTGCGCATGCCTTGTTTCCCTATGGTTTCACGCAGTTGTTGCCAATCGGAAGTGATGTAATTGCGCTTCTCAAAATACTTTCCAGTTTGCCAATCGCTCCCTTCAAAATATTTGTAAGCACCTTTTTCTTTGGCTATTTCTGTGCTTGCCGAAATGGCAGCATAGTTAATGGTTTCGAACACCTTATCCATAAATTCCAAATGCTTATCGCTCTCCCATTTTATGCCCCGAATGGCTAACGCATGGTGGTAGCCACTCACGCCTAAACCGATGCTTCGATAGTTGTGATTGGTTATTTTTGCAAATGGAACAGGATAAAAATTCAAATCTATCACATTGTCTAAAGCACGCACAACGGTGGCTACTTTTTCGCACATGGCAGCCTTGTCCTCTAAAGGCAGACGCCCGAGCGAAAGACTTGCCAAATTGCACACCACAAAGTCGCCTGGTTTGACTGTTGTAACCACTACGGTATCGCCATTTTCGGTCGTAACAACTTGGCTGACTTCCTTTATTTCAGCCATATTTTGAGCAATTTCGGTGCAAAGATTTGAACAATAAATAATGCCTTTATGCCCATTTGGATTGGCACGATTGACGGTATCTCGGTTGAAAGTAAACGGCGTTCCCGTTTCAACAGCCGAGCGAAGTATCAAGCGAACCAAGTCTTTTATGCTGATAATACGACGTGAAAGTCGGGCATCATCGATACATTCTTTATAACGGCGTTCCCATTCTTCGCCATAAAAATCCTCTAACGCATAGCCTTTTACACGCTTTATTTCGTCAGGACAGAACAAATACCAATTCTGTTCGAGGCTCTCTTCTGCCATTTTCCAAAATAAATCGGGATAGCAAACAGCAGGGAAAATATCGTGCGCCTTCATGCGGTCGTCGCCATTATTGGTACGAAGTTGGAGAAATTCGGGAATATCCTTGTGCCAAGCATCTAAATAAACTGCCACAGCACCTTGACGCATACCCAATTGGTCGACTGCTACGGCGGTGTCGTTCACCAATTTCATCCAGCGAATAACGCCTCCAGCTGCCCCTTTAAATCCACGAATACTGCCCCCTGTGGCTCTCACTTTTCCAAAATACATGCCCATACCACCACCAAATTTGCTCACTTGCGCAAAGTTGTCAATGCTGCGGTAAATGCCTATCAAACTGTCGGGAACGGTATCAATAAAGCAACTTGAAAGCTGATGGTTAGGTTTGCGGGCGTTCGATAAGGTCGGTGTTGCCATGGTAACCTCTAATAGGCTCAACAAATCGTATATTTTTCTAACCCACAACAGGCGGTCTGACTTTTCGGGCATGGCTAAATGGAGGGCAATTCCCATATACATTTCCTGCACATTCTCTACGATTCTTCCGTCATAACCTCTTATTAAATAGCGTTTTGCAAGCAAATCTAAACCACTATAATTAAACAAATGATTGCGTTCAGGGCGCATCAGTTTCTCGGCTTCAACGATTTCTTCTTTCGTATAATTATCAAGAATATACTGTCCGTATAAACCTTCATCGGTCAAATACTTTATTTTGTCGTAGAAAGAATTGATATTCAACTTGCGTTCCAACGCTTCAATCGATTTATTCAACTGAAAACTAAGCAATCTACCCGAAATCATTTCCCACTGAGGACACTCTGCCGTGGTGAGTTCGACAGCTGCTTTGATAAGGGCTGCCAACTTTTCCGTTTGACTCATCAAGGGTTTTGAGAAACTCACAAACTTGTCTGACAACAAAGTTACACTGTACTCAGCCCCACGGAAGTCTTGTCTGATGCCGTTCAGCACCTCTTCAATGCTATTATCGCCAATGTTGAACGCTATATTTTTAATGTATTTGCGCTGCTCGTTGCGTTGCCAGCGAAACAGAATATAACTTTTTGCTTCATCGTAAAAGCCATGCGACATCAAAGTTTTCTCAACAATATCTTGAATACTCTCCACATCTCGCTTGTCATCATGCTCCAAAACAAAGGCTTCTATCTCTAAAGCCATTTGCTCAATATCCCTTTGATGACCCAAACTGTTTACACTGATAAAACTTTTCGTGATAGCAGATATGATTTTTTGTTGCGTATAGCTTTCTTCACTACCGTCTCTCTTTTTTATTTTCATTTTTAAATTCCTTTCGATATTATCAAATAAAAAATTATTAACTATTGAAAATCAATGATTTATCAAATTGTTCGTTACTCCATAAATTTCCTTTTTGGAAAACTTATGGCAAAGATAAGAAAAAAAAGTTATCTATTTTAGAAAACTTGGAAGTATTTCAAATTATTTTTTTGTTTCAAAATATTAAAGTTAAAGAATAAAAAAAACTATTTTTAAACTAACTTTATTACCAAATTATTATCCCGAAATTGGGGTATTTATCATGCTCTCTACGTTGAATAGTGGACAAATCCAACAAGTATTGCGGACGAGTTGCACATAATCAGCGGACGATTTTGACACCAATTATAAAATGATTGAACACAATTTCCTAACGCTTCCTCTTACAAAGTGCGCAAGGCACCAATGAGTTTTGCGTTCTCCGATTTTGCGCCAATGGTTATCCGAAGGCAATTTTCGCAGCCTTTCAGGTCGGAAACGTTGGCTACTCGTATTCCGTTTTCGATGAGATAATCGTAAACAGCAGTAGCATTTTCGACTTGAATCAATAGGAAATTTGTCGCAGAAGGTAACACTTTTAGCGGTAGAGAAAGCGTTCGCAAAGCTGCAATCATGTTATTTCGCTCCGTTTTTATGCGCGTAATCCAGTTGTCGCAGGTAAAGGGGTCGTTAAGAATATGTATGATTTCGTCTTCAACACGCTCGCCAAAGCCATTTTGTGGAGCTACTTTTCTCAATACTTTCACGATGTCGGGCTGTGCATAAAGCATTGTCATTGGGGGCATTGCGTAAGCCCATAGTGCCAAAATGGCATCAATCACAACGAGATTTGGATAGGTTGCAATGAGTGTTCTGACCGATTCTGCATCGTCAAAGCCGAGGAAACTTTGGTCGACTACCACTATTATATTGAGCGAACCCAAAGTTTTCATCAATTCGTCAATGGGTAAATGATTGCCTGTTGGGTCGTTTGGCGAACAGAGTACAACCATTTTTGTGTCTTTGTTGCACGCTTTGACCAATGTTTCCGCCTTGCATGTGTAATCAGACGGTGTCAATGGCACGTCAATCACCTGAATATCATATACCTTAGCACGCTGTTTGTAGATGCGCCGAGTGGGCGAAATACTCACAATATTGTCATGTTGTGGGTCGCAAAAAGTTTGTAATAACGTGTCGAAGAGCGCATCTATGCCGCTTGAAAGATAGATGCAATCGCTTTTTACGCCTGTCATCGCTGCCAAAGCCTCCCGTATGCGAGGCATAGTGGGGTTGGTCATGCGATTAAAAGGTGTGTTAAATGGATTTTCGTTGGCGTCTAACAACATCATTTCGCCATTGTTGTTCCAACGAGAATAGTCGGGTTCTGGCAAATTCCACACGTTTTTACGAACTAATTTCTGCAAATTTTCCATTCTTTTCCTCCTTTTTGGGTCTATTTCGAGCCACCATTGTGCCGCAAACATACAATTCTGCGTACGCAAAAGTGGTTTCAATGAACGCTACAATAGCATGTATCACAAAAATACTAACCCCTAAAATCACCCAATACAGGGTGGTAATGGTCGTTGGGTCACCCATTTTAACCGTTTCTAAATCAGCGTAATACATATAAAGTAGCAATAAAACAGGGACACTAACGACGAGTCCAACGGCTAACATGATGATTCCTGCGTGCAGCATGAACCCAATATAATAGGCAAAATTCTTCGTAATGAGTTTCTGTCCTCGCATTTCCAACTCCATTCCGTTCGCCAATTGTCGTGCTTTTACATTGATATTGGTAAGCGAGAGCGACAAAAAAGCAAGCGAAATGAGCCAATGAAAATGAAACATATAACTCAAAACTGCCAACGTAAACATGAATGCATTGAGCAATAAACGCCACTTTACTTTCATGAAAGTATCGCCAAGATGTATTTGCCAATACTTATAACCTTTTGAAATACAATTTCTTATGCTACGTTCTTTTACAAATTCTTCCATTTTTATCTGTGTTTTAAAGGGAGATAGGACAAGGCGGACGGGTCATACAAGTTCCGAAGTTGCTTCAAGCAAACTATTTGTTGATGATAGTCCCACTGTTTCATGCTGCGTTACCCCCTTCTTCTAAATTCTGAACAGACAATTGCCGTTGCTATCGCTACGTTGAGCGACTCAGCATGGCTTTCGCCCGATGCAAAATGAGGAATGAACAACTTGCGATTGACACATTTTCTTATTTCTTCGGTCATGCCTTTCCCCTCGTTTCCCATGATTATCATGCCGTGAGCGGTGAGCGATTGCTTGTAAATATCGTCGCCGTCTAACAAAGTTCCGTACACGGGATAATCGTCAGGCAAGGCATTCAGCACCGCTTTTAGGTCGCCATAATGCAATTTTACCCTCGCAATGCTGCCCATCGTGGCTTGTACCACCTTCGGATTCCAGCAATCTGCCGTTTCCATAGAACAAAAAATATGTTTAATTCCGAACCAATCGGCAATGCGAATAATCGTTCCGAGGTTTCCTGGGTCTTGCACTCCGTCTAACGCCAATACCAAATCGTTGGTCGGTAGCAGGACTTTATCGGGTTCAGGCAAACGAAAAACGCCCAATTTGGCTTGTGGGTGCTGCAAGAAAGACACCTTTTTTATGTCGTCTTCCTCGTCGAAAATATCTTCAGCATGGTAACCCGCAGCCACCAAATCGGCAACAACTTTATGTCCTTCGGCTACAAAAAGTTGATGTTTCTCCCTTCCTTTCTTGGTTTCTAAGGAGCGTATGAGCTTTATTTTATTCTTCGATATCACAACGCAAATTTACAAAAATCTCTTCACTTTACCCATGAATTATCCTAACTTTTAGTATCTTTGCCAAAAATTTAGAAGTATTCATGCGTAGGATAAAGAAAAAGCTATCATTTTTTGCCCCATTTATGCTTATCATAGCAGTATTGCTCTCATCGTGTTCAGCCGATAAATTCATCACCGATGGTCAATATTTGTTGGACAAAGTAGAGCTTCGCTCCGATGCAAAAGACTTGAATGCTTCTGAGTTGGCACAATATGTCAGACAAAAGGAGAACGCTCGGTGGTTTTCTTTCTTTAAAGTGCCGTTGGAAACCTACGCTTTGGCAGGTAGGGACACCACAAAATGGATTAACCGAACCTTGAAACGCATTGGCGAAGAGCCTGTTTTGTTTGACACTTTGCAAGCAAAATTGTCGTGCGAAGACCTCCGTTTGGCGATGAATAACATGGGTTACATGCAGGCGCGAGTAGATTTGGAAACCAAAACAAAGGGAAAAAAGTTGAAAGCCATTTACCATTTAATACCAGGCGACCCTTTCCACATTAAGAACTTCCGCTACGACATTCAAGATTCGATTATTTCGGACTTGCTCCATACTGAATTATCAAACGATTTTACACAAGACAGACCGCAACAATTCACGGTTTCGGCATTGGACGGAGAGCGAAAACGCATTACAAAATTGCTTAACGATAAGGGATATTATCGTTTTAACAAGGATTTTATTTACTATACTGCCGACACCATTCGTGGGTCGAAAGACATCGATGTTACGCTCCATTTGGCGAAATATCGTGCCAACACAAAGGATAACCCAACAGAACACCCTCGGTATGTGATTTCAAAGGTGAATATTCTACCAGGCGATACGACGGGTTTGCACCTTCGCCACAGTGTAATTTACGACAATTGCTTGATTGAGCCAGGCAAATATTTCTCGGCAACCGACTTGCAAAACACTTACAACAACTTTGCAAAAATGGGGGCTGTGCGCTATACGAACATTGAATTTAGGGAAGCTAACCGCATTGATTCACTGATATTTGGGCGAACATTGGGCTATAAGCAATCTGATTTGCGGTATTTGGAAGCTGATGTGCGCCTATCCAACAATAAACCCAATACGATTTCGTTTCAACCCGAAGGCACTAACACGATGGGAAACCTTGGTGCAGCGGCTGTTTTGACTTATCAAAATCGCAACCTTTTCCGTGGTAGCGAACTGCTAAGTATCGAATTTCGTGCCGCTTTCGAAGCCATAACGGGTTTGGAAGGTTACAAAAATCACAATTATGAGGAATATGGTGTGCAAGCAAAACTGCAATTTCCACGATTTATTGCCCCGTTTGTTACCCGAAAATTCCGCCGCCGTAGCAATGCAACTTCCGAGCTTTCAGTGAGTTGGGACTTGCAAAATCGTCCTGAATTTCACCGCCGAGTCTTCTCGTCAGCGTGGCGTTATGCGTGGAATAATCCCAAAAAACATTTAAATTTTGAGCTCGAATTGCCCGATTTGAGTTATGTTTACATGCCGTGGATAAGTCAAAAATTCAAGGAAGACTATTTGGATAATGTGTCCAATCGTAACGCTATTTTGCGCTACAACTACGAAGATTTGTTCATTATGCGCATGGGATTTGGCTTGAATTACAACAAAAACAATGTCGCCATACGCTCTAAAATCGAGTTAGCAGGCAATATTTTGTCGGCGGTGGACGGTTTGGTCAATTTTAAGAAGAACGCACAAGGACAATCCAAATTCTTAAACATTGCCTACGCCCAATATGCAAAGTTTGATTTCTCTTATACGAAAGTTTTTCGCTTCGATTCACGCAACTCATTGGCACTGCATTCCGATTTCGGCATCGCCATTCCATACGGCAATAGCAAGATTTTGCCATTCGAAAAACGTTACATCAGTGGCGGACCAAACTCCGTGCGTGGGTGGAACGTGAGAGAATTGGGACCAGGAAAGTTTCACGGCACAGACGGACGCATCGATTTCATCAACCAAACGGGCGATTTAAAGTTAGATATGAACGCAGAATACCGCACCCATTTGTTTTGGAAATTTGACGGAGCAGCTTTCATTGACGCTGGAAACATTTGGACATTAAGGAAATACAACGAACAACCAGGTGGAGAGTTTCGGTTTGACAAATTTTTAGGTCAGATTGCCGTAGCCTACGGATTGGGCTTGCGCTTAAACTTCGATTATTTCATTCTCCGTTTAGATATGGGCATGAAAGCCATCAACCCAGCCTACACCTGCAAAGAAGAGCATTTCGCCATTGTCAATCCTAATTTTAAGCGCGATTTCAATTTCCATTTCGCAGTGGGCTTGCCGTTCTAAAAACAAAAACAGGCTCTTTTGCTATGCAATATAGGCTGTTTTGAGGCTAAAAATAGCCGCTTTTGAAAATTTATAGGTAATCGTTGAAAAACGTAGGGGCGTGATTTATCACGTTCCTCATGAGCGAAAGGGATTAATTAATAAAGTTTTTTGTTTATGAGGAGCATGATACGAGTTGTTGAACTTGCAAAAAACAGCCCCCACAAGTGGAAAAATGTTGCTAAACCTCAATTTCTAAACCGTCGTAGGCTAAATGTACATTTTCGGGGAGCAAGTTTGAAGCATCATCGTGTAGCCCAATTTGGTGGGTTAGATGGGTCAAATAAGTTTGTTTTGCATGGATTTGTTGGCTAAAAGCAATCGCATCTTTAATTAACTGGTGTGAATGATGTTCTTTTTCCCAACGTAAAGCACTGACAACCAACGTTTCTATGCCTTCAAGGTAAGGCAATTCTGACGGATTAATGGTCTTCATATCAGTGATATAAACCAACTTTCCGATTCGATAGCCCAATATCGGCAGGCGTCCGTGCATCACTTCTATGGGTTGAATGGTGCAATCGCCAATGGTGAAAACCTCGTGTGGCTGAACCGCATGAAGGTTTAAAACAGGCACACCTGGGTAAGGATTTTCCTTAAAACAATAAGGAAGGTTGTGGCGAAGTCCTTGACAAGTGTCCTCATTGGTGAAAATATCAATGTCGCCCAACCAACAATAAGGGCGCAAATCGTCAATTCCGCCAACGTGGTCGTAATGAATATGAGTTACGAGAATGCCGTCAATTTTGCGGTAAGGAAGTGGTAATATCTGCTGACGGAAGTCGGGTCCGCAGTCAATTAGTATGCGTGTCTGGTCGGTTTCAACGAGTGCCGAAGTGCGCAAGCGTTTATCTTTAGGATTATTGCTTTTACAAACGTTGCACGTACAACCCACTACGGGTACGCCGTTAGATGTTCCTGTTCCTAAAAATCTTAATTTCATCTCAACTTTCCCCACCTCTAACGCTTGTTAGGAGTGTCTTTTACGAATTGAGGGCTTTTGTTTATTTAATGTTTACCTCTGGGAATATTTCAATTCCAAATTTATTTTTTACATCGTTTTGTATGGTTTTGCAAAGTGTTACCACTTCTTCGCCCGTTGCACCGCCACGATTTACCAAAACCAAGGCTTGCTTGTCGTGAACGGCAGCACGTCCCAATGCTTTGCCTTTCCACCCACATTGCTCAATGAGCCACCCTGCTGGGATTTTCTCATGCGTAGCATCAATGGTGTAATGGGGCATTTTTTCGTATTGCGCAGCCAATTCTTCATATTTTGTTTTCGCCACAATGGGGTTCATGAAGAAGCTACCCGCATTGCCTAAAACCTCAGGGTCGGGCAATTTTGCATTGCGAACTTCGATGATAACCTCACGCAATTGGCTTGCTGTAGGGTCGGTTATGCCTTTAGAAACCAATGCCGAACGAATGTTTCCGTAGTCTAATTTTGGCTCGTAAGTAGTTGAAAAACGATAAGTTACCGATGTTATTAAGTATTTATCTCGCCATGCTTGCTTGAATTTACTTTGTCGATAACTATATTGACAATCCTCATTTTTGA
The DNA here is from genome assembly GCF_900454955.1 of Prevotella disiens. Taxonomy (NCBI): domain Bacteria; kingdom Pseudomonadati; phylum Bacteroidota; class Bacteroidia; order Bacteroidales; family Prevotellaceae; genus Prevotella; species Prevotella disiens. The sequence goes on along the minus strand of NZ_UGTL01000002.1, from coordinate 573,879 downwards.
AATGAACCACCTTGCCTGTTGCCAATTCTACGGCTTCAACATCTTCTATAAAGTCTTTGGCTTCAACGCCGTATGCACCAATATTTTGCACAGCACTGGCACCTACTTCGCCAGGAATGATAGATAAATTTTCTGCTCCATATAACTGATGTTCAACGCAATAGGCGACAAGGTCATCGAAAACATAACCCGAACCGCAACAAACACGGCAATTGTCCACTTTCTTGATGTAAGAAATGGCAGAATGAACCACCGTTCCTTCGTAATCTTTGGTTAATAAAAGGTTGCTACCACCGCCCAAAATCAAGAGCGGTTGGTCGGCTTCGGTAAGCATTTTTGCCACTTCTACCGCCTCATCAACAGTTGAAAATTCTATAAATCGCTTGCATTTTGCTTCTATTCCGAAGGTGTTATGCTTGAGCAAACTATAGTCTTTTTTATCTATCATATCCTCTTTTCCTCCTCAAAATCAATAGTTTTCGTGTTTTTAGTAGGCATCTACCTTTACCAAACGCCACGAACGACCTTTTCTTTTAAATACAAGTTGCGTTTCAACACCATTAGAAAGTCCACGGAACACAAGAATTTTCTTGTTACTTTCCTTGTACTTTTGTCCATAAAGTATGTTATATATCAAGTTTCCAGGCACTTCTGGCAAGAAATTCTTCCATTCGTCGGCAGAAATTGTGGTATTAACCGTTGTGGTTTCCTCGCCGTTAGGGTCAGGCCCTGAATATTTCAACGGAGTTTTCACCATGCCTTGTCCGCCCGATGCAAGGAATCGTTGCAAGAACTTTAAGAACGAAGCGTTGTAACTCTTTTCGTAGCTAATTTTACGAATTTGGTTCATCTCCCAAATGCCATTTTGGTGGTCGAACCAATACTGCTCTACCAAAGCTTGTTTAAGGTGAATTTTCTCGACAATGACCGAATCCAAGTCAGTAGACTTAGCGTAATTAGCTTGCTTTTCATCATCAAAAATCAGCGTATAATAGCCTTGTGGGCGGAAAAACTTATCCATCGTCCATTGATTGCGAGCAATTTGTGTAGTTTTTCCATTTTGTGTAACAGGCAATGGAAACTTAATGCGCTTGCGTTGCAACTTTCTGTTGGCAATAAAGTTAAAGAAGAAATCGTCGAACAATTGGTCGGCAGCCTTTGGCATAGGTGTTTCCTCAATAATTTGAGCCACTGTATCCACCTTTTGCACTGTGTCTACGCTCGTAGTATCAACATTTGTCGAGTCGGCAGGCTCTACTTTTTTATTGGAGCAGCCGATATTCAGCCCTAACATGATAGCACAGAAAAGAACAACGAGTAAAAATGACTTTCTCATATTTTATATATTATATCTCAAATTTCAATGCAAAAGTACTACATTTATTTTTAATAAAAGCCCAAAAGAACATATTTTCTTAGGGCGGATTTCCCGTTTTTAAATTATAAATTGTACCTTTGCACGAAAATAAAGAAAATATGATTCTCGAAAAGATAGAAGAACTCTTAAAAGAAGTGAGTACCATCTCTGCTAAAAACGCAGAAGAGGTGGAACAACTCCGTTTGAAATATCTTAGTAAGAAAGGTGAAATAAACGCTCTGATGAGCGAGTTCCGTAATGTTGCTGCCGACCAAAAAAAGGAAATCGGCATGAAAATTAACGAACTCAAACAGAGTGCGCAAGATAAAATCAACGCTTTGCGCGAACAGTTGGAAACTGCTGAAGCACAAGGGGGCGATATTGACCTTACACGCACAGCTTATCCAGTGGGACTTGGTACACGCCACCCATTGACAATGGTGAAGAACGAAATTATAGACATCTTCGGCAGAATGGGTTTCACACTCTATCAAGGCCCTGAAATCGACGATGATAAGCATGTGTTTACCATGTTGAATTTTGCTGCTGACCACCCTGCACGCGATATGCAGGACACTTTTTTCATTGAACGCACCAATACATTGGACGTAACGAAGAATGTGATTCTCAGAAGCCACACTTCGAACGACGAAGCCCACTATATGTCTACTCACGAGCCACCTATCCGTGTGTTATGCCCTGGACGTGTGTATCGTAACGAGGCAATTAGCGCACGTGCGCATTGTTTCTTCCACCAAGTTGAAGGCTTGTATGTTGATAAAAACGTGAGTTTCACCGACTTAAAGCAAGTTCTTTTAACTTTTGCACGCGAGATGTTTGGTGCAGATACAAAGATTCGTCTTCGGCCAAGCTACTTCCCATTCACGGAACCAAGTGCCGAAATGGACATTAGCTGTAACATTTGTGGCGGCGAAGGTTGTGGATTCTGTAAGCATACAGGTTGGGTTGAAATTTTGGGCTGCGGTATGGTAGACCCACACGACTTGGAAGCATGTGGAATCGATTCGTCTGTTTATACAGGCTATGCCTTTGGTATGGGCGTTGAGCGCATTGCCAATTTGAAATATAGAGTGAGCGACCTCCGTTTGTTCTCTGAAAACGACAAAAAGTTCTTAGAAGAATTTGAAGGAGCACTCTAATCCTTTCATATACAAGCCAAAGGTGAAGACGAAGCAAAAACATTACAATTTGAAGGAGCACTCTAATCCATTCATATACAAGGGGCGAAACTTTTTTGTTTCGCCTTTTTTTTGTATTATTGATAGCTCTTCTTTTTTTAAAGTAACCTATTTCAAAAGAATAACGAAGATGTGTCAAAGCACTAATTCCCCCTTTTGCACATCATTACAGCCTTTTAGTAGCCTTTGAGGAGAATTAGAAACATATAAAAAAGGGTTGTTTGGTAGCATAAAGCAAAAAAAAGAAGGTTTGGCTTATGGTCAAAAGTTTTAATACCAACAGATAGGAAGATAAAAAAAGAGGGAATATCTATTTTGATACACCCTCTTTTATAAACTCAAATCGATAAAAAAACGACTTTTAATCCACTGAAATATCTTTATTTACGTTCCTGCTGCCCACAATAGCATAGAAAGCCATGTAAACAATACCAAGGAAAGGCACAATGTAAGAAAGCATGTAGCTGCTATTATCTGCCACTAAATTCTGAATTAAAGGAAGAATGCCTCCTCCGACAACCATCATCATGAAAATACCCGATGCTGATGCGGTGTATTTGCCCAAGCCTTCGGTGGCAAGATTGAAGATACTTGCCCACATAACGCTGGTGCATAAGCCACAAAGTACTAACAATAAAGCACTAATAGGCACGGTTACAATGTCGAAACTCTTACCTGTAAAGACTGGCATTGATACGGTTATGCTGCTGCCAAGAACCATTGCAACGATGATTAACCCCATTGCTATCGTGGTAGTTATTATCATTAACGTGCGACTTGAAACCTTATCGGCAATGAATCCAGTACTAAAACGACCTACCAACATCAAGAACCAGTAGGTGCCCGACACTGAACCAGCAATCGCAGTAGCCGTGGCTGCGCTCAAACCTCCCCCCTTTGCAGTTGTGTCAGAGAGGTAATAAATCAATGTTCCAGGTATTCCTACTTCAACTCCCACGTAAACAAAAATGGCAATAGCACCGAGAACAAAGTGGCGGAAGTTCCAAGCCGAATGCTCAAACACGACGTTTGACCCCGTTTTACCCATCTGTGGGTCGGAAATTGGAACAAAATATAGAATGACAAATGCGGCTGCAAATACGCCCATAGCGATGTAAAGCACAGGATTTACATTGACAATTGAAGTGCGTTTTGTTACTTCTCCAATGAGCGCACCCACGAAAAGTGGCGTCAGCATACCGGCTAATGAGTTGAGCGTACCACCTATCATATTCAATTGGTTGCCACGATTTCCACCGCCACCAATAAGGTTTAACATAGGATTAACCACCGTATTGAGCATACAAACACAGAAGCCTGAAATGAATGCGCCTAACAAATAAATGACAAAACCTGTGGTTTTAGCATCAACAAAGAAGCCTGAACAAAACTGAACGAACACGCCTAAGAGACCGATACCGATTCCAATTAAAGCTGTTTTCTTGTAACCGACACGTCCAAGCATCTTTCCTGCGGGAATTCCCATAAAGAAATAAGCCAGAAAGTTCATTGCGTTACCCAACATTCCTACCGTATTTGCACTATCTCCACCAAAAATATTCTTCCAAATAATACCAATTGGTGCTGCCAGATTTGTTACAAAAGAAATCATTCCGTAAAGAAACATCATGGCAATAATAGCGATGATGCTCCCACTTTGTTTCGTTTTATTCATTACTTAGCTTTGTTTTTTGTGGGATTGATGTTTCCCCATTTCTAAAATTAATTGCGTTATCACTTCAAACTGAATGGAGTGCGACTCCAAGAACATCTTTTTCACCAAAGAAGAGCATTTTATTCACGCTTTTATGGTTTCAATGTTAATTGCAAAGGAAAGAAAAATAAACGAAAATGGCAAGATTATGAGGACAAAAAGGTGAACTAAACTTGTTAAAAACAATTAAATAGCTGATTAAAAAAGAGGCTTTGATTGCCCAATTGCTTTACTTTTTCTTCTTTGTAGCCGCATAGTTTACGTTCAAAACATTGGCTTCACGCAAACTTTGTTTAATATCTATGATGCGTCCCATGGGCGTTTCTTTGTCGGCACGAATGCTTACGCTCATTTGTTTCTTATCTTCTGCCGACATGGTAGCGCGTTCTTTCACCAAATAACTTTTAATTTCAGCAACATCAACCAACTTGTCGTTCATCTGAATGCAAAGACTATCGCTCGCCAATTGACCAGTTTCGTTCATGGGCTTACCAATATATAAATAGGTAATAGCCGTTTTCTTCACCAATTTTGTTAGTTCTGTGCCTTGCGGAACCTGATATTTCACCTTTACAGCCACTTTTCGCATGTGCGTAACCAACATAAAGAAAAAGAGAATGGTGAAGATTAAATCGGGTAAAGAAGCCGTATTCAATTCAGGAATATCGTGGCTACGACGGCGATAAATGCTCATTGCGTGCCTCCTTCCTGCTGTTGGGTGGTAGAAACATGGTAAACTTCTGAAATACGTTGTGGTATTTCATCGTTGATTTGTTGTTTCTGCGCCATGTTACATGTTTCATACGTCTGTCCAAACTCAGCCAATGCTTTCTTATTTCTTACTACATTATAAGCTGCAACAATCTCGTTTTGTAGCAAAAAATAAGCATTATAAGTCGCCTTTCTGTCGCTTTCAACTTGTATGATATGTTCTTTTCCACGCGATTCGATAAACTTCAGCACAGAAGACTTAATCATTTGTGGGTCAATAGGTTTACCATTCAAATTGATTTTATCGTTGGCGGTAATCTGAAAGCGCATCACCAAGTTTTCATTCACCATAGAAGGCTGCTCCTTCTTGTTTTTTTCGATAGGTGGCAATTGCTTGTCGAGCCCATTATCCATCTCCATGGAGGTGGTAACCAAGAAAAAAATCAGCAGCATAAACGATATATCGGCTGTCGATGATGTGTTCAATCCTGGAACTTTTCTCTTTGCTCGCTTAAACATTTGGCTACTTCCTTTCCTTTCTATTGTAACGTGTAGCACCAAAGATAGTTACGCCCACTGCGACAAGCAGCATAACAAGCGAGGAAGTAACAAACATTTCGGAAACTTTTAACCAAAATTTGTCTGCAAAAGGGTTGCCATTTATCACCATTGTTTGGGCAGAACCCAAAGCAAAAGTGAGGATAAGACAAAGCAAAGTGCCACAAAACACGATTACGGCTATCTTGTATGCGGGAATGCCATTGACGATATGCGCCTTGTCGGACGACTTTTTGGCAGTGCGAATAATGGAAAAAAGCATTGCAAGAAAGGTCAATCCAACCAATACCCACATAAAAATAATGAGAGCATCGACCAAGATTGGTGCTGTAATAATGGGCGAAGCAGCAAAGGGCGATTGCACTCCTAAGACGAGAAACAAAAGAAAAAATACCGCAGAAATTGCTATTATCGCATACAAAACACGTTGCGAAATGCGTTCTTCGGTCTTTATTTTATGTCGATGCTTTATTTCCATACTTATCGATTCATTTTATATTTCAAAATGCTATCTAATAAAGAAATAGCCGATTCTTCCATTTGGGCTGTTAAATGCTCTATTTTTGAAAGAATATAATTGTAAAATATCTGCAAAACAAGGGCGACAATGATACCAAATATGGTGGTTATCAAAGCTACTTTCATACCAGAAGCCACGATAGTTGGACTAATATCGCCTGCCATTTGAATTTGGTCGAAGGACATAACCATACCGATAACCGTTCCTAAGAAGCCCAAAGAAGGTGCCATAGCGATGAAAAGCGTTATCCAAGAGCAACCTTTTTCTAAGTTTGCACTCTGCACACTGCCGTAAGAAGCCACGCTGCGCTCAATATCTTCAATGGAACTATCGATGCGCAACAGACCTTGATAGCAAATGGCAGCAACGGGACCACGAGTGTTTCGACTCAATTCCTTTGCCCCTTCAATATCGTTTGCAGCAATGCAGTCGTCAATATTTGCCATGAACTTCTTGGCATTTATTTCGGAAAGACTAAGATAAATGATGCGTTCGATGCAAAAAGCCAAACCTATCACCAAAGCAAGGGCTACCAAAGACATGAACCCAGCATTGCCTTCGATAAATTTTCTTTTTAAAGACTGGTGAAAACCGCTATCGGTTGTTGGTTGTGTGGTTTGCATAGGGGCAGCATCTGTTACGCCAGCTGCGTCTAAAGCCTCATCAGACAAGGGGTCGGCAGAGGCAGCAGTCTGAGTATTTGTTGTTTGCGCCTTATCATTGGGTTGTTGTGCCGCTATAAAAATAGGGAACGAAAACGCTAAAATGCCTATAATTGCTATCGAAGCAATAATTTTTTTCATATCTGTAACCATTTGGTTTATATAAATTCAAAGTCAAAGACTATGCAAAGATGCGTGATTTTTAGCAAGCTCAACAACTCGTTATCACGTCCCTAACAAGCCTAAAAGTTTTCCTTTTGCATGAGGAACGGAATAAATTCCGCCCCTACGCCGACTTGCTGATGTTTTTGCGTTACCGATTTGTTGAGAGGAACGGAATAAATTCCGCCCCTACACCGATTTGCTGATGTTTTTGCGTTACCGATTTGTTGAGAGGAACGGAATAAATTCCGCCCCTACACCGACTTGCTGACAGCTATATCTTATGCAAAGATATTGCCAACGAGGACAAAGAAAGTTTACTTTCAATTTGTCGAGTGCAGCTATATCTTATGCAAAGATATTGCCAACGAGGACAAAGAAAGTTTACTTTCAGTTTGTCGAGTGCAGCTATATCTTATGCAAAGATATTGCTTTTTGTCCATTCTGCCAATTGTTTGAGGCAATTCTTTGGGAATAACCTTTCAACTCGCCTTAGCATACGGATAGAACATTGAGCATTGGCAGTTTTCGTTCTATCATTCTTACTATTCCTAAAAATGCAATTCGGCATGCAAATTTAAAAAGCTATTGTTTTTCATTCCAAAACAGGCTATTTCGAAGTGCAAAACAGGCTCTTTTGAGGTGCAAAACAGGCTCTTTTGAAATTTAAACAATCGGCAATATTTATTTTGCAGTGGCTTTACCGCTCCGTTTGGTACGTTTAAAGGAACGATAATCGTCGAGTTCTATTTCAATTTCTGGCTCGCAGAGGTCGCCAAGACGTGGGAGTTCAAACTTCATGTACTTGATGTTTAGCCCACGCTCTATCCATTGGTTTTCATAATAGGTATGTATACCAAGAATTTCCTTCGTGCGCTCGTCAAAATCGGCTGATTTTACACCGTTCGTTTCGTTGCCATAAAGGTCTTCCGTGCGGAAAAGCAAAGGCAATTTGTTCTTTTCTACGAGGTAGGTGGTATAAGTAAAAAGGAAATTAGAGTCGGTTTTGAGGTGTATTATTCCCTTGTCTATCAAGAAGTTGCGGTAGCGATTGAGGAAGAAAGTAGACGAAAGACGCTTGTGGAAATTCTTCATCTGTGGGTCAGAGAACGTGAGCCATATTTCTTGCACCTCGTCTTGCGCAAAAAAGCGGTCAATAATTTCGATGCTGGTGCGCAAAAAAGCTACATTTTCAAGGTTTTCTTCCAAGGCTTGCTTTGCTCCTGTGTAGATTCTGGCACCCTTAATATCAACACCAATGAAGTTGATATTCGGGTAAACACGTGCCAACCCGACCGTATATTCACCCTTTCCGCAGCCCAATTCCAAGACAATTGGGTTATCATTCTTGAAATATTGTTCACACCAATGCCCTTTCATGTCGAAAGGAACTTCGCTAATGACACCGTATGGATATTGGAAAACATTTTTAAATGTCTCCATTTCTGCAAATTTCTGTAATTTTCCTTTACTCATAGTGGTTGCAAAGTTACGGAAAAACAATAGAAAAATCGTTATTCCCCACTGCTTTTATTTTCGTTCTTTACCTACTTTTACTTTGATTTATGCTTGCTTTTATTTTCGTTTCAGTGTAATCGTGTCGCTATCTCGTATTTATTGCCACGATTTATTGGTCAGGATTTTCCACAAACCCTTGATACTCAGGTTCAAGTCCTGCATTTACTTTTTCGTAAGCCTCCTTTAAAGTTTCACGTTCATACTCCGCTCCCTTTCCTTTGGGCATAATTGGTTCGTGAATGGTGAGCGTTAATGGGTGCCAAATAGGGAAATGCCAATCGTGCATACGGGGCATTACATCGAACGAACCATTGATAGTAAGCGGACAAACAGGCAGTTGCAACTCGTCAGCCAACATGAATGCACCACGGCGGAAGATGCCTAAATGACCCGTAAAAGTGCGTGCGCCTTCGGGAAATACCACAAGCGACATGCCATTTTGGAGGGTTTGGCGAGCTTGGTCGTAGGTCTTTTTAATTTTACTTGCCCCACTTTTGTCTACAAATATCTGCTTTGAGTATTCGCAAGCCATGCCCACAAATGGAATTTTGCGGATTCCTTTTTTCATCATCCACTTGAAATTGCGACCCAAAAAGCCGTAAATGAGGAATATATCGAATGCTCCTTGATGATTAGCCACAAAGACGTAGCTCTGTTTCGGATTTAAATGTTCTCTGCCCTCAACCTTTACAGGCAACAAAAGGGCATGAACCACAAAGCGACCCCATAACTTTCCTGGATAATAACCCCAAAAATGGATATTTCCAACGAGGCAACCAATGGTGGTAACGAGGGCTATGAAGACAGAGAAAAAGACAAAAAGGGGAAGAAAAATAAAGAGTACATAGAGCCTATAAAGCAATGTTAGGATTGCTTTTAAGAAAGTGCTTGTCTGCTTTTTGTTGCTCATATTCTTATTTTTTTGCTCGTAAAGTGATGACAACTATTTCGTTTGGCATATTGAAACGGAAGGGAACTAAGCCACCCATGCCTGCCGTAACGTTCAGATAGCGAGTGCCTTCCTTGTAAAAACCATAGTCTTCGGTATTGCGAATCATGGTTGGGCGCAGTCCGAAGAGTTGCATTTGTCCGCCGTGGGTGTGTCCGCTCAATGTTAGCGTAGCCGTTGTTTGGGGCAGAATGTCGTGTCGCCATGCCCATGGGTCGTGCTGGAGCATTATCATAAACTGCGCTTTGTTAATGCCACGAATGGTTTTTGCCATGTCTATTTTGCGTGGAAAAGGTGGACGACCATCGTTTTCGCCACCGCAAATAGCAATGGAATCGTTGTTGAAATATAGTTGTGCATTGCTATTTTTCAATAGTTTCCAACCCAAATTTTGTGTAATAACACGCTCCAAACGCTCCTGTTGAGCCTTTTCTTCGGCAGGTGTAAGTCGCACATATTCAGTGTAATCGTGATTGCCGAGTATGGCTATTGTGCCTTTCATGGCATCTTTGATGAGTGGAGCTAATTCTTCCACCTCTTCGGGGCGCATATTTTGCAAGTCGCCAGTAAAGAAAATTTGGTCGGCTTTCAAGGATTTTATGCTGTCCATCTCGGCTTTCAATATTTTTTCTCGCCACCCTTTAAATGTACCGATGTGCATATCGGAAACGTGAATGATGCGATAGCCGTCAAAAGCACGAGGCAAACGGTCGGAAACCACCTCAATATGGCGCACTCTAATTTGCTGAAAACCAAACGTAAAACCATAAATGTAGGCGCAAAAGAAGAGTGTACCGATGACGAAACCAACGATTTCGCCATAATTTTTGCGAGTTTTGACAATAAATTTCTGTATGCCTTTGCCAAAAATGGAGAACAAAGTAAATAGGAATTTAGGTCCGACGATAGTCCCAAGGAGGAACAAATAAGTGTTGAGCCACGTTAAATTATGAGGCGCAAAACTCTTTATTGAAGCCAAAACGCAGGTAAAAAGTACGAGCAGAATGGTAGGAGTCCACCACGAAAGACGTTGCCACCATGTTAGATTCTTACGCTTTCGAAGATATTGAAAGTCGATATAAACATCGGTAAGGACGATGAGCAGAAATAAAGGGATAACGATGCGTGCTACCATAAGTCTACTTTTTTTTACGGAACGTTATTTGTTCGCCACGAATTTCCGTGTTGAACACACCCTTATTAAGCAGGTGTTGCCCATTACAGAACGTATGCAGCACACGCCAATGGAAGGTTTCGCCCGCCATAGGTGTCCATTTGCATTTACTTTCCACGATTTCGTTGCTCACAACCCATGCTTCGGTAGGCTGAACGATAGCTATATCGGCTTTAAAACCTTCACGAATAAAGCCACGATTGTCTATTTCGAAACGTTTTGCAGGGTTGTGTGCCATTAAATCAACCATGTGTTCCATGCTGATAACGCCCTCACGGACAAGTTCTAACATGGTTATCAACGAGAATTGTATCATTGGCATACCCGAAGTAGCCTTTGCGCAGCCTCCTTGCTTCTGAGAAAGCAGATGCGGAGCGTGGTCAGTACCGATGGTTTCGATACGTCCGTCAGCCAAAGCACGGCGCAATTCGGTGCGGTCGGCAGCGGTTTTAATTGATGGATTGCATTTTATCAGCCCTTTTTTAGTAGCGTAATCATCATTCGTAAAGTACAAATGAGCGATGCAAGCCTCCATGGTTACAAAGTCTTTGACAGCGTTTTGCTCCAATAAAGAAAGTTCTCGAGCAGTGGAAAGGTGGGCAATGTGGAGTTGAGTATGGTGCTTTAAAGCCAATTCAACCGCCAATTTAGAAGATTGATAGCATGCTTCTTCGCTTCGAATTTCATGATGATGCACAATATCGGGGTCATCTCCATACAACGATTTTGCCCGTTTCATATTCTCATTGATGATATTCGAATCCTCGCAATGGGTCATTACGGGAAATCCTTCGTGGGCTGCCGAACTAAAAATAGCATCTAATGCGGCTTTACGGTCTACCAACATATTGCCCGTAGAGGCTCCCATGAAAAGTTTTACGCCTGGAACAAGATGTTTATCAAGCTGTTTGATGAGTTCGGCATTGGCATTTGTTGCGCCAAAAAAGAACGAATAATTGATATGCGAACTACGTTTTGCACGTTCATATTTATCGTTTAAAGCCGCTAAAGAGGTGGTTTGCGGATTGGTATTGGGCATTTCGAAAAACGAAGTAACCCCTCCGAAAGCTGCCGCCCGCGTTTCCGACTCGATATTTGCCTTCTCTTCCATTCCAGGTTCGCGGAAATGAACGTGCGTATCAATCACACCTGGCAAAACAAAACACCCCGTGGCATTGATGATTTCATCAAAATTGCCATGGGGCGTGTTGCTTTCTTTTATAATTGCAGCTATCCGACCATCTTCAATGACGATGTCGCCACTGTATTTTTGTCCTTCATTGACAATCGTTCCGCCTTGAATGAGTTTCTTCATTGTCATAGTAGAAGTCTAAATTAATAACTTTTTTACCTTATTTCTACTTCATTTTAGTTGAATCGCCTGCCATTTGAGCAGGAGTAGGCACACTAACATTGCTTTGAGGTGTCCCTGCCATAGGCGTTTGCATCGATTCTTGCGGCATAGCAGTACCATTCATTTCGCTTTGCGCCTGCTGATAATAGTCGTAAAAACTCTTTACGTCGCCATTAATCTTAAAGTGTTCAGGTGCTTTTGCCATGATATATTCCACCCAAGACGATAGTTGGCTCATTGCATTCATATACAAATAATCGTTCATCCAAATTGGATAAGCGTTTGGAGTCATATCGTAAGTAACACGAGTGAGAAATCCCCATGGTGCTAAAGGGTTGTCAAAGTTTTCTGTAACAAAGTTTGTGAAGAGTTTATCCGTATTGGCATAGACCTTCAAAGCCTTCTTAATGAGTCGCGTATTGGTGGCTTCTTCATCATGTCCGTTCATGATTGCCACTCCTTCTTCGTGGTCAATTTCCACATATTGATTGCGCAACTGTGTAAATTTTCTCCAAAATGCGTTTATTTTATCGTTTAACGGAGTCCCTGAAACGCTCTGTTGCGTATTGTCTAACTTTAATATTATGTCGCCTTCTTCCAATACTAATGGGAATTGTAAGTTCACATCGTCCATGTAAACTTGAACGATTTGCACAGAATCCAAGTTACCTTTGAATGTAAATTCACCATGTACCACATCGCAAGAGTCTATCGTAAAGAGCGTATCTGCGGAACCTCCTTTAAGATAAAGTTTGCGTCCGTCCAAGCTGGATACGTTAGATGTACCTTGAATATAGTAAGATTTGGCACACGATGTAAATGCCATGATAGTGATAAAGGCGTATAAAAATTTATTCATAGAGTCTTTTTCTTGTTCTGACAGACAAATTTACAATGTTATATTGATGCTGCGAAAGTTTTTCATTGTATTTAAAACAATAACGTGCTTTTTAGTTTTTTTTCAACTATTATTGCTGTTCTTTCGCCAATTCGTGGCTAATTCGATGCGTTGTGTACACTTCGATGAAAGCCGAAATCAATAGAATAACTACCCAATTATGGTAAAAAATATTCATATATGAGGTGTATCCACCGATTGTTTTGGTAAATAACGGAGCAATAAAGTGGTAAGAATCTTCCACCATAAATATTCCTGCCAACACAAAACCAATATTTGCAATCATCATAAAGCGGCGCAATCGCTTTATGGTAAAGCTTGTTCCAAGATATTTTTGTCTAATTTGCATGCCTGCAAAGAGGATTGCTCCAACGAGCATTGCCCAACAAGCGTATTGTTGAACGATAAAAAAAGCATAGAGACCAGCACCAATTACCATGAGCAAACCGCCTATAATAAACAAGGTGCTTTCTATTTTATTCAGTTGTTTCATTAATATTATTATTTGTCGTAGGTTGTTCGTCATCGCTTAACACGAAAATATCTTCATCATCGGCTTTCATAAAATAGCGTTCACGAGCTATTTTTGCAATGGCATTAGGGTTCTGTTTCAATTCTCTAAGGCGTTGTGTATCGTGCTGATATTCCTTTTCATACTTTTCAATCTCAGCATTCAAGTCTTGAATTTGGTAATAACACTCAATGCGGCGGCGAAAACTATTTTCGTCTAACACGCCCACAACGAGCAATCCAAGTATAATAACAATATGATACTTAAATCGGCTAAAAAAATAATAGATATGTCCAGAAATCTTTTTCACTGCGCTTTCTTCCACAATGGTTTCTTTCAAAATGTAAATGCCACTATTAGCACTTTAACACCCTACCATCAATGTTATGCAAAAGTAAGCAAAAGTTTTCGAAAAAGGGGATTACGCTATAAGTTTTTAAGCTAATTAACAATTAAAACATCATTCCTACAACGCTCATCTACATTCTTTTTACTACCTTTGCAAGGAATAAAATTTCGAGTTTCAATCCAGTTTTGAAACTCCTTATATATAAAAGGTAAAGAAATATGGACGAATACATCGTTTCGGCACGCAAATATCGCCCCATGTCGTTTGCTTCTGTGGTTGGACAGCAGGCACTTACGACAACGCTGATGAATGCTGTCAAGAACGGAAAGTTGGCGCATGCTTATCTTTTCTGCGGTCCTCGTGGAGTGGGAAAAACTACTTGCGCGCGCATTTTCGCTAAGACTATCAATTGCGAACACCCTACTGCCGAAGGCGAAGCGTGCAACGAATGTGAAAGTTGCAAATCGTTTGACGAAGGGCGAAGCTACAATATATTCGAACTTGACGCTGCAAGCAATAATTCAGTAGAGAATATCAAGTCGTTAATGGAGCAAACTCGTATTCCACCCCAGCTCGGAAAATACAAAGTTTTTATCATTGACGAGGTTCACATGCTCTCTACGGCGGCGTTTAATGCTTTCCTTAAAACATTGGAAGAACCGCCTGCACACGTCATTTTCATACTTGCCACCACCGAAAAGCATAAGATTTTGCCTACCATTCTGTCTCGTTGTCAAATTTATGATTTCGAAAGAATGTCGGTACAAGGCATCATTAACCACCTCAAACAAGTGGCTGAAAAGGAAGGAATAAAGTATGAAGAGCAAGCATTGAACGTGATTGCTGAGAAGGCAGACGGAGGAATGCGTGATGCGCTTTCTATTTTCGACCAAGCAGCGAGTTTCTCTCAAGGCAACATTACTTACCAAAAAGTAATTGAAGACCTCAATGTGCTTGATGAAGAGAACTATTTCAACATTGTAGACCTATCGTTGCAGAACAAAGTTCCAGAGATTATGGTGCTGCTCAACCATTGTATTAACAAGGGTTTCGACGGTGGTAACTTGGTTTTAGGATTGGCTTCGCATGTGCGTAACGTACTCATGGCGAAGGACGCCCAAACGCTTCCTCTGTTGGAAACGAGCGAACAAATGCGCCAACGCTACCATGAGCAAGCACAAAAATGCCCTACCCCATTCTTATACAAGGCGTTAGAGATAATGAACCGATGCGATGTAGAGTATCGTCAAAGCTCTAACAAACGATTATTGGTGGAGATTACGCTCATACAAGTGGCACAAATCACACAAAAAGACGATGATGTGCCTGCCTCGGGGCGTAGCCCTAAAAGATTGAAAACCCTGTTCAAGAACATTATTAGACTGACTCAGCAGAAAGCGACCCCGCAGGTAGTTGCGCCGAGTCATAAAAAAGGTACTCAAGAAGTTGGGCGCCAAGTTGTTGCTGCTCAAGTTATGGTGGAAACAACGAGTACAAATACGACCCAACAGCCCCAAAACGCAGTGCCAAAGATGCCGAAAATGACTTTAGGAGGCATTGGTATGTCGTTTCAAAATCTACGAAATGCCAACAAACCTAAGGAGAAAATTGAGGAAAAGTTTGAAATAACCAACAAAGAAGAAAACCAAAGTTTCACTCCACAAGAGTTAATCATAGAGTGGAAAGGAATGTGTACGCGCATAGCCAAGCTCAATCCTGGTTTGGCGCAGCGCATGAAAAACATCAAACCAATCATTGCGGAAGATGACACCATTGATGTGATTGTTGGAAATCGCATCTTCCTCAAGGAACTCACTGATATTCAGCGGCGTATCCGTGCCACTATGGCACAACGTTTGCACAATGGTCAAATCGAAGTAAATATCCGTTTGGCGAAAGCAAGCGAAATAAAACCTATCTTAACGCCTCGCCAAGAGTTGGAAAAGATGAAGGAACAAAACCAAGCCATTGGCAAATTGATGGCTAAATTAAACTTAGATTTAGCCTAAAAGTTTCATTTTTTTATTGAAAACTGCCCATAAATCGGGACTGGTCTGACTTGTCCGACAAGTCAGACTAGTCCCTTTATTCTGTCAAAGAAAACCATTTACTCAGAGAAAGCCCCTATCCTTTGATTTCTTTGAGAAATTCCTCAGCTCGTTGCAAGTCTTCTGGCGTGTCAATACCAACGGTTTCCACATCGGTCAATCCCACTTTTATTTTGTAACCATTCTGCAACCAGCGCAATTGTTCCAATCCTTCCACCTTTTCCAATGAAGATTGAGGCAACTTTGTTATTTCTTGCAAAACATTTGGCTTATAAGCATATAACCCAATATGTTTAAGGAAAGGATAAACTCGCAACCATTCGTCTTCTACCACATTGCGCACATACGGAACAAGGGCGCGAGTGAAGTACAAAGCATAATTATTATTGTCGAGAATGATTTTAGGAGAGTTCGGATTTCGAGCTGCTTCGATGCTTGCAAACCGCTTTCCTAAGGTCGCAATCTGTGTGTTTTCATCGTTGAAACATTCGACTACCGTTTCTATCTGACTTTTTTGAATGAATGGTTCGTCGCCTTGAATGTTCACAACAACATCGAACGCTCCCCCAACCTTCTCCAATGCCTCTGCAATTCGGTCGGTTCCACTTTGGTGGTCGCTGCGTGTCATCACCGCTTTTGCACCCAAACGAGTTACAGTATCGTAAATTCGTTGGTCGTCGGTAGCCACATAAACATCGTCGAGGACTGCCGAAACCTGCTCAACAACATGCTCTATCACATATTTTCCGCCCAATTTAGCGAGCGGTTTGCCAGGGAAACGCGATGAGGCGTATCGTGCTGGGATAATTCCTATTACTTTCATAATTCGTTGCTTCGTTCTTATGATTTACAAAATTACGCTTTATTTTCAACAATGCCAAAACATTTTTCGTTCATCGATTAAGTCTGAAAATTAAAACCTATTGTTTTGCATCAAAAAGACACTTGTTTTTAACTTTTAAAACACTGCTTTTATTTTTCTTCGATGAGGATTTTTGCAATAAGTTTTCGCTGTTTTCCTTTGCCAATGAGCGGTGCATGAGCATCTTCGGGGAAGAAAATGACGAATTGTTGCGGTTGAAGTGTAACATAAACTTGCGCCAATCGGGTGTAAAATCCTGCATCTTGGGCTGTATTATAGGCAATTTCAGGTTCTGCCATCGTTGCCCTTGCCCCCCAACCGAAGGTTTCCTCTATGGCAAGCGGCACTTGAACATCAATGTATCGTTGGTGAAATTCTAATTTTCTATCCGCTTTGGCTTCTAATTCGTTTTCGTCTAAATTGATGAAAAGCTGGTCGCCGTCCAATTCAATGCGCCCACTTGGATAGTCGTTGAAGTTGGTTTTCTTAATGAACTCAAAGACTTCTTGCATGCGAGGGTGCAAATCGTAGTAGCGTTCGGCTTCGTTTATATTTCCAATAACCATAGTTCGTTGATTTTTAAAGGTTTATGAAACAAAAAAGGTATGCATTCTTGGAAAGCATACCTTTTTTATTGTCTGAAAATTGAGGGCAGAAAATCGCTTTTTCAGCCACTTCTCTCACCTCATTCAGCCAATTTAAATAGATTTGTAACCCCTTGTATAGTTCTTTTGGAGCAAATCTTTCAAAGTCAATTCCTTGCTTCCGTTATGTTCGTATGCCTCTTTCATTTCTTCCCAACCTTCGTTTTCGTCTTCAGAATGAGAGAATTCAATGGCTTTACTCTTGCCTTCGGCAATTGCCCAACCTACGATTGCAAGGACGAACAAAGCTACCAATCCGATTAATGGTGTTGTCATAATACTTCTTTTTATGTTTTTATTCTTCTGCAAAAGTACGTTAAGTTTGCCAAAACACCAAATTTTCGCAAAGATTTTGTACCTTTGTGCATGAACAAGTAAGTTTATCATGACAAGAAAGGAACGATATACATTTATATTAGATTATTTCAGGACAAACGTTGGCGAGGTTTCAACAGAATTAATGTTCGGCTCTGCTTTCCAATTACTCTGTGCAACGCTGCTCTCAGCGCAATGTACCGACAAGCGAATCAACGCTATTACACCTGCATTATTTGCTAAATTTCCTGATGCAAAGACGATGGCTAAAGCCGACGTGGACGATGTTTTCGAGTTGGTAAAGAGCGTTTCTTATCCCAATTCTAAAGCCAATCATTTGGTAGAAATGGCACGAATGTTGGTGAATAATTATGGTGGCGAGATACCTTCCGACCCCAATGAATTGGTGAAACTGCCAGGTGTTGGACGCAAAACAGCCAATGTGTTGCAAGCAGTGTGGTTCGGTAAACCTACATTAGCCGTTGATACTCACGTTTATAGAGTGAGCCACAGATTGGGATTAGTGCCGAACGAAGCCAACACACCGAGGAAAGTGGAAGACTATTTGATGAAAAATATTCCTTTAAACGAAGTGTCTTCGGCTCACCACTGGATACTTTTGCATGGGCGATATATCTGTAAAAGCATGCGTCCGCTGTGCGAAAAATGTCCATTTGACACGTTCTGCCCAAAGAATTTAGAAAATAGTAAACTATCAAACAAGTAAAAAGATGAATACAAAAATAATACTTGACTTTTTGAACAAGATTGCTGCTAACAACAATCGTGAGTGGTTTCAAGACCATAAAAAGGAGTATGATGCAGCGAAAAAGGAATTTGAAGGGGGTGTTGAAGCAGCGATTGCGACACTTGCAGCAGTGGATAGTGAGGTAGCCCACTTGAAAGTGAAAGATTGTACCTACCGCTTTTATCGTGATATTAGGTTTTCACCCGACAAAAGTCCTTACAAACGCCACTTCGGAGCCTTCATTTGTGCAAAGGGAAGAAAGGCATTACGAGGCGGATATTACATACATTTGCAACCTCATAACTGCTTGATTGCCATAGGTTCTTACTATCTTCCAACGAATATTCTTACCTCTTGCCGCAACGAAATCATGGCAAACATTGACCAATGGCGCAAGATTGTTGAGGACGGAAAGTTTATAAAGACCTTTGGATATGCGGGCGATGGGCATTGGGAGGACGACAACGTTACCGACAAAGGCTTTGGTTTGACCGCTTTGAAGACTACACCAAAGGGATTTCCTAAGGACTATGAGTTTCCACAATACTTGAGAATGAAAGATTATTGCTGCTGGGTGAAAGTTGAAGACGACTTCTTTGCCCAAAAAGATTGGCAGGAAAAACTTATTGAAATAGTGAAATTAGGGAAACCAATGATGGATATGATGAACAGCGTAATAGACGATTACGAATAGCGAATGGCTTTAATTTTCAAAACAATAGGTTTTGACACGCAAAAGAGCCTGTTTTGAGGCGCAAAATAGGCTCTTTTGAAAATTTACTTGTTTTATCTTGCTCTACATTCCTTAAAAAGTTGGGAATGACATGAGGTGTTTTATCAATAAAGTTCTCGTTGTGTGGCGACAAAACCTATTCTTCTATTTCGGAAAGACTTCTTGCAAAATTGTTAAAGAAGTTGCTCGCCGTTTCTATTGGAGCATAATTCATATATTTATAACTTCTTCTGAGGTTGCGACGAAATACTTTGCCGTTGTTTTGAACAAATCCCATTGAGTTTTGTTTAAAGTGCCATTCTGAAGCATTGTCCTTTACCAAGTTCGAAATCGTCTTCATGGTCAAGGCAAAAGCAGCAGGTTCAACTTTAGAAACAAACTGAATTTCGTCTTGTTCGAAGCCAAAAACATTGATAAGTATGCTCCCTTGCAATTGAGCAATACGGCGTAAATGCAAGGCTATCAACCATTTTTCCAACTTAATAAAATCTACTTTGTCGCCTTTACTGCGCAAATATTGCCCCAATTTAATGATGCCTTCAAGACTAATGCCATGATTAAGCATCGCATTGGTATTGAAAACGATAAGTTTAAGCATCTCAAGCGTTTCAATAGATGTGTCCATTGCGTGTCGCTCATTGATGATAATCTTCTCAAATTTCTTCTTCAAAATCCTGTTGCTCAACTCAATTTTGATGGGCGAAGCCTTTCTTTTTTGCTCTTCATCTAACTTTGTTTGAATTTCATCAATCAGTATTTTAGGTAAATTGAGCTGCTTGTCATTGGCATAATTATTCACACCACGCACAAAATAATCGAGAACGTTCTGCACTAAGACTATCTGATAGAGTCGGCGCCACTTAAACGCTGACATAACTTCAAGGACTGACTTGTCATTGAAGGCTCCTGACCGCAATAGTTTAAAGAAATTTTCTTGTATAACGTCCATTTTTTTGCTTTGATGTTGTGCGTTTGAAAAATTAAATGCGAGTTCTGTGGTAGAAATCCATATTCTCCTTCGTCAGAAGTTCTATCGTCATATAGTTGGTAGCGGGTACTTCTTTCTTCAAAACAATGTTTTGGAAAAGCGTATCCACACTTAAAAAACCTTGTTGGTAAGCATGTTGCGCTATGAGAAACGAGATACTGCCTTTGCGAAGACACGCTGCATTTTCGGCAATCATATCATAACCCATAATTTGAAGGTTCGTTTTATTGTTCTCTAAGATAAAGTCGCCAACAATATGCGCCTTGGAATTTATTGTGAAACAATGATGAACATCAGGATTTGCACTAAAAAACGCTTCAAGTTTCTTATCGTAATCGGCTTTGCTTTCGCCCATTGGAAGGTCCAATTCCTTGATTTCTACTTCAGGAAAATACTTGGTCATGTAGTTTCTGAAGCCTACTTCACGGTTTTCTTGTTGCCTGCTTGAAATCTTTCCGTTAAAGGTTTGTTTCATCAACATGATTGATTTTTCTTCACGAGCAATCAACATAAGCATTTTGGCAGCAAAGAAACCACTTTGAAAAGGATCTTGTCCATAAAACGAAAGTGGTTTTAAATCAGGCATATAGGAGTCTAAAAGAACAAAAGGAATGTTTCTTTCATGCAACTTTTCTGTGAAAATTTTGGTTGCTTCTAAGGTTGTTGGAACGAGAATAACGCCGTCTGGATTGTCGTCAAGACACGCATTGCACGTTTCAAGATACGACTCTGGGTGCAATCTACTAAAATGTCTTAACTTAATATCAAGATGAAAATCACGTCGAAAGTCAATAGCTTTGATGGCGCCAGTTTCTATTTCTTCCCAATAAGCCTCGCTCGAGTGTTTCGGAAGAATGCAATGAAACGTGTAACTTTTATTGTATGCTAAGGCACTCGCGTAAACATTGGGTTGGTAATTGATTTCATTTAATACCTTTTCTACTTTTTCTAATGATGCTTTTGACACATTGGGACGCTTGTGAAGAACCCTATCTACAGTGCCAACACTTACTCCTGCTTTTTTTGCGATATCCTTTATCCTAACTTTTTCAACCATAAAGCTTTTGCTATATTATTCTGCAAAAATAATAATAATAGTTGAATTTTAATAATGCTATTTATTCTTTTTTGTAAAACAATGCAAAAAAAAGAATAATAGCAGCTTTATTCGATTTTCTTTTGTAATTTTGTCTCAAATAACATTTAATTTTGTGTAAGACAAAATATATATTTGGAACTTTCTATTCTATACTTTTTGTATTTTTAGTAAGTTTGTTTCTTTCAGCTTGCTCACATGTAGATAAGAAAATGGTGGATAAGTTGAATGAAATTTCCTATTCTTACCAATATAAAAACCTTGATTCTTCATTGGTTTATGCCAAGAAAGCCTATTCTGTTTCACAGGGTTACGATGCAGGAAAAGCGGAAGCACTGAACAATTTAGCCAGCATTGACTTGATGAAGATGAACTATAACAGCGCTTATACCAAGCTGGATAGCGTGTTGAAAATTACGAATAATCAGATTGAATTGTTAGTTGCCGACGTGCATTTGATGCGCCTTTGTCAGCGAGAATCAAAGAATAAAGAGTTTTATGACTATCGTGAAGAAGCGATAAGACGGCAAAAACGCATTGAGGAAGAAGAATATTTGCTTACCGAACACCAGCGGAAACGTTTGGTTTATGCCAAGTCTGAATTCTGTATTGTGTCCTCAACTTACTATTTTTATGTAGGTTTGCGCAATCAATCGGCTAAGGCTATGGCTGATGTTGATGAAGATTTAATATCAAGAGACGATACTGCGCAATATTTAAAATACCTCTATAATGTTGGTGCAGGTGGAGTTTTGAACAAAGGAACACAGGCGGAAGTAAATCAGCAGGAGTTCGATTATTTGATGAGATGCCTTTTATTGGCTCGCCAACATGGCTATGTTTATTGGCAAGCCAATTCTTTACAAGGTTTAAGCGAACACTTAATCATTCCAAAAGTAAGAGAAAAACTCATTGCCGACAACTATCCTTCTATTCGTTTTATCAATTTTGAGAACATGCCAGATAGTCTTTTGGCAGGAAATTTGGCGCAAAGAGCAATGGATATGTTTTCCGATTTTGGCGCAGTCTACCAGATTGCGAGTTCTTCTCGTACGCTTGCATCTTGTTATTGGCAGATAAACGATTATCATTCGGCTATCTTTTGTTTAAAGAAGGCCTTAAAAAATAAAGCAGTAGGGCAAGCTCCTGACCTTGTTGCATCGCTTCGTGAGCAACTTAGTGTAGTTTATGCAGCGATAAATGATAAGCAAGGAAGCGATTTTAACCGCAATATTTATTTGGATTTACAGGAGCAAACGCGTCAAGACAGATACTTAGAGTCGCGTGCAGGCATACTTGAAACAACGTCGCACCAGCTTAATTTTATGATTACAGCCGTGTTGATAATGATATTTCTCTTGGTTGGATTGCTTTTTTTGCTCCATTATTTGCGTAAAAAAGGCAATAGCAAAGAGTCGTTAAACCAATTATTACAGCCTTTACACGAATGGCAACAACGCAATGAAACGGAGTTGGAACGCTTAGAAGAAGACTTTCAAGAGGTTCAAGAGAAATCATTTATCACTCGTTCCAACGTTGTTAAGAACAAAAGACGCAACTTGGAGAAGCGTGCAAAGATGTTTTTAGTGAACGCTTTGAACCCATTAATTGACAGAATGATTCGTGAAATTGCTCGCTTAAAGCAAACGAATGAAACTGAAGAATTGCGCAATGAACGCTACACTTACATTGCTGAACTTACCGATAATATCAATAATTACAACAATGTCCTTACGCAATGGATTCAATTAAAGCAGGGAGAATTGTCCTTACACATAGAAAGTTTCCCTTTGCAGCAAGTGTTTGATGTTGTGGCAAGGTCGAGAATGGGTTTTCAATTAAAAGGTATTGAACTAAATATCGAGAAAACTCATGATGTTGTAAAGGCTGATAGAGTGCTTACTTTGTTCATGATTAACACTTTGGCAGAGAATGCTCGGAAGTTTACAGACCATGGTGGCAAGGTTGAAATTGCTTCTCATGCAACAGAAAGTTACGTCGAAATTAGCGTGAAAGATACAGGAAAAGGCATTGAACCTGACGCTTTAAGCCATATTTTTGACCACAAAATCATTGTTGATTCTAAGGAATCGCATTCTCACGGCTATGGTTTGATGAATTGTAATGGTATCATTAACAAATATAAGAAGGTTAGTAAACTTTTCTCCGTATGTAGTATTGGTGCCAAAAGTAAGGTAGGCGAAGGAAGTACGTTCTACTTCAGATTGCCAAAAGGCATTGTTCGAACCATTGTTTTCCTCTGTTTAATGTTCTCATCGGCAAGTAGTTTTGCTATCGATTCGGGCGTTCCTCGCCACAAAAATAATACCTCTCATTCTGCATTCTTGCGTGAATTAGATTTAGCAAACATCTATGCTGACTCGGCTTATTATAGCAATATTAATGGAAATTACAAGCAAACGTTGGCTTTTGCAGACACTTGTCGCTATTATTTGAATAAGTATTATTTGCGTTTACGTCCTAATGGGCATTATCTTATGCGCCGCATCGCAGACGGAAACATGATTCCTGCCGAAGTGCAATGGTTGCATGAAAACCTCCCAACCAATTATAGCATTATCTTAGACATACGCAATGAAAGTGCCGTAGCGGCTTTAGCACTCCACGATTGGGCACTTTATCGTTACAATAATAACGTATATACGCTCTTGTTTAAGGAGAATTCTGCCGACAAAAATTTAGGTGCTTATTGCAGTATGATGCAGCAATCTGAATCGAATAAGAACGTTGCCATTGTCCTTTTAATCGTTTTGCTGCTCTCTATCGTGCCGATTTATTATTTCATGTATTATCGTCATCGGTTCCGTTACCAATCCTATCTTGATAATATTCAGACCATTAACAACATCTTGTTGAGTGAAAAAACACCTGAAGAGAAGCAAAAAGACATCAATGCAATATCGACTACCAACTTCCCTAATAACTTAAAGTCGATTACACAAAAGATTATTAAAGCGTTAAACAAATCGGTTGAAAATCACAAAGCAAGTGCAACGAACATTGAACTTGCCAAAGACGAACTCCGAAAAATGGAGTTTGAAGCTAACAAACTGCACGTCAGTAACAATATTTTGGACAATTGTTTCTCAACATTGAAGCACGAAACCATGTATTTCCCTTCACGAATCAGCCAACTTGTGGGGGCGAAAGATGAGGAATTGAATGCTATTGACGAATTATCAGTGTATTATAAAGAACTTTATTCACTGCTAAGTATGCAAGCCATGCGCCAAGTTTCAATGTTGAAACCCGTGTGCAAGCGAGTGGAAATAAAAGATATTTTAGATAAAAAAACGCAATTATCCAACCCCGAAGCTGCTCATTTGAGCGTTTTGGGCGACCCTGATTTGCTCAAATTTATGTTTGAATTGTTGCAAAAACAAAATAAAAACGAGGTAATAAACATTGAAATAGAAAATATATCCAACAAATACTTAAAGTTGGAAGCACACATGCCTACTCTAAATCTATCGGACGAAGACTGTATAAACCTATTTATGCCGAGCGCAGAACATATACCTTATATGGTTTGCCGACAGATTGTGCGCGAAGCAGGCGAGGCATCTAACCGACATCGGTGTGGAATTGTGGCGCATAACACGCCCAACGGAACCGCATTAAGTATTATATTGGCACAAGCAAAAAACGAATAAAAGGTGAATTATGGAAGATTTTAAAGTTATAATTGTAGAAGATGTACCCTTAGAACTTAAAGGAACAGAAGGTATTTTCCGTAACGAAATACCAGAAGCGCATATCATTGGAACAGCTGAAAATGAGATAGCTTATTGGAAATTGCTCAAAGCTGAATTGCCTGATTTGGTGTTGTTAGACTTAGGATTGGGCGGTTCAACAACTGTTGGCGTGGAAATTTGTCGTCAAACCAAGGAGTTACACCCTAATTTGAAGGTGCTTATATTCACAGGCGAAATACTTAACGAGAAACTTTGGGTAGACGCTTTAGACGCAGGAGCCGATGGAATTTGTCTTAAAAGCGACGAATTGCTCACTCGTAGCGATGTTGCAAGCGTGATGAGTGGGAAACGATTGGTGTTCAATCAACCCATTTTGCAGAAAATTATCGAGAAGTTTAAGCACAATATCAATAGCCAATTGATGCACCAAGAAGCCATTATTGACTATGAAATTGATGAATATGACGAACGTTTCTTGCGCCATTTGGCATTAGGTTACACAAAGGAACAAATCACAAACCTACGCGGCATGCCTTTTGGAGTGAAGAGTTTGGAGAAGCGACAGAACGAATTGGTGCAAAAACTCTTTGGCAACAATCGTGGTGGCATTAGTGTAAACGCCACACGTTTGGTAGTTCGTGCTTTAGAATTGAGAATCATTGACTTAGACAATCTATACGCAGATGAAGAATAAGTATGGAATAATCGCATTGATTTTAATAGGTTTGCAGTTGCTAATCGTGTTTGGTTCATGGTTAGTAGCTGCCATTTTCCCTGAAATCAATGTACATTCTTTACTTAGTAGTAGCGGCATTCGTTGGTTCATAGGGCAGTTTACCAACAACCTTAAAACCGATTTATTGGTGTGGTTGCTGCTGGGCATCGTCGCATTTGGCACCTTTAAAGCCTCAGGGTTGTATGAAATCTTAAACGCATTGCTGAAAGGAAAAGCTACATTCGCAAAGTTTTCTTATCGAAAAAAAGTTGCTTTGCGCTTAATTTTATTAGAAGTTTTTGTATTCTTCATGCTGCTTTTCCTCCTTGTAGCCCTACCCGAAGCCCCATTGTTAAGCGTTACAGGCAGCTTGTTTCCAAGTAGTTTTTCCATCGGTTTCATACCTTCCATAACCTTCATCGTTACCTTTGTTTCGTTGTCCTATGGTGTTTCGAGTGGCAGATTAAACACGCTTGCGAAAACCTATAATGCCCTTTCCTTTGGAATTATTCTTGGCGCAAAGCTATTTCCGCTCTACATCTTAGCAATAGAACTCTTCTATTCTGTCATCTATGTGTTCAATCTAAATTTTATTTTGCCGTTGTAGCAAGACAAAAACGTTGCCCACAAAAACCATCAAACCTGTTTTAATTTCAAAAGAGCCTATTTTGAAGCATAAAATAGGCACTTTTGCATTTCAAAACAGGCTATTTCGTTTTTTCACCATTATTCTCTCTGGTGATTTTATAAAAACTTACAAATAGCGATAAGCAGTGCATGAAAATTAGTTTTAGCAAAGTATAACTACTAAAAATCATGGGATTACGCTTTTTAATGTAAATTTGTAGCAAGAAATAATAAAGTTATGGACAAATATAAAGAAGAAAAAGAAGAAATAAAAATATTGTTTATTTGCTTAGGTAACATTTGTCGCTCGCCAGCAGCAAATGCTATTATGCAGCATTTAGTTGAAAATGAACACGTTGCGCATCGTTTTTACATCGATTCGGCAGGCATGGGCAACTGGCATGTAGGCGATTTGCCTGACCGAAGAATGCGAGAACATGGGGCAAAACGAAACTATAAAATCGACCATATAGCACGACAATTCAATAGAAATATTGATTTTGAAAACTTCGACTACATTGTTGTCATGGACGAAGAAAACTATGCTGACGTTTGTAGCCAAGCCAAAAGCGTTGAAGAGCGTGGTAAAGTGCTGAAAATGTGCAACTTCTTTCAACAATATAAAGGGCAAACTGCGGTTCCTGACCCCTACTATGGCGATGCAAAAGCCTTCGATTTCGCATTGGATTTGATAGAAGACGGGTGCAAAGGATTATACAATTCACTTAAAAAGAAACACAATCTATAATTATGCAAATCATATTGGCCTCGGCAAAGATAATGAACACTGCTACCGATGTGCAGCTGCCCAACACAACACAACCAAGATTTGGAACGGAAGCGAATAAATTTGCATTGGAACTAAACGAACGCTCGGTGGAAGAGTTGCAAGAACAATTGAAATGCAGCAAGAGTTTGGCACAAGAAACCAAACAACGATACGCCGATTTCTTTAATGAACAAGCCAAAATACCAGCTATTTTGGCTTATTACGGACAAGCCTATAAATGTCTGAAAGCAGAAAATTTCAAACCAGAAGACTATCTTTTTGCAGCAGAAAAGCTATGGATTCTTAGTTTCCTTTATGGTGTCTTGCGACCAACCGATAGGATTCACCCTTACCGATTGGAAGGAAAAATGAAGCTAAACTGCAACGATGAACAAAATATGTTTGAATATTGGAAACCAATACTCACAGATGTGCTTATCAATTCGGTAAAAGCCGACGACGGAATATTGGTTCATCTTGCCACCGAAGAGTATCAACACCTTTTCGATTGGAAGCGAATACTAAAAGAAGTACATGTTGTTCAGCCGCTTTTCAAAGTGAAAGCAGGCGACAAACTCAAGAATGTAACCGTCTATGCCAAAAGTTGCCGAGGCGCAATGACACGTTTCATCATAGAAAATAAGTTGAAAAAAACAAAGGAATTACTGAATTTTGAATACGAAGGATTTCAATTCGCCAACCACGACCTATCTTCTCTCAATCAATCGACAGGTCTTACCGAATTGTTATGGACATTATAAGAAGTAAAAACGGCTAAAAAAGAAAAATATGATGCATTTGTTTCATTCTTATCCCTATCAGTATGCTTGCAATAGCCTTATAGAAGCCAGTTAGCAATAAGGTGTAAGGGCAGAATTTATTCCGTTCCTCATAACAAAAAAGGATATTTTCAAAGATAGGGCAATTGCTTGTTAAAACAGAAATCGAGTTGTTGAGCTTACAAAAAAATTCCGCCCTTACACCTTATTGCTGACCGCTTCCTTAGAAAACAAACATTTTATCGTCTTTCTCCTTAAATACATAAGGATAATTAAAACCATTGTAACTTTATAAACGTGCAAGAAAATTTCCACACCGATTATTCTGAGCCGCATTTTATAATTTTCGACAGAAAAAAATGGGCATAAAAAAAGAGCGGACTCTATGAGAACCGCCCTAATGAAAGGAGGAGTGGTACCACCAGGAATCGAACCGGGGACACAAGGATTTTCAGTCCTTTGCTCTACCAACTGAGCTATGGCACCATTCTGCTTTTCGTTAATTAAATATCATTTCCGAATTGCGAGTGCAAAGGTAGGTGTTTTTTTTGAAACTGACAAATAAAATGTGAAGTTTTTTTCATATTAACTTTTATTTACAAGGTGTATTTTTGGCTATTTTTAGCAAACTAACTGACAGTCAAGAAGTAAGTATTATCAACCCATCGAAGCGGGAAAACAAAGGAAAGGCAACAAAAAAGCCAGACGCAATGACGAGTCTGGCTTTTTAATGATAAAGTATTAGTTATTCTCCCCACCCTTGCGCTTTCAATTGGAATTCGTTTCCGTCGCGAGCAATGAGGTATTCGCCTAATTTTTCTTCCGTAATATAACCAATTTGGCGAATATTTTTCATTCCTTCCACCTTTGCATGGTCGCCAATAGGTATGGTAAAAAGCAATTCATAATCTTCTCCCCCACTCAAAGCTGCCGTGGTAAGGTTCATATTGAACTCTTCGCAAGTAGCAGCCGTCTGGTAATCGATAGGGATTTTATCCTCATAAATGCGACAACCCACACGACTTTCCTTGCAAATGTGCTTCAAATCGCTTGCAAGACCATCGGAAATATCAATCATTGCCGTAGGTTTGATGCCAGCTTCCAAGAGTTGTTGCAACACTTCTCCAGGGGCTTCAGGCTTCAGTTGGCGGTCAATGAGGTATTCTTTTCCTGAAAATTCAGGCTGAAAATTCTCGATACTCTCACGCTCAGTCTTCAAAATATCCAACTGAACTTTATTATTTTCAGCTTGTGCAGCCTTTAATTTCTTGTTAAATTCTTCCACTTGCTGATAATAAACCACCTTCTCTCGCTCTAAAACTTGCAGACCCATGTAAGCAGCACCGAGGTTTCCTGACACACAAATAATGTCGGTTGGCTTTGCTCCACTACGGTAAACAACTTCATTGCTCATCGCTTCACCGATGCAAGTGATGTTGATTGCAAGTCCAGTGTACGAAGAAGTTGTATCGCCACCTACTATATCAACCTTCCATTTGGCACAAGCCGTGCGCAAACCTTCATAGAATTGGTCGAGGTCGTCCACCTTTATGCGCTTTCCCAATGCAATTGATACAACCATTTGGCGCGGTTTACCATTCATTGCAAAGATATTGCTCATAGCAACCATGGCACATTTATAAGCCAAATGGCGCATATCAATGTAAGTAAGGTCGAACTGTATGCCCTCCATAAATAGATGTGAGCTCACAAGCGTTTCCTTATCGCCGTAATATAATACCGCAGCATCATCGCCTACCCCCATTTTAGTAGATGAGTTCTCGGGTTTAATATCTTTTGTTAAGCGCTCTATCAGTTTAAACTCGCCCAATTCTTTTATTTCCATATATTTGTATGAATTCTTATAATAAGGTTATGCACGCTTAATCATTTCACGCATGATTTCTGTCATGAGTGGTTGCGCCATATTAGCAGCCTCTTGCACCTCTTCATGGCTTACTTCAACAGGTACATCGAAGCCTCCTAAGTCGGTAATAACACTGACACCAAACACTTTAATACCAGAGTGGCGAGCAACAATAACCTCAGGAACAGTACTCATACCAACCGCATCGCCACCAAGAATACGATACATTTTGTATTCAGCAGGTGTTTCAAAAGTAGGTCCTTGAACCCCTGTATAAACGCCATGCATAACTCTAATGTTCTTTTCCTTTGCTATTTCGTCAGCTTTTTCAATGAGTTTATGGTCGTAAGCCTCGTGCATATCAGGGAAACGAGGACCTGTTGGGAAGTTTGGACCATGCAATGGGTGCTCAGGGAAGAAGTTAATATGGTCGGTGATAATCATCAAATCACCAATTTTAAATTCAGAATTCATACCGCCAGAAGCATTAGAAACAAAGAGCGTTTCTATGCCCAACTCGTGCATAACACGTATTGGGAAAGTTACTTCCTGCATGTTATAGCCTTCATAATAATGGAAACGACCCTTCATTGCCATAATGTCTTTGCCACCTAACTTACCAAAAATAAGGCAGCCGGCATGTCCTTCTACTGTTGAAACAGGGAAGTTGGGTATGTCTTTATATGAAAATTCGTAACTATCTGTTATCTCTGAAGCTAATTGTCCGAGCCCTGTTCCCAGAATGATTGCTGTCTTTGGATTTGTTGTCATCCTTTCCTTTAACCAAGATGCTGTTTCTTGAATTTTTTCGTACATAAGATATTATTTTTTCGTTAAACTTTTCTTCCTTATTAAGCATGAACTTTACCTTTATCGGAAGTGCGTAAATATTTTGTTTTACTTCATCATTTAAATTTTCTAAGTTTAGAAGTCGTGCTTTATCTTTTTCTGTTGTAATGATTATTTTAGGTGTTTCCATTGCTTCAAACATGGAGTTGATGAGTTCCACATCTTTCTTTTTAAACGAATGATGGTCGGGAAATTCCAATGTTTCTACCTTTGTTCCTTCGGTATAAGGCTTTAAATCTACCTCCAATTGCTTGGGCAAAGCGATGCCACTGAGCAACAAAACATTTGTTTTATGTATGTCGCTCAAAGCAATTTCTTTTTCTTTTGCCTCTTCAAATACTGGGATTAAGTTGCAATATTCGAAGGTTGTAAAATACAAATCTTGGAACGGATAAAGGTTCATTGCTTTGCTTAGCACTCGATAATCAATCGGGTTGAGTTCCTTTGGGCATTTTGTTACAATCACAATATCTGCCCTATTCTTCCCTGATAGCGGTTCGCGCAATCGTCCAACAGGCAATAATTTATCGTAAATGATAAGTCTATGATAATCAACCAATAGGATATTAATTCCAGGCTTTACATAACGGTGTTGGAAGGCATCGTCAAGCAGAACGACATCGGTATTTTTTGTTTCCTCATCGTCTACTAAATGGTCTATTCCTTCGCATCTTTTTTTATCTACTGCCACATGAATATTCGGGAATTTATGTTTCATTTGGAAAGGTTCATCACCTATCATTTCCATCGGTGTGTCTTCTTCTGCTAAAACATAGCCTTTGCTTTTCCGTTTATATCCACGCGAAAGTACTGCCACTTGGGCTATATCTTTCAATAATCGGATAAGATATTCTACATGTGGGGTCTTTCCTGAACCTCCTACGGTAATGTTTCCAACTGAAATAACAGGAACATCGAAGCTACGACTCTTCAGTACACCGAGTTCAAATAGTTCATTACGCAGTCCAACCCCTAAGCCGTAAAGCCAGCTAAGGGGTAAAAGACATTTGTGTAATTTAATAAAGTCGCCTTCCATTTATCCTTGTTGTCAGCAGGTTATAAGTTCAACCTGCTACATTTTCAGTTTATATTAATGTAATAAGGTAATCGTGCTTGAATGGCAGATTGCTGGTTTAATGTTCTCAAGAAAGAGAATGGTTCGTAAAGATTGCCCAATCCAGCACGCAATTGTTCGTCAAGATAATTGCCAGTTGGTTCCATTTCCATGATTTGTTCAAACCATGAGGTTGGTTTGGGGTAACTTTGTGTGCAATAATCGTCGATTTGTGCCAATTGAGCAGCCTTTGCAACAGCTACATCTAAGCCTCCAAGTTGGTCGACTAATTTAATTTTCAGAGCGTCTTCGCCTGTATAAACATGCCCTTGTGCAAGGTTTTCAACTTGCTGAATGGTCATTTTTCTGCCTTGCGCTACACGATTTTTAAATGTGGCATAGCCTCTGTCGATGTAGGCTTGTATCATTCTCATTTCTTCAGGATTAAATGGTCGAACATTAGAACCGAATGCTGCGTTCTTGTTGGTTACCACTTGGTCAAATTTTAATCCT
This sequence comes from Prevotella disiens, assembly GCF_900454955.1. Lineage (NCBI taxonomy): Bacteria > Pseudomonadati > Bacteroidota > Bacteroidia > Bacteroidales > Prevotellaceae > Prevotella > Prevotella disiens. Next base: position 541,920 of record NZ_UGTL01000002.1, on the reverse strand, counting down.
AATTTTTCTGTTGCCAAACCGCTATAATCAGGGAACATACCGAAGATTCCGATAGAACCCGTTATGGTTGTTGGCTCAGCAACAATCCAATTGGCTGGTGCAGACATGTAATATCCGCCCGATGCGGCATATCCGCCCATGCTCACAACAACAGGTTTTACTTTTTTAAGTTCCATAATTTGATGCCACATTTGCTCTGATGCGTAGGCTGAACCGCCACCAGAATTAATGCGAATAACGACTGCTTTGATGTCGTCATCGTTCATCATTTCCTCCAAATCGCTACATACTTGCTTTCCAGCTATCACATGATTGTTACCGAAAAGTCCTGCTATTTGGTTATCAACAATATCTCCGTAGGCATAATATATGGCAATTTTTTCATCATCAAGGTTTGTATCATCAATCTTCATGTCGGCAAGCGAAACTTGATTGATGTCGGCATCGGCTTCTTCGCCCAATAGTTGCTTCACTTCTTTCTTCACTTGGTCGGTGTAAAGGAGTTTATCTGCCATTTTATATTTGATGTAATCGGTTGGTGCGACGAAGGTTATCATGCTATCAGCATATTCGTTCAACTTTGCTACCGAAACTTTTCTGCTATTGCTCACCTCTTTTGTGATGTTATTCCATATACTTGTCAGGTAGGCAGTAGTCTGCGCTCTATCGCTATCGCTCATCTTTTCTTCTGTGAACGTCTCGGTTGCACTCTTGTAAGCTCCCACTTTTGAAACTTGCATCTTTATGCCAAACTTCCCAAGCATGTCTTTCAAATAAACACGTTGGGTGGCTAATCCGTGCCAATCTATCATGCCTTGCGGATTCAACCAAACCTTATCGGCCGCAGAAGCTAAATAATAAGCCCCTTGCGTGTAGCTATCTCCGTAGGCAACCACCCATTTACCGCTCTTTTTAAAGTCTAAAATAGCGTTACGGGCTTCTTGCAATGACGCATAAGAATTAGAAGAAAACAATCCTGCTTCTATGTAAATGCCTTTAATTTTATCATCATCTTTGGCTTCTTTGAGTCCTTTTATAAAATCATCAAGCCCAATTCCTTGCTGTACTTCGCCTCGTAATTGGCTGAATATATCTTCTTCCACTCGTTCGGTTAGCTGTCCTGAAAGATTAACCACCAACACCGAGTTGTCCTTTACTTCTGTTTTATCATCTGTTGTTGATAGCACCATTCCCACGATAGAAATGAACGCAAAGGCGATTGTTATTAATCCAAAAAGGAAAATACCAATGATTGTAGCTAAAACATGTTTTAAAAAGTCCTTCATATAATTAATGATTTTCTTACAATTTAAAGATAAAATGCTCGTCTAACAGCTTTTATTCTTACTCGACTTCACACCTTAATTATATGCAAAGATAAGAATAAAGGATTAATTAACCAAATTTCGGAATATTTCTTTCATCTTTGTAAGGTAATTTTACAAGTTTGTAAGAATCAGCATAATACGACACAAAACCTAAACCTATTGTTTTGAATGTCAAAATAGGCTCTTTTGCACGTCAAAATAGGCTGTTTTGAGCTTCAAAAGCTATTGTTTTTTAAAAGCTATACTGAAATCCTATTGATGCAAATTCTTTCAACTGCCAATAGCCATGGCTGTTGTCGCGTGTTACACCATCGTCGAAACGTGGATAAATGAAGATTTGCGCACCAATATATTTATTGAATTGGAATTTAAACGTATTCTCCCACTCCACTTCCATGCGCTTGTAGGTTGTATAAGCATACAAACGGCTTTTCCATGTCAATGCTTCCATGAGTTGCCACTTAAAGTCTATGGTCATTTCCGAACCATAATCGTGCTTTATATGCTTCCCTTTATCAATGCCAAGGCGTTCTGAAAGGTCGAGCAAACGAGTGTATTTTATATTGTAAGCCAAAGGCGCAAAATGAGCATTTCCCTTTAATTTATGGTTCAACCAATCAATGGTATAGTCCATACCGAGTGAGAGATTGAGGTTCAAAGGGGCTAAAATATCGGAGTATAACTTAGGGTCGTTGGAACGATGGGAATGGGTAAATTGTGTGTAACCTACGAATTGAACTGAATAATACCATTTTTTTGAGGCTTGCAACCCAAACTTTGAAGTCAAGCGAATGAGGTCATCGGTCGTCTTAAAACTATGCAATGAGTCGGATTTAGTACTTTGCAAACCGAATTTTAATTCCAAACGGTTGTCCCATTTCACCTTTTGCTTGTTGTTATAATTGGCTTCAAAAACAGTTGCTGCCAAGGCTGAATAGCTACTTTCACCGCCTTTATACCAATTATCAGAAAAGTAATTTTGCAAGAATTGCAAAGAATAGTCGCCTTTGTAAGTCCAAAACTTAGGCTTTCTAACCATCACTTGAATGGGTGAAAAGTCTGATTCAACAGGTGTTGGTGCTACTTTATCAACAATTTCGAATTCTTGTTGAATAGGCGTTTCCACATCTACGCTCGCCGCTTGCTTACCTCTCAGCTCTCTGTCTGTCGTCTTTACCAAAGAAGGACGATGTAAATAAATGTCTAACAAATGGTTAGCATAGGCATCATTGTCTTTAAGATTGAATGCGTTGTGTATTATATCTTGATGATAAGTAAGCGGTAAAAAGAGGCGTGCGCGCTGAAATTCGGTGGCAGCATCCGTCTTTTTATCTGCATTAATATTCAACATTATTCTTTCTTTTGCCAATGAAAGAGAGTCCGAATAGGCTCGTACAACGTCATAATCGGCTGATTTATAGCTACGTTCAAGTGTTTGTAATTCATTAACTTGGGCAAACGTAGCCATACTAAAACTCAATATCAATAAAACGAAGTAAATCTTGCGTGTCATACTAAAAAGTTTTCTGACTACAAACTTACATAAAAAATTGCAAACAAGCACAGATTATGGTAACAATTTGCAATTTTAACGGCTTTTACGTCCAAAATTCACGCGCTCCTGTGTCCTCCATTTCGCCGCTACATTGGGGGCATGTATGACCATTCCATTGCTTTATTTTGTCGGAACCGCAATTCAAGCAAATTCTACCGACCAATGTGCGGAACGAAGGAGCTGCATCGCCGATAACTCCGCCTACCACCAAGGGTTGCAACGAGTGGCATTCGGCACACGATACCATTTCAATGGTTTGCCCCATAAAGCCTTTGCCTTCATAAACATCGGCTTCATAAGCACAAGTTTTGCACTTAAATTTTCGGATATTGCCCATTTGCTTCCATCAAAAGTTACAAAAAAGGATTGCACATGTAGCTGTACAATCCTTTTTCCTATTTCGTAAACGATTATTTCAAGTTCAAAATGAACCAATCAGTGATTTGTCTAAAAAGGTGGTTGCGTGTGTTGCCACCATAAATACCATGATTGCGGTTGGTATAGAAGTTTTCTTTGAAATCTTTATCAGCCTGAATCAATGCTTCAGAATATTCGTATGCGTGTTGAATATGCACATTATCGTCGGCAATGCCGTGGCAAATCAAGAGTTTTCCATTCATATTCTTGACACGTTCAATTGGGTTTACCGCATAGCCTGAAGGGTTTTCTTGCGGGGTACGCATATAACGTTCGGTATAAACTGTGTCGTACCAACGCCAATTGGTAGGTGGTGCAACAGAAACACCCGCTTTAAATGCGTTACGTCCCTCGCTCAAACTCATCAAAGTGTTGAAACCACCAAAGCTCCAGCCCCAAATACCAATGTTTTCAGCATCAACGTATGGTTGTTTCTTTGCCCAAAGTGCAGCCTCAACTTGGTCTTTCGATTCTAAATCACCGAGTTTCAAGTAAGTACATTTCTCAAATTCAGAGCCACGCGCGCCTGTTCCACGTCCGTCTACAACTGCTACGATGAAGCCTTGTTGGGTCAAATAAGATTCGTAAATGCCACCTGCGCCCATTGCACCAACTGACCAACGGTCTACAACCTGTTGGCTACCAGGTCCACTGTATTGGAAAAATACGACTGGATATTTCTTATTAGGGTCAAAATTCTTAGGTTTCACCATGTAACCATTCAGTTCTACACCTTCAGAAGTGGTGAATTTAAAGAAATCACGAGTAGGCAAATCGTATTTTGCCATAGCTTTGATGAGTTTATTATTGTTCAAAACCTCGCGCACAACCTTACCTTTGTTGTTATAAATCGCAAAGGAATAAGGTGTATTTCGGTTGCTCCAATTGTTCAAAAAGTATTTGTAATCGCCTGAGAATACGGCACTATTCCAACCTGCTTGTGGTGTTAAACAAGTAACTTTGCCATTCTTGTCGGCTACATAAACCTCACGTTGCATTGGGGTTTTAGCTGCTGCTTGGAAATAAGTCTTACCTGTTTTTTCGTCAAAGCCGTAAACGTCAATCACGTCATACTTACCTTTTTCGATTTGGCGAATAAGTTTTCCGTCAATGGTATATAAATAAAGGTGCATAAAGCCGTCTCTATCAGAAGGGAAAAGGATATAATCGTCCATGATGCGAATGCCTTCCATGGCTTCTTCCTTCACATATTTGTTTGCATTTTCTTTGATAAGCAAACTGCATTCACCTGTCATTGGGTTGGCTTTGTAAAGGTTTAACACGTCTTGATGACGATTCATGGTGTAAATCACGATGCGGTCGGCAAACTTAGTAGACTTGATGCGTGGGATATATCCGTCAGCATCGAGTGGAAAACTGTAAGTTAAGGTCTTACCAGTCTCTAAAGCATAAGAAAGAACCGATACTTTTGAGTTGTCTTCGCCTGCTTTTGGATACTTATAAGAATAATCGCCAGGGTAAACTTCGTACTTCTTGAATGTTGGTTTTGCACCTTCAAACATCTGCAAAGAATAGGTTTTTACCTTTGATTCATCGTAGCGTATCCAACTTAAAGTCTTGCTATCAGCACCCCAAGCCAAGGCATTGTTAAAGCCAAATTCTTCTTCGTTCACCCAGTCAGGCAATCCGTTGATAATTTCGTTAAACTTTCCGTCGGTCGTAACTTGCTTTTCAGTCGTTCCGTCGGTAATAAACACGTTGTTTTGGCGTACAAAAGCAATGTATTTACCATTGGGTGAGAACGTTGGAATTTGTTGTGCGCCACCTGTTGAAAGCTTCTTCAACGACTTATCTTTCACATTATAAAGATAAAATTCTGCTGTAAAAGAGCGGCGATAAATGCGTTTTGTTTGAGTTTGGATAAGGATAAATTGCCCATTGTCCGAGATTTCGTAGCTTTCTATTTGCTTAATTTTCTCTCCATTGGTTTTGTTTACATCGAAAAGTACACCTGTTTCTTTGCCTGTAACGAAAGAAAAAGTTACAATTCGCTTCCAATCGTCAGAAATTTGAGCATAATCTGACGTTCCTTTCAATGGGTTAATGCCTGAAATTGTCTTTGCCGCAAAAACATTTGAAGTCATGTCTTTTAGCGTAATAGGCTCTCCTGCAAAAGCATACATCGCAGCTGTGAAGAACGCTGCACACATAAGTAGTATTTTTTTCATTGTTATTAAATTGATTTTCTGCAACAAAAGTACGAAAAAATAAGTATATTTGCAAAACAATGAAACAATACTATAATGATTTTGGTACTTGGATAAGAAAACAATTGCCTTTCAAAGTACAAAAAATATCGGTTGATGCAGGCTTTACTTGTCCCAATCGGGACGGGCGAATTGGTATGGGTGGCTGTATTTTTTGCGATAATAAGAGTTTCAATCCTGCCTATTGCAGTCGTCAAAAGAGTGTTACAGAGCAGTTGGAAGACGGAAAACAATTCTTTGCAAGAAAATATCCTGAGATGAAATACTTGGCTTATTTTCAAGCCTATACAAACACTTACGAGGCTGTAGACAAGTTAAAAGCACTCTACGAAGAGGCGTTGGCTGTGGAAGATGTGGTGGGTATTGTCATTGGCACACGTCCCGACTGTGTCAGTCCCGAACTGTTTGACTATTTGGAGGAATTGAACCAGCGCACTTTTCTTATTGTTGAATACGGTATTGAAAGTTGTAACGACGAAACTTTGCGCTACATCAATCGTGGACACGACTTCGCTTGCACACGCCGAGCCGTAGAAGAAACCGCTCGAAGGGGCATCTTTGTGGGTGGACATATCATCATGGGGTTGCCAGGAGAAGACGCTTCGGAAAGTTTAAGGCAAGCCCCTATCGTTTCATCGCTGCCACTAACGATGCTGAAAATACACCAAATGCAGATTATAAAGGGGACAAAACTTGCCAAACTCTATGCTGAACGCCCTTTCCACCTTTACACGGTTGAGGAATACATCGACCTCATTACGCAATACATTCAACTTTTAAGAAAAGATTTAGTACTCGAACGCTTCGTTACACAAAGTCCTTCCGATATGCTCATCGCTCCAAAATGGGGATTGAAGAATTACGAATTTACCAATTTGTTGAACAATAAATTGAAAGCGTTGTAAGGAAACAATGGTAAATCGGAGTATAAAACATTCGCAAATCGGTCGTAGGGGCGGAATTTATTCCGTTCCTCACAACAAATAAATCCTGCAAATTTTTTATCAATCTGGTCGTAGGGGCGGAATTTATTCCGTTCCTCACAACAAATAAATCCTGCTATTTTTTATCAATTTGGGCGTAGGGGCGGAATTTATTCCGTTCCTCACAACAAATAAATCCTGCTATTTTTTTATCAATTGGGTTATAGGGAGCGGATGTTCTGTCCGTTCCATTTAATCAAAAACGGTGTTTCCCATGTAATAATTACAAAATCTGGTGAGAGGAACGGAATAAATTCCGCCCCTACAACTTGTTATCGATTTCCAAAGAGCCTATATTGGCGTGCAAAATAGGCTGTTTTGAAGTGAAAAATAGGCACATTAAGCATTAGAACAAAATACTTAATAAGTCTAAAAGGTGCAAAAGGTAACAACAAACATACTACTCCATTTTAGTTACGACTGAAAAAATCGCCTAATAAATGGTGCGGTATAGCTTGTTTCGTTCTTGGCTACCTCGTCAGGTGTACCCGTTGCAACAACCATACCACCGCCACGACCGCCTTCTGGTCCCATATCAATGATATGGTCGGCAAGTTTTATGACATCAAGATTGTGTTCGATGATAATCACTGTATTGCCACGGTCTACTAACTTTTGCAATACGCCCATTAGCACACGAATATCCTCGAAGTGAAGACCTGTTGTGGGTTCGTCAAGAATGTAGAGAGTCTTACCCGTATCACGCTTCGAGAGTTCGGTAGCAAGTTTTACACGTTGGCTTTCGCCTCCCGATAAGGTAGTAGAACTTTGTCCTAACTTGATGTAACCTAAACCAACATCTTGTAAAGCCTTTATTTTCGGAAGAATTAAAGGTACGTTCTCGAAAAATTCAACTGCCATATTAACCGTCATATCCAACACATCGGCAATAGATTTCCCCTTGAAACGCACTTCAAGGGTTTCTCGGTTGTAACGTTTACCATGGCAAACCTCGCATGGAACCATTACATCGGGCAAGAAATTCATTTCTATGGTGCGATAGCCATTGCCACCGCAACCCTCACAACGCCCACCTTTTACGTTAAAAGAGAAACGACCTGGCTTGTAGCCACGTATTTTGGCTTCGGGAAGATTGACGAAAAGGTTGCGAATATCGGAAAACACACCTGTATAAGTGGCTGGATTGCTGCGTGGTGTGCGCCCTATCGGACTTTGGTCTACATTGACTACCTTGTCAATATGCTCTATTCCTTCTATTTTTTCGTAGGGCATAGGCGGTTTTTGCGAACGATAAAAATGTTGCGAGAGGATAGGTTGCAAGGTTTCGTTTACCAATGTACTCTTGCCAGAACCCGACACTCCCGTTACAACAAGGAGCTTTCCAAGAGGAAATTCTACATCTACATTTTTCAGATTATTGCCTTTGCAACCTTTCAACCATATAGATTTGCCATTTCCTTTGCGGCGTTCAGTAGGCATCTCAATGCTTTGCTCGCCATTGAGGTATTGCGCTGTGAGCGTGTGGGTCTTCATCATCTCGTCGTAAGTTCCTTGGAAGACAACTTCCCCACCCTTTCTGCCCGCCTTTGGACCAATATCGACAATCCAATCGGCAGCACGCATCATGTCTTCATCGTGTTCTACGACAATCACCGTGTTGCCAAGGTCGCGCAATTCGCGTAACGATTTTATCAATCGGTCGTTATCTCGTTGATGCAAACCGATAGAAGGTTCGTCAAGAATGTAAAGCACATTGACCAATTGCGAGCCAATTTGGGTTGCTAAACGTATGCGCTGACTTTCGCCACCCGATAGTGTTCCACTCTGTCGGTTCAATGAAAGATAGTCTAAACCTACGTCCAAAAGGAAGTTAATGCGCTTGCGAATTTCCTTTAATATTTCGGTTGCAATGTGTTTTTGCTTGTCCGAAAGATGTTCCTCTACGCTATCTATCCATGCTTTCAAGTCGGTAATATCCAAAGCCGACAATTCGGCAATGTTCTTATCCCATATTTTATACGACAAAGATTCACGATTGAGACGCTGCCCCTTACATTCAGGACATTCACGGTCGGCAATAAACTGGTCAGCCCATTTGCGTCCCGCTGCTGTTTCATCGTTTTCCATAACCGAACGAAGGTATTTTATCACACCATCGAACGATGCAAAATAATCAGAAGTAGTGTGTACAAGGTCTTTTGAAATGCGAACTTTCTCTAACGAGCCGTAAAGAATTTCGTCTAAAACCTCTTTGGGAATATCTTTTATAGGCGTCTTTAAGGTGCATTCACTCTTTTCAAGCAACGCAGCTATCTGCCAGAATATCATTTGGTTCTTGTATTTTCCCAAAGGAACTATCGCCCCTTCGTGAATGCTTAATGCCGTGTCGGGAATGACTTTGTTCAAATCTATTTCGCTCACTTTTCCCAATCCTTTGCAATGCGGACACGCACCTTCGGGAGAGTTGAACGAGAAAATATTGGGTGCTGGGTCTTTGTAAGCAATTCCTGTGATAGGGTCCATCAAACGTTTCGAGAAATATTTGGCTTCACCGCTCTCTTTTTCCACAATCATAATGAGCGAATCGCCTTGTTTCATAGCAACAGAAACAGTTTTGGCTAAGCGTTCTTTCAAAGTTTCATCATCGGCAGCCCCCAATTTTAACTTATCAATAACCACCTCAATATTATGATTCTTGTACCTATCGACCTTCATTCCTCGTGTTATTTCAAGAATTTCGCCGTCAATACGAATATAAAGGTAGCCTTTACGGCGCATTTGCTCGAACAATTCACGATAATGTCCCTTGCGATTTCTCACCAATGGGGCTAAAATATAAATTCCTTGATTGGCATAATCGGCAAGAATCATCTCTACGACTCGCTCTTCGGTATATTTTATCATGGCTTCGCCACTCATATAAGAGTAGGCAATACCCGCCCGAGCATAAAGTAAACGCAGATAATCGTAAATTTCTGTGGTCGTGCCAACCGTAGAACGTGGATTCTTGTTGGTTGTCTTTTGTTCGATAGAAATAACAGGCGAAAGTCCTGTAATCTTATCCACATCAGGGCGTTCCATACCGCCAAGGAAATTGCGAGCATAGGCTGAGAAAGTTTCAATATAACGTCTTTGACCTTCGGCGAAGATAGTATCAAACGCCAAAGAACTCTTTCCCGATCCCGATAATCCTGTAAAAACAATCAAGGAATTACGAGGCATCGTTACATCAACATTCTTTAAATTGTGTACTCTTGCCCCTAAAACTTCTATTTTATCGTTCATTCAATCTTTTTGTTAATCGTCTTGCAAATCAAATTAAGGTGGGTTCTAAAAATTAGCTTTGTTTTAATTTGCTTTTCTTTTTGTGAGCAAATTGTCAATGAGTAAGGGTGCATAGCGAGTTATGCAACCGCACGAATTGGCGATTTGAACCAAAAAGAAACCAAAGAAAAACAAAACGAAACCCATATATCCTAAGTATATTTCTTGCGGTGGTAATTTTTAGAACCCACCTTTAAGGTTGTGCGTTGGTCGTTTCTGTAAAATTGCGCAACAAATTAATATCCCGTTTGATATGAAAAATACGCCCATCGGCACCTTTTGCCTTTACATTCACAAAATAAACACCTTGCGCCACGTCTTTTCCATTAAACTTTCCGTCCCAACCACCAGCAGGGTCAGTCCATTCATAGAGCTTTTGTCCCCAACGATTAAAGACGATTGCACGAAATTCTACAATACTTTTAAATCCTTTTTTTGCCTTATAAACATCGTTAATACCATCTCCATTAGGCGAGAAAGCATTCGGCATAATCAATTCGCTTTCACTAATAGAAACAACAATGGGGTCGTAAATATTTACCGTATCAGCACCCAATATTTCATACAACTTTATTTGGAACGAACCAGCTTCCGTAAAAGTATATTGTGTATTGGCTTCGTAACGCACCAAAAAGGCTGTTTTTCGATTATTTTGATGAAAGAAATGCCATTCAAACTGCGTTCCAGCAGGATAATCAGCAGTAGGATTGGCAACAAAATCGACCGTTAAAGGAGCAGAACCAGAAAAACCTTGTGCAGAATTAATCGTTTCCGTATTGCCTTCTTCATTCGTGTATGTCCCGTATGGCTCGCACGATTGCGCAAAACCATTAGCAGCAAATAGAAATGCCACCAAAAACAAGGATATTTTATAAATTATTGACCTCATATTCTCTTATCTTTTACTTCTGTAAAGCCGCACATAAAATATCTAACCACCGATTAAATCGAGGCGACTTTTCTCTTATTCGAGCCAAACCTATTGCTTCAGCTAAACAAACACCATAAACAATTTTATTATAACCTTTGATAATGCGTTCTAACCGATGACTTGGCGAAGTTTCTACACTATTATTTATCATTTCAGGGTTATCAAAATCATTAAAAACAGACTCTAATTCATCTTTTCCAACTAACTCTTCAGCAGCTATTTGATTGTAAAATACTTCTTTATTATTAAAGAGTAATCCCTCAAATTCATGCAACTGAATATAAGGCATAAACCTGACACAAAGGTTTTCGTCTATATCATTTTTCATTGCCTCTTCAATGAAATCTAAACGCTTACATTTATCAACAATCTCTTGTGCTTTGTTCCATTGAGGAAACCTATGAGAAGCTTCTATTCCATAATAATCTATCAGCGTTGTAAGCAAAACATCTTTCTCACAACAAAGATATTTCTCTATTTCACTCTTTAAACTATCCCAATTAACAATGCCGCCATGCGATTTTTTGATAAGCGGTGCTTGCAAAGAAATGCCTATCTGAGAGAAAAAAGGTGCAAGCAAAACATTACAAAACTCCTGTTCAGTTTGCCCTTCACATATTATAATCAGTCGTTTCATAAGCATTGATTAGGCTGACCTCCTTCTATCATGTTACGTTTCCATAAATCGTCTATCGTATAATAATCGTCAAGCCAAACTTTTAAGTTTTGGGAACTCTGTCTACAAAATTTCGATTCTCCATTTACTTGGTCTACTGTTATAATATCTTCTGCCTCAAAATGACTAATTAAATCAGAAGACTGGGTAGCAACAATGACTTGACAATTTCGTTTTGATGCAGATTTTATCATTCCAGCCAATTTCGTAATAGCAAAAGGGTGCAACCCTAACTCTGGTTCATCAATAATAATAGTGTCAGGTAAGTTAGGTTGTAGAAAAAGAACGGACAAAGCAATAAAGCGTAATGTACCGTCAGAAAAGTCATTAGCACCATAAATAACATCACTAAACTTATCCCGCCATTGCAAACGCAATAATGACTCTTCATTTGGATAAAACTCAAAATCAGAAAAATATGGAGCTACAGATTGTATATTCTTAACAATTCTATTGTAAACGATTTTATTTTTTTCACGAATATAATATAAAAAAGCTGCAATATTTCGACCGTCAGCATAAAAATAAGCCGCATCGTTTTTTATACTACTATATTGCGTAAAAGGAGATTGCGAACTTGTATCATGAAAATGATATTTCCTAAATCCATTTAAATATTTGATAACATACTTTGCTCGGAAATTATCAGTCTGTTTTATTCTCGCTTCTTTGTCGCCTCCATTAATTTTTTTTGGATTACCTTGATAAATTAGATTTTCATTCAAAAAAATAAAGCCTTCATCACCTGCTTTTAAAGTCGCAGAATATCCATTTACACCTTCATTAAATTCTATATGAAAAGAAAGCTCATCGGTAATTTTCTTTCCACGAAATAAAATTTTATCCTCCCCACCTTTTAAGCCAACATAAATTGATAAGTTTTGATGATACAAATTATTAAGAAACTCGAAAAAAGAGACAAAATTACTTTTCCCACTTCCATTGGCTCCTATTAAAATATTTATCGGCTTAATGTCAAGTCGAACCGATTTCAATGACTTATAACCATTAATCTCAATATAATCCATAAAAAATATAATCTAAACTTTATCTTTAAAGAATGCTCGATGCGTTTACAAAAGTACTTATTTTTTTTAGATAAAAGCATCTTTTCATGCAAGAATTAAACAAATAGTTTGTATCTTTGCAATGTGATAAACTTAAAACGTTGAAATATGAAACTTTATTATAAATATTTTCTTTTTATATTCGTTTTAGCCTTCACTATCGAAGCTGCAGCGCAAACGACGATATGGAGAGATATTCATAAGGTTAAGAAAAAAGAAACCATCTTTGGCATTGCCAAAGACTATGGTGTCAGCATACAAGAGCTACTTGACGCAAATCCAGAAATGAAACAAGAGGGCTATGAACTCAAGAAAGGCTCATGGATTTTTGTTCCATTCGCAAAAGGAAACGACAAGAAAGCGGAAATAAAACCTACAACCATTACAACCAACACGCCAAAGCCGCAAAAATCTGTGGCTGCGCCTGTTTCAAATGTCATTAGAATAGGTGTTATGTTGCCTTTACACAACAACGATGGCGACGGCAAACGCATGGTGGAATATTACAGAGGTCTATTGTTGGCATTGGAACAAATGAAGGCAGAAGGTATCAATACGGACGTTCACGCATGGAATGTACCGATAGATGCTGATATTCGCACAACGCTTTCAGAGCAAAATGCAGCCAATTTAGATATTATTTTTGGTCCGCTTTATAGCAATCAAGTGAAGCATTTAGGGGATTTCTGTACGAAAAATGGCATTAAAATGGTCATTCCTTTCTCAATAGAATCAAAGGAAGCTAGCGTTAATCCAAATATTTTCCAAGTCTATCAAGACAACTTTCGCTTGAATCAAAAGGCGATAGCATGTTTCTTTGAACGTTTCCAAAAGACGCATCAACCCATCTTTATCAACTGTAACGACAATGATAGTCAGGTTGGAAACTTCACAAGCGAACTGAGAAAGAATCTGGAAAGAGCTAAAATCCCATACAAACTGACAAGTATCAATACGCCTCAGGTTGATTTTGCGAAGAATTTTAGCACATCAAAGCCCAACGTAATTGTCATAAATTCGGAGAAAAGTCCATATTTAAATAAGGTTTTCGCCAAATTAGATTCTTTGAAACGCACTAATCCAGGCATTGCCATTTCGATGTATGGTTACAACGAATGGTTTATGTACCAAGAATATAATTTAGCAAATTACTTTAAATACGGAGTTTACATTCCTTCGACCTACTATTATAATAAGGCAGCTCGGAAAACGGAAGCGTTGGAAAAGCTCTATCAAAGTAAGTTTGGCGAACCCATGCGCAACACTTACATTCCACGTTTTGCCATTATAGGCTACGACCAAGCACAATTCTTCGTTCGTGGATTAAAGAATAAAGGTAAGAATTTTAAAGGCAATAGCACCGATGTGAAATACGCTCCGCTGCAAACGCACTACAATTTTGAGCGGTATGGAAGTGGCGGATACATCAATAATCACTTCCAATTGGTGCACTTCAAAGCCGACCAAACGATGGAAAACTTAGTTTATTAGTTGAAAACAGCGGCAGAGAAAACACGAAAGACCTTCAAAGAAGGGTTGAAAAAGAATACTATAAAACATGCAGAAACAGATAATTACAGCATTATTATTGTTACTCTCGCTTGTAGCAAAGGCACAAGTGGGAGAGCATCGTAACGACCTTTCCATTGGTGGTAACGCTGGTTTTGTCATGTCGAATGTTGGTTTTGCGCCAAGAGTATCGCAAACTATGAAAAAAGGAATGACCTTTGGTGGTTCTGTACGCTATATTTGCGAAAAATATTTCAATACAATTTGTTCGATTTATGGCGAAATAAACTACACCGCCATGGGGTGGAACCAAGATATTCGCACAAAGACGGGCGAAAAAGTAATGAACCAAAACGGAGCAATAGAAGCCTATTCCCGCACATTGAATTACGTTCAAATCCCTGTTTTTGCTCATTTGGCTTGGGGAAAGGAAAGGAATGGCTTTAATTTCTTCGTACAAGCAGGGCCTCAAATCGGCTTTTTCGTGAGCGAAACAACGTCAAAGAACTATGAAACCCCAAATATAGCTACCGACGGGACAGGTCGTAGCAACACAATAGCCAATCAGGAAAACATGCCCGTAGAAAAGAAATTTGATTACGGCATCGCTGCTGGCTTGGGAACAGAGTATAGTAACGACCATATTGGTCATTTCCTTTTAGAAGCACGCTACTATTATGGATTGGGCAACATCTATGGGAACACGAAAAAAGACTATTTCGGAAAGTCAAATAATGGAAGTTTTCTTATCAAAGCGACCTACTTGTTTGACATTACCAAAAGTAAAAATAACAAATAAATCAATTAATAACAACTAAAATTTTAAAATTATGTTCGAAGGACAACCTAAAAGTCTTTATGCATTGGCATTAGCCAACACAGGAGAGCGATTTGGTTATTACACCATGATTGCAGTTTTTGCCCTTTTCCTTAGAGGAAATTTCGGTCTTGAAGCTGGAACAGCAGGAGCAATTTACAGTACTTTCCTCGGATTAGTCTACTTCTTACCACTCGTAGGTGGTATTTTGGCTGACAAGTTCGGTTATGGAAAGATGGTAACAACAGGTATCATGATTATGTTCATTGGTTATCTTTGCTTGGCACTTCCATTGGGAACCGGTGCTGTAGCGTTCACAAGTATGCTTGCTGCCCTACTTCTTATTTCTTTGGGAACAGGTCTTTTCAAAGGCAACTTGCAAGTAATGGTAGGTAACCTTTACGATGAAGCAGGCATGGCCGACAAGCGCGACTCTGGTTTCTCTATCTTCTACATGGCTATCAACATTGGTGCTTTGTTTGCTCCTACTGCTGCTGTAAAAATTCACGACTGGGCAGTAACTTCATTGCACATGAATCCTAATGCAGCTTATCACTTGGCATTTGCCGTAGCATGTGCTTCGTTGATTCTTTCTATCGCTATTTACTATGCTTTCCGCCCAGGATTTAAGCATTTGGAAGGTGGCGCAAAGAAGAAGGACGACAAGGCTGCCGCAGAAGTTGAAGAACTTTCTCCAGCAGAAACAAAAGAACGCATCGTTGCGCTTTGCCTTGTATTTGCCGTAGTTATTTTCTTCTGGATGGCTTTCCACCAAAATGGTCTTACTCTTACTTACTTTGCCGACGAGTTTGTACAACCTACTGCAGAAGGTGCTCAGAGTATGGTATTCGATGTAATCAACCTCTTCATGGTAATTATCATTGTTTACGCTGGTTTCGCTTTCTTTGGTGCTAAAACAGGAAAAGCTAAGGGCATTTCAGCTCTCGTTATCCTCGCAGCATTGGCTGTAATTGGCTACAAGTATGGTACAATTAACGGTGAAGTTCATGTTAGTGCGCCTATTTTCCAACAATTTAACCCATTCTATGTAGTTGCGCTTACTCCAATAAGTATGGCAATCTTCGGTGCTTTGGCTAAGAAGGGTAAAGAACCATCAGCTCCTCGTAAGATTGCTTACGGTATGTTGATTGCAGGTTGCGGTTTCGTGGTCATGTTATTGGCTTCTATGGGTCTTAACTCACCTGATGCTCAAAAGGTAGCAGCCGATGGTGCAAAGACTTTTGCATCTCCTAATTGGTTGATTGGTACTTACCTCGTGCTTACTTTCGGTGAGTTGTTGCTCAGCCCAATGGGTATTTCATTCGTTTCTAAGGTAGCTCCTCCTAAGTATAAGGGTGCTATGATGGGCGGTTGGTTCGTTGCAACTGCTTTGGGTAACTTCCTCGTAAGTGTTGGTGGCTTCCTTTGGGGTTCACTTCCATTGTGGGTTGTATGGAGCGTATTCATCGTTCTCTGTATCCTCTCTGCTATCTTCATGTTCTCAGTAATGGGCAAATTGGAGAAAGTAGCAAAATAAGAAATTTATAATAAGTAGTATATTTCGCTCCTCAGCCTTGCAAAAGGTTGGGGAGTTTTTATTTGCTATCATAAAAGGGATATTGTGGTGAAAAAGTAGATTCGTAGGGGCGTGATTTATCACGTTCCTCACAGAAAAATGCCCAATTCATTAATTCTTCAAAGGTTGTGAGGGACGTGATACGAGTTGTTGAGCTTGCGAAAAAATCACGCCCCTACGAAGCTACTTGTGCGGAACGGAATGAAATTCCGCCCCTACAACCGACTTGCTATATGCGGAACGGAGGAAACCTCCGCCCCTACGCCAATCTGCTAACGTTCCTCGCTGACCTGAAAACAATTTCTAATGAGCCCAAAAAAGGGGAAAACTATAAAGGTGGGTTCTAAAAATTACCACCGAAAGAAATATACTTAGGATATGGGTTTCGTTTTGTTTTTCTTTGGTTTCTTTTTGGTTCAAATCGCCAATTCGTGCGGTTGCATAGCTCGCTATGCGCCCTTACTCATTGACAATTTGCTCACAAAAAGAAAAGCAAATTAAAACAAAGCTAATTTTTAGAACCCACCTAAGGGGAAATACAAAAGAAAAAAGGAAGAAAGTTTATGGCAAACTTTCTTCCTTCTATAATATAATGTGTAATCTATTAGCCTTCGATAGCTGCTATGCCTGGGAGTACTTTGCCTTCGATAGCTTCGAGCATTGCGCCACCACCTGTAGAAACGTATGAAACCTTGTCAGCCAAACCAAATTTGTTTACTGCGGCTACTGAATCGCCACCACCAACGAGCGAGAATGCTCCGTTCTTTTGTGTAGCTTCGGCAACATATTTTGCGATTTCTCCTGTACCATGTGCAAAGTTATCGAGTTCGAACACGCCAACAGGACCGTTCCAAAGAATTGTTTTTGAGTCGAGAATAATCTTCTTCCATATTTCAAGACTTTCTGGAGCAGCGTCCATACCTTCCCAATCATCAGGAATTTGGTTGATTGGGAATTGCTTACGCTCTGCATCATTAGAAAATTCTTGCGCACAAATAGTAGCTACCGAAAGTGAAAGATTAACACCTTTTTCCTTTGCAGTCTTCATTACGCTCAATGCTTCAGGCATCAATTCGTCTTCGTGGAGCGACATTCCAATTTTGCCACCTTGTGCTTTGATGAAAGTATAGCCCATACCGCCACCAATAATGAGGTTGTCCACCTTATCCAACAAGTTCTTAATTACGCCCAATTTAGAGCTAACCTTTGAACCACCAATAATGGCTGTGAATGGGTGTTGCGCATTTTTCAAGACGCTATCGATAGCTGTAACTTCTTTTTCCATAAGGAAACCCAACATTTTGTGGTCGGCATCGAAGTTGTCAGCAATAACGGCTGTTGAAGCATGCTTGCGGTGAGCAGTTCCAAAAGCGTCGTTTACATAAACGTCAGCGTATGAAGCCAACTTTTTAGCAAACTCTGCCTGACGAGTTTTCATTTCTTTTTTAGCAGCATCATACTCTGGAGTACCCTTTTCTACGCCTACTGGCTTGCCTTCTTCTTCAGCATAAAAACGAAGATTTTCTAACAAAAGAGCCTCACCATTCTTCAATTCTGCTACTTCTGCCTCTGCTTTTCCTGCATCTTTAGCAAACTTTACAGGCACGCCCAACGCATCGCTCACGTTCTTAACAATCTGTTCCAATGAAAGTTCAGCCTTCACCTTGCCTTTTGGCTTACCCATGTGGCTCATCATAATGAGTGCGCCACCATCAGCAATCACTTTCTTCAAAGTTGGTAAGGCACCACGAATACGTGTGTCGTCTGTAACTTTACCATTTTCATCTAATGGCACATTGAAATCCACGCGGACAATTGCTTTCTGTCCAGCGAAGTTGAAATCGTTAATTTTCATCTCGTTTGATTTTTATTTTAATTATATTGAATACATTCTTAATACGGCAAATTTACTAAAAAATATCCTATCGGGAGAACAAAACGAAATCTTTTTTCGTAATTTTGCACTTGCTTATCAATATTGTTGAGGTGCGTCAAGTCGGTAGACAATAATGATAGCAAAGTGTAGACAATAATATTTTTAGCACAAAACATCATAAACAGAAAAAAATGAAAGATTCGATTATCATCGTAAGCGGTGGACTTGACTCCATTACCCTACTCCACCAAAAGGCCAACACCATAGCATTAGCCATTTCGTTCGACTACGGACAAAACCACGCCAGCAAAGAATTGCCTTTCGCTGCCTTACATTGCAAGCGTTTGGGCATTCGCCACATCGTCATACCTTTGCAATTCATGCACGAATATTTTAAAAGTTCGCTTTTAGAAGGGTCTGACAAAATTCCCGAAGGGCATTACGAAGAAGACAATATGAAATCGACCGTTGTGCCTTTTCGTAATGGAATCATGCTCGCCATTGCTGCGGGCATTGCCGAAAGTCATCATCTTAACCGCATTTACATTGCCAACCATGGTGGCGACCACACCATTTATCCCGATTGTCGCCCCGAATTTATTGACGCCATGACTGCTGCAACCCAAGCAGGAACGTTCAACAACACGCGCATAGAAGCCGCTTTCACCAACATCACCAAAGCCGATATTGTCAGCATTGGCACAAAATTAGGCATCGACTACGCTGAAACATGGAGTTGCTATAAAGACGGCAACCACCATTGTGGCAAATGTGGCACATGCGTTGAACGAAAAGAAGCCTTCCAACAAGCTGGGATTGACGACCCAACGGAGTATGAAGCCTAAGGAAATCTATCAAATTAGGAAAAAATAAGCAAGGAAACGGACAGCAAGTTGGCGTAGGGACGAACGATTTCGTTAAGCCACACGAAGCATACAAATGAGCAAAGCGAAATTTGTACATGCTCGTGGCGAGAAATAGAACCTTTCGAGCAATGATACTTTGTAGGGGCGTGATTTATCACGTTCCTCTCCGCAAATTTTAGTGTATTAGGAACGTGATACGAGTTGTTGAGCAAAGCGAAAAAATCACGCCCCTACAAAGTATCATAACTTGCCAGAAAGCAGCTATTTTGCACTCTAAAAGAGAACGATTTCGTTAAGCCAGACGAAGCATGCAAATGAGTGAAACGAAATTTGTACATGCTCGTGGCGAGAAATCGCACTTTGAAAAAGAACGTTTTTCGCCAGCTTGCTAATGCCCCCCATCTTAATTTATAAAAAGTGTCTATTTTTGTGCTTAAAATAGGCTCTTTTGCCTTTCAAAACCTATTGTTTTAAAAATCAAACAATCGTGCTACATATACGAGCATGACTTTTTCACAAGTTCAACCATTCGTTTCATGTTTCTAATAATAATAAAAAAAACGGCGAACTTCACAGTTCTCCGTTTCTAATACATTTTTTAGGCATTAGCCCATTAGGTTTATTAAGATTGTTTCAGGATAACGAGTGTAAAGGTAATGTATCTTTTTTGTACGAACAAACTTTTTAAAAGTAATTTCCAGCACTTAACATTTTTTAAAACCGCATGCAATAACACCGCAAAAAGTTGTTTTTTATTTCCCTATTACTATTTATTTCGTTTTTTAGTTTACATTATGTCAAGAAAAAGGCAAAAATAAAAAAAACGCACTCCCAACGTTAGCTATTGAAAGTGCGCATTTCCTAATAAATTTAAATACTATGAAACTACTCTTTATTCTATCCTTTTAAACAATCCCTTCTGCAATCTTGCTACCTAAAATTACCTTACTTATTGAAGTCCTCTAATTTAAGAAATCAATTTCACACTATCTGCCTCTCTTATGCTAACTTTATAGCCGAATAGTGTTCTTCTCAATCCTTATATACTTCCTGAATGCTTTCTTCTACCAAATATAACTATTCCCCATTTTGAGAATTTTGTAAATGATGACTTTTACATTTTATTATATAGCAAAGATATGAATTTATAATTAAACTTGCAAAAATAAAACGAATTTTATTGATAAAACTCCATAAAATTGATTTATATCAAGTCTAAATGAATAGTTATAAATTTATTATAAACAGCTTATAAAAAATATGCTTACCATGAATTTTCACCTTAATATATTATAGAAGCAAGGCAAGCAAGCTCCATGCAGAACGAACAGTTTCCCCTTGAAGTGTGGTTTTCAGTCGGTTTATATTTCATTTCTATAAAAAAACGATGTAAACCGCATGAACCGACTCAACTTATTTGTTTTAATGAAAATAAAGGGCTATCTTTGTTACGGATAATAAATTTAGATAATTATGGAAGGAATGATGAAAGAATTTAGTGAATTTACAGAAAAGTATTTGGCAGTCCATGTAACGGTCGTAGTAATTTTATCAGCATTCATTATTTACTGCCTTGTATAATGAAACCTAAAACATCGTTTTAATCCAAAAGATTTTCGTTCCATAACTCGGGACAAAAACTTTGCTTTTCATGACATCTGTAAAAACGAAAAGAATTGCCTGTCATTGTTGCCATCAACCATGACAGGCAACGATATGTATAAACTCGGCGTAGAGAAGTACAAGCAGTAAATTGAAGTTTTTTTGCGATTTTTCGGACAAGTCGGACAAGTCGGACGAGTCAGACTCGTCCGACTTTGTTCAAACGATTTGTGCTAAATTCAATTATTTTCTTACTTTACCACAAACTTTATGGTATTCATGCCGTTGGCTTTCATGATGTAAACACCTGCTGGTAAGGTGATGTTAGCGGTTTCGCCTGCTGTCATATTTACATTTTTAGCCACACGACCTTGTACATCGTAGATGCTAACCATAGCGGTTTTGCTTGAAATCAAAGTGATTTCGCTACCATGTTGAACCATTTCAATGCCTTGTTCGTTGCCGTTGATGTCGGCAATTCCATTTGCAACCTTCATCATTGTGATAGGTTTTGTTCTGTAATCTACTCCGTTTGACGACAAATCAGGGAAAGCATTGGTTTGCATGCTGCAATAAATATCGGCTTGTTCAGGAAGTTTGAAGGTGAATTTACCATCGGCTTCGTCATAGCAAAGTCCCTTAACAATAGGAATTCCCGTTTCGTCTTTGTTGAGCCAAATGTAAGTTGTTGGCTGTGGTGTATCGCAAACACCCTTCAAATTGTTGAAGACTGACAAGTCTACCACGTTCTTTTTAATGTATTCAGGAAGAATAGTATACGAGTTTTGTGGCGCATAAACATACGTTTCTATCGTTTTCTTTTCAGGCAAAGAATACATTGGTATGCTATTGTTGCCGCAATTCATTTCTTTCAACAGGGCATAGGTGTCGGGCATCGTAAATGTATAAATATTATTAAACGACAGATTTACTTTTACAAGTTTGTTCATCTTGCTTAAATTGACTGCTTGCAACTGGTTGCGACTCAAATTCAGTTCTTCCATATTGACAAATCCGTCCAAAGCAATGGTTTTCAATTGGTTTCCTTCCAAAGACAATTGCTTTAAAGTGGCTGTTTGTGGCAACTTCACTTCTGTGGCAAAACAACTATTTGCAGTAAGTGCCTCAAGCTGCTTGAACATAGAAACATCGATGGCATTTTGGCGGTTGCTGCTTAGCACGATGCGCTTTACAGGACTTTCAACATTGCCTGCTTGGAAAGCGAGGAAACCGCTCAATTCAGGGAATTGAAGCAAGTCTAAATCGGCACATTGTATTTGTACCAAATGTTTCTTATCTACCTGAGCATCAATGAAGTTGTGTTTTACAACAGACTCTGTTTTATTCAACTTCAACTCTTGGATTACACCGTCGCCCCAGTTAATCATACAAGGCGAATTGTCGGTAAGACTTGACAAGGTAAGATTGAAAGTTAAGTTCTCGGTGGTAAATTTGTCGGTCAAGAAAGCAGCATGAACTTGTTCCAACTGCTTTGCTTTTCCTTCCAATTTGATAGGCATAATGCCATAACGGTCGTTGATATTATCAAGTCTTGGCAAGGCTGAGTTGCTTACAACGCAATAAATTTCAGTATCAAACGGCTCGTTAAAGGTAAACACACCATTTTCTTCCTTATACGTTGAAGGGTCGATGAGCATATTAAAGTCGCCGTCATTACCATGATTATTGAAACGATACCACTTGAAAGTAGACGTTGTACCATTGTATTGGAGGAAGTCTGTAAGGTCTACTGTCAGCCCATTTATTTTTTCTTTCTCCAAATAAACAGGGCGCATAGGACCATAAACGTATTTATACGACTTCTTTGCGGGGAATTCAGCCAATGTCAATCGGTTTAAATTGAACGTTAAATAGATTGCACTCTCGGGCAATTTCAGGTCTTCAATGTTATTGGCATTGCAAGTTACATCGGTAAGTTTAGGACAAGCTGAAAGGTCTAAGGTCTTCAAATCGCTGTTGGCACATGAAAATTTAACCAATTCATTGCAATCTTTGAGCGTTAATTCTGAAACCTTTTTATTGCTTATGACCATAAATTCAACAATAGGACCGCCCCAAATCTTTACATGATGCACTGGATTTGTAGCCATATCGGCAAAATTATAGTAAATATAGTCACCATAACCAGAGCCTTTTTTTGTCTGAATTTCAGTTCCGTCGCCAAAGTCGATATAGTATTTTGTACCTGACGGTGCCTTAATTCTCATAGCAAACTGTTCGGTAGATGTGGAACTGGTTACATACGATGTTGTCAAATTGATTTCGTCGGCATAGGTTTGCGTACAAATTCCTAAAAAGGATAATAATAAAAGTAAACTAAAAAGATTGTATAGACTTTTCTTCATTTTGATAAAAGATTTGTTAATAAATTGTTTGTGATGGCGCAAATATAAATAAAATACGCAAAATAACCAATACTTTGTAATTATTATTGCAACTTTATTATACAATTCGTGCTATTTTCGAATAAAAATAAATGTTTTATAAATAAAAGAATGGATAGCCATAACGACTCATCGCAGCTATCTTGAAGAAAGAAAAAGGATAGTTGAGTGGGCGTTTCTGCGTGTTTTTTAGGACAATGATACTTGTTGGGACAGACCATTATGCCTGTTGGGCGAACAATGATACTTATTGGGTGGACGATTTAAGGCTTATAAATGTAGTTTCCGTCCATTGAAATTTCTTCCTCGTCGAGCATTTCAGCAAGCACTTTGTCGAGTTTTTCGTCATTAGTGGTAGTGGATTGAGGTTCAAAGGCTTTCAATTCGGTGATGTGATGCTTATTATTGTCAGCCAATAGACCGAGTATCGCCTTGCGAAGTTCTTTGTTTAACGCTTTCTCTTCCTTTTTATGTGCCAAACAAACATCGCAAACGCCACAATTATCTGACTTCTCTTCGCCAAAATAACGAAGGAGTTGGCGACTGCGACAGGTGTAGTCGGTTTGCAAATAAGAAATCATTGAGGCTATTCGTTCCTCAAATTTTTCTTTCCTTTCTTCATAAACATCGGGCGAAAGAAGCAATTCAGCACCATCAACCCTATCCCTTAAATAGGTAATAAGAGGAATATTTTTACGAGGAATAAACTTGATGATGCGCTTTCGGCTCAACTCTTTCAGCGTTTGATAGGTCGTATTTCTATCCAACCCAGCTCGCTCGGCAATATAAGACTCGTCAATGAAACAATAATCAACAAACAATCCGCCGTAAATGCGCAACAATTGGGTGATAACATCGTTCTCTGCTTTCGATTGTTCGCCCAATTTATAGAGTTCGTTTCTACTTAAAATAAACTTCACACGCGCCTTGTTGTCAGGGTCAGGGTCGTAGTTTATATAGCCAGCACGGGTTAAAATTTGCAACGCAGCATTGACATAAATCGGGAAATGACCATAGGTTATGCAGAATTTATCAATGGGTAATTCAAAGGTTGCACCATATCCGCTACCCACACCTATCTGATAAAAGTAAGCCAATTGGTTGTAAATCTCTGTTATTGTCTCCTTTGGCGGAAAGGTTTCCCCTACCCTTTTCCTCAATTTTTGCTCGTCTGTATCTTTCGTATAAAGCATAATGGCATACGATTTTTCGCCATCACGACCCGCACGACCCGCCTCTTGGAAGTAGGCTTCAATAGAATTGGGAGGGTCAAGGTGGATAACGATGCGCACATTAGCCTTGTCAATTCCCATTCCGAAGGCGTTGGTTGCCACCATAACACGCACTTTATCGGCTTGCCAATCATTCTGCCGAGTTTCTTTAACGGTGTATTCCAACCCAGCATGATACCAAGTAGCCGAAATATTGTTGGCTAATAAATATTGAGCAGCCTCTTTTGTTCTTCGTCTACTTCTGCAATAGACTATCGCACAGCCCTGTACCGACTGAAGAATGTGTACCATTTCTTCAAATTTATCTTGCGCATTGCGTTTGACATAAGCCAAATTGCTGCGTGCAAAACTCATTTGAAAAGTATTTTCTTGCGCGAAACCCAACCGCTTTTGAATATCTTTTACCACCTTAGGGGTAGCAGTTGCAGTGAGCGCAAGGACGGGAACATTGGGCAATAACGCCCGAATTTTAATGATTTCCAAATAAGAAGGACGGAAATTATAGCCCCATTGGCTAATGCAATGAGCCTCATCTACGGTGATGAAACTCACTTTTATATGCTTCAATTTGGCTTGAAAGAGTTCGGAACTTAGTCGTTCTGGCGAAACATATAGTAGCTTTATGCCGCCAAAAATGCAATTTTCAAGCGTTGAAATAATCTCGTGTTGCTGCATTCCCGAAAAGATAGCAGCAGCTTTTATGTGTCGTCGCTGTAAATTGTCTACTTGGTCTTTCATCAAAGAAATCAAAGGCGTGATGACAATGCACACCCCTTCCTTTGCCAAAGCAGGCACTTGGAAAGTAATGGACTTGCCTCCTCCTGTTGGCATCAATCCTAATGTGTCCCTTCCCGACCCAATACTTTCGACAAGTTCGCTTTGAATGCCACGAAAATTAGGGTATCCCCAATATTTTTGTAGAATTTCTTTGTAGGTCATAACCATTAAACGACAGTTCCAAAAAGATAGTTTTATTCGCTTTCAGAGGGGCGAATACCTTCTATTTGCAGCTGTGATGAGCCTTTTTTGAAAACATTATCTTCGATGGTATAGACTATATCGAACGAACGTTTTGACTTAATATAACGTGCTGACTCGCTCTGTCCGAAGGCAATACCATTCATTACATTGTTTGATTTAGAATCTACCAACTCCAATTTTATATGCTCTTGCGCTCGACCTACGACCTTACTGGTTCCAAAATCGAAAACATCTTTCGTACAGAACAATGGTTTCTCGTTTTTAGGGCCAAAAGGGGCGAAACGTTTCAAGTCGTTATGCAATTTTTTGGTAATATCTTTGAAATCAATAACGGTGTCAATATCCAATGTAGCTTCCTTTTGGTGCGGCTCAATATGCTCATCAACATATTTTTGAAATCTATCTCTAAATTCTTTCACGTTCTCCCACTTCAGCGTAAGGCCTGCTGCATAGGTATGACCACCGAAATTGAGCAACAAATCGCTACAATTTTCAATGGCAGAATACAAATCAAAACCCACTGCGCTGCGAGCTGAGCCTGTTGCTAAGTCGTCTTCACGCGTAATCACAATGGTTGGACGATAATAGATTTCCGTTAAACGTGATGCCACAATGCCTATCACACCTTTTTTCCAATGCTCATCGTAAAGCACAATGCTGTTTTGGTGTTTCTGACTTTCGAGTCTTTCCACAATTTGGTTAGCCTCTTCGGTCATTTGGCGGTCTACATCTTTTCGTTTATCGTTGTATTTATCAATGTTTCTTGCCTCTAAAAGCGCAGTTGCCAAGTCGCGTTCGACCAATAAATCAACACTTTCTTTTCCATTCTCCATGCGTCCGCTGGCATTAATACGAGGTCCTATCTTGAAAATGATGTCGCTCATGGAAAGTTCTCTGCCCGTAAGTCCACAAATTTCAACGATTGCTTGTAGTCCAACACTCGGATTTTGATTCAATTGTTTAAGACCATGAAAGGCTAAAATACGATTTTCGCCCACCACAGGCACTAAATCGGCAGCAATACTTACCGCACAAAAATCGAGTAATGGTATGAGTCGTGAGAATGCAATATTATTGTTATTGGCAAAAGCCTGCATAAACTTAAACCCAACGCCACAACCACATAAATCTTTGAATGGGTAGCTATCGTCAGAGCGTTTCGGATTCAGGATTGCAACGGCTGGTGGCAGATTATTATCAGGCACATGGTGGTCGCAAATAATAAAGTCGATGCCTTGTTCCTTTGCATAAGAAATTTCTTCGACTGCTTTTATGCCGCAATCGAGTATAATAATGAGTTTTACGCCATTGTCTTTTGCAAAATCAATACTTTTTTTGCTCACTCCGTAACCTTCATCATAGCGGTCTGGAATGTAGTATTCTATGTTTGAATAGAACTGACGTAAAAAATTAAACACCAACGCTACCGCCGTACAACCGTCTACGTCGTAATCGCCATAGACCATTATGCGCTCTTTTCGCCCCATTGCATCGTTCAATCTATCCACTGCAACATCCATATCTTGCATGAGAAACGGATTGATAAGGTCGGACAGTTGCGGTCTAAAAAACCTTTTTGCCGCACTTTCTGTTTTAATGCCTCGTCGCAACAACAATGTTGCTAATATGGGACTTATACCAAGTTTCTCTCCAAGTTCCTTAGCCGCATTTGTTTGTTCAGGTGTGGGTGGTGTATAGTTCCATTTTAATTGCATTTTAATATTTTTTATTTCTGCATGTAAAGGTACAAAAAAAAAGCGTAAGTCTGAAAAACTTACGCTTTTTTAAATCTATATTACTATTTTCTCAATCTGTTAAAGTGCGTTTTACCCCACCTTTAAGATGAAAATAGCAGGTGTTTTTTACAAGCCCATCTTCTGACGAATGTCAGCAGGAATAGCGTTTTTATTAACCATGAAGTCCATTGTGTTTGCAGCAATGAAGTTCTTTGTCATGTACCAAATGCCTTTGTAAGCACCAGTTTCACCCCATGAGTTCTTAACCATGTAGTATTCCTTGCCGAATTGGTCCTTAGCGATACCGAAGATAAGCATACCGTGGTCGTCAGTGAGTTCCCAATTGTCGAAACGTTCTTGACGCATTTGTTGTGTTGGAGTTACTTCAGGAACTTTTGCACCGAGTTCGTCAATGAGGCTGCGTTTCTTTGTTGCAGAAAGACCCAACCAACGAGCCATATCGCTACCTTGGAGGCTTTGAACCTTGTTTCCGTCAACCATATAAGCAAGACCGTCGCGTGTGAAACCTGGTTCGCTAACGTCGCCACCCCATGCAATGCAATAGCCATTCATAACAGCGTTGTCGATAATCTTCATCATTTCGTCCATTGGAACGTTGTGAGATTGTGGCATACGCCAGTTGTCTTGTACTTCAACAGCGAATGAAGTGTAGAATGGGTGGTGAGTGTAAGAAGTTACAGTTACATAGTCGTTCCAGTTCAAACCGAGGCTATTAGCAAATTGTTGTGGAGTGTAAGTCTTGCCTTCGTATGTGAATTTTTCTGGGCACTTGCCTAAGTAAGCGTCAAGAATACCTTGAAGACCTGGCTTCCATTGATTAGAAATTTTGCTTGCCTTGTTTGTTGCAATAGCGTTTACGTATGGTTCCATCAATGAGAAGAACTCGTTGAAGTTAAACAAAGAGTCGCCTTGCAATGAACCAGGGAAAGGCATTACGCCCTCAGGACAGATACCATAGTTCATAAGACAATAGAGAGGGTCGTAGCAAGAACCACCTTGTGCGAATTGAGCATCACCATGCATACGAACAACTTGTATTGCGCGGTCCATGTAAGTTTTGTTTGCTACGAAGCTTTCGCAGAGGTCGTAAGTTTTACCTGTAGCTTTCAAGATTTCAGCTTCAAAGTAGCTCAATGTAGAGTAGTCCCAGCAAGTACCTGAACGGTTTTGGTTCTTGATGCTTGTGATAGGATTTTCCTTAATTACAGTGAACACTGGTTTGTTGTCCACTTTCTTTGCAGCTTTTTTAGGAGCTGCATTCGCACCAACCGCAACGAGTGCGAAGAGTGCAAGTACTAAAACTTTTTTCATGATTCTTTAAATGTTTGCCAGCATTTTGTGTTGGCTGACAGTCTTAAAAATTAAATTGTTTGTTAATAATGTTTATTTTTGTTTTCTTTGTTTATGCGTTTATATATTCTTCCACGTCTTTGGCATGATAAGGTATTCTGTCTTTTCCTAAGAAACGGCAGCCGTCAGCTGTGATAAGAATATCGTCTTCGATACGAATACCACCGAAGTCTTTGTATTCATCAAGCTTATCGAAGTTCAAGAACTCTGCGCAATGTTTCTTTGCACGCCATTCGTCGATGAGTGCTGGTATGAAATAAATACCTGGTTCGTCTGTTACAACAAATCCTTCTTCCAAACGGCGTCCCATACGCAAACAATTGGTTCCAAATTGTTCAAGGTTTGGACGAGTTTCTGCATCAAATCCGACATGGATTTGTCCTAATGCTTCCATATCGTGGACGTCCATGCCCATCATGTGTCCCAATCCGTGAGGCAAGAACATGGCGTGAGCGCCTGCTGCCACAGCGTCTTGTGTGTTTCCTTTGGCTAAACCGAGTTCCTTCATGCGGTCAAATATGATGCGACAAATTTCGAAATGCACATCTGCGTATTTCATTCCTGGTTTAGAGAGTGCCAAAGCGGCATCGTGAGCTTCTACTACTGCGTTGTAAACGTCTAATTGGCGTTGGGTGAACTTGCCATTTACAGGGAATGTACGGGTGTTGTCTGAACAATAATGCTCCATAGTTTCGCCTCCACAATCGCACAAAACTAAGCGTCCTGCTTCTAATTCTGCCATTGAAGGATTGCCGTGCATGATTTCGCCATGTTGTGAAAAGATGATTGGGAACGACACCATTGAACCGTATGAGTTGGCAACGCCTTCCAATTGACCTGCTACATACTTTTCTGTAAGTCCAGGTTTTGTGATGCGCATTGCTGTTGTGTGCATCTTGTAACCGATGATTGCAGCACGTTCAAGTTCTTCTATTTCTTCTTGTGTCTTTACGGAACGCATCTTTACGATGGCATTGATAAGTTCCAAACTGGCTGCTTCTTTTTGTGCATTAGGGTGAATGCCCAACAAATCGCTAATTTGAATTTTTATATCGGCACGGTAAGGGGGCAAGAAATGTATCTTACGATTTGACTTTATAGCTTTGTCGCAGATATTTTTCAATTCTTTCATTGGTGCTGAATGGCTCACTCCAACTTGTGCAGCAAGGTCTTTCACAGCATCAACACTTCCAAACCAAACGATGTCTTCTATGTCTATGTCGTCGCCGACTAACATTTCTGTTCCTTCATTCACATCAATGACGCCCACAAGACCGTCACGTTTTTGCCCGAAATAGTACAAAAATGATGAGTCTTGGCGGAATGGCGCATAGCTATTCGCTGGTGAATTAACTGGGGATTCGTTGTTTCCAAACAACAGTATAATACCGTCTTTTACAAGCTTTTTTAGCTCTGAACGACGTTTAATGTAAGTTTCTTTGTTAAACATATCGCTTTCATATATTAGTTTAGGCGCAAAGATAATAATTTTTCGATAAAAAGCAGTAACTTTGTGGGTGATTTTTATAAGTTTTTATGGAATTTGATAAAAATATAGGGTTAGTCCTCGAAGGTGGTGGCATGCGTGGTGTGTTTACATCAGGCGTTTTAGATGCTTTCATGAAGCACGATTTATATTTTAAATACATCGTGGCAGTGTCGGCAGGTGCCTGCAATGGCTTGTCTTATATGAGTCATCAGCCACGCAGGGCAAGGGCTTCTAACATTGATTTATTGGCAAAATACGATTACATTGGGTTGCGTCATCTTGTTACACAGGGGTGTATTTTCGACCCAGACTTATTGTATAAGAAGTTTCCAATGGAGATAATCCCTTACGATTACGACACTTATTTTAAATATATCAGTCGGGGTTACTCGTTCGAAATGGTGGTAACAAATTGTGAAACGGGGCGTGCTGAATATCTTGAAGAACGGAATGGCAACTACCACAGACTCAACAAATTGGCAAGAGCATCGAGTAGTTTGCCTTATGTGAGTAAAATCGTTGATATTGATGGGGTTCCTATGTTGGACGGAGGCATTGTCGATTCCATTCCTTTGCAGCGTGCCATCGCAATAGGACATGAAAAAAATGTTGTCGTTTGCACCAGAAACAAAGGTTGGAGGGATTCGGGGAAGGACATAAAAATTCCTAAATTTGTTTATAGGAACTATCCTCGTTTGCGCTGCGTACTCAGTAAACGCTTGGAAGCCTACAACAAGCAGTTGGATATGATTGACGAATATGAAGCAAAGGGGCTGATAACGGTTTTAAGACCTATCACGCCGATTGTTGTAGGGCGCATGGAAAAAGATATTGTAAAGTTGGAAAACCTTTATAATGAAGGCTTTAAAGTGGGCGAAGCATTTGTTCATTCCATTCAAAACGGTACTATTTTTTAGCGTTTTTGGCAATTTAAAATTCATTCCTGCTAACGCAACACCTTGTAAATTCCTATTTGAAAGACAAAACCCACTGTTTTGAAGTAAAAAATAGGCACTTTTACAGTCCAAAACAATAGGTTTTCGCTATGGGAGAATTGGTCAAGATTACAAAAATAAGAATTCTGTTTCTATCATTTCCCTATTTTAGTGCAATTGTAGTAAGTAGGGGCGTGATTTATCACGTTCCTAATAACCAAAGCAACTTCGTAGGGGCGTGATTTATCACGTTCCTAATAACCAAAGTAACTTCGTAGGGGCGTGATTTATCACGTTCCTAATAACCAAAGTAACTTCGTAGGGGCGTGATTTATCACGTTCCTAATAACCAAAGCAACTTCGTAGGGGCGTTGATTTATCTCGTTTCTATCTATAAAATGTCTTTTTGGTCATTAGGAACGTGATAAATCGCGCCCCTACGAAATGATTGTATCATAAAAAAAACGGACACACCCCGAAAGGGATATGCCCGCTTTTTTATATTTAATGTTTCCTTTAATTACCGTTTATACCATTTCCCTATTTTAATGCAATTGTAGTAACTTCGTAGGGGCGTGATTTATCACGTTCCTAATAACAAAAGTAACTTCGTAGGGGCGTGATTTATCACGTTCCTATCTAAAATGTCTTTTTGGGTCATTAGGAACGTGATACGAGTTGTTGAGCAAAGCGAAAAAATCACGCCCCTACAGATTACCAAAGGTCAAGACGTTCTGACTCAGGCAAGTAAAGTTTATCACCAGGCTTAACGTTAAAGACCTCGTACCATGCGTTAATGTGTGGCAAAGCACCATTTACACGCCATTCGCCCAATGAGTGAGGGTCGCTCTTTGTACGGTTACGAATTTCAGCGTCAGTGATATTAGCAGCCCAAACACCTGCGTAAGCAAGGAAGAAGCGTTGTTCTGGTGTGAAACCATTGATAATCTTAGCTTTCTTACCCTTTGATGCGTTCTTCAAAGCGTTGTAAGCCAACATCAAACCACCATGGTCTGCCAAGTTTTCACCCATAGTAAGGCTACCATTTGCTTTGAGGTCAGGCAACACATTGATATTACTGAAGAATTGACCGAAAGGTGTTGTGCGTGCTTTAAACTTATCAGCATCGCCCTTAGCCCACCAATCTTTCATGTTTCCGTCTTTATCGTAGTTGCGACCACGGTCGTCAAAGCCGTGAGTCATCTCGTGTCCAATGACAACACCGATAGCTCCATAGTTGAAAGCATCGTCGGCCTTAGGGTCAAAGAATGGATATTGAAGGATACCTGCTGGGAAACAAATTTCATTTGTAGTAGGGTTATAGTAAGCATTCACCGTTTGTGGGTTCATGTACCACTTATCTTTATCAACTGGTTTGCCTGCTGTTTCTTCAATGTCTACCTTATTCCAGAACTCACGACAGTTCATAACGTTCTCGTAATAAGACTTTGAAGGGTCGATATTAAGACCACTTATGTCTTGCCACTTGTTTGGATAGCCCACCTTAACATAGAATGTAGAAAGCTTTTCAAGACCAGCTTGCTTTGTTTCTTCGCTCATCCACTTCTGTGCTTTGATGCGTTCTGCCAAAGAAGTTTGAAGGTTCTTAATCAATTCTTCCATGCGTTGCTTGCTGCTTGCAGGGAAATAACGTTGGCAATAGATTTTGCCGAGTGCTTCACCCATTTGTGCTTCAACTTGTGAAGTAGCTATCTTCCAACGTGGATAATCTTGCTTTGTGCCGCGCATCTTCTGACTAAAGAAGTTGAAATACTCTGCACGAACATCGTCGCTAAGGTAGTTTACAGAACCGAGAATAGCGTCCCACTCCATGCGAGCACGGAGTTCGTTGGCTGTTTCAGTCGCTGTCAATTTATCAAGACCTGCCAAAAAGGCTGTCTGACCTACTACCAACTCTTGCATATATTCCGTTTTGATGCCTTCACCGTTAGCCAATGCCTCCAAAGCAAGGTTTGGATACTTTTCCTTAAACTCTGTTAAAGTCATCTTATTGTAGTTGGCTGCTGCATCACGGAGTTCTGTTCTGCTCTTTGAAATCAAAGCAATGGCAGTTTCGTAACGCATAATGGCATCGCGTTTCATCTCAGCTTGCGCTTGTGAGAAGCCGAAAAGTTTGAACATATTGACGATATGTTGCTTGAAAGCATTACGAATGTCAGCCGTTGCCTTATCATTGTCAAGATAATAATCCTTCTGACCCAATGTAAGACCACTTTGTGATACATTCAAAATGTTCATTTTAGCGTTCTTTTCGTCGGCTCCAAAACCGAAACTCATTGCTACACCATAGCCACGGTGTGCATATTTCACTTGCAAAGCACGCAAGTCGGCGAGTGTTTTAGCTGCTTCCATTTCTTGCAACAATGGCATTACAGGTGCTACACCCTCTTTATTGCGGCGCACAGAGTCCATTGCGAGTCTGTAAAAGTCGCCTAATTTTTGTTCAACACTACCTGGTTTTGCTTTCTTTTTAAGCAATTCAGAAAGAATAGCGTTAATACGTTTGTTGTTGTTCTCGCCTAATTGGTCGAATGAACCATAACGAGAAAAGGCAGCAGGCAATGGGTTGTTCTTTTGCCAACCGCCTGTTGCAAACTGATAAAAGTCATCAGCTGGACGCACCGACCTATCAAGATTACTCTCTTTTATGCCTGCTTGGTTTTGTGCCAAACCTGCAATAGGAGCTGAAGCAATCATCATCATCGGTAAGATAGTTTTGATGTTCATGTTTTAATGCTGTTTGTTTTAAGCTTTTTCGTAACTATCCATTAGACTTATCCAAGGTTGAAAAGTTTAAAAGATACGAGAAAGCTAATTGTTATTGATTGTTTTATTCGTTTATTCTATTTGCAAGTTTTCTAATGCCTCCGAAAGAGTTACCCAACGCTCGTTTTCTTCGTCTAAGCGGCGTTGCAAGTCTGTATATTCGGTTACAAGTTCCATGTTTGAAGCGTTTTCAGGCGACATTAGTAATTCGTCTAACTCCATTTTGCGCTCTTCCATTTTCTGAATGGTCTTCTCCGACTCCTCAACAGCTCTTTGCGCTTTCTTTATTTTCTTTTGTTGTTCCTTTCGTTCGGCGTAGGTTAAGGCGCCAGAGGTAGGTTCTTTTCCGCTTTCTTGCTTTACATTCGCATTGTTTTCGGTCGTTTCCGTCGCAACATTGTTGCTCGCTTTGCTCAAACTTTCTTGGATTGTTGCCGCATTATGAGCCTGCAAATAATCGTAAATGCCACCTAAATGTTCACGAACTTTACCACCTCCAAACTCGTAAACCTTTGTTACAAGTCCGTCAAGGAACTCTCTATCGTGTGAAACGATAATCGCTGTTCCATCGAAAGCCTTAATGGCTTCCTTCAAAACCTCCTTTGATGTAATGTCAAGGTGGTTGGTTGGTTCGTCCAAAATCAACAGATTGACAGGCTCTAACAAGAGTTTTATCATTGCCAATCGGGAACGTTCACCACCTGAAAGCACTTTCACTTTCTTTTCAGAGGTTTCTCCTCCGAACATAAAAGCACCCAAAAGGTCGTTTATTCTCAAACGCATATCGCCTTTAGCTACATTGTCTATGGTTTGGAAAATCGTTAGTTCTTCGTCCAATAACTGGGCTTGGTTTTGCGCAAAATAACCGATTTGTATGTTATGCCCTACTTTTAAATTGCCGTCAAAGGCTATTTCGCCCATGATACACTTCACCAAAGTAGATTTTCCTTCACCATTTTTGCCCACGAAAGCCACCTTTTCGCCTCGCTTAATGGTCATATTGACATTGTCAAACACAAGGCGTGGAGGATATTCTTTGCGTACATTGTCGCAGATAACAGGGTAATCGCCACTTCGAAGACAGGGTGGAAATTTTAGGCGCATCGCTGAATTGTCTACCTCATCAACCTCTATTGGCACAATTTTTTCTAATTGTTTGATGCGTTGTTGCACCTGTACTGCCTTTGTAGCTTGATAGCGGAAACGTTCAACAAAGGCTTTTATATCAGCTATTTCCTTCTGTTGGTTTTCGTAAGCACGCAGTTGTTGTTCTCTGCGTTCCTTTCTCAACACAAGATATTCATCGTATTTCACTTTGTAATCCTCGACTCTACCGCATGTTATCTCCAAGGTTCGATTGGTAACATTATTGATAAATGCCTTATCGTGGGATACTAAAACAACGGCTTTAGCACTTTGTGAAAGAAATTGTTCTAACCATTGAATAGATTCAATATCCAAATGATTGGTTGGTTCGTCAAGTAATAGCACGTCAGGGCGGCGTAAAAGTATCTTTGCCAACTCTATACGCATGCGCCAACCACCTGAAAACTCGCGTGTAGGACGGTCGAAATCTGTACGCTCAAAGCCTAATCCCACTAATGTTCGTTCTATTTCTGCCTCGTAGTTTTCACCCCCTAACATCATAAAACGCTCATGTTCTTGCGTAAAACGTTCAACAAGTTGCGTGTAACTATCGCTCTCATAGTCGGTTCGTTCAGCCATTTCTTGTTGCATTCGCTCCAACTTTTCTTTCATTTTTGTGGCATCGGCAAATGCTTTTCGGGTTTCTTCCTTCACCGTAGTATCGTCCGATAGCTTCATTACCTGTGGCAAATAGCCAATGGTAGTTTCGTTTGGAATAGCCACAACGCCTCCTGTTGGCTTTTGTTGCCCACAAAGAATTTTCAGCATTGTAGATTTTCCAGCACCATTCTTGCCCACCAAAGCAATGCGGTCGCGGTCGTTTACCACGAAAGAAACGTCTTGAAAGAGTGGTTTTACACCAAACTCAACCTTCAAACCTTCTATTGATAACATCTTCTTGTATTCTGTTTTCCCTTTTAGGTGGGTTCTAAAAATTAGTTTTGCTGTATTTTAAGGTTTTTATTGAGCAAAAATAGGCTGTGAATAAGGGAGCATAGTGGACTATGCGACCGAATGAACTGACCATTTGTGCCAATAAAAGACCAAAAGAAAGCAAAACGTAACCCATTATTTAAAGTTATATATTACGGTGGTAATTTTTAGAACCCACCTAAAATAATAAAGGTGCAAAGTTAAACAATCTTTTTACAAAATGCAAGCAATTTGATTGCCGATTAGAAGAAAAGCTGTAACTTTGTAGAAATTAAGACGACAAAACACAATGAACACTTATACAAAGCACATTGCAGCAACGCTTCATTTATCGGAGAAGAGTGTTGATGCCACATTAACCCTCCTAAACGAGGGTTGCACCATTCCTTTCATTGCACGATACCGCAAGGAACGCACAGGAAACCTTGACGAAGTGCAAATAACGCATATATCGGAGCTGAACGACAAGCTGAAAGAAACCGATAAACGCAAAGAAACTATCTTGAAAACAATTAAGGAACAAGGCAAACTAACGCCTGAATTGGAAAACAAAATCGTCAATTGTTGGGACAATTCTTTGCTCGAAGACCTTTACTTACCTTACAAACCAAAACGCAGAACAAAGGCGCAAATTGCTCGGGAACAAGGGCTTGAACCTTTGGCTACCCTAATCCTCATGCAAAGGGAACAAAATCCGACTGCTGCCAGCAAACGTTTTGTAAAAGGAGAGGTAAAGGACGAGGCTGCCGCATTGCAGGGAGCAAAGGATATTATTGCCGAAATGGTAAGCGAAGACCAACAGGCACGCAACACGGTACGCGCTGCCTACAAACGTGAAGCCATGATTTCGTCAAAGGTTATCAAGAAAATGGAGGACAAAGAAGAGGCGCAAAAATTCTCCGATTACTTCGATTTTTCAGAACCATTACGCCGCTGTAATAGCCACAGACTATTGGCTATGCGCCGTGGCGAGGCTGCTGGCATTCTGCGAGTAAGTATTTCGGTTGATAATGACGAGTGTATTGACCGATTAAACCGACAATTTGTGCGTGGTAGAGGTGCGTGTCAAACGTTAGTTACAGAGGCGGTTGAAGATAGTTTCAAACGATTAATTAATCCAAGTATAGAAAATGAGTTTGCAGGACTGAGCAAAGAGAAAGCTGACGAGGAAGCTATCAAAGTTTTTACAGAAAATTTACGCCAATTATTGCTCTCTGCTCCACTCGGTCAAAAGCGTGTTTTGGCACTCGACCCAGGCTTTGCCAATGGTTGTAAAATGGCTTGTTTAGATGCGCAAGGCAATCTTTTGCACCATGAAATTATCTATCCCCACCCTCCCAAACGCCTCTATGGACAAGCCACAGTAGCCGTTTTGCGCATGGTAAACCAATACCATATTGAAGCTATTGCCATAGGAAACGGAACGGCAAGCCGTGAATCGAAAGATTTTATCACAGAGTGTTTAGGCAATTTGTCGGCAGAAAGCAAAGAAACTCCGAAGGTTTTTGTGGTTAGTGAAGACGGAGCGTCTATTTATTCAGCCTCAACCACAGCACGAGAGGAGTTCCCTGACGAGGACGTAACCACTCGTGGAGCTGTGTCTATCGGTCGTCGGCTCATGGATCCATTGGCAGAATTGGTGAAAATCGACCCAAAAAGCATTGGCGTAGGACAATATCAACACGATGTAGACCAAAGTAAACTAAAACATTCATTAGACCAAACGGTGGAAAGTTGTGTAAATCAAGTAGGTGTAAATCTAAATACAGCCTCAAAACACTTGCTTATGTACGTCAGTGGATTGGGTGCTGCATTGGCACAGAACATTGTTGATTACAGAAAAGAGCATGGTGCATTCACGGCTCGCACACAACTGAAGAAAGTTCCACGCCTTGGCGCAGCGGCATTCCAACAATGTGCAGGTTTCTTACGCATTCCAAACGCTAAAAATCCGTTAGACAATTCAGCCGTACACCCCGAAAGTTACCACATTGTGGAAGCAATGGCGAAAGACAAAAATTGCAGTGTTAGCGAACTAATTAGTAATAAAGAAGCCCTTAAACAAATTGATTTAAAACACTATCAATCACAAGAAGTAGGACTACCAACGCTTAACGACATTCTAAACGAATTAGAAAAGCCTGGGCGCGACCCTCGTGAGCAATTAGAAGCTTTCGAATTTGATGCTTCAGTGCATAGTATTGAAGATTTAAAAGCGGGTATGGAGCTGCCAGGAATCGTAACCAACATCACCAATTTTGGTGCTTTCGTAGACCTTGGTGTCCATCAAGACGGCCTTGTTCATGTGTCGCAACTTGCCAACAAGTTTGTTTCCGACCCCACTACGATTGTACACCTGCATCAACACGTCCGTGTCAGAGTTATGGAAGTAGATTTGCGCCGTCATCGCATCGCCCTTTCCATGAAAGGAGTGAGCCAAAAATAATTTTTAGGCGGACATTTGCGACAACGTAGGGGGCATTTGCAGCAACGTAGGGGCATGATTTTTTCGCTTTGCTCAACAACTCGTATCACATTCCTAACAACCAAAATTGCACTACAACCGAATTTCTACGCCGAGAATGAAGGTTCGTGGGCGCAATTCGTAACGATTGGTGAAGATGCCTACGCCTGTATAAGTGGTTTCTTCATAGTTGCAACGATTGAAAATGTTGGTTAGTTTGGCAGAAAAAAGCACTTTTTTCAATCGCCAAATGGCACTTGCATCGGCAAGAAAAGTATTGAGCGCACCTGCTTCGAGTTGGTTATGATGGTAAGTTCCTTTCACGGAAAGGTCTACATGGTGTATGGTTGCAGTGAGTGTCAGACTTTGTCTCCAATTGAATCGTGAAGCCATTTCGATGTTGTCGGTCTTCGATTTGCCAATGGCGAAGGTGCCTTCGTAAGACAAAAACATGAAAGAAGGTGAATAAGTGATGGACGGAGCAAGGCTTAACGAGCGGTAATTGTAGCCCACTACCCTATCGTTGGTGTATTGTTCGCCTTTGTTATACATTGCCGAAAGGCTTAAAGAGGTCTTTAAATGGTATTTATAGAAACCTTTCGACAACCAATAACTACCTATAATATTGGTGTTGCAAGTGTTGTGCTGGGCATATTTCATGAGGTAATTGCCATTAAGAATTTGCATATCCACCACCGAATTGCTCCACGAACGACTTACCTTGAACGTCGTATTGGCAAAAAGTTCTCTTACAACTCGTTTGTAAGCATGTCGAAAGTTGAAGTTGAAGGAGCGATTCCACGGCATAAAAGTGGGTGCTACGTTCCATGTACGATAGTCTGTGCGGTAGTTGTCCAAGGCAAATGTTGCCAAACCTCGGATTGATTCGCCATAAGAAAGTGATGCGTTATACTCTGTTCGGCTACTTTTCTTGAAGTTTGTACCCACGTATGGCGATGCGGTGAAATAAGTTTTTTGCTGTTGGGTAAGGTATTTTAGTCTTAAAGATGCGCCAAAATAAGTGCGCCATTTGCCACTTTTATAGTTAAAATTAGGCGATGAGTAAAGGCTAATATCCGTATTTCCCCCTCGCACGTTTAAGTGTTCTGCCTCAATACCGATGTTGTAATTTTGCTTTAAGCGATTGCCGATGCGCCAACTCGCCTCGTTGTCGGTATGCCATAGATTTGAATTGATTTTTTCGTGGTCATCATTGAGGTACAAATCGTTACGGCTGTGATGATAATCTACGATGGATTGCCAAGAGAACGTACTATTTTCATGATTGGTCGTGGTGCTAATGTAGCCTTGCAAATTGAGTTCTGGGGTGCGTACTCGTTGCGAAAGGTTGGCGTGTCCCGTGCTTTCGAGTTCCGATAGTGCGTCTTCTTGCGCTGCATTCATTTTGAAACGTATCGTTCCATAATGTGTTTCCATATTTATTTTCTTATCGATGTTAAAGTTGAACGCATCTTCTAACAACGTAAGGCGGTGGTTTTCGGTGGTAATAGTAGGTGTTTCTGCCAAATAATAAGTAGAAAAATTGGTTCTATTTTGCCGCAAAACATTGCGATAATAGTCAGCCGTGATGCGCAATTCGCTATCATTTTTCAATTTTGTAAGTCGGTTAATACTATAATTTTGCGATGTATTGAAGCGCAATCGGTTGGCATCAATGGGCGCAACAAGTCCTGCTACGGAATACCAAGCAGAGAGTGAAGCGGGTTGGGGAGCCATGAAATCGAAAACAAATTGCTGGTTTGAATTTGAAATATCCTTGCCCGTACGGTCGTAAATAATGTCGTACATCACTTGTTTGCGCTTGCCTATTTGCATTGCGTTAGCCGAACCGCCTACATGAGTGGGTCGTCCAACGGCAAGATAGGGGCGAAGGGTAAGGGAAAGCTGGTCGCGTACCGAATCTTTCAATACAACATTCATGGCGATATTGTCGGTAAACACCTTATCTTGCAAGGCTTTGATGGGCTGGTCGTGTTCAATGACTTCGGCTTTCTTCACATCTTTCGCCTTGATATTGTCGGTAAGTTTGTTGTAACTGCCATCGCTAAGGTCGAGTCCTTCCACTGTAAAGCGACTAATTTCTTTTCCTTGCACACTAATTTTGCCATTATCAGCTACTTGAACCCCTGGGAGTTTCTTCAAAACATCTTTCAAATTGTTATCGCGTTCCGATGTAAAACGGGTCAAATCAAAGGTGATTGTGTCACGTCGTGCAGTGATTGGTCCCCCCATAACGGTTATTTCCTTCATTTCAAACACCTTTTGCTCCATTTCTATGCGGTTGCCCGAAGCCTTTTTAACTGCTATTTTCTTCCTTGCATACTCCATGGCTGTGGCTTGTAATTGCAGCTTTGAAGGTTCGCTACTGACATTTTGAAACACAAATTCCCCTTTTTCGTTGGTGCGCACAAAGGTTATGGTCTTTCCATTGCTCATCAATAGCACATTAGCATTGGCAATAGGACGTTGCGAGAGAGAATCGACAACGATGCCAGAGATATTGGTTTGCGCCGAAAGAGCGAGCGGAAAGAGGAGAAGAAGGCTTCCCCAACACCTCAGAAGTCTTTTTCCAACCTCCTCTGTTGGGAGGGGGAGCGCAAAAAGGATATGGGTTAGAATTTGTAGAAGTTTCATTTGATATTGCTTTTGAAAGTTTTTTTGTTTTCGGACGAGTCGGACAAATTGGGTTGGGAGGACTAGTCCGACTAGTCCGACTAGTCTGACTAGTCTGACGTAAATAGCAGTTTCGTACTCCCTCTCCCAACGGAGGGGTTGGTGGGGGAGGCTTTTACCTCTCTATCGAATTGCTTGGTATTGGCTTCGACAATGCTTTTTGGAATTTTGCTTTCACTTCCTCTGGCACATCTATTGTTATACCTTCCGCTGCAAAAACATCTTGTGGAACGGCTTTTATTTGTGCTTCCT
This sequence comes from Prevotella disiens, assembly GCF_900454955.1. Classification (NCBI taxonomy): domain Bacteria; kingdom Pseudomonadati; phylum Bacteroidota; class Bacteroidia; order Bacteroidales; family Prevotellaceae; genus Prevotella; species Prevotella disiens. The sequence continues at coordinate 500,779 of NZ_UGTL01000002.1, read as the reverse complement.
TGAACTCTTTCATCGTTGATTTGGTATATTCATCAAACTTTAAATTATACAAAAGGTCGGCAGTACCATCTGTTTGCTTCATGCCAACGCAATCAAAAATGTATTGTTGTTGAGCATCTGAAGCACGAAGGATTAGTCCAGGAAGACCACAGAGCTTCCAAGGACCATTGTCTAAAGGAATATCAGCGGTAAACCATGCTGTCCATTGGCGACCTTTGAAGGTTGTTCGAGCCATTTGGCAGTCGTAATTGAGGATTTTCTTTGTGCTATCGGCAACTATTTCCCATTTTGGCTGCTCCATTGGCTCTTCAATGCGAAATTCTTCGATTATCACTTCGTCAATATAAGTAGTCTTCCCCTTAGGATAGTTACGGAAAAAATTCATAGTAATATTCCCACGCGATACATTCGACTTAGCAACATCGCCTATTTTAACCGATTTTAGAAGTTCGTCATCATAAGCACGCTTGGTTGCACTATAAAAATAGCTCACCATTTCGCCCACCTCAAGGCGCATATCGTCTTGTCCGTAGACATATTTTCCATTCTCATCGCGTGCCGTTGTGTCTTTAACGCTCTGTGTGCGATAAGTAATTTCGTACTTTATTTTGTCGATTGCTTTTGTTTCTTGTGCTTTTTTAGGCTTAGCACTGATGGTTAGCAGCGATAAAAGTAGGACTGCTGATGTTAAAAGGATTCTTTTCATTGTTTATAGTTTGGGTTTTTTAATTTCTTTGGGACTAGTCGGACTAGTCGAACTAGTCGAACTAGTCGGACTAGTCGTACTAGTCAGACCAGTCCGACGTAAATAGCAGTTTCGTACTCCCTCTTCCAACGGAGGGGTTGGTGGGGGAGGCTTTTACCTCTCTATCGAATTGCTTGGTATTGGCTTTGAGAATGCTTTTTGGAATTCTGCTTTCATTTCCTCTGGCACTTCTATTGTTATACCTTTCGCTGCAAAAACATCTTGTGGAACGGCTTTTTTTTGTACTTCCTTGAACTCTTTCATCGTTGATTTGGTATATTCATCAAACTTTAAATTATACAAAAGGTCGGCAGTACCATCTGTTTGCTTCATGCCAACGCAATCAAAAATGTATTGTTGTTGAGCATCTGAAGCACGAAGGATTAGTCCAGGAAGACCACAGAGCTTCCAAGGACCATTGTCTAAAGGAATATCAGCGGCAAACCATGCTGTCCATTGGCGACCTTTGAAGGTTGTTCGAGCCATTTGGCAGTCGTAATTGAGAATTTTCTTTGTGCTATCGGCAACTATTTCCCATTTTGGCTGCTCCATTGGCTCTTCAATGCGAAATTTTTCGCTTAGCACTTCGTCAATATAAGTAGTCTTCCCCTTAGGATAGTTACGGAAAAAATCCATTGTAATATTCCCACTCGATAAATTCGACTTAGCAACATCGCCTACTTCAATCGATTTTAGAATTTCGTCATCATAAGCATGGTTGGTTGCACTATAAAAATAGCTCACCATTTCGCCCACCTCAAGGCGCATATCGTCTTGTCCGTAGACATATTTTCCATTCTCATCGCGTGCCGTTGTGTCTTTAACGCTCTGTGTGCGATAAGTAATTTCGTACTTTATTTTGTCGATTGCCTTTGTTCCTTGTGCTTTTTTAGGCTTAGCACTGATGGTTAGCAGCGATAAAAGTAGGACTGCTGATGTTAAAAGGATTCTTTTCATTGTTTATAGTTTGGGGTTTTTAATTTCTTTGGGACTTGTCGGACTAGTCGAACTAGTCGAACTAGTCGGACTAGTCTGACTAGTCAGACATAAATAGCCTTTCTCATTTATTCAAAGGCAAAGATAACAATTTTATAACCCTTAATTCCGCAACACTATTATAACTTAAACTTTTTAAGTACCTGAGCAACAAAAAGTTGCCCAGGATTTTGCCATGTCAAAGAATTCACTTATCTTAGTGTTGCAAAACAAGCAAGCAAAACTCTGATATGGCATGGCAAAAATACATATTAAATCCGATAAACTCACTCCTTTTGGAGGAATATTTTCAATCATGGAGCAATTTGACTCCACATTGTCATCTGTAATCGACTCGACCCTCGGTCTAAGGTGTAGATCATTCGGTTATCAGTACAGCGAAATCATCCGTTCACTCATGAGTATCTACTTCTGTGGTGGCTCATGTGTTGAGGATGTCACTACTCATTTGATGAGCCATCTCTCGCTTCATCCGACACTTCGAACTTGTAGCTCTGATACTATCCTCAGAGCGATAAAGGAGCTGACGCAAGAAAACATTTCATACACATCAGATATGGGCAAGACCTACGATTTCAACACGGCTGACACTCTCAATACTTTACTGCTCAATTGTATGTTTGCATCTGGCCAACTGAAAGAGGACGAGATGTATGATGTTGATTTCGACCATCAGTTCATAGAGACAGAGAAGTATGATGCAAAGCCTACATACAAGAAGTTCCCTGGTTATCGCCCTGGCGTGGCGGTTATTGGCGACTTAATCGTTGGCATTGAGAATAGCGATGGCAACACAAATGTTCGTTTTCATCAGAAGGACACGCTGAAGAGGTTCTTTGAGAGATTTGAACAGAACGGCCTTACTATCAATCGTTTCAGAGCTGACTGTGGATCATGTTCCGAGGAAATCGTAGAAGAAGTAGAGGAACACTGCAAATCCTTCTATATCCGCGCAAACCGCTGCAGTTCGCTCTACAATGAAATCTTTGCTCTCAGAGGTTGGAAAACTGAGGAAATCAATGGCATTGAGTTCGAATTGAACTCTATCCTTATTGAAAAGTGGAAGGGTAAAGCATACCGACTTGTGATTCAAAGACAGAAACGGTTGGATGGTGTATTGGATCTCTGGGAAGGAGAATACACATACCGTTGTATCCTGACTAACGACTATGTATCTTCCGTAAGAGAGATTGTCGAGTTCTATAACCTTCGAGGGGGAAAGGAACGTATCTTCGATGATATGAACAATGGTTTCGGATGGGACCGATTGCCCAAATCCTTCATGGCAGAGAACACCGTGTTCCTTCTTCTTACAGCACTTATCCGTAACTTCTACAAGGCCATTATCCAAAGACTTGATGTAAAGAGGTTCGGACTCAATACAACAAGCCGCATAAAAGCGCTTGTCTTCAGGTTTGTCTCTGTACCAGCAAAGTGGATCAGGACATCAAGGCAGTATGTGCTGAATATCTATACTTGTAACAATGCTTACGCGGATGTGTTCCAGACAGATTTTGGATAACGCCTACAATTTATGGGTATGATACTGCGTATTGCCTCAAGTCGCATTGTGGGGTAAGGGGATGTTGTAGGCTGAAGTGGGGGATTTCAGTTCTAATTATCTGCAAATTCAGTAATGAGAGGATGTGTACACGCAAGAAGGACGTTGAAAAGTTAAGTTGCGGATTTGAGGATAACGAAAAAAAAAAGAAATATGCTAATTTTTTCATTTGCAAACCCAAAACAGCCTATTTTGAAGGGAAAAACAAGGGATATTGAAGAAGAAAAGCGGCTATTTCGTTTGAGAAAGCAAATGGGGAAAGTCGGAATAGTCAGACTTGTCCCACTTGTCTGACTCACTCCCGACAAGCTTTTCCAATGATTATTCTGTGTTTTTTGAGAACATTTAGCATTTATCTTGCTCGTTTTTCGGTTAAAATATGTAAGTTTGCACCAAGAAACATTAAACCTTTAAAACCCTTAAAATTATGATTAAAGATTATATTAAGGAAAATCAAGAAAGAATACTCGACGAGCTTTTCAGCTTGATACGTATTCCAAGTGTGAGTGCGCAACCTGAGAAGCACGGCAAAGATATGATTCGTTGTGCTGAACGCTGGCAAGAGCTTTTGCTCATGGCAGGCGTTGATAAGGCAGAAGTGATGCCAACAGAAGGCAACCCTGTGGTTTATGGCGAAAAAATAATAGACCCAGCAGCTAAAACTGTGCTCATCTATGGACACTATGATGTGATGCCAGCTGAACCATTCGAACTTTGGAACAGTGAACCATTCGAGCCTGTTATCAAAGACGGACGCATTTGGGCGCGTGGAGCCGACGACGATAAAGGTCAATCGTTCATTCAAGCAAAGGCTTTCGAATATATTGTAAAGAACAATTTGTTGAAACACAACATAAAATTCATTCTCGAAGGCGAAGAAGAAATTGGTTCACCAAGCCTTAGCGCATTCTGCTCAAAGCACAAGGAATTGCTAAAATGCGACATTATTCTCGTTTCAGATACCAGCATGATAGCCAAAGACATACCTTCGCTTACAGTAGGTTTGCGTGGTTTGGCTTATTGGCAAATCGAAGTAACGGGTCCGAACCACGACCTCCACTCTGGACACTTCGGCGGAGCTGTGGCAAACCCTATCAATGTGCTTTGCAAAATGATTACCGACGTTACCGACAAGGACGGAAAAATTCAGTTCCCAGGCTTCTACGACGATGTTGAAGAGGTTTCAAAGGAAGAACGCGACATGGTGGCACAGATTCCATTCAACGAAGAGGATTACAAGAAATCGCTCGATGTAGAAGAACTCTTTGGCGAAAAGGGTTACAGCACCATCGAACACACTGGTTTCCGCCCAAGTTTCGACGTTTGCGGTATCTGGGGTGGCTATCAAGGCGAAGGCGCAAAGACGGTGATTCCGTCAAAGGCTTACGCTAAATTGTCATGCCGCCTCGTTCCTCACCAAGACCACAAGAAAATTGGACAATTGGTGGTTGATTACTTCAAGAAAGTTGCTCCAAAGAGCGTTAAAATCAATATTGAATCTTTGCATGGCGGTCAAGGTTACGTTTGTCCTATCGACCTTCCAGCTTACAAGGCTGCTGAACGTGGTTTCGAAATGGCTTTCGGCAAGCGTCCTATCGCAGCACGCCGTGGCGGAAGTATTCCAATCATTGCCACATTCGAGGAAATTCTTGGTGTAAAGACAGTGCTAATGGGCTTCGGCTTGGAGTCAAACCTCATTCACTCGCCAAACGAAAACATTCCTTTGGATATGTATTGGAAAGCTATCGAAGCTGTTATCAACTTCCACTTAGAGTTCGATAAACTTTAAAAGAGTCTACTATTGGGACGAGTCAGACTAGCCCGACTAGTCCGACTAGTCCCCCAAAAAACTAAAAAAAGAGAAAAAAATGAAACCAACATTATTATTGCTTGCTGCGGGTATGGGAAGCCGTTACGGCGGACTAAAACAGTTGGACGGATTAGGTCCAAATGGCGAAACCATCATGGACTATTCCATCTACGATGCCATTAAAGCAGGATTTGGAAAGATAGTATTCATCATTCGCAAAGATTTTGAAGAGCAATTCCGCCAACAAGTACTTGCAAAATACGAGGGACACATTCCCGCTGAACTCGTTTTCCAAAGTATAGACGCACTCCCTGAAGGCTTCAAAGTGCCAGAAGGAAGAGAAAAACCATGGGGAACCAATCACGCTGTACTCATGGCAAAAGACGTTATCAAAGAACCTTTCTGCGTTATCAACTGCGACGACTTCTACAATCGTGATGCTTTCCAAGTAATCGGTAAGTTCCTTGCCGACTTACCAGAAGGTGCTAAGAACCGTTACGCCATGGTAGGCTTCCGTGTGGGCAATACCTTGAGCGAAAATGGAACCGTTTCACGTGGACTTTGCCAAACAAACGAGCAAGGACACCTCACAACCGTGGTGGAACGCACCAAGATTGAACGCCGTGATGGGAAAGTTCAGTACATGGAAAACGAGGCGTGGACAACCGTTGACGACAATACGCCAACTTCAATGAACGTGTGGGGATTCACACCCGACTACTTTGAATATAGCGAAGCCTATTTCAAAGAATTTCTTGCCGACCCAAAGAATATGGAAAACTTGAAATCAGAGTATTTCATTCCTATGATGGTCAATAAACTTATCAACGACGGAACAGCAACAGTAGATGTTCTTGACACCACAAGCACATGGTTTGGCGTTACTTATCCTGCCGACCGTGAGGGTGTTGTGGCACGCATCAAGCAGCTTGTAGAAGAAGGAGTTTATCCAGAAAAGTTGTTTTAAAGTTCGCCAAAAGGATTTTTTTAGACGAGTCAGACTTGTCAGACCAGTCAGACTAGTCCGACTAGTCCGACTAGTCCAACTAGTCCGACTCGTCCAAAGCCCTCCCCGTCCCCTATCCCAAACTCTTATGAATATAAATTTATTAAGCGAAACCGAATTAAAGCATCTCCAAACGCTTCTTCACGAAGCACAACATATCGTTATATGTACCCATAAATCGCCCGACGGTGATGCCATTGGCTCTACATTGGCGTGGAAAGCCTATTTGCAACAAATAGGAAAAGAAGACGTAAAAGTTTGTATTCCAGACGCTTATCCCGACTTTTTACAGTGGCTACCAGGCACAAACACCTTGCTACGCTACGACAAACGAACAAAGCAAGTGCAAGAAGCATTCGACAATGCCGACCTTGTTTGCTGCTTAGACTTTAACCAAAATTCGCGTGTTGAGGACATGTGCCCAACCCTAACCCAATGTAAGGCAAAGCGAATCCTCATAGACCACCACTTAGAACCCGAAACAAACAACGAAGTTACAGTTTCGCGCCCCGATATATCAAGTACAAGCGAAATGGTTTTCCAAATCATTTGCCAATTAGGTGGCTACGAAGAAATGACAAAGGAGTGTGCGCAGTGCATTTATTGCGGCATGATGACCGATACTGGTGGGTTCACTTACAATTCTACACGCCCCGAAATCTATTTCATTATCAGTCAGTTGCTATCGAAAGGCATTGACAAAGATAACATTTACAACCGTGTTTACCATAATTATTCGGTCAATGCGATGCGCCTACGTGGGCATATCATTGCCAATAAAATGAGGTATGTGGGCGATTTACACGCTGCTTATTTTGCCGTTACAAAGGAGGAAATGCAACGTTTCCACTTCATAAAAGGCGATATGGAAGGTGTCGTGAACATTCCACAGCAAATAAAAGGTTTGAAATTGAGCATTTCTTTGCGTGAAGACACCGAACGCCCGAACCTTGTTTTAGTAAGTTTGCGTTCAGGAAATGGTTTCCATTGTCAGCCGATGGCAGTGCAATTCTTCAACGGAGGCGGTCATGCCGATGCCTCAGGCGGTAAACTTCACTGCTCAATTGAGGAAGCCGAAGCCATTACACTAAAAGCTATCAAGGCTTTTGAAGACGAATTAAGAAAGAAATAAAGCAGCTTTCGCAGCAGAAAGTTAGCAAATTAGCATGTAGAGCGTAATTTCAACTCGTCATTACGCCCCCTACAAAGGGGAAAACACATTGATGGGGCGTGGAAAACGAATCATAAAAATACTAAATTAAAATCATAAATGGAAACAAACGAAACAGTAGAAACAGCAGGAAACAAGATGAACGACAGCGAAAAAATACACTTAGGGCATTGGAATTTCCTTTCTGTGTGGGCGTTAATCACTTTAATAGCCTATGTTTTAGATTTCTTTTTCGGCACTTGGGTGAATTATATCTTTACTTTTGCGCCTGTTGTCGCATGGTTTACCTATGGGTATCGCCATTTTGTGAGCATTAAAAGCCCCTTGAAATTAAACAAAAACGAAGGCACTTTGTTTGCTTCGTGGAATATTCTTACCCTCTTTACACCGCTCGCATGTTTGTATTCTGACGGCAAAAACAATACCGATTTCGCTCTATATATGTCGCTCCTCGCCCTTTCTATGGCTTGGTTGTGTCTCAATATCTTTAAGAAAAAATTACATTATTCCCCTTTTGCGTGCACTTTGTCAGCATTCATAGGCATTTTTGGTATTACATCGACCACCAATTCGTTGTATGGCTCTGCCCATATTGCCATTGGATTTCTCTTACTCTTCTATGTTTGGGACGCCTTTGAAATGAAAAATGCCAAAGACAGGGTGTAATTTGGCGTGGAAACGAGCAGTCGGCAGCTTGGCGTAGGGGCGTGATTCATCACGTTCCTCTAAGTATAAATTCTATTTTTGATGTTAGGAACGTGATAAATCACGCCCCTACAAAGGAAAAAACATTGATGCGGCACGAAAACAATAAAATTTTATGCGGTTTTGCAACGCATTTTTTTTATTGTTCCTTCCTATTTTTGAAAAAAATGTTTACCTTTACACTCAAAATAATCCAAGCAATTCATTTCTATGGAGAAACAAAACTTTGTGAATATTCAAGACTTGGGCAAAGAGGAAATCTTATACCTTATTGAAACTGCCCAAGAATTTGAAAAATTTCCTAATCGAGAGCTATTGAAAGGGAAGGTGATAGCTACTCTGTTTTACGAACCTTCCACCCGTACCCGTCTTAGTTTTGAAACCGCTGCCAATCGTTTAGGCGCAAAAGTCATTGGTTTTACCGATGCCAAGGCGTCTTCTGTGAGCAAGGGAGAAACGTTGAAGGACACCATTCTCATGGTTGCCAACTATGCCGACACGATTGTGATGCGCCACTATATCGAGGGAGCGGCACAATATGCTTCCGAGGTTTCGCCTGTTCCGATTGTCAATGCTGGCGATGGGGCGCACCAACACCCTTCGCAATGTTTGTTAGACCTTTACACCATCAACCAAACGCAAGGCACGTTGGAGAATTTGGACATTTATTTGGTGGGCGATTTGAAATACGGTCGCACGGTTCACTCGCTTTTAATGGCGATGCGCCACTTTAATCCTACGTTCCATTTCATTGCGCCAGCCGAATTGGCAATGCCCGAAGAATACAAAATATTTTGTAAAAAGCACGGCATTCGCTACACCGAACAGGAGGAATTTACACCTGAAGCCATTGCCGATGCCGATATTTTGTACATGACCCGTGTGCAGAAGGAGCGTTTTTCTGATTTGATGGAATACGAGCGTGTGAAGAATGTGTACATCTTGCGCAATGATATGCTGTCGTTGGCAAAACCGAATATGCGCATTTTGCACCCACTGCCTCGTGTAAACGAAATCGCCTACGATGTGGATAGCAATCCGCATGCTTATTATATTGAGCAAGCCAAAAACGGATTGTTTGCTCGTGAAGCTATTTTTGCTTATTGTTTGGGCATTGGCATGGACGAAATCAAAGGAGATAAAACTATTATTTAATAGAAGAGGGGGGACTAGTCGGACTCGTCCCCCTTTAAGCAAGAGAAGAAAAATGGGAAAGAAAGAACGCTTAGTAGCAGCCATTGAAAACGGCACAGTAATCGACCATATTCCAGCTGAAAAGACTTTTCATGTGGTCAATCTTTTAGGACTTCAGCAACTCGACACACCTGTAACAATTGGTGTGAACTATAAATCATCGAAAGTGGGCTGCAAAGGTATCATCAAAGTGAGCGATAAATTTTTTACAGACGACGAAATTTCACGCTTATCGGTGGTAGCACCCAATATTATTTTGAATATAATCAAAGACTATGAAGTTGTTGAAAAGAAGCAAGTTATCACGCCTGATGAGTTGCATGGGATTGTGAAATGCAATAACCCAAAATGTATTACCAACAACGAGCCAGTGAATACTATTTTTAATGTCGTGGACAAAGCAGCGGGAGTACTGAAGTGTCATTATTGCGACAAAGAACAGAAAATAGATAAGGTGGAGTTGTGTTAAGGAGAAAGGGATTTTGGGGACTTGTCGGACAGGTCTGACTCGTCTGACAAGTCCGACCTCGTCCCAAATCTTCTAAAAAAAACTCCAAAATATTTTCTTCAATTATTTGCCCTATTCTAATAAAATAGTTATATTTGCAACTAATTACAACAACCTTGTCTTTGTCGGTCAAGTTCCTAAAACCATGAACGGCTGATGGAGGCATTTTTAATACTTAAACAACATGAGAAAAGATCAAGAGATTTTTGACCTCATTGAAAAGGAGCACCAACGCCAATTGAAAGGCATGGAGCTCATCGCTTCAGAAAACTTTGTCAGCGACGAAGTAATGGCGTCAATGGGTTCGTACCTCACAAACAAGTATGCTGAAGGTTACCCTGGCAAGCGCTACTATGGTGGTTGCCAAGTGGTTGACCAAGTTGAGAACCTTTGTATCGAACGCGTAAAGAAAGTGTTCGGTGCTTGTTGGGCAAACGTGCAGCCACACTCTGGTGCGCAAGCTAACCAAGCTGTTCTTGCAGCAATCTTGAAACCAGGCGACACCTTCATGGGTCTCGACCTTAACCATGGTGGACACCTTTCACATGGTAGCCCAGTAAACAACTCTGGTATCCTTTACAACCCTATCGGCTATACGCTCGATAAGGAAACGGGTCGTGTAGACTACGACAACATGGAGAAACTTGCTCGCGAACACAAGCCAAAACTCATCATCGCTGGTGCTTCTGCTTACAGCCGTGAGTGGGATTACGCTCGTTTCCGCAAAGTTGCCGACGAAATCGGTGCTATCTTCATGGTCGATATGGCTCACCCAGCTGGTCTTATCGCTGCTGGTTTATTGGAAAACCCTGTGAAGTATGCTCACATCGTAACTACTACAACTCACAAGACTCTCCGTGGTCCTCGTGGTGGTGTAATTATGATGGGCGAAGATTTCGACAATCCATGGGGCATCACAACTCCAAAGGGTGTAGTTAAGAAAATGTCGCAATTGCTCGACTCTGCTGTATTCCCAGGCAACCAAGGTGGTCCATTGGAACACGTTATTGCTGCTAAGGCTGTTGCGTTCGGTGAAATTCTCGAACCAAGCTGGAAAGAATATGCTACACAGGTTAAGAAGAACGCAGCAGTACTCGCTGACGAACTCGTTAAGCGTGGCTACGGCATCGTATCAGGCGGTACAGACAACCACTCTATGCTGTTAGACCTCCGCACTAAGTTCCCTGAACTTACTGGTAAGGTGGCTGAAAACGCTCTTGTTGCTGCTGACATCACTGTAAATAAGAACATGGTACCATTCGATACTCGCTCTGCATTCCAGACATCAGGTATCCGCCTCGGTACCGCTGCCATGACAACTCGTGGTGCTAAGGAAGACTTGATGGTTCTCGTTGCTGAACTCATTGATAAGGTTCTTTCTGCTCCTGAAGACGAAAAAGTCATCGCAGAAGTTCGCGAGAAAGTAAACGCAACAATGAAAGATTATCCTTTGTTCGCTTACTAATCAACAACAAAAACAAAATTCTCATAGCTAAAAATACTCCCCTTTCGGCAATCGCTGAAAGGGGAGTTCTGATTTTTAGGGGGGGCTTTCTATAGGAGAAACTAGGGAAACTAGGAAAACTAGGGAAACTAGGAAACTAGGAAAACTAGGAAAACTAGGGAAACTAGGAAAACTAGGGAAACTAGGAAAACTAGGAAAACTAGGAAAACTAGGAAAACTAGGAAAACTAGGAAAACTAGGAAAACTAGGAAAACTAGGAAAACTAGGAAAAACTAGGGAAACTAGTATTCCTATGAGTTCTATCCTCTCTATTTCTCGCGTGCCTTTTTGGCATATTCAAATAGCGAAGTTGGCAAGTGGCAATAGCCAGTCGGATTTTTGTCCAAATAATCTTGGTGGTATTCCTCGGCACGATAGAAGTTTTGGAGCGGCTTTAGTTCCACCTCCAACGGCACATTGTGTTTGCGTGCTTCAGCTTCGAACACCTTTTCAATCGTGGCACGGTCTTTAGGGTCGGTATAGTAGACACCTGTGCGGTATTGTGAACCACGGTCGTTGCCTTGTTGGTTGTGCGAAGTAGGGTCGATGGCTACAAAATAAAGTTTTACAAGGAAAGCCAAACTCACTTCGTCAGGGTTGTATTTGATGTGAACCGCTTCGGCAAAGCCCGTTTTATCGGTGCAAACTTCTTCGTAAGTAGGGTTCTTCGAAGTTCCGTTGGCATAGCCAACCTCTGTCGATAACACCCCTTTTACTTGCTGAATGTAGTGTTCTGTTCCCCAGAAGCAACCACCAGCCACATAGATTTCTTTTTCTTTGCGCAGCAGTTTTGTGTATTTGCCGTAGCCTTGCTTTTCCATTTCGGCTAAAGGAATGAATTTCAACGATGCACTATTGATACAATAGCGTTGCCCACCTTTGTCGGCTGGTCCGTCGTTGAAGACGTGTCCCAAATGGGCGTTGCCTGTTTTTGAGCGTACTTCGGTTCTTATCATTCCGTGCGAGGTGTCCTTGTGTTGCGTAATGAGCGATTCATCGATTGGTTTGCTGAACGCTGGCCACCCACAACCCGAGTCGTATTTATCGGACGATAGGAAAAGCGGTTCGCCCGTGGTTATATCAACGTATATTCCTTGTCTAAACTCATTGTCATATTCATTGGTGAAAGGCTTTTCGGTGGCACCATGTTGCGTAACCTCATATTGTTCTTGCGTTAAAGTTTGGCGCAAAGTAGCGTCGTCTGGCTTTACATATTTTTTGTCCGTCATTGTTAAATTTGTTTTTGTTGTGTCGTTATTTTCAGATTTGCTGATTTTACTACTGCATGTTGCTGCTGTTGCTACCCACACCATGCCTAAAAGCAAGAGAGGGAGCGTATATTTTCTCAAGTTTGTCATATTGTTTCATCATTTTTTATGTTCTTTCTTCGCCATTTTTTTGACAAGATGTCATTGATAGTGCTCCCACATTGTTAGAAGCAGCGTGGTCGTTATATTTTTCATCTTCATAAATCTATTTGCGTTATGTATTAATAATATGGTACTAAGTTAGCTATTTTTCCTTTTAAATTGTGTAATTATTCCAAGTATTTAACAAAGTTTGCACGGAATTTGCTTATTTTGAAATTATTAGGTAGATAAAGATTACATTTTGTTGGGGCTATGTTTCTGCCAACGATTTCGTTAAGCCACACGAAGCATGCAAATGAGCAAAGCGAAATTTGTACATGCTCGTGGCGAGAAATAGAACCTTTCGAGCAATGATCTTTGTAGGGGCGTGATTTATCACGTTCCTAATACACTAAAATTTGCGGAGAGGAACGTGATAAATCACGCCCCTACAAAGTATCATAACTTGCCAGAAAGCAGCTATTTTGCACTTGAAAAAGAACAATTTCGCTTTAAAAATATGAAATTTCAGGAGAAAAATAGGAATTTAAAATTATCAAAAAGGAAAACTTTTCGAGCTATTCAATTGAAAAAGTTTTCCAAAAAGAAAATTATAAAATATTTTTTAGAGAATAAATTTCAAGAAACTTTGTCTAAATAAGCCTCAAACTTTGTCTTTAATGGCTGTTCGTAACTCATTAAATATCAATCTAAACAAATTTTTTGTACCTTTTTTTCATCAAAAATTCATCAATTTTAGTTCGAAAAAAATATTGCAATTAGTTTTCTTTTCTTTATCTTTGCAAAAAATATAGTTGCATTCGGCAAATTGAAAATAAATTTTCTTTGCAGCATCATTAATACAAAATTAACAACAACGTTACTCATCTTAAATCTGTAACCAAGTCTTAAAGATATATTTTCTGAAATGAAAAATTTTACAATTACCAAACGTGACGGCTCAAAAGACCGTTTTTCGCTTGACAAAATTATGAATGCCATTATCAAGGCGTTCGATAGTGTGAATGAACCAACCGATTTGGCGATGGTTTCCAAAGTTTTGTCCAACATTGATATTCACGATGACATCAAGGTGGAGGACATTCAAAACCAAGTTGAGGTGGCACTCATGAAAGAAGGCTTCTACAACGTGGCTAAAAGTTTCATCGTTTATCGCCAACAACACACCGAAGACCGTGAAGTATTAGAGAAAATGCGCTTCCTAACCGATTATTGTCGGGCTGAAAACGCTGCAACAGGTTCAAAATTTGACGCCAATGCCAACGTTGAAAACAAGAATATTGCGACCCTCATTGGCGAGTTGCCAAAGCAAGGATTCATACGTTTGAATCGCCGTTTGCTCACCGACCGCATCAAACACATGTATGGTAAGGAACTTTCAGAAGAGTATATCCGCCTGCTGACCCACCATTTTATCTATAAGAACGACGAAACCAACCTTGCCAACTATTGTGCTTCCATCACCATGTATCCATGGCTCATCGGTGGAACTACATCAATTGGAGGCAACTCCACCCAGCCTACCAACCTCAAAAGCTTCTGTGGCGGCTTTATAAATATGGTGTTTATGGTTTCAAGCATGTTGGCAGGAGCGTGCGCAACACCCGAATTTTTGATGTACATGAACTATTTCATACAGCAAGAATACGGCAAAGACTATTGGAAAAATCCTGATAAGGTAGTCGATTTGAGCCTAAAACAACGCACCATCGACAAGATTATCACCGACTTTTTCGAACAGATTGTTTACTCGTTGAACCAACCTACGGGTGCCAGAAACTATCAAGCAGTGTTCTGGAACATAAGCTATTACGACAAATATTATTTCGAATCGCTCTTCGGAAACTTCTATTTCCCAGACGGTTCGCAACCCGATTGGGACGGCGTATCATGGCTTCAAAAACGATTTATGTCGTGGTTCAACCAAGAACGCACCAAGGCTGTGCTAACTTTCCCAGTTGAAACCATGGCTTTACTAACCGAAAATGGCGAATGCAAAGACGCAGAGTGGGGCGATTATGCAGCTAAAATGTATGCCGAAGGTCATAGTTTCTTCACCTACATGAGCGACAATGCCGACTCGTTAAGCTCGTGCTGCCGACTCAGAAACGAAATTCAAGACAATGGTTTCTCGTACACTTTGGGAGCAGGAGGCGTATCGACAGGTTCAAAAAGTGTGCTGACAATCAATTTAAATCGTTGCATACAAGAGGCTGTCAATAAGAAATTAGACTACAAGGAATATCTTTCTCACATCATCGACCTTTGCCACAAGGTGCAATTGGCTTACAATGAAAACTTGAAAGACCTCATGCGCCACAAGATGTTGCCACTTTTCGATGCGGGATACATCAACATCGACCGCCAATATCTCACCATTGGGATTAACGGATTGGTCGAAGCTGCCGAATTTATGGGCATCGACATCACGCCAAACGATGAATATAAAGAGTTTGTACAAGGCATTTTAGGACTTATCGAAACCTATAACAAGCAATATAAAACCAAGGAAGCCATGTTCAATTGCGAAATGATACCAGCTGAAAACGTAGGTGTGAAGCACGCAAAATGGGACAAAGCCGACGGATATTTTGTGCCTCGCGATTGCTACAACAGCTATTTCTATCGTGTTGAGGACACTTCGCTCACCATTCTCGATAAGTTCCGCCTCCACGGAGCACCTTATATTGAACATCTTACGGGTGGTTCTGCCCTCCACATGAACCTTGACGAACACCTTTCACAGCAACAATATCGCCAATTAATGCACGTTGCCGCCGAAGAAGGGTGCAACTATTTCACCTTCAATATTCCGAATACGGTTTGCAACGAATGCGGACACATCGATAAACGCAACTTGAAAGAATGCCCACACTGCCATTCAAAGAATGTAGATTATCTTACTCGTATCATCGGATACATGAAGCGTGTCAGCAATTTCTCGGCAGCTCGACAAGAAGAAGCGAGCAGACGCTACTATGCAACCCAAGAAAAATATACCCTCTAATGTTGAAATACGTAGATACGGACATCGTTTTTCAGGAATTTCCCGACGAGGTTACGTTGGCAATCAATCTGTCCAACTGTCCTTGTCGGTGTCCTGGCTGTCATAGTCCGTATCTATGGAAAGACATTGGCGAGCCGCTTACGACAAAGACAATAGAAACCATGATAGAAAACGAACATGGTCGCATCACTTGCATTGGCTTTATGGGTGGCGATGCTGCTCCCGAAGCGATTGATGCGTTGGCTAAATATCTAAGAAACAAGCATCAAGAACTTAAAATAGGGTGGTATACAGGGCGCACAACGGTGTCCTCAAAAATAAATTTGAGCAATTTTGATTACATCAAAGTGGGACCTTACATCAAGCATTTAGGCGGTTTGACGAGCAAGCGTACCAATCAGAAAATGTATAAAATAGGTTCGGCAAACCAAATGGAAGATATTACCCCCATGTTTTGGCGCACATAACCCGCTTTGCTCATTTGCATGCTTCGTGTGGCTTAACGAGATCGTTCTTTTTCAAGTGCAAAATAGCTGCTTTCTGGCAAGTTATGATACTTTGTAGGGGCGTGATTTATCACGTTCCTCTCCGCAAATTTTAGTGTATTAGGAACGTGATAAATCACGCCCCTACAAAGTATCATTGCTCGAAAGGTTCTATTTCTCGCCACGAGCAATGTTTAAATTTCGCTTTGTTCTTTTGTATGCTTCGTGTGGCTTAACCAAATTGTTCTTTTCCAAGTGCGATTTGTCAGGTAGATGAGTTATTTTTACAAAATTAAAAATTGCTTTCGGAAATGAAAACCTATGCTTTTGCAAGAAAAAACAGCCTATTTTTGGTTTCAAAACAGCCTGTTTCTTTTTGTAAATTAGTAAGGTAATTAACCTTGTCAGTGGTACTAAAAAAGTTCTTTTCGAACAAAAAATAGACAAACACTTATTTTTTGCACATTTAAGGCTACTTGTGCTTATAATGCAAACGTTTGCTCAATTATATCCTATAATTTTATTAGAAAAAAGTTTTTTAGCAAAAAGTTTTTGTATCTTTGCAGAAAGACAATAGAAAACGAGAAACCTTTTAGTGAAAAGAGATAAAAATAGATTGTTCTCAGGTTTTTTCAATCAGATGATGAGTATTAAAAGATTAGTATTTTTTTAGCATTGATACTTAAAATAATTAGGTTTCATAAAAAATAGAGATTATATTTTGGTTGAAAACCCCATTTGCTGTGAAGCAAGTGGGGTTTATTTTTAGCAAAACTTGAACTGACACGAGGCTCATTGATTGATAATCTACACCTTAATAAATAGCAAAAGACGAAAATAGAAAAAACAAAGATACCATGAAAGATATTGTATGAAAAAATTCATTGATAACTTATTAGTATAAAAAGTAAATTGCAAGTGAACATTAAGGGCAGGTTCTATAAATTACCACCGCATATTGTCATTAAATTTTATGAAATACGTTTTGTTATCTTTTGGCTTCTTTTTGGTTCAAAATGTAAGTTCGTTCAGTCGTGTAGCTCGCTACACTCCTTCACTCTCTTGCATTTTGACCTCAAAAATAAGTTCAAAATCTAACAAAGCTAATTTATAGAATCAGCCTAAGCAGAATTAACAAACTAAAACCTCTATGCCATTTTTACTGTAAAAGTGGATAAAAAAATAGGAAATATTTTACGAAAAAGAAAAAAACTGAAAAAAAACGTGGAAAAAATTTGGAACAAAAAAAGAATAGTTTTATATTTGCGGCGGATTTATGTTTGAAGAAAAAACAAACTCTATTTAAAAAGGATTAAACTCAAATAATTCGGGGGAGTAAGAAAAGCTTGTCAGGGCTATTTCAATAAAACAAGGAAAAACTCTCGCCTTATTAAATTACATAAAAGGAAAAAAGTATTTAAAAGGGTATATACAATTCGTTGCCAAGACAAATTGTTTTCTCATCAATACTTATTCATCAACATAACTAAAAATTTAAGCAAAATGAAGAAAAGCATTCTACTTTATGCGGCTACATTTTTAGCTTTAAGTGCTAACGCTGCCCCTATCGGTCAGGCGCAAGCCCTCAAATTGGCTAACAAATTCTTCGCTCAAAACTCAGTTTCAAAGCGAGCAGCTGCAAAAATGGCATTCAAGGTTACAGACCAAGCCAACAAAGTACAAACTGAAAATGACCTTCTCTATGTTATCAACAATGGTAACGCTGACGGTTACATTATCTTAGCAGGCGACAACCGCGTTGCTCCTGTATTAGCATACGCTGACAAAGGTCATCTGGAAGAAAGCATGACAACTGTAAACCCTAACCTCCAATGGATGTTGGAACACTACACGCTCGAAATGGAGTGGGTACAAACTAACGTGAAAGACGTTCCTCACAAGGCTTATCAACAACTTACATCAAGCGTACAAGTTGCTGAAAAAAACCAAGTTGTTAAGCCATTGTTACAATACGATAAGACTACGAAGAAACTTCTCCCACAAGCTATCTCTTGGGGACAAAACTATCCTTTCAACAAGTACACGCCTCACATGCAGGTTTACAGCCGTTATTATGGTCGTTGGTACGATCAAGAAACTCCATCAGGCTGTGTGGCAACAGGAATTTCTACCGTAATGCGTTGGCATCAATATCCTAACAAGCCTAAAGGACAATCAGGTCGCTATTTTTGGCAAAAGGCTCGCAAATATATTGAAAGCATCGACTTCGACAAAGACCCTAACAACGGTTATAGTTGGGCTGATATGCCTGCTGGTATAGATGGATATGGTCGCGACCGAGCAACAGGTAAAGACGTAACAGAACGTCAAGCAGACAACATCGGTCGTTTGCTCCGCGACGTTGGTTATTCTATCCAAATGAACTATAGCCCAAGTGCTTCTGGTACATTCCTCAATCTTTGTGTTGCCCCATTGGTAAATAACTTTGGTTACTCTAATAACCTTCGTCATATTCTCCGCGACAGATATACTACCAAAGAATGGTGGGAGCAAGTTACAGACGAATTGACAAACTATGGCCCTATCGTTTACGCTGGAATTTCACGTGGTGGTGGCCACTGCTTCGTACTTGATGGCTATTCTAACGATGCTATCAACCGCTACGTTCACGTAGACTGGGGTTGGAACGCAATGGAAAATGGTTGGTACAAACTCGATATTCTCGAACCAGACACGCAAGGTACAGGTGGTGGTATTGGTGCTTTCAACAAAAGCCAACAAATGTTGCGCTACTTGGCACCTGGTAACGACCCTGGACCAGCTCCAAAACCTGGCACAGACGATACCGCTGCTGACGCACACGACTTGACTGTTCCAACACAAATTAACGCACAAGTGAAGAAGGCTGATAACCAAACTTTCGCTATGGATATGAAGAATACCAACCTTCACAAGGCATACAAAGGCGAAATCGCAGCATTCCTCCTCGATGCTAAATACAGTTTGGAAGACCAAAATGCAGCTCAATACTGCGAATTGTTCGCAAAAACAAACATTGACATCGCTGCAAATTCAACACAAAACGTTAAGTTTACAGGTAACCTCAGCGCGTGGAAAGCTTCTAAATATCGCGTAGTCTTGGCTTACCCTGGCACAAACGATTGGACAGCATTCTTGGACGCAGGTTTCGTTACTATTGCTAACACAACTGAGCCAACTCCTGACCCAACGCCTGACCCAGAACCAACGCCTGACCCACAAGCTAAGGGCTACCAACTCAACATGGTTCAAAAGGCTAATGCAACTGTAACTTATGGTAACGAAGCTAAGGTAACATACGTCATCACAAACACGGGCGACACTGAATACAAAGGAAAGATGGCTCTCTGCTACGCTTACTCTAAGTACAGCGAAACATTCCTCAAAACGAACGCTATTTCTGAAGGCGACGAAATCATTAAGATTCCTGCTAAATCACAAGCAACTGTTACATTCTATTGCAACAACAACCTTTACAAGCAATTGACTCCTGGTACATATTACCTCATTTTAGGTTATGAAAAACAAGGCGTCATGACAACATTGTATTCTGCTGGCACTGACACAAGAAACGCTGGTACACTTACTATCACTGAAAAGAAACCAGAACCAACGCCAACACCTTCGGTTACAAACGGAACGGTACAAATGTCATCGGCTCTATTTACACAAAATGGTTATAGCAAGGGACGCGATTACGCAACTATCAACAAGTCTTCTTACTACAAAAATTTTGAAGCAACCTACACATTGAAGTCAAACGAAGGTTACGAAGGACAAGTAATGTTCTATCTTGCAAAAGACCGCGCAAGCCAACCTATCGCCAACACAATTCAATATGCTAACGTTAAGATTGGAAAGAACGGAACCGTAAATGCTAAGATTACATACAACACAGCCGACCTCAATGGTTATATGCTCTACGCTCGTATAGCTTACAAGAATGCTGACAACAAATGGCAATCGGGCAAGTATGAAGGAACTCCATTCTTCGTAAGTCAATCTTACTATGTAAACAACCCTGTTGCTTCTAACAGCCGCAAACACCCATCACTCGGCCCTGTTGGCTATTGCGACGAAAGCGACCTTGGCAACTACAGCTACACAGTAGGCGTGAAGGACGAACCAAATAACGGACAAGTTGTTGATGGAATAAACGGCATAGAAAACACAACCAACGGTGTGGTTACGCTTTCGCCAACAATGGCAACTCAATTCGTAAACATCATGCTCGGTACAGAAGCTACTGCAACTATCTACGCTACAACAGGCGCAGCAGTTATGAACGTAGCACTCAACGCTGGTGTAAACAACGTGAACGTTTCAAACCTCGCTCCAGGCATGTACATCGTGAAAGTAGCAGGCGAAACACTCCGTTTCGTAAAAAAATAATAGTAGTGAAAACCTTTTAAATAAGGTATTTAGTATTAAGCGAAAGGCAAGTCTCGCAGTGATGCGGGGCTTGTTTTTGTTTTAAGGGCACTCGTGTTTTGTTTTAAGATAGGTTCTAAAAAATAGCTTTGCCCCCTACGAAGTTTCTACAATTACATTAAAATAGGGAAACGATAGAAACTTTTAGAAACCCACCAAATCTGTTCTTTCTCCAAAGATTTTATCTACACTTTCAGCACATAAGCTAAAAAATATTATACCGAAAAAACAAAAAAACTTTTGATAACCAAACTTTTCTCATTACCTTTGCCTTACTAAAAACTTAAACAATAATGGAAAAGAAAATAGCAATGATAACAGGCGCAACCAGCGGAATAGGTGAAGCATGCGCCAAGAAATTTGCACAAGGTGGATATAACATCATTATCACTGGACGCAGAAAAGAAAAATTAGATGTCTTAAAAAACCAATTGGAAGCAATGGGTGCAGAGGTTATCGCCATGCAATTCGATGTGCGAGAACGTGAAGCAGCCAAAAAAGCAGTTGATTTCTTAAAAGGGAAATGGGCGAATATTGACGTCCTCATCAACAACGCAGGTCTTGCTTTGGGTTTAGACAAAGAATACGAAGGCGACTTTAACGATTGGGACACCATGATTGACACCAACATCAAAGGACTTTTAAACATGACACGCTTTGTTGTGCCGTCTATGGTGAAGCGCAACCAAGGTCATATCATCAACATTGGCTCAGTAGCAGGCGATGCAGCCTATGCCAACGGCAACGTTTATTGTGCAACAAAGGCTGCCGTGAAAGCCCTTACAGATGGTTTGCGCATTGATGTAGCCGAAAGCGAAGTACGTGTTACCAACATCAAACCAGGATTGGTACAAACCAACTTCTCAAATGTTCGTTTCCATGGCGATGATACCCGTGCCGAGAATGTATACAAAGGTATAAAGCCATTGACAGGCGAAGATATTGCTGATGTAGCTTTCTATGCCGCAGCTGCCCCTGCCCACGTCCAAATAGCTGAAGTATTGGTTTTGGCAACCCACCAAGCTAATGGTTCAACCATTATAAGGAAATAAAAAAGCCTCCCCCACCCCCTCCGTTGGGAGGGGGAGCGCAAACAAACGAGTAGGTGGAGAGTATAGTTGAAACTAGGAGAAACTAGGGAAACTAGGAAAACTAGGAGAACTAGAAAAACTAGGAGAACTAGGAAAACTAGGAGAACTAGGAAAACTAGGAAAACTAGGAGAAACTAGAAAAAACTAGGAGGCAACTTCCACATTGCGTGTCATGGTGATATTCATGCCCATGACCTTCACATCTGACTTTGAATTGGTTGAAACCAATGCACCATTAGGTTGGAAAACGTAGGTTTCGTTGCCTTTAAAATCAACGTTGGTCATGCCCATGCCTTTCATTTGTTCCCAACCTGCTTCAAGATTTGAGGTTGCTTCGTCGCCCATTCCCATTTTCTTCATTTGTTCAATGAGCATTGCTTTCACGTCTTCTTCGGTCATATTTGATACGCTTGCTACTGAAATGGTGGTGTTGCCAGCGTTTTCGCCTATGGTATAGGTACTTACAGCCTTGATACCTTGTGCAAGGCTACGATTTTCCTTATCTCCTGTCTTGATTTTCTTGCCGTAAAGGAAGAAATGTGTTTCCTCTTGCAAGGTTTTAATGAGTTCTTTCTCCTCCAAAAGTTGGCTCACTGCCATTATCATCTTTGCTTTTGGCAAGGCTTGCTCAATCATTGGATTTTTGGTATATAGCTCATCAATGGTTTTGAGTGCATTGTTGCTGGCAGCAGTTACTACTTCTTCGTAGTTATCAATGCCTTGAATGGCTGCGTTGGCATCGGTTTTGAACACAATTTTCACATCGTTCAAATACTTCATTGCACCATTCAATGCTTGGTCGGAAGCCATTTCGTCGCCTTTAATGGTAACCCCAGAATTGGTGAGCGCAATTTTGTAACCATCTTTTGTCTTGTCTACAATTTCGATGGCTATCTTTTTGGTAACATCAACCGTTTGTGTGCCTTGTCCCATTGGCAACTCCATTTTCATGTTCATGGCGTCGTTGTAATTGAAAACATCGCCTTTCTTGAAGTTGGTCTTAATTGTCTGTGCGCCAACAGTGAGAACTGCTCCCACCATCATGACTGAAAGAATTGTTCTTCTCATATTATAAAAATTAATTGATAGCTTTCGTTAGAAATAAACCTCTTGAATGCCGTTGATAGCAACGGAATCTTGCGAATGACAAGGGTCGAAATTTGCTGGTAAGTCGAACGTTGTCTTTGGCGAATAGTGTAAAGTTTTGTCGCCATAAACCATTTGCATAAAGTAAGCCCATATAGGCAATGCCGTGGAAGCACCTTGTCCGAGCGCAGTAGAATCGAAGTGAATGTCCCTATCCTCGCCTCCTACCCAGCAACCGCTTACCAATTCAGGTGTGAAGCCCATGAACCAACCGTCTGAATTGTTGTTGGTTGTACCTGTTTTACCACCGATTTGTCCTGTCAGATTGTAGCTATAACGCAATCGTTTACCTGTTCCGCCTTCGATAACGGCTTGCAACATGTCGAGCATCTTGTAAGAACTTTCTTCCGAAATCACCTCGTTCATCAATGGTTGGAACTTAGCTACCACATTGCCGTGGCTGTCTTCAATCTTCGTAACATAGAGTGGTGCACAACGAACACCATGGTTTACAAACGTGGTATAGGCACTACACATCTCGCCCACAGAGAGTTCCGAAGGACCAAGACACAACACTGGCGATGTGTTTTTGGCTATATCGGGGTTGTGGAAACCGAAGTCTTGCAAGATATTAACGAATTGTGAAGGACCAAGCAGGGTGATAAGGTAAGCCGAAATCCAGTTGTTCGACTGCTGCAAACCCCACCTTAATGGCACTTCCTGCCCATATCTTGCCTTCGAACCATTGCGTGGTGTCCACCCTCCGTAGGTGCGTTGCACGTTCAGAACCATTGTGCAAGGTGTCATACCGTTTTGCATGGCAAGCGCATACAAGTAAGGTTTAATGGTAGACCCCACTTGTCGGCGTCCGCCCATCACCATATCGTATTTAAAATGCTCGTAATCAATGCCTCCCACGTATGCTCTCACCGCTCCCGTGTGGGGTTCCATGCTCATGAAAGCCGAACGCAAGAACGATTTATAATAGCGTATGGAGTCGATAGGTGTCATCAATGTGTCCACATTTCCATGATAAGTGAAGAGCGTCATCTCGTGTTTTGTACGGAAACTTTGTCTGATTTCTTCTGGCGAAGCACCTTGTTCCTTCAACCGCAGATAGCGTGTGCTTTGTCGGCACGAACGGTTCAAAATCTGCTTGATAGTATTTCGTGAAATATTTGACGAGAATGGTGCGTTCTTTTTGTATCGGTTTTGCAAGTTGAATTGTGCTTGCAAGTATCCGCCAACGTGTTTGCGCACAGCCTGTTCGGCATATTGTTGCATGCGAGTGTCAATGGTGGTGTAAATGCGAAGCCCATCTGTATTCACATTATAATTTTCTCCATTTCGTTTCGTATTCTTATTGCACCAACCATAGAGTGGGTCGGTTTCCCACGCCACCGAGTCGAGTACAAATTCACGATATTGCCATTCTTGATAGTTTTCCTTTTCAGGTTTTTTCTCCATCATGTATTGGCGAAGGAAGGCTTGGAAATAATCGCCCGAACCCTTTATAGGCTTCGATTTCGTATATTTTATGCCCAAAGGTCGCTGACAAAGTTCGCGAAACTCCTCTTTCGTGATGTAACCGCATTTGCACATTTGACTCAACACAATGTTTCGTCGATTGATACAGCGGTCTTCATGGCGCAACGGATTATACATGGACGGATTTTGGCACAATCCCACCAACGTAGCCGCTTCGGTAGCCGACAAATTCTTTGGTTCTTTGCCAAAATAAATGTTGGCAGCACGCTTGATTCCCACGGCGTTGTGCAAGAAATCGAAGTAATTGAGATACATCGCAACGATTTCTTCTTTGGTAAAGAAACGCTCCAATTTCACAGCAATAATCCATTCGATAGGTTTTTGCAGCAAACGTTCGAAAGTGCTATGCGCCTTTTCCGAGTAAACCTGCTTGGCCAATTGCTGGGTAATGGTGGAACCACCGCCCGCATTGTCGTGTCCCATGATTCCACGCTTGACAATGGCACGTCCTAAGGCGATGAAATCAATGCCCGAATGCTCGTAAAAACGTTCGTCCTCAGTTGAAACAAGCGCGTGAACAAGGTGGGGCGAAAGTGCATTATAGTCAATGGCAACCCGATTGGCATTGTCTTGATTCCATGTACCTATGAGTTTGCCGTCAGCAGAATAGACTTGCGATGCAAACTTATCCACTGGGTTCGAAAGTGCTTCCATTTCAGGCATATAACCTATCCAACCGTTCCACACCGACACAAAAAACAAAGTGCCGAAGCCAACGATGAATATCAAAATACCCCAAAAAATATGTACGAGATGTCTTCTCATTCTTTATTATATATATGTGTAAGGTATTGGAAACCAACGCAATGAAAAATTGTTTTCTCTCATTGTAGGGGCGTGGTTTATCCCATTGTAGGGGCGTGATTTATCACGTTCCTAACAACCTGCGTATGATTTATTTATTAGGAACGTGATACGAGTTGTTGAGCAAAGCGAAAAAATCACGCCCCTACGGATTGCAAACGAGTGCAAAGAAAGTTTATTTTCTCATTGTAGGGGCGTGGTTCACCACGTTCCTAACAACCTGCGTATGGTTTATTTATTAGGAACGGAATAAATTCCGCCCCTACGCATTGCAAACGAGGGCAAAGAAAATTTGTTTTCCCATTGTAGGGGCGTGGTTCACCACGTTCCTAACAATCTGCGTATGGTTTATTTATTAGGAACGTGATAAATCACGCCCCTACGCATTGCCAAACGAGGGCAGCTATACCTTATGCAAAGATAGGGCAAAAGTGTGAAAACGCAAAATTATTCGTTTAAAAAGTTAATTTTACGCTTAATCAACTGCAAAAAATAGGTTTTTCTTCTTTTTAAAAGACACCATTTTGCTCCTCAAAATCATGCTTTGTTTCTTTATAATAATAGGTGTATCTTGCCGAATTGTTACCGCTATTATCCCGAACCGTTAAATAAAAATAAATATAAAATCCTCTCCACATTTTTATTACTATTTTTTCGTAAATTTGTAATTATCAATCATAAAGCTACACTTTAAGCAAAACAATTTGAAACAAATCAATTCTTAAAATTAAAGGTTATGAAAAAATTTCTATCTCTACTATTCTTTTGCAGTTTTTTGGTTTCATCGTTGCAAGCCCAACAACTGAAATGGGTGGTCAAAGGCAAGAATGTTGGCGATGACATCGTACTGAAACCGCAACAATATTTAGATGGTGAACTCAATTACGACAATCTTTTTATTTCGGGAACAGAGGCTTCGGAAATTATTGCACCTGCTGATGGCACAATTTTGAGTGTCGGACTTGACAGAATGAACACTCTCCAAAACTCAACATATTATGGTCTTTCAGGCAGTTTCAATGCAAGCATCAATAAATTAGCAAAGGAAAATAAGGCATTAGAAATCATCAAAACAAAATAAAAAAGCCGGTTTTTGCTCACCAAAAAAGGAAGTTTTACCTCTTCTTTTTTTTGGGGGGGCATTTTCAAAGAAGAAAATAAAGAGAAAAAATATAGGCACTTTTGAAGCAAAAAACAGCCGCTTTTGAAGCAAAAAACAGCCGCTTTTGTGGCGAAAAACAATCGGAAAGAAAGAAAAAAATACTCAAGCATAGGCACGGAAAAACACTTCACACACTTGGCACAGCAAATAATCGCCCCACTTTTTGTAAATTTCACCGCTTTTTTGTATGTTTGCAATCAAAATTCAAAACAACATGAAACATTTTTTGTTATTCCTTGCCCTTACCATGCTCCCCATTATGGCGGCGGCACAACGGAAAACCAATCTGCGTATTCCCCAGAATGCTATCTTCTACAATAGCAACGGAAAGGGGGTAAGCCAGCAACGTGAAGCCGCGTTCTATCGAGTTTTAGCGATAGACGACAAAGGACAGAAAATGTTTTACGACTATACTATGAACGGACAGCTCAAAGCCGAGAAACATTACAAATCTATCAGTAAGACTGACGACAAAAAAACCATTCTCCACGGCGTGGCTCTTGTCTACAACGCATCGGGAAAATTGGAAAGCATCATGCAGTATAGCAACGGACAAGCCCATGGTCGTGCCGTGTCGTTCTTCCCCAATGGCAACATCGGCATGAAGCTAAACTATCGGAATGGACTCCTTAACGGAAAATCATACACCTATTCTGAAAACGGAAATTTGCAATATTCCACCCTCTGGCGCAACGGAACGAAAGTGAGCGAGCAACGAGGTGGAAACGACGAATACATTGATTGGAAAACGGGGAAAGACCCTTTTTGCGACAACAACCGTGTTTACGAACAGGCAGCAGTGGCAGCTCCAAAGCCCAAAAAGCAAAACACAACCGCCCAAAAATCCCAAAACACAATCAAACAGCTGCCCCAAAATGAGAAAAAGCCACAACCTACGACTCCAAAAGTAGCCCAACCGCCTATGGTTCAACCCATTGAGCAACCACAAAACAAGGCAGAAGAATTGGCGAAAAACGTGAAATATCCTGACGAAAACAATACGCAACAAATCATGAGTGAGGCGCAAGAAGCGGTAAACAAAGCCAAAGCCGAAGACAAAGCGACACCAAAAAAGAAGAAAGAAAAGCAACCGAACCCCAAAACTATTGAGAACAAAGCCGAAGCGGTAGCCGTTGCTGCGGCAAGACCTATCAATAAGGTGGAAAATCAAGCAAATCAACCAGCAACAACAACCCCTTCTGTGTCGCAATCTGCCACAACACGACCCACACGACCGAAGGGGGAATTTTCATTCGACCGACTTTTCCCACTCCTTGCAGGCGGAGAAATGCGCACCAACGACACAAGTTTCTTCGATAAGTTTGCTGCCGACCACGGACTCAACCTCTCGCAAGTCATCAAAGGCTTTGGCGCACAAAAGGAATTGAGCTATAGTTACAACATGCAGTTCGACGAACAAGCCGATAAAGACATCGTTACAGGCGACCGACCACGACAAATGGGATTTTTTGGCGTTGGTATCGGCAACCGTTTTACCATTCAGCGCATCAATCTTTACACCTATTCCGAAGAAGAAATGCTCCACATTGCCGAAGATGCCCTCGCCTATGGCTACAAAATATTGGGCGAAACCAACTACCGCACCACCGACGGCAACTTCGTACTCACCCACCCCAACCACAACAAGGCAGGCGATGCCTATGCCATCACCCTATCCTTCACCCATTTAGAAGGCGTCTACGCCAATTTGTACCACATCACGTTGGAAGCAAAATAAAAAAAGGTGGTGAAAAATTTGTTAGTTTTAAAAAGAATCGTTACCTTTGCACCGCATTAAAAAAATGCTTGGCAACTCGGTCTATCGAGCCCTGACTGGAAGGATGGGTGAGTGGCTGAAACCACCAGTTTGCTAAACTGACGTGCGGGTTACCGTACCGGGGGTTCGAATCCCCCTCCTTCCGCTTTTTTTTATGAGAAGTAACACTAACCAAGGTCGGTTCATCTAACGGTTAGGATACAAGATTCTCAATCTTGGCATACGAGTTCGATTCTCGTACCGACTACACTCGAAGCTCTACAAACATGGTTTGTAGAGCTTTTATTGTTTTAAGGTGGGTGCTAAAAATTACCACCGTAAGGGCATAGCAACAGCTATCGTGCAGCCCAACAGCAGCAAGTTTGCAGCAAAAATTTCCATATTTCTGATGAATTATAGGTGATTTTTATTGATGTTCCACACGCTTTTCGCAGATTTTTGAGAATAAAAAAAAATAGAAAAGCTGCCGTCCGAAATATGGATTTATGTTGTTTGGAACGGCAGTTTTCTATTTAAAAAGTCGGTAACGAAGAGCTTCTCAGTTGTTCGTTGCCTGTATTCCTTAGCTTCTCAGCATGGGGAATACCTCAAATATAAACCTAACGTCTCGGGAATGGACGTTGTCATTATATAGATTTATGAAAATAGATACTAATTTGTTTTGATTGAGGGCGGCAAAGGGGTGAAAGAACATCAATTTGCTGCGTTTTCACCCTTTGTAGGGGCGTGATTTATCACGTTCCTAACAACCTGCGTATGGTTTGCTTATTAGGAACGTGATAAATCACGCCCCTACACGTTGCCAAACGAGCGCAGCTATATCTTCTACAAAGAGATTGCAAACGAGCGCAAAGAAAATTTATTTTCCCTTGTAGGGGCGTGGTTCACCACGTTCCTAACAACCTGCGTATGGTTTGCTTATTAGGAACGTGATAAATCACGCCCCTACACGTTGCCAAACGAGTGCAGCTATATCTTCTACAAAGAGATTGCAAACGAGCGCAAAGAAAATTTATTTTCCCTTGTAGGGGCGTGGTTCACCACGTTCCTAACAACCTGCGTATGGTTTGCTTATTAGGAACGTGATAAATCACGCCCCTACACGTTGCCAAACGAGCGCAGCTATATCTTCTACAAAGAGATTGCAAACGAGCGCAAAGAAAATTTATTTTCCCTTGTAGGGGCGTGGTTCACCACGTTCCTAACAACCTGCGTATGGTTTATTTATTAGGAACGTGATAAATCACGCCCCTACACGTTGCCAAACGAGTGCAGCTATATCTTCTACAAAGAGATTGCAAACGAGCGCAAAGAAAATTTATTTTCCTTTGTAGGGGCGTGGTTCACCACGTTCCTAACAACCTGCGTATGGTTTGCTTATTAGGAACGTGATACGAGTTGTTGAGCAAAGCGAAAAAATCACGCCCCTACACGTTGCCCTCAATGGATTTTACTTCTTTTCCGCCTTCATGATAACCTGAACGTGGTTGCCAGTCTTGAGAACTTGCTTGGCAACTTCGCCCAATGTTTTTGGTGACATGGCTTTCATGACTGCATCGAATGAATTTGCCTTATCAACTCCGTAAATAGCGTAGTCAGAAAGTACGCTCAACCAGTATCCGTTGCGTTTCACAGCGTCTTGGTGGTTCTTGAGGATTGCTTCTTTCACACGAGCTACGTCTTCGTTTGTTATCTTTGTTTGAGCGTCAAAGATGATTTCTTTTGCGAGTTTGTTGGCAATATCAGTCTTCTCTGGGTTGGTTGCCAATTCGCATTCAATCTTGAAATAATGACCTGTAAGGTCGCTTTCGAGTTCTGCACTTGGCATAGGAGTGTAGACTGCGCTTTCTTTTTCACGAATGATTTCAAACATTTTGTTGCCCAAGTATTGTCCCAAAGCACGAGCGTTCAATGCGTTTGCGAGGTTGTATTCCACCTTATCTGAGCGATACAAGTCGATGGTCTTGTCTTGTGGAGTAGCCATTTTGAACTTGAAGGTCTTTTGTACTTTACCGTTGGTGTAGTAGCGTGTGTCAGTAAGGTCAGATTTTGCCTTGCTTGCTGGCAACGATGCGATGTACTTTTCGATGAGTGTGCGTATTTGTGCTTCGTCGAAGCTACCTACGAAGGTAAATGTAAATTCGCCTGCGTTGCTGAAAAGTTGCTTATAGATTTCGGTAGCACGATTGTAATCTATTTTATCGAAATCGCTTGCATCTGGAGAGAGGTGTTCGAGTTTCTTACTGTGTGTGTAATAAGCGACAGAGTCTTCCATAACAGCGTCTGGGTCGTTGGCTTTTGTTGCCATTTTTCCCTTCAAGTATTGTGCAATGAGTTGGAGAAAACCTTCGTCTTTCTTCACGTCTGTGAAGCTGAGGTTAATCATTTGCATGAGAGTTTCCACGTTTTCGTTGTTGGTAGCACCTTGGAGAGAGTGAATATCGTTGCTAACGCTTGCGTCAATGCTTGTCATTTTTGTTTGTGCAATGCTGCTAAGGTCGTTCAAACCCTTTGTACCCAATCCGTGAATCATACCGATTTCTGGGAAGAGTTTCTTCATAACGAGGCTTTCGTTCTTGGTAATGCTTGTACCACCTGGTGCTGTGGCTGACATAAGGATTTCGTTGGCTTTGAGGTTGGTCTTTTTCAAGATTACTTTTGCGCCGTTAGAGAGTGTCAATTCCTTTGCACCGAATTGGTTTAATGCCTTTTCGCTGACGATTTTACCAGCCTTTGGCATTGTTGTCATCATTGGTTCTTCCTTTGTATTATCGATGTACGCTTCCACTTTTTGTGCGCTTGCGTTCTTAAACATGGTTGGAAGGTCGGCTTTTGTGAATGTTGTCTTGCCGTCTTTCTCAGGCATAATGATGCTCATTGCAAAGTTTTTGCCATTAACATTGATGAGTTCCTTTGCCATTTCGTTGATTTCTGCCAATTGGAGCATTGGAATGATTTGTTTGAACATTTCATATCGTTGCTCAATGGTAGCGTATGGCTCGTTGCCAAGGAAGTTGCTGATGAGTTTTTGAGCGTGTGCATCGTTGGTAATAGTAGCGCGGTTGGTGTAAGCTTGTTCCAAAGATGCCATGTAAGCCTCTTTTGCGTGTTTAAATTCTGATTCTGTAAATCCAAATTCGCCTACTCGCTTCATTTCACGGAATACTTCGTTGAAGGCTTCCTTGTCTTTGCCTGGGCGTGGAACTGCTACGATTTGTTCTGCATCGCGTGTAAGGGCTGTACCTGCATAGTTGCCCATCATTGCTTGCACGCCTACTAAGTTTGAATTAGGTTCTTGGCAAACTTTTTGCATGCGGTTGTTGAACATTGTATTGACGATTTCGTACAATGGGTCCATCATGAAGTAAGCAATGGTAGCTTTCTCTTGTGGTGCAACGTAGTCAATCTTGCGATACATTTGGAAGTAAGTTTGTGTTACTTCTTGGTGGCTTCCGAAGGCGAAGAGTGGTTCTGCGTTGTCTTCAATCAAGACTGGTGTTGCTTTTGTTGCTTCTTTGTTTACAGGAAGTCCGCTAAATAGTTTCTTGATAGATGCTTCTATTTTTTCAGGGTCGATGTCGCCTACTACTACCACGGCTTGGTTGCCTGGGAAGTACCATTTACGATAGTAAGCACGGAGGGTTTCAGGGTTGCAATGGTCGATAACGTCCATGCTACCAATGACGGTGCGCTTTCCGTAAATGCTATTTGGGAAGAGGTCGGCATTGGCTGCACGCATCAAACGTTGCATGGCGTTGTGTCCACGGTATTCGTTGTGTACCACATCGCGTTCTGTTTCGATTTGGTCTTCTGTCAATGTCAATCCTTCTGACCAGTCGCTCAACACGAGCAAACATGAGTCTACGAGCGCAGGACGGTCGGAAGCAACGCCTGTGAAATAGTAAACGGTGTGGTCGGCAGTGGTATAAGCGTTCCAACCTGCACCTGTTGAGTCCATGAACTTCACAACAGAGTCGTCAGCGAAGTGGGTTGAGCCGTTGAAAGCCATGTGTTCGAGAAGGTGAGCCAAGCCGTCTTGGTCGTCACGTTCTTGTATAGCACCTACTTTTTGGGCAATGTAGAAGTTTACTTTGCCTGCTGGGTAATTGTTTTTACGAATGTAATAAGTCAAGCCATTGTCAAGATGACCTACTTTTACTGCTGCGTCCACAGGAGCGGGTGGCATTCCTGCCATTTCGTTCTGTGCTGTTGCGCCTGTTGCGAGGAACAAGAGCGCACCGATAAAAAGGTGTTTAATTCTCATTGTTTGTTTATTTGTTGATTGTTCTTTTTCTTTTTTTCGTGTGAGTGGGGATTGACCAGCGAGCCTTGCCTTTTGTTTGCTGCATGTTTCGGGCAAGATTCCCATCATTCTGTTACCTTCTCAATTCACTATATAACCTAATTTTTATTTCTTATTCTTCTTGTTCGCCTTCTCTGAACTCTAAGAGGTCGCCTGGTTGGCATTCTAAGGCTTCGCAAATGGCGTTGAGTGTAGTGAAACGCACGGCTTTTGCCTTTCCTGTTTTCAGTATAGAGAGGTTGGCAAGGGTAATGTTTACTCGTTCAGAAAGCTCGTTCAGCGACATTTTTCGCCTTGCCATCATTACGTCAAGGTTTACAATTATCATGTTCAATCCTTTCATTATAGGTGGTTTTTTAAAATTAGCTTTACTTTATTTTGAGGTTTTTATTGAACTCAAATGGGCAGTGAGCGAGGGAACATAGTGGACTATGCGACCGAGCGAACTGACGATTTGGGTCGATAAAAAAGCCAAAAGATAGTGAAACGTAACCCATTATTTAAAGTTATATATTACGGTGGTAATTTTTTTTAACCCACCTATACTGTTAATTGATTTTCTTCTCTCATGCGAACGCCTATGGCAAACACTTCATAGATGATGAAGAGCAGTGGCACTTCGAAGAGTCCGTTTGGCATATCAATCGAACTGATGTAGTCGATTGTGCGACCTTGTAGTTCGAAGGCTTTCGATGCGTAATAGACTTCGACAAAAGTGGTCGCCCAAAAGAGGAGGTAGAACGCCAAAGTGGTGTATGCTAATTTCTTTATTAACTTCAAATTCTCTAACGAGAAAATGTTTTCTACGTTTCGGAAATGTGAAATGAGTTTGAAACTAAAAACTAACATCATCACCGAAAGCACGATAAGACCGAAAAAGGTGATATTTTTGGTGGTTTGCAGCATACTTGGCATTGCACTAACAACATCTAACGCTGTAACCCACACCTTTTCTTGTTTGCCCGTCTTTTCGTTTTTCACGAGGATAGGATTAGAATTTAAATCCACTCCCAAGGAGATATTCGTCATGTTGCCACGCATTTGAACATCTTTGTCGTGCTGCATAATTTGTTTATACTCTGCCGTCTTAGCGTAGTTCTTGTCTTTTTCGACTTTTTCTTTCGCCTCGTAAATAATGTCGGTCGTTGCCCATGCACGTCCAAACATTTCGCCTGTGACATAGAGCGTGTACATCATGATGACCAACATGATGCCGAGCATCGTTGAACAGTAAAAATTTAATCGTTTATTCATCGTTCTTTTTTTACGTTTTTGTTCTTTTTCAAAGTGCAAAATAGCTGCCTTCTGGCAAGTTATGATACTTTGTAGGGGCGTGATTTATCACGTTCCTCTCCGCAAATTTTAGTGTATTAGGAACGTGATAAATCACGCCCCTACAAAGTATCATTGCTCGAAAGGTTCTATTTCTCGCCACGAGCATGTACAAATTTCGTTTCACTCATTTGCATGCTGCGTGTGGCTTAACCAAATCGCTCTTTTTTCGCCCTATATATATAAGGTGAAAGGCTGTGATGTGGTTTTTCCTCCTATCACGCTGCAAATGTAGATATTATTTTCATTCCCTCCAAATATTTATCGGTAATTATTTATTGTTTAACAATAATTTTTAATTCAATAAGAATAAAATTATACTGAAAATCATTTCCTATTGTTTTGCGTTTCAAAATAGGCTATTTACGAATGCAAAATAGGCTATTTGAAAACGCAAAATAGCCTATTTGAAAATGCAAAATAGGCTATTTGCAAATGCAAAAACGCTCAACCTTTCGGCTGAGCGTTTTTGTTTCTTTGTGCTTGATTATAGGTTCGCGCCTCTCGGCGTTCCCCCTTAATCTTGCATCAATTGTTATCCAAATCTTAAAATCTAATTTTACCTATGTACTAATTCCTATTTTCTTCCTGAACAATCTCTTTTGTTCTTACCTTAAACATTCAACTAAAATCTAAATCTACTACTATTAACCTAAACAATCTAATAACCTTTTTGTCTTTTGACACTGCAAAGGTAGAACGATTTTTATTTTCTGAAAAATATTTCATGTTACTTTTCTGTGAAATCTATGTTTTCTTGACCCAAATCAATGCTTCGTGTGCGAACACACTCGATTAGTAGCAGTAACTTTGTAGGGGCGTGATTTATCACGTTCCTAATACACTAAAATTTGCGGATAGGAACGTGATAAATCACGCCCCTACAAAGTACCCACCTTAATATTGTTTTGTTTCCACTTTACCGCTCAATGCTGCGAGTGCGTTTTCGGTTAATGCGAGCATTTCGTCTTGTCCTTCGTAAACAACGACGGGTGCGAGGAATGAAATGCGCTTTTTTAGTTCTCTCACCAAGCGTTTGCTGTAACA
Organism: Prevotella disiens; assembly: GCF_900454955.1. NCBI lineage: Bacteria > Pseudomonadati > Bacteroidota > Bacteroidia > Bacteroidales > Prevotellaceae > Prevotella > Prevotella disiens. Next base: position 466,136 of record NZ_UGTL01000002.1, on the reverse strand, counting down.
AAGTCCGCCTGTAAGCAGTACGGCGTCTACCTTCCCACACAATACGGCTCCTTCTGCGGCGATTGCTTTTGCCACATGCCATATCATAGCCGAGAAGACTAATTGTGCTTTTTCGTCTCCGTTGTCAATTCGTTCTTTAATAATTCGGAAATCGTTTGTACCCAAATGGGCTAAGAGTCCGCCTTGTGTACAAATTTTGTGCATCATTTGTTCTTCGGTTAATCCGCTGTGGTAACACATTTTTATGATGTCTGTCATAGGCAAAGTGCCTGTTCTTTCTGGCGAAAATGGTCCTTCTCCGTCCAAAGCATTGTTGGCATCGATGGCTTTTCCGTGTTGATGGGCTGCAATGGAGATACCTCCGCCGAGATGACAGATGATAAGATTGAGTTTGTCGTAGGTGGTATTCCTATCGGCAGCATATCTTCTTGCGATTGCTTTTTGGTTCAATGCGTGCCAAATACATATGCGTGGTACTTCGGGAAGTCCTGAAATTCGGGCTTCGGGAGCTAATTCGTCCACTACACCTGGGTCGGCAATGTAACTTTTACAGCCAGGTATGAGCGATGCTATTTCGTATGCCAACTTGCAACCCAAGTCGCATGGGTGTTGGTGGAGAGCGGTTCGTTGGTCGTCTACCATTTGTTGATTGACGGCATATACGCCACTTTCCAATGGTTTTGCCAATCCGCCACGACCTACAACGGCATGGAAATCGAGCGGAATATTCCGTTTTTCGAGTTCCTTTAATATGTGTTGCTTTCTAAATTCGTATTGGTTGAAAATGGTTTCATAGTGTGCGAGCTCGTCGCGCGAATGTTTGATGTCCTCTACAAAGAGCAATTCGTTGTTGTGCGCCACCGAAATTTTTGTCGATGTAGAGCCTGGGTTTATCGCTAATATATTGAATGTCATTCTGTTATTGCTTATTATTTGAGATGATTGCTGCCAATGCCATGCTGTAAAACTTCGATTCTACGCTGTCGCCTCGGCTGGCTAAGACTACGGGAACGTCGGTTCCTTGCAAAACGGCAGCTGTTTCGGCTTGCGAGAAAAGCGTAATGGTTTTGTAGAACACGTTGCCTGCTTCAATATCGGGGAAACAAAGTGCGTCAGCTTCGCCTTTTATGGGTGATTCTATTTTCTTTGTTGCCAATGCTTCTGGCGAGCATGATGTTTTCAGGTCTAATGGTCCGTCTACGATACAATTGCCAAAGGCTCCGTTTTCAGCCATTTTTTTTATTTCCTGATAGCCTTGTGTGTAGGGGAAATGTCGCTCGTCTATTTTTTCAGAGCAGTGAATGAGGGCAATTTTGGGTTGCTCTACATGGAAAGCATGGCAGAAATGGGATAGATATTTCACCTGTTCCACCCTTTGTTCTTGCGTTGGAAAAGGCAGAACGGCTGGGTCTGTGAAGAATAAAATCTTGGGATAATCGTTTATTTTTGCTGCTGTAATGTGTGTCAAAACATTCCCTTTTGGCAAAATTCCGTGTTCTTTATGGAGCACTGCTTTTAGCAAAACATCGGTATTAACGAAGCCTTTCATGAGTGCATCGGCTTTGTTTTGCTTCACCATTTGTACGGCTATTTCTGCTGCCTCTTGTGGGTTTTGCGCCACAACGGTTTCATATTTTCCACTATATGCCTTGGCTGTTTGCTCTGAACATACGAGTATGGGGTTGGCAAATCCTGCTTCCGCTGCCCTTGCTACGGCTTGGAGGGTGTGGTCGTCTTCTGCCCATACGATAGCAATATTCTTTTTGTCTCCTATCTCGTTCAAACGATGAACCAATTGTCTGAAATCGGATATTCTTTGTGTATCTTTGTCCATTTGATTAATCGTTATTTAAGAAAAAAAATGGGTTTTTCTGCATAGGTCGCAAAGTTACAAAAAAGGAATTAAAGTGGCAAAATTCGCATTATTTTCTCCTTTTATTTTTTCAGAAAATTAATATAAAGCTGCAAATTCTCTTGTCTTTGTGTAATTTTCTAAAGCGGAGTTTGTGGAGAGTGGAGTGTTGAGAGTTGAGAAACTAGGAGAACTAGGAAAACTAGGAAAACTAGGAAAACTAGGAAAACTAGAAGAACTAGGGAAAACTAGGAGAACTAGGAGAACTAGGAAAACTAGGAAAACTAGGAGAACTAGGAAAACTAGAAAGAACTAGAAAAAAAACATCCCCCCCAGCCTCCCCTACTCTTTTATATCTCCAATGCCAAGCCGCCTGTGCTGGTTTCTTTGTACAAAGAAGGCAAATCATGCCCTGTTTTCTTCATTACATTCACCACTTTGTCGAACGAAATGCGATGGCGACCATCACTAAAATTAGCATATAGCTGCGCATCGATGGCACGACAAGCCGCAAAAGCATTGCGCTCGATACAAGGAATTTGCACCAAACCGCAGACGGGGTCGCACGTCATGCCAAGGTGGTGTTCCAATCCCATTTCGGCGGCATACTCAATTTGCGATGGTGTACCGCCAAACAATTGGCAAGCAGCTGCCGAAGCCATAGCACAAGCCACTCCTACCTCGCCTTGACAACCTACTTCTGCACCTGAAATCGAAGCGTTTTCTTTCACAACATTGCCAAACAAACCTGCTGTGGCCAAGGCTCGCAATATTTTTTGTTCGCTAAAACCATCGGCTGTGGAATATTGGTACAATACTGCTGGTACAACACCGCACGAACCACAGGTTGGAGCAGTTACTATCGTACCGCCAGATGCGTTTTCTTCGCTCACTGCCAAGGCGTAGGCATAGACCATTCCACGGGCTTGAAGGCTCGGTTTGTAGCCTTTGGCTTTAATGAAATAGTTGCTTGCCTTGCGCGAAAGGTTCAACGGACCGGGCAAAACGCCTTCATTTTCCAATCCATTCTTTACTGCCTCCCTCATGGTATGCCACGCTTCGCGCAGGTGATCCCATATTTCAGGACCTTCGCTGTATTCTACATATTCCCAATAGCCTCGCCCATTTTTCTCGCACCACTCTTGAATTTTTTGAATGGTGGTGAGTTCGTAGATGGGTTCAACATAGAATTGGTCGGCTTTGCCCTTGCCTTCCGACAAAGCACCACCTCCAACGCTGTAAACAGTCCACTCGTCGGTAACGTTTTTATCGGCATCTAACGCACGATAAAGCATTCCGTTGGTATGCACGGGCAACACTTTGTGGGGTTCCCAAAGTATTTCCACAGGAGCAATCGCAGACAACACTTCCACAATGGCGACATCGGTTAAGTGACCTTTGCCCGTTGCTGCCAACGAACCATAGAGGGTTACCTCAAAACTATGTGCTTCGGGGTGGCGACTGCCAAAGATTTCGGCTGCATGAGCAGGCCCCATTGTGTGGCTACTGGAAGGTCCTTTGCCAATTCTGAATATTTCTTTTAACGAATTCATGTTTCTTTAACTCCTGTTTTTTGCGAAATGACACCTTTATTTAATGGGATTTGTGGGGGCGTTCATTCTTTATTAGAGCATTCTTTCTTTATCAAGGTGGCTCCTAAAACCACCATAAACGATACTTCGTGTGCCGATTGCAAAAGCATAGCTATTGCTTATTTTTGCGTTGGCGACTTTTTTCACGTTTGCAAAAGTAAGGAATATTTTACGAATTACAAGCATTTTTTTTCGTAAAAAATATTGTCTTCCGCCCTTGTTGCTTCCCTTTCCAAAGTAGATGATTATCAATTTGCCAACCATTATTTTTATTTTCCTATCGCTTTGATTATTGTTTGCGAACACCAGCCATCGTCCAAGCAATAAAAAAGTGGGTTTCAATGGCAATGTTTTTATTGAAAAAACACACCAAAGAAACCCTCATTTTTTTAGCTAAAATTTAGTTTTTATTCATGAAACTCTATTCATTCTACACATTTTGTCGCTTTATATCCAGCCGCATGGGGTCTAAAATTCCACCTTTCTTATATAAAAGCAGATAGCGTTCGAGGACGGAGCGCACTTTAATGTTCTTCCGTGTCAGCACTCGGTCGTAAAAAGTCCACGGATTGGGTGTGGGGGTGAGGTTCAAAACACAGCAGATGCGTGCCGATATGTCTGAAAAACTGAGCGGACGCCCATATTCATCGACCAATTCGCCCGTCTCCCAAACAATATGAGCCAACTCTATCAAATCGGTTTTAGTACTTGTCCAATGCAATCCTTCGTCGGAATTGCGATTCATCAAATCAGAAAAGTCAGCCACCAAAACCGACTTCATCCTTCCTACATCTTCGTGCGACCAACATTTGCCGCCTACTTGGGTCATTCTGGTTAATGTCATAATCCTATTTTAAATGTAAAGTTAAAGGGGAAACTGCGCCGTAAGCCGTTGAAACACAGTTTGCCACCATATTAAGGTTAAATAACTCTCAGCCAACCGCAGCAGACACACCGCATAAAGCCTACTGCGTGAAAGCCAAGAATTACATCGCAAAAGTAAAAGCTAAATGTGCAATATATGTTCAATCGCAAATTTTTTATAGTTAAACTTTCTTATAATCGCAAAAAAAATAGCAGAATGGCAGGATAGCAGTCCACCAAATCCATGTAGAGGGCATGATTTTTTTGTGCAGGGGACGTGGTTTTTGTCGTAGGGGCGTGATTTTTGTCGTAGGGGCGTGATTTATCACGTTCCTAACAGCAAAAAAGGTAACGGAAACTGCTATGAAAATTTTGATGAAGCCACAAAAAAAACAGACAATTCTCTATGGAAAATCGATAGAGCATTGTCTGTTATGATGATTTATTTATTTCTTTCCAAAAAGAAACAGGCTGTTTTGAAGCTAAAAACAGGCTGTTTCTTCTTGCAAAAGCATAGATTTCATCTTCGAAAGCAATTCTCAATCGAATTGGTTTCGGTGAAATTTACTTTTTAGAACCCACCTTTAAGGATTTACATATATAGTTTTTTGCAGAACAAGGGGATTATTTCCATATTTTTTTGTAACTTTGTAACTTGGAGAAGTGGCGACCGCAGCCTTTTTGAGGCAGAAAAATTGCACCCCAACAAGACAAAAAAAAGAAAATGAAGAAAATAATGATATTCGATTTCGATGGCACTTTGGGCGATTCGGAATTGCTGATTACCAACACGATGTTGGAAACAATTGAAAAAATGGGACTGCCCCAACGCTCTCGCAGGGAATGTGCAGCAACAATCGGACTGCCTTTGGCGGAATGTTTCTCGTCGATTATCCCCATGACGGACGAAAAGGCGGAAGAATGTGCCGATGTTTACAGCGAAATTTTCCACCGTAACAATATCCCAGGAGCGGTACCACCCTTTCCAAACGTGATTGAAACGCTCAGAACGCTACACGAAAAGGGGACCATTCTGACCTTGGCAAGTAGTCGCCACCACCACTCGTTGGCTGCCTTTGTCGATGAAATGCAGCTGAACGATTGCATCAGTTATATGCTTGGGGCTAACGATGTTACGTTTCCGAAACCCAATGGAGAACCCGTTACGAAGACATTAGAGAGGTTTTCAATCGCGCCTGCCGATGCTTTGGTCATTGGCGACACCAAATTCGACATTCTCATGGGGCGCAATGCGGGCGTTGAAACCTGTGGCGTAACCTATGGAAATGGGACGAAAGAGGAACTAATCGCCGCAGGAGCCGATTGCTTAATCGATGGTATTCAGGAACTATTGCACCTCCCCCACCCTTAACAGAATGGGCTCTAGTTTTTCCTAGTCCTCCTAGGATTCCTAGTTTTCCTAGTTTCCCTAGTTCTCCTAGTTTCCCTAGTTCTCCTAGCCCTCCTAGTTCCCCTAGCCCTCCTAGTTCTCCTAGTTCCCCTAGCCCTCCTAGTTCTCCTAGTTTCCCTAGCCCCCCTATTCTCTTTCTTGCTTCAACACCTCGATTTCAGCTTTGAGAGCATTATTTTCAGCCCTTAACGCTTGGTTTTCCGCTTTTAGCGTAGCGAGCAATCTGTCCTGTTCCTGCCGATAGCCCGTGCGAGCAGCATACATTCTCTCCTTTATTCCGCCTTGCTCCACAAATTGCTTTTGCAGAAAATCAAGATATTTACACATCATACGGTCGGTCAAGTGGCAGAGCGTTATCATTGTGTTGCAAAACTCTTCAGCATTCCACTTCTCTTTCATCGGTGCATAATATTCAAAAGTGTTGTGCGAGCGGCAAAAAGTCAGCATTTTGTCGTAGCGTGGGTGCTGCTTATCCCACAGGCAAAGCCCCCGAGTGTGCAAAAAGTCGTGATAATCCTCGCGCAATTCCTGCAAACTGGAACGTGCCACATTGAGCAACTTGAGTTCCATTTCGGTAGAAGTCTTTCCGTCTTCAATACCTTCAACAATGTTTTGCTTACCCGAACGTGCCGCCTGAACCATTTGGTCGAGGGTGCGGTCGCCGTATGGAGGCAAAAAGCGTTGGCAAAACACAAAAGTAAGCTGATAAACTGCATCGGCCTTTTGATAAAAATACAAATCATGCCAATCGGTTGTATCGCCCAAAACCTTTTTTTCGCCTTGCCTTTCGCCTTGCCTTTCGCCTTGTTTTATCGCTACCATGATCTTGTTTTTTATGCTCCGAACGTTGATTGTTCTTCTTCGGTTTTATATTAGATTACAAAGATACAATAATAAGGCGAGAATTGCAAAAAAAAATTAAGAGTAGAAAATATTCGCAGCTGCCAGGGATTAGGAGAACTAGAAACCCTAGGACAACTAGAAAAACTAGGAAAACTAGGAGAACTAGGAAAACTAGGAAAACTAGGAAAACTAGAAATCCTAGAATTCCTAGTTCCCCTAGTTCCCCTAGTTCTCCCTAGTTTACACTCCCCTCCCAACGGAGGGGCTGGGGGAGGCGTTAGGTTTTCGATGCTTTTACAACAAACTTTCGCCAAAAATGGCTTCCTTTATATTGCGTTCGTGGTCGAAGACGAAGCGGGCAACGATGGCACTGAGCAACGCCGTAGAAGGCATTTTAATGCTGTTGGCAGACTTCAATCTATCGAGAACGCTCTTCAAATCGGAATCGATATAGACGGTGGCAAGGCGTGAATCGCGCAACTTATAGTCTTTGGCGAGTTCCAAAAACAATTCCCAACTGTCTTTTCCATCTTCCTTCATCTGTGTGTACTCGTGCGCCAACTGCTTGCCTTCGGCCTTCGGCAACTTCTTTGCGGCAGGTGCCGAACGGTCTTTCTCGTCGTGAACAGGCTGCGGAGCAGCCACAGGTGCTGCGTGTAGAGGTTCGGGAGAGAGTTCTTTAACTTCTTCTTTTTCAACTTCTTGCACTGAAGGCGCCACAACAGGCTTCTCAGTTCCTTGCACTTGATTGACCAAACTTTGGATTCCACCAGGCAATGTAACACTTGTTTTCTTTTTTGCCATAATATTTTGTTTTTTGTTTTCTTTTGTCTTTGCTTTTTTTCTAAGAAATAGGTTTTGCTAGCCTCCTAGGATTCCTAGTTTTCCTAGCTTTCCTAGCTTCCCTAGTTCCTCTAGCTTTCCTAGTTCTCCTAGTTTCCCTAGTTCCTCTAGTTTTCCTAGGTTCTATATCTTCCACTCCCCTCCCAACGGAGGGGTTGGGGAAGGCTTACTTCATTCTCTTTATCATATATTCGAACGCCCCTTTCACGGCTTCGCGCTGAGTAGCAAGGAGTTCGAAAGTGTTGATACGCTTCAAAGTGGCACGGCTATTCACCATTGGCGTTACCTTGCCGAGCTGTGAAAATATATCATTAGTAGAATTCCACATGCGCTGTTCATCGTTCGTACCAATACGAGGGTCGATGCGGTTAGGAACAAAGAAAATTTGAGCGTGCATCTCAGGATTGGCAGCCTTTAAAGCATTGATGACCTGAACGAAAACACCTGTAGAATCTAACGTCTTGTCCTCATATTCGTAAGGGCAAACGATGTAATCGGCATTGGTGAAAAGCGGAACAAGACCGTCCTCGCTGACATTACCAGGGGAGTCGAAAAGCACAAAACCTTCTACTTCGGACGCTGAATCCATCAACTGTTGCATCAATTCGGGTTCATTGACATCGAAACTCTGCACAACGTAGGGTTCTTCCTCGTCGAAAATTTGCAAATCCTTCTGGCGTTGCATCATGATAGACTTCTGTAAGTCGGTGTCAATAATACACACGGGTTTGCGCTTCCACGATAAATAATTGGCGAAAAGCATGCACAAAGTGCTCTTCCCTACCCCACCTTTCTGATTGGCAAATACTACTTTAATATTTTTCATTTCTTAATTTATATTGTTTTATTTATTTTTATTTCATCATTCTAAATTCAAAAGACGACACATTAAATTGTAACAGAATCTTTTTCTCTATCCGACAAGTCAGAAAGGTCAGAAAAGTCCGACAAATCCAACAAGTCATCAAAACAAACTACAAGAGAAAAACTTCACACACGCAGGCTCATCATGCGTACAAAGAACGCAAAAGCAAGCATGAAACAGAAGAAACCACCGCCCAAAAGGATTGTTAAAACCCACTCGGGAACGTCCATCAGACCGACGAAAGGCACGCAAACTAACAGCAAAATACCAAACGTAAGACTCAAAAAGCCACGGCGGCTGACACGATGCAACGGAAGCGAAAGGCGCAACTGCACCGATACAAGCGCAACGAGCATGGAAATGAAACAGAAACGACCTGTTGCCACGCCCAAGAAGTCTACTACCCAAGGAGCCGACTCGGTTCCGTAGACCAAAAGTGCCAGTTTGCCTGTCAAAATATACAAAATTCCGCATACAATGCCCACAAGGGTCAGAATTTTCGCCCACTTCAAACGGGGAATATCCGTCAGACGAGACAACGAACGATACAGAATGACCATGAAACCCACACAGCTCAAAGAAGCAAAACTTTCTGAAAAAATGGAAACATTATCGGAAATCGTGATGTTATTGGCACTCAAAGGCGCATTGAACACTACCCCACTCTGATTAACAATCGACAGAAAAAGTGCCACTAAACTAAAGTCGAAAAGGATAGAAAAAGCACTTAGCAAACCGCTTTCCTTATTCGTCAATCTGAAATCTGATATTAAAAACTCTCGCATATTTACGTTTTTATATATTTACGTTATTATCTTTATTTATTAAAATCTACCTTGTAAATGCTTAAAAGTCAATATTCTATATATTTAAACTTTTATGTTTTTAAATTCTTTTGTATTTACTTTTCTTTATATTTTTATTTATTCTTGTTTATATTTATACAGAACAGCAGCGTTTTCATCATCGTCTTCCACCGTCTCAGTGGTGAACGCAAAACGCAAACAAACATACAAGCCAACTTGAAGCAGCAACTGCCCTGCAAGCATCAAGGTGCGATAATTTTCCAAAGTTTGGAAAGTCAGTCCGCCAACACTCGTGTACAGATAGCCAAAAAGCCAACTCAACATCATATCGAGCAGCGGAACAATCAACAAAGCCACACCATAACGGCGGATATTACCCGTAAAAAACCTCACCAACCCAAAGCCTAACAGCACATTGGCAGCCGAAACAAAGAGCGTAGTAAGGAAAGACACGCGAGTTTGGAATGTCAAAAGACTGCTCGCAGCAACTCCCCCACCCTGCATCGTCATGCTTCCACCCGTTGGTGTGAACATTTCGCCAGGAATCAACCACACAATGGCAGCAAAAGCAGTCAGCACCATAACAACAATTTGCACGAGTTGCAACCAAAAATGATTAGTCTTCAGCAACGCATGGCGCAACTGTTCCCACATCAACAAACTGCAAACGGTGATGCTCGTGGTGAGCAGAAGCAACAAAGTTCTATCCCCTACCATATTATCTATACTCGTTGAAAGCACTTCCGAACTCTCTGAAAGTTTGTTGCCAAAGTTTTCAAAAAATTTTAATAACATTAACGCAACACCAATACCGAACGACCAATTCAGTATTTCGCCCCTAAACTTGGAGATTTTAAATATCTTTTTGTTCATATATTTATATATTTACTTTTCTTTGTTTTTACTTTTATTTATATTAGCGTTTTTATTTTCTTATATTTTCAGCACTTTGTATTTTTGTATTTTTAATTTTATATCTTTTAATATGCTTACATTTTTATTGTTTCGCATATTTACATTTTCAAACCTTTCTGTTTTTACATTTTAATGTATTTACTTTTTCGTATGTTTCGATATTTATCTGTTTAAATATTTAAACATTGCAATTTTGCGAAAAGCTCTAACACTGCACAAAACGAGTAAAACAGCGAGTAAAAGAAGGTGTTTATATTTTTATATATTTACTTTAAATCTTATTTTTCAGCCATTTAACAAGCTTCATTGCAGTTTATTTAAGAAGCAAAAGAAATGATATTTTATATTTTTATATATTTCTCTATTTCCTTATTTATCTTCTTACACAAATATACGACAAAGAAATGGAACTGCAAAATATTTTAATATTTTTAGCTAAACATTTATCCAAAGATTTGCGCTATTATGTTTTTATATATTTATCTTTTCATTTTACTCTTTATTTAAATATCTTTTTATTTTTATTTTCGTGTAAAATTGGTACGATTAAATACTTATTTTATTTCTTATTTTTATTTTTATATATTTAAATAATTGTGGTTTTAGATTTTAAAATAAGAATATTTTTGGCTAAAAAATGCAGATTGGTGGAATAGGGGACACTGCTTTTGGGGATAAAAGCCCGTCATTTTTTTTCATTCCGTGGCGTTTCTAAAATGAAAAAAAGGCACAAGGGAGAACAAAATAGGGTGGGAGGGGTGCGAATAACCAAAAGGAAAACAAAAAGGCAAAAGTCTTAATTGCGTACGCAGAAAGGGAGAAGCGAGAGGAAACACAGATTGTTCTATTTTTCAGGTAGGCAGGAAAGCCGCCCAAGAAGGTATAGAGGCTCCCCAAGCCCTCCTGAAGGAGGGGAGTGAAAACTATGAAAACTAGGAAAACTAGGGAAACTAGGAAAACTAGGGAAACTAGGAAAACTGGGGAAACTAGGAAAACTGGGGAAACTAGGAAAACTAGGAGAACTAGAAAAACTAGGAAAACTAGGAGAACTAGAAAAACTGGGAGAACTGGAGAAACTAGAAAACTAGGAATACTGGGGAAACTAGAAAACTAGGAATACTGGGGAAACTAGAAAACTGAGAAAACTCAAACTATAGTGCGACAAATTAGGAAGAAAAAACGGAAGACTTAAAAATAGAAAAATGGGAGGACAGAATGATGAAATTCAGACTAAATTGGGGCGAATAAGGTAAAAAAAATATACAATAGGGTGGGGGATTTCAGACGAGAGCGATGGTTTGGCGACAAAAAAGGAAGTTATTTCGGAGAAAAGCAAGGTGCGACAAATTAGGAACAAATTCTTTGGCAGTGTAAAAGCAGTTCTAAAAAGTTGAATATCAGTGGTATTAAGTCATTAGTTAAAGGCGAACGGCGACAAAAAAGTGAAAAGTTTTGTTAATATTTAAAGTTTTACTTGCAAGTATAATTGTTAATATCCTGTATTTCAAAGTATTATAAATTATTTAATATGTTATTTTGCGTGAAATTTATTCCTAATTTGTCGCCCAAAAGCGGTGATATGATGGTGCAAAATGGGTGGATTTTTGGATTTTAGAGGTGTAAAGTGCGACAAATTAGGAAGTCTTAGCCTCCGAAGCGAGTTTATAGGTGCGACAAAAAGGGAGGTGGGTGCAAAAATAGGAAGTGCGACAAATTAGGAAGGAAAACTTTTGCATAAAAGTAAACGATATGAAGGCGAGTTTCATACGGCTGCGATGCGAAAGGAGTAAGGAGTAAATGGCACATAGCGATTGCAAATAAAATGTGCGAAGTATTTATTTTGTCGGAACTGTTCGTTGCTAAAACAGACAAGCTCAATGGCAATCTCGTTGTGCGTGAAGCGTTTACAATGCGCTCTGTGCGTGTGTTGTCGCAGAACAGAAGAAAGGGAAGAGGGGGTGGAAATCGTTGCGGTAAAGGCTTGAAAGGAGCAAGAGGAACGAGTTTTTTTCTAGGAGGGCTAAGGGAGCTGGGGGGTTCTAGGAGGACTAGGGGAGCTGGGGGGTTCTAGGAGGACTAGGGGGACTAGGTTTTTCTAGGAGGACTAGGGATACTAGGTTTTTCTAGGAGGGATAGGGGATATAGTTTTTCTAGGAGGACTGGGGATTATAGTTTTTCTAGGAGGACTAGGGATACTAGTTTTTTATAGTTTGCGCTCCCCTCCCAACGGAGGGGTTGGTGGGAGGCTTTTTCTTCCCTTTTTGTCGTAGTTCAGTGATTTTGGAGTTTTGAATATAATTCCCTTTTTGTCGCTTTTTGTTTTTACAAATGTGTAAATCGTTGTGTTTTAATGCTTTACAAGATTATAAATGTAAACTGAAAATGGGCAAAAATGTTTAGTAATGTAGATTTTTTAATGCGTTTGAGCGACAAAAACTACTAAAAAAGGGGGAAAAAGTGGGGTAGGGGAGGGCAAATTTAGGATTGTTTCCCCATTTGTCGCCGCTATTCTCCCTTTTTGTCGCACTGGGGGTGAAAAGAGTTACTAAATTGTCGCACCATCCTTACTATTTTGTCGAGGGTAAGTTACTTTTTTGTCGGCGCTAACTTACTAATTTGTCGGAGATGGTCTGTGTAAAATAGTGGTTATCAAGTGGTTACAAGTTCGTAACTAATCTATTATAATGATTAAACTAATGATTATCTAACTTGAGAAGAAAAGTTTTTCGTTTTAAAAGGGGGATTTTTTTTACATAAATCTAGGGAAACTAGGGGAGCTAGGGAATCTAGGAGAGCTAGGGAATCTAGGGGAGATAGGAGGAGATAGGGAAACTAGGAAAGCTGGCAGAGGTAACTCCGCTCCTATGCCGAGCTACTGATAGTTTTCTCTGCCCGACGATGTATTAACATTGCGGGGGGGGGATATTTTACAATTTTTAAAGGGAGTGCATGTTTTTGAATTGTCGTGAATTCAACAAGCAAGTGCAAATTTACTTAATTTGTTCGTAAAAGCACTCGTATGGTGTTTTAAATCCTAATTTCTTTCTTGGTCTCATGTTAATTTTCCTTGAACACTTTGTGATTTGTTGATGGCTGACATGTTCAAACGTTTCTGATTTTGGCACGTATTGCCTAATCAGTCCGTTTGCATTTTCTATGCCGCCCTTCTGCCATGAAGAGTATGGATCGGCAAAATAGATGTTGACACCAAGGCTTTTTCCTATCATTTCATGGCAAGCGAATTCAGTACCGTTGTCTGTTGTAATAGACTTGACATGCCCTTTGAATGGAGATAGCAGATGTATTACAGTACGTGCCAGCTCTATGGCATTCTTTCCCTTTTTAAGTTTTCTCATAAACAGCATGTTTGTACTGCGTTCTATCAGTGTAACGATGGCACCGTGATTTCCTCTTCCTACGATAGTATCCATCTCGAAGTCCCCAAAGCGCTTGCCGTCAGCTTCTGCAGGTCTTTCGCTGATGCTTGTTCTGTTGACTATAGATATGCGTCTGCCCCCGACAGGTCTGGCACGATGCTTTAGCCTGTGACGACAGTGTTGGTATAGTTTCCCTCCTTCTGCCTTGTCTTTACGTATCATACGGTATATGGTTTCATGACAAATATACTTGCCATCATTGGCCAATGCACCGGATATTTGTTCCGGAGACCACTGTTCGGTAACAAGAAGGCGTTTCGCCTCTTCCATGACATCCTTGTCAACTGAACGATTACCTGGCTTCTTGCGTTTTGTGCGTACTGCATTTGCTTGGGCTGTCTCCCAGTTGTAGTGTCCTCTAATCCCACTGTTACGTCTTATTTCACGTGACACTGTACTTGGACTTACATTTATCGCTTTGGCAATGTCTTTTTGTTTCATTCCGTTTTGGAGTAGCACAGAAATTGTGTACCTTTGCTCCGAGGTTAATTGTTTGTACATAGCAATGCAAATTTAATTAATCTTTGGGAGACAGAGGTCTCCCTTTTTCATTTTTATGCATTGCTTGCTGATTTTTCCACTCATGGGGGCTGCTCGCCCCCAAACCCCTCGGTGTTTTCAGGTATAGATTATTAAGCTACACCCGTACTTGGGATTGCAGTTCTATGTTGAACTTGCGTGTTCTATTTTTCTGTATTCAAAAGCGGCTGTTTTGGGATTGGAAATAGGCTGTTTTGTCGCTCAACGAAATTAAAGGGAGAGAGGTTAAAATAATTAACGTTTAAAGTTAATTAAAGTTTTGTTTGTTAAAGTATAATGGGGGCTAGGGAGGCTAGGAAGACTAGGGTTTCTAGGAGGGGCTAGGGTTTCTAGGAGAACTAGGGTTTCTAGGAGGGGCTAGGGTTTCTAGGAGAACTAGGGTTTCTAGGAGGGCTAGGGATTCTAGGAGGACTAGGGATTCTAGGAGGACTAGGGATTCTAGGGGGGGACTAGGGATTCTAGGAGGGACTAGGGATTCTAGGGGGGGACTAGGGATTCTAGGAGGGACTGGGGATTCTAGGGGGGCTAGGAATTCTAGGGGGGCTAGGAATTCTAGGGGGGGGCTAGGAATTCTAGGGGGGCTAGGGATTCTAGGGGGGCTAGGGGATTCTAGGGGGGGCTAGGGGTTCTAGGGGGGCTAGGGATTCTAGGGAGGGCTAGGGATTCTAGGGAGGGCTAGGGATTCTAGGGGGACTAGGGATTTTTACCCAAACAATAATCTGAGGGCTTCTTCTACTTTTGCGACGGGGTGGGTGGCGATTTTGTAGTTGCCTTTCAAGCCTTGGGCGTTGTTTTTAGGGATAATGATGTGGGCAAAACCTAATTTCTCGGCTTCGGCAATGCGTTGTTCTATACGACTGATGGGGCGCACTTCGCCACTGAGTCCTACTTCGCCTGCCATGCACCAGCCTTTTTCGATGGGGGTATCGACATTCGACGATAGGACGGCGGCAATGACGCTGAGGTCCATTGCCATATCGGTGATGCGCAGTCCGCCTGCAATGTTCAGGAATACGTCTTTTTGCATGAGTTTAAATCCTACTCGCTTTTCCAACACGGCGAGCAGCATGTTCAGTCGGCGTTGGTCGAAGCCTGTTGCCGACCTCTGTGGTGTTCCGTAAGCGGCGGTTGAGACGAGTGCTTGGGTTTCAATGAGGAAGGGGCGCACGCCTTCGATGGCACTCGATATGGCTACTCCGCTCAAATCTTCGAGGTTATCGGTGAGCAAAAGTTCTGAAGGGTTGCTCACGGGGCGTAATCCGTTTTGTCGCATTTCGTAGATACCGAGTTCTGAGGTCGAGCCAAAACGGTTTTTTATGCTGCGCAAGATGCGGTACATGTAATGTTGGTCGCCCTCGAATTGTAACACTGTGTCCACGATATGTTCCAACACTTTTGGTCCTGCGATGCTGCCCTCCTTATTAATATGTCCGATGAGAATGATGGGAATGTTGGTGGTTTTTGCCAATTGCAACAAGGCTGCGGCACTTTCGCGTATCTGTGTGATTGAGCCAGCACTGCTTGCCACCGTTTCTGTCTGCACCGTTTGAATGGAATCGACCACCAATAGTTCGGGTTGAACGTCTTTAATACTTTGAAAAATTTTCTCGATTGATGTTTCCGACAAAATAATGATGTTGTCGGGCAGGACGTCTGCAATGCGTTGTGCGCGCATTTTTATTTGTTGTGGACTCTCTTCTCCGCTGACGTATAGCACTTTACGATTGGTGTTCAAGATGGTTTGCAAGGTGAGCGTACTCTTTCCTATGCCTGGTTCTCCGCCAATTAGCACCATGCTTCCCACGACTAATCCGCCGCCAAGCACCCGATTGAGTTCCTCGTCGTGCATATTGATGCGTATTTCTTCAGCCGATGTAATCTTGTTGAGCGACTGTGCCACGTTGCGTTTTTTAGTTCCTAACACGTTGTTAGTCAGTCGTTCACCTATTTTTGTAGCCGTTTCTTGTGCCACACGAATTTCCTTGAACGTGTTCCATTGACCACAATTGGGGCATTTGCCAATCCATTTTGAGCTTTCTTGTCCGCAGTTGTCGCAGACGTATGCAATTTTATTTTTTGCCATAATTTATTATGATGGCTTCTTTTTGAACACCATATTACAAAAGTACGTATATTTTTTCTTGTTTCAAAAAATAATGATTAAATTTGCAACGATATGGAGAAGATTAAGTACATTTTGCTTGTTGCGATTGTGCTATTGGCAAGTTGCAATCAATCTGAGGACGAAGAAACGCTCTTAGACCAACGCAAGAAAAAGATTGAAACCATTGCTTATGAGCGTGCTTTCAAGGTGGGTGTTATGCCAACGATGGATTGTCTTCCGTTGTTTGTCATGTGTGATAGTGCGCTTTACGACACAACCAAGGTGGATATTCGTTTGAAAATGTACACCTCGCAGAACGATTGCGACACAGCCATAATGAGAAATAAAATTCAAGCCTGTGTTACCGATTTAGTACGTGCCGAATATTTAAAGAAAAAAAAGAAAGCTCCTTTGCAATACATGACCGAAACCAATGCGTCGTGGAAACTTCTCGTATCTCCAAATTCGGGCATAAAATCGTTGAACGACTTAGGCGACAAGGTCATAGCGTTGAACGAAAGTTCTGCCACATGGTATTACACCGGTCGTGTTGTGGACATCGGCAGACCACGATATGCTGTCTATGGTGCAGCCATTGGTGATGTATTTTTGCGATTAGACATGCTCCTCAACAAGCAAATGGACGGCATTTGGGCGTCAGAGCCACAAGCTACGCAAGCAAAACTCAAAGGCAACATTGTATTGTACGACACTTCTGCCGACATTTTCGTGCCAGGTGCTTTCGTTTATGTGGGCAAAAACGACCCAAAAGTGAGCCGTGTGTTTGAAAAAGCCTACGACAGAGCCATTGATTTAATCAATAAAAATTCTGTGCAGTATTATAGCGACATCATCAAAAAATATATGAAGGTGGACGACAATGTGATAAAAGCATTGCCAAAAATGAAATATAAGCGCATCAGCTATCCTCGTCAAAGCAACATCAAAGAGGCTTTACACATTAAGCCCGCTCAAAGAAAGTAAATTTTAGTGGGTATTATTGCTGAAAACGAAAAATATTTTTCCACCTTATTAATATATAACACAAAGATAGGGCGACATTGAATGCAGAACAAAACATAACGGCGGCATTAGAAGCTTTGGAAATACGCCGATTGGACAAAGCTATTCAGGCTTTGCACAACATTTACGACACCAAAGCGCAACTCGTGGGCTACGATACGTTTCAAACCATTGACAACGACTACCAACTCATGTGTCAATACATGCTCCGTGGATACCAAGACCCACAGCGTGAACAATTGTATGGCTCCCTCATTGCGAGGCTTTACAAAGTGGTTGCCGAACTGCAACTGTCGTGGAACTGCAAAAATAAAACCATCTTTATCAATGCTTTTCGCACCGCCGACCACCTCAATCTTAGTCATCAATTCCTCCGCACCGTCTTAGAAAGCTATGTGTCCGACCTCGCGTTGCTCTCGTTGGAACCCGAAACCACCCGACAAACCAAGCAAATCGAACTCCACACCCGACACCAAACTTTCATTGACCGACTCTTCAACGCCCTTTTTGTATCGACACAATGGACGAAAAACGATGCCGATTTTTATGCCGACCTCCTCGTTTCGCCCACCATCGATGCTGCCGACCAAATGCTAATGGTAAGTGCCATTACGCTGGCATGTATGAACATCTTCGACATTCATAAACTCGAAACCCTCATACGCACCCATCTCGGCGCAATAGACGACAACGTTAGCCAACGAGCCTACGTGGGGTGGGTCTTATCATTAACCGATAACGCCCTGTTTTACGATGAACAACGAGCTTTGTTGGCACCATTTTTTAGCAACGAAACCCATAAAGCCGACTTCCTGAACCTTCAAAAACAAATGTTCAGTTGCATGGACGCCGAGCGCGATACCGCAAAAATAGAACGCGACATCATGCCCAACATCATGAAAAATTCCGATATAAAGTTCAACCGATTCGGAATAGAAGAACGCGAAGACGACCCCATGGAAAGCATCATGAACCCCGATGCCGACGAAAAGAAAATGGAAGCTATGGAGGAAAACATTCAAAAAATGATGAAGATGCAGCAACAAGGCTCTGACATCTATTTCGGAGGGTTCAGTAAAATGAAGAATTTCCCATTCTTCGACCATATTGCCAATTGGTTCATGCCTTTCTATGCCCAACACCCTGGACTATCGGAAGTTACAAACAAACTCGGCAACACCCAATTGTTAGACAATTTAGCCAACAAAAGTCCCTTTTGCGAGTCCGATAAATATTCTTTGGCCTTCACCATGGCACGCATCATCAACCAATTGCCTGCCAGTATGCTCGAAGTTTTGCAGTCGGGCGAAGGCATAGCTTTCCAAGAAGCCAACCCCTTTGGCAACTCGCCAGCTTTCAGTCGCCGCATGTACATACAAGACCTCTACCGCTTTTTCAAAGTAAAGATGGCCTACAACACCGATATTGTCAATCCTTTCATCGAAAAAACAAGAAGCAAAGCCTTCTTTTTCGGACAATTCTTTTTCTGTACCGACGACTTCAATGCCCTCAAAATGAAGCTCGCCCTCTATTTATATCAGCACAAAAGAAAGGAAGAACTCGACCTTCTGCTCGAAACTTTCCACATCGATACCGCCCAATATCACCTCCTCAAAGGGCTGAGCGATATGCGACAAAATGATGTAAAAGCAGCTTTCCAACACTTCCGCCTTGCTCTTGATATGGAAAGCAATGACGAGTGGGTGCTGAAAACCGTGGGGGCGAACGCATTGAAAACCAAACAATACGAATTGGCAGCCAATTGCTACACCAAACTTTGTGAGTTCCAGCCCCAAAATCGCCAATATGCAATCAATTTTTCGTTGGCGAAAATCTTCGTTAAGCAAACCAAAGAAGCACTTAACAAACTCTATGAGTGGGACTTAACTCTCCCTTCCGACAACCACATCAAACGCATTCTCGCTTGGGCATTGCTCTGCGACGGCAAAGCAGAGAAGGCTTTCAACATCTACGAGAAACTTTCCATAGACCAACCCTTGCCCGACGATTTTCTCAACATGGGTTATGCCCAATGGCTCAGCCACAATCCTGCCGCAGCCAAAAGCTATTTTCAACAATGGAAGGTGAAAAATCCCGCAGGCGACCTTGAACAAGAGTTCTCAAACGATGCCTACATGCTCGAAGCCAACGAAATTAGCCACCTCGACACCCTCCTCATGCTCAGCGCAGTAGAAAGCGAATAGGCAAAACGACTCTTTCCCTTGAAAAGAGCCGTTTTGTCCAACGTTTCACACCAATTTGCTGCGTTTACACTTCGCCTTTTTTGCGCCCATTTTATGCCTATTTTGCGTGCGTTTTGCGCCTATTTTATGCCTATTTTCTGAGGATAGCAAAGCGTTTTTTAACCACTATAACACACTACTACACATACGACTAACCTATACTTACTTGATTTCGGTTTTCCCATTGTGTACCTTTGCAACAGAAATAGCTGACACGGCAAGTAAAAATGTAATAACATTATTATATAATTACATTATAATATATAAGTATGAAAACAAAGCAATTAGATTACGACTATCAACTGACACGGCATTTTGCGTTGGGCGAATTTTTACGTTCGGGCAAGGCGGTGCAACTGAACATAAAGAACGAACCCGATGCACACAAGGGGGAGGCGATAACCAACGAAGAGTTGCTCGAAAACTTGCAACGCTTGTGTGAAGAGGTGTTAGAACCTTTGCGACTTCGCTTCGGGCGCATTCTCATCACGAGTGGTTACCGTTGTCGTGAACTCAACAAGGCGGTGGGTGGCGTGTTCAATTCGCAACACCTACGGGGCGAGGCTGCCGATATTTTCGTGTCCTCAACGGAAATGGCTATGCGCTATGCTGAGTTTTTGGAAAAACATACCAACGTGGGACAAATTTTGTTGGAACCCTTGGGACGCAAACACAAACGATGGTTGCATGTGGGGGTTGGTAGGAATTAGTCAGACCCAGTCATACTAGTCAGACTAGTCGGACTAGTCAGACCAGTCAGACTCGTCCGATGTAGAGAAACAGCAGCTTTGTACTCCCCTTACGACGGAGGGGTTTTAATTATTAACCTTGCTTCGAAATATTCGGAGCCTTAAAACATTTTTTCTATTATGAGTTTGAAGTATAAACTTTATCAATTGAAGAACAAGAATGCAAAAACCAAAGACTTTTGGTATGCTCGTGCCGTAACTTCTGGTGTTGTTCGCACCAAGGATTTGGCAACACGCATCAACGACCTTTGTACGGTTACCGAGCCAGATATTTTGGCAGTTATCAGTGCGTTGGTCAAGGAAATGAACTACCAGCTGAAGAACGGCATGCGTGTCCATCTTGATGGTTTTGGTTCGTTCAAGTTGGGCATCGCTTCTACGGGTGCTAAGGAGCTCAAAGAGTTTAACCCACGCGAACAAATCAAGGGTGCGCACGTACTTTTCCGTCCTGAAGTGGTGGTTGGAGCTGGCAACACTCGTCAAAAGAACTTTGTTACAGGTGTGAAACTTGAACAACAAGTAAAGGTGGCAGTGGGCAAAAATGGTGAAAAAAAGCCCAATGGCAATCAGCCTGACCCAGCTCACCCCTAAGCGTCTGACACTGCTCTCCCCAATCGGCAACGGTAGGGGAGTGCCGAGTGGCTTACTCATGGGAAAGCGGTGGCAATATGGTGGTGGCGCACAACGTTTGAAACGCCCTACCTATGCCATTAACTACATTATTAATAACTATCCTTGTCCTTGCGCTGGAAACAGAGTGGCAAGGCGAGGCAAAAACAAAACGATGATGAATAAAGAGAAGTGGAAAATGATTCTTCAGATGGTTCTTTCAGTGCTAACGGCGATTGCCACTACCTTGGGCATGGGGTCGTGCATGTAAGAACGGCTGACAAAAAACTAAAAACAATTTTAAGGGGGGGCGTAAAAAGCTAAAAATCCCCCTTAAAAGTCAAAAACTTTCTCGTCAAAAGCGTTAGATAATCATTAGTAAATCAATTAGTTAGATTAGTTAGGGCTTGCTTCCGCCTTGAAAATCAATGATTTACACGGACGATTACCGACAAAATAGTAGTATAGCGCTGACACATAGGGAGTTATGAACCGACAGAAAGGTAAGATTGGTGCGACAAGTTGGGAAACAAAAAATGATGTGTGCGACATTTTGGGAATAAATCCTGAACGCAGTACCCTCCAATCCTTCGTTCCCACGGATAAAGTTGCGAAAATGAATTGTTTTTCTACTTTTCCCCACCGATTTAGCCTTTCGTTGGTCAAGTGAAGCCTTGTTTTTTGTTTTTCTATGATTTGTCGCAACTCGCTGTAATGCAATTCGTTAAAGTGTAGCTGCGACAAATTAGTAATTTTGCGGGAAAGGCCTCATGCGGCAAGGGCGACATTTTGGGAAACTTTCGCCCAAAGTGCAGGGAAAGAGGGTGAGTAAAGTTGTGAAAAGGGTGTTTTTAACATTTATTTTCACTTTTTTGTCGCAGTTTATATATTTATATAATGTTTTTTGGGGGCTAGTTCTCCTAGTTCTCCTAGTTTTTCTAGTTTTCCTAGTTTTCCTAGATTTCCTAGTTTTCCTAGTTTTCCTAGATTTCCTAGTTTTCCTAGTTCTCCTAGTTTTCCTAGTTTTTCTAGTTTTTCTAGTTTTTCTAGTTCTCCTAGTTTTCCTAGTTCTCCTAGATTTCCTAGTTCTCCTTAGAATGGCAACCCAATAGCGAGGTGGAAGGCCTGTGCATCTTTGAAGTGCTTGATGTTATACAGGCGGTCTAGTCCTGTTTCGTAAGGCACATGCAGCCCGATACCCCAGTCGATGCGGAGCATGAAGAAACCTATATCGTAGCGTATGCCGACACCTGTGCCGAAAGCCAGTTCCTTAAAGAAATTATTGAATTTGAATTGCGAGCCTGGACGTCCTTCATCGTGGTGGAGTGTCCACACGTTGCCTGCATCGAGGAAGACGGCACCATAAAGATTGCCTACAAGATGAGGACGATACTCTACGTTAGCTTGGAATTTCACTTCGCCCGTTTGTTCCACATACGAGCGTGTGCTGCGGTCAGATTTGTAGGTTCCAGGACCTATTTCTCTTACGTTGAAGGCTCTGATGCTATTGGCACCGCCTACAAAGAATTGTTCTGTATAAGGAGCAAAGGTGCTATTGCCGTAAGCCCAGACAGCACCAGCATTGGTGTGGAAAACAATGGTAGATTTTGGCGATACAGACCAAATCTTTGTGAAGTCGGTTTCTACTTTTACGAATTGGGCAAATGGGTTCTTAAACATTTGCTTGTTGCGCTCGTTCCACTTTCTGCCTGCTGCCATATAGCCTGCTGCAAGGAGGTTAGAGGCTTCGCTAATGGTTGAAATCCAACGGATAGGGTTGGCATAGTTCTTCGGACTTTGGTAAGTGTATTGGAACATCGATTTCGGAATGAATTGGTCGGCCATTGATACTTCCAAATAAGGCACACTGTCGGTAAGTTCGAGGAATTTGTTGGTTACCTTTTGCATGTATTCATAGGTGAGCGAGAAGGGTTTGAAATGGAACGCATGGCGTTCGTCGGGCATCCAAGTGTAAGCAATTTCGCCTGCCACGACATGGCGTTTAAAATATTGCGCACGATTGATGACGTTGGTCGAAGCCGATAAGATGGTCATAGGCGATTCGTAATATTCCTTTTTCGTGGTTACAGGAACTTGTTCGCCTCGTGCCAAGGCTTCTGCTCGCTTTTTTCGTTCGCGCGCTCGGCGGATACGAGGTGGCGTTTGGAACGGATTGAGGAAACGAGGGAATTGCAAACTGGTTTCCAATCCATATTGATAGTCGTTCACTTTGCCTGTTCCGTTAGGGTCAATGGTGCGCTTTGTCATCCATTCGTAAGCACCATGCAGGCGGATATTAAAGAGTTCTGCGCCACGGAAAGCGTTGCGTTTGGTAAGACCGACAATAATTTCAGGACCATATTTGCCCGAAGTTTTTCCTCTTCCGTAGGCTTCGACATAGAAATCGTAAGGTTTATCGAAAAGGAAATCGAGTTTAACATCTAATGTGCGGCACGTATCAGATGTATTTTGTGGTGTAAACGTGATGTTTGACGAGGTGAAAAGTCCTGTCGCATTGAGGCGTTCCATACTTTCTAAATGCTTGTCTTGCACATACATATCACCTTTTCGGAACTGAATATCGTTCGACAAGATGCGCGACCTTAATGGGGGGCGGCGTCCATTGTAGTTAATTGTCCAGTTGCGCGATTGGCGTTGCTGGTGCAATTCCTCCATGAGTTGCTTTTGGAAGTTAATGGTAATGTTGCCGATGTACCATTGTCGGAGTGCTTTGGGGCTGAGCGAGTCGGCCAATTGTAGGCGCATATTGGCTTTGCCGTGTACCTTTGTCGTATCTGCTAAGTAGCTGGCATCGTTGTTTTTATAGAAGTAGAAACCGTTGTTTCGTAACAAATGCGTTACCCTTTGTCGCTCCTTTTCCAAGAAAGCCACATCGAAAGGTACGCCACGTTTGACAATTGCGTTGGCAGAATCTTTCTCAATGAGCGTGTCTTGAATGGCTAAAAAGTTGGTATAGCGCAGGGAATCAATCGTCCACAGGTGTCCCATATTGACTGCATATTTGATTTTCATCTTCTTTGGGTTCTTCTGTGGTACCAACTCGTGCGTGATTTTTCCATCGAAATAGCCACGTTTGTTTAATAAACCTTTGCCCACCGTAGCATGTAAATCGGGCGAAATGGTAGACATTGTGATAGGACGTGAGCCGAAAACTTTCACCAACCATTTGCTAAATTTAGCGGTGTCGGGCGAAAAGGCATTCCAAATCCACAGACCGACAGGGAAAGGCGATTTCAGCGACGGACTACCGAAGAGCGAACCATTAGGTTTGGTAGCCAAAACGATATCGAGTTCTTCTTGTGTAGCGTTAAAATGGTCGCCTTTTTGATAGTTTGTATATTTGGTTTTTTCCATTCCCGTGTACAGTTGTTCGCCGTCGGGTAAAGCACTTGTCGTACTACATGCTGCAAGAGCTACGCCTATGAACCACAGAACGATAGCCGCCATGAGGAGGTTGCTTATTTTATGGTGAGTTTTCATTTTATTCATTGACAAAATTGATGAGTGAATCACGTTTTTGTGGGACTTCCTTGTCTTTTTTGAAACGGAAAATATCCTTGAAATGTTGCAATTTTCTTCGCCACATGAAACCGAAACCAAACTCGCTTTGGTTGCCTTCCAACCAGTCGTAAGCCTCACGCTCATAGTAAAGTTTGAGGTATTGGGTTTCTTTTTTGTTCAAACGATATTCCAATGAGAAGTTATCGAAGAAAGCTCCGTTCTGTTCCGACATTTGCGACCCCGTAGAAACACGGCCGCCTATGATGATTCGTAGACGATTGTCCCACAAACGTTTCGAGAATTTAAAGGTATAGTCGGTGTGCAAACTACCTGTTGCATCGGCAGCACTTTCCATGTTGGCAGTGAGATTGACACCCATCGAATTGAGCGCACGCCCTGTGATGCTGTTTACTTGATTTTGCAAGAAGCCCATCAAGGCAGAGTTCATGGCTGCGTTGGCAGTTGCGCCGTTTTCTCCGTCGAAATAAATGCCCGATGCAAGCATGGTTACGGCGAGTTTCGAACGTTCCTCAAGACTTTTGGTCTTCAATAAGTTTTGCATTTCTTGGTCTTCAGGTGCATCAATGATGAATTCTACACCAGGATTTGGGAACTTCTTGGTCAGACTCACACCTGTTTCGAAATCGACTAATCGTCCGCTTCCTGTACCGTCAGACACGGTAGATTTCACATGTTCCGTCGCCTTTATATTTAAGGTAGGCTCTGACGGATTGCCAGTAAACTCAACGTAACTTCCAGGTTGGATTTCGAAAGTTCGAAGCGGAATGATAGGCAACGAATATTTCATTTTTCCTTCGCCAATGGTGTAACGTCCACGCATTCTTGCGCCGTTGGTAGGGTCGTAAGCCATCTTAAATGTTCCGCCACCGATAAGGTCTACATAGTTGGTACGCTCTGGATTGAGGATACAAGTGGCGTGGGTTTGGTCTTCCACATCAATGGCAAGATTCATGCTAAATCCTTGAATGTCGGGACGTTTCACCACTGTGGTGGTCGTGTCATTGAGATTGGTGAAAGTAACCAAATCTTCTAATTCGGTGTCGGTAGTCAGTTGGGCATCACGCATCATGTAAGTAACATCGGTTGTGCCCAATACATTCAGTTTTCCGTCTAAGTGCAGTGCCGAAAGCAGTCCTTTGATGCGTCCATCGAAATCGATAAAGGCCTTGCCATAAAGTTCGGAACGTAGATTTTCTTTGCTATTGATAATCAAGAAATTGCGTGTGCGGAGTTGTAAATCGGTTGCGATGCGGTCGAAGTTGGCAAAATCTAAGTAGCCTTGCACGTTGAGCGGCTGATTATTATTGGCAAAAACTTCAAAGTTTTCAAATTCTATTCGACTGTTCTTTATCATCACAGGGTCGTTGGCAAAGCGCATTTCGAAGCCGTAAGGTTCGCTAAAGACGTAAGACGAGTCGAGATACATTTCGCCATTGATGTCCAATTGGTTGAGCGGTCCTTGAATGTCCAGCGTACCTTCACCCGTACCACGCAAGCCCACAATGCGGTCAGGAATAAAGCCATTGATGTAGTTCAATGGGAATTTGTTCATGTTAAATTCGGCATCGAGGCTGCCTTTGCCCACATTACTGTAAGTACCTTTGAGCGTTCCCACTTCGTTTCCGTCTTTTGAGATAATGGCATCAATGTAATGTGAGTCGTCGCCCTTCGGCATATAGACAAATTCGGCACCTAAATTGCCCATCTTGTTCATTTCGTACACCATATTATTAATGCGCATATCGCTCGAAATAGACAGGTTTTGCGTGGTTTGAACAACGTGGTAGTCGCCATTCAGCTCGCCCGAAAGTTTAGGAGCAAACGGCAAAACAGCCATGAGTTCTTTCAATTCAAATTTATGAACCGACACAGTGAAGTCCTGTAATGCCGTAGAATCTTCGTCTTCGGTGTAGAGATGCAAACCTGCTCCGTCAGAAGCATTGAGTTTCATGTCGGCCGATAAGCGTTTGTCGCGCCCAATATAAAGGTAATTAGATTGATTTACAGTGAAATTTTTGTAGCCCAACACTGCTTTTGCCGACGTTAAGCTAAGGTTAATGCCGTCGCCCTTCATGGCTGCTTCGGCTGCTAATGCTAATGCGGTTTTATCATTCATATCGTTGATAATCAACGAAGTATTGACTCCTCGTTCGAAGAAGTTGCCTTGTAAAAATCCTTTGTAAGGGTATTTGTTTTGACCATTGTTCAGAATTTGCATGGCATAGTTCAATCCTGTGGCATTGGTAGTCAAATCAATGAGCATCGAATCGACTTGTACATCGTTGTAAGCCAACGAATCGACAAAGATATTTCCGTTCAATCCACGGCTTGGCGACGAGGTTAAATCAATGTCAGCCGATTTAAAGCTATAGCCTTGTTGTTCAAGGATTTTGCTAAACAAATTGCTTTCGCCACTTTTCAGCTTCAAATGTCCTATTGGGAGTTGGGCTTGGAGCAAAGATTGGTCGATGCGTTTGTTCTCAATTTGCTTACCAAGGTCGGTTGAAATGCGTTGTCCTTGTTTCAAAACGTGCTGATAACTTCCTTGCCATTCGGTATTTAGCACGAAATCACCACTATTTATAGCGGCTCGTGTTGTGTCTTTTCTGCTTAGCACATCGAGCGTAACATCGCCAGGAGCATAATGTTCGTTAGCGGTTTGCACTTGTAAATTGCCCAATATACCACGCATTTTGAGATTATCGGCTCCATCGGTTTCAAATTCTATGTTGGTTGAGAAGTTTGAAACAAATGGTTTGTCCACAATGCCTAATTGGTAAAGGTCGGCACACTGTACGTTTCCGTTGGTACTACCTGCCAAATATTTTCCCTTCATATCGGCATTAATGTTCAAATCGCCTGCAAATAAAGCAATTATATCTTTGCCACGATGCTCATTAATGCGGAGTTTTCCCAAATATCCTTCCACTTTGTAGGTGTCTTTCATGTTCGAATGGAAATGAATATTGGCATCTGTTTTCACCACATATTGCTTGTCCATAACACCCAAAGCCTTGAGATTGGCGTAGTCTAAATTTCCTTTTAAATGGGTGTCAAGCTGTTTCCCAATCATATTTACCACCACATCAAAGTCGCCTGCAATGAGTTTTTTCGTTCCGTGGCGTTCCTCGCTCGTCAAAGAGAAATGGCGAACAGGACCTTTTATAAAATGGTAGTCCTTCAAATTCGATTTCACATTTACATCAGCCCATGTTGAAACCACCCATGGGTCTTTCATCACGCCAAGGCGTTTCAAGTCGATGCGGCGCAGCCACCCTCGCAGACGACCGTCAATGGCTTTGTCGGAGAGTTTCCCACGATAAGTGAAATTACCCCCAATCATTTTGTTTGTACTGACGATATGCGCATTGGCGATGCCGCTGTTGAGCGAAATGTCGCCTCCAAAACCATCTAAAACATATTTTCCAAAAGCAAATTTCCCAATATTGAGTTTCAAACGTAGTGCCGATTTTGGATTGAGGAAGTCGGTTCCGTGTCCACTCATCACGATAGTTCCCGTGAAAGGCTTGATGTCTTCGTTAGGAACAAAGTGGTTGATGTGGAAGTTATTGGCACGAGCTGTTAATGCGTAAACGTCATTAGCAGCGTTGTAACTTCCTTTGGCGTAGATGTTTCCGCCACTTTCTTTTAAGAATACATTCCCAAAATATTGTTTTCCTCGTGCATTTACTTTCGCATCGAACGCCATGTTGCGTGGCAAGTTGAAGGTCTTTGCGGTCTTTGCTGGCAACATTTTTTTGATGAAACCTAAGTCTTGCGCTTTGCCTCGCACGGCAAGATTGGCACGGAGCAGCGCTGTTTCTTGGAAATTGGCAATGGTTCCATTTGTCGTTATGTCGAAATGGGTAGGCATTGCCGTGTGTAACTTTGTGAAAGTCAATGCCTTCATGTTTCCTTTCACCTTTCCATTGAGCATAATTGGCTGCGACGGAAGGGCATTCATGACACGTTTTGGAACACTGGTAAGGAACGCATGGAGGTCGTTTTTATGCGTAAATCCGTCCAAATTTATTTTGAATTTCCCAGGATTTTTGTCGGCAAAAGCGTTCAAATCCATGATGAAATTGCCTCGAAGTTCGGTGTTAGGCATGCGCAAATAAAGCGGCGTGAGGTAGAAACGATTAGCGTCCAACCTGAAATTCGTCCGTAAATCGTTCACAATTAGTCCACTTTTTTCCTTGAAATTGGCGGTTCTGATGTTGGCAGCAATCCCTGTTGAGTCGTAAGCAAACGAATCTACACCGAGGTTCAAGTCTGTCATACTGATATGCGCAGCGTCAAATCCCTGCTTTGCTCGTTTCTGGTATATCATATCGTAGGTGAGCATACCGCTTTGCCAGTTAAGACTTTGCACCCGATATGATTTTTTAAGTAAGTCGATATTTGTTTTTGTGAGAGCTGCTCTTCCAAATTTTGCGCCCACCACCATGGTGTCGCCAGGCATGTGTAGTTTCAACGCCGTATTATAAAGGTTGAGTTTTTCAACATTAATCTTCCACAAAGTTTCCTTTTTCGTTGTGTCCTTCGGCATGGTGTCGTTGAGGGCAATATCCAAAAAGCCATCAGCCATTTCCGCACTATTGAGTATCGCTGCCGAATTGTTCAAGTCGATGCCGTGTGCCGTGAGTTGAAGCCGTTGTAAATCGCCCCGAATTTGCAAGTCGCCAATATAGTCCATTGTATTGGCTTTCAGATTTTTAAAGGTTAATTTATCGATTTCAACTTGGTTTGAAAACAACGGAATGAGTTGCACATCGACCAACAATTCCTTCACGTCTGCCACTGTGTCCCTTCGTTGCGGAATGGAATCGTTGGGGCGCAACATCTTGAAGCCCTCGAGTTTCAAGTCGAGCGGAAAACTCAAACTTACATGTTCGAGCGATATTTCAAGTCCTGTTTTTTCAGAAGCATAGTTGGCAACCTGCTTTACCGCCCAGTTTTGCACCGGTGGCAAATAAAGCAATACCAACAAAATTATAAATAGCAAAATGGGTGCTAACACTATGGCTATCAACCATTTCATAGATTTTCGCATTTGCATGAGCCATTCCCCTTCATTCGGGCGGTTTAGTTCTTTTTGCAAAGATAACAAAAAAAAAGCCCTCAACCAAGTGTTGTGGGCTTTTTTTGTTGTGGGGGAGTGGGAAGTGTTAGAAATTAGTACTTATTATTTTGCAAATTATTTCAGCAGCAACAAAGTAATGTCAATACAAGACCAACCATGGAGTTAGTTCCAATAATCTAATAAGTTGCGAATGGCTCGGTTAAATAGTTTGGGGGCTTTTATGCCCAAAACTAATTTGCCTTCTTCATTGAGCAAAAATCCTACCTGAACATCAAATATTTGGGTATTTTTGCTGCCATACAGTACAACGGTTCTTACGATTTGATATTGCGGATAGTATTTCTTTAGATACAATTCATCGAATGTGTCGTAATTGTTCAATTCTTCGATTCCTGTGTCTTTATTTTCATATTTCTTTCCTTCAATTGTGATAGACTCTTTTTCCTCAATGTCTAAAAGTACTAAATCGGGGATAAAGATGATTTGACTCTTATCTCCAGCTTTATACGCCTCTCTGTCAGCATATTTTGCTAAAGGAATATGTTCGCCTTGTGAGGTTTGGAAATAACCTTTTTCGCAACCAGCATGGTTTTCAAACACAGCGTAACTTTCTGTGAAATTCTCGACAACAAGGTGTATAAAGATAGTCCCTAACTTTTCGCCTTTTGTTTCGTAATGCCAATAATCAGTGGGTAGTTCAGCCTTGGGAGCATTTAACCCTTCAAGGCTTATTCCTAATTTATTGGCGATAAGAATAAATTTATTTTTGGCTTTAATGTGATTTTGTTCGAGTCCGTGTTGGGTTATTTCTATTTCCTTTTCCCAACCTAATTTGCGCAATACAGCCGCAATGATGCTTAATGCGCCGATATTGGGGTCGTGCGATAAGCTCCCACTTTTAAACAAGCGTCCTGAAATTTGAATTTTATCGTCAGATTTTTGCAACAATATTGGAATGTTACCTGCTGGTGGGCATTGCATATTGTTTTTGCATTGTATAAGTTCTTCAATAGATGTAAACGGTTTGAAAATATGGGTATCAATCTTCTTTCCTAATATTTCTACGCCCAAGGTTAATAGCAAGCGTGTACCAAAAATATTGGTTTCGGTAGGCTTTTCTTTTTGTTCAATCTGGAGCGCATAGAGCATTATTTTCTTTGCAGTAGGGTAGTAGTTTTCAATGAAAACAAATTTAGAACAACGTTGATATACCCCTATATTACGGCTTTCACTGTCGTCTGTTTTTGTTTCTTCGATAGCGTAAAGTGGGGCATCTGC
Source organism: Prevotella disiens (assembly GCF_900454955.1). Lineage (NCBI taxonomy): Bacteria > Pseudomonadati > Bacteroidota > Bacteroidia > Bacteroidales > Prevotellaceae > Prevotella > Prevotella disiens. The sequence goes on along the minus strand of NZ_UGTL01000002.1, from coordinate 435,533 downwards.
CACATTTGGCATTGCATCTTGGTAGTAAATCAAGAAGTCGGTAAAACTGGAAGAACCTGACACGGTTTTTATGTAGACATGATTAACCCTTGCACAAGTAAACCCGATGACCTCATAGGTAAAAGCAAAATGTTTATCTTCATTAAGAATAGGAATAATGCGGAGTGTATCACCGAAAAATCCGCACCCTTGGTCTTTTGCAAAATATTCAAAAATCATTTGCAAGACCTTTTTCTTTGGTCTTTCTTCGGTTAAAACCCATAGATTTTTCGTTGTATTACTCATTTTTTTAAGATGTATAATTGTTCAAATATATGTTTTTTACTTTTAGCTAACCCGTTATTATTGCTTTTGAATCGTAGATGTTCAAAACTTTCTAAAGTTACTTTTCCATACTTTTCTAAAGTACGAATAATATCCTCTTGTGCCATTATTCCTTCGGAATTATAGCTTAGCAATAAGTATTTATATTTTGCGTGAGCAGCAATATTATCTAATCCCTCTAAAGCTGTTTTAGCATTGCAGAATGATGACTTTTGGTTGCCGTATTCTCGCATACCAGTTATGCCCTTGATAGTTGGGGAGTCGTATTTTGCGATTGTTTCCAATAAATGATAGTTAGGAAGGTATTGTCGTTCGTTGTAAGGTGGGTCTAAATATAGAATATCGGTTTCAATGTGTTCAACAAGGTTTAAACTATTTGTGTTGTAGACAAAATTTTGTTTTCCATTGTTGATAGTTTTAATTGTTCTTAGCACCAGCGGTTTGACCGCACGTGGGTCCCATTTCTTTTGGAATGCAGCATACACTCCCGATATATTAGCATAAAAAGAAACAGTTTCTATTAAACAGGAAATCAAAATATAATATTCGCTTTCTGTTATCAATTTTTCTTCTTTCCACACCTCTATTTGCAGGCGTATAGCGTCTATTTTCTTTCCGTTTTCCGAACTGAAATACATTCTTGGACGTTCAAGATGAGTTGTTCCGTCAGGAGTGTAATTTTTATAAATGAATCCCTCAACCGAAGGAATTGAATTTAAATAGGTTACAACTTTTTCTAAAGGCAAAGCAAAAAGCGATGAGCAGTTTATTTCGGGTAAAGTTGGAAGGAGTTGTTCAAACTGTGGCTCTTCATTGTTTTCGATATAAGCCTTTTGTAAACAGTAGGATAGATAAAGCATATCGCAGCTAAAAACCGTATAACCTTTTTCTTTAAAGAAACGTGCAACATTGGTTGTCCCTGAAAAGAAATCAAAGAAGCGTTCACCTTTGATTTCTCTGTCTTTTAAAATTTGAAATATCTTATCTAAGAGGTTTTCTTTATTCCCAATATATCTCATTTTTCTTCAGGTTGATAATTTGTTACAAGCACTTCAATGGTTTTTCCCTTATCGCAATTTGCAGTTTGATAGTTTGAGTTTTTATAACTTTTGTCGAGTTTATGGGTGAAGAAATGATGTTGGTCTATCCATGTTTTTAATATTTTATTTTCCTTGCCCTTATGCTCTGTTACGTTTGAAAGTGCGAATTTTATATGACGTTGGTCTAATTCGGCTAAGATATTTAATAATGCTTTTTCCTCGTTTTCGTTCCAGCCAGTGAACCCTCGTTTGCCGTCATTGTAAGTTCCCGTCGTGATAAGGTAAGGTGGGTCGGCATAAACAAAGTCGTTTGCTTTTAAATGGTTGAAATCGAACAATTTAAAGTCTTTATTGCTAAATACAACATTCCTATTTTGTATGGCTAAAACAAAATCAAGAAGTTTTGTTTTCATATTTGCATTGTAACAACTTCTTTCTTTACCAAAAGGATTATTAAATTCATGTGCGTTGTTAAATCTTATTTGGTGGTTGAAAGAAAAGGCTGTCAGTACAAATAAATCTAATGGTAATCGTTCTTCATTATAAATTTTTCGCAAAGCCAAATAACCTTCATTGTTGGTTAGCGATAATCCAAAATTGGTAATTCGATGTTCAATGTGTGCAAGTATTTTTTCGCTCGATAGATGTAATAATTCGTTATATAAATCAATCAAATACGTTAAATTATCATTGAATATAACGCTCTCTGCCTTAATATTTATTCCAACATTGCACCCACCGCAAAAAAGGTCAATAAAGGTAGAAATATTGTTTGGAAATAAGGGCAAAATTTGTGGCAATAATTTTCCTTTCCCTCCAATATAATTTAGGGGTGAACCAATATATTTTTGTTTCTTTGCCATTTTTGCCATTTTTCACATTAGCTTTCCGCTGCATGGTAAGAGCTGCGCACCAACGGACCACTCACCACATGTTTAAAGCCTTTTTCCAACGCAATGCGCTTGTATTCGGCAAACTGCTCTGGCGTAATGTAAGCCGCTACGGGCAAATGCTTTGAGGTAGGTTGCAGATATTGTCCTAAGGTAAGGCGTTTGCAACCCGCAGCCAATATATCGTCCATGGTTTCAAGGATTTCTTCGTGGGTTTCGCCCAGTCCTAACATGAATCCAGTCTTGGCTTCCACACCGCAACGGACTATCTCTGCCAACACTTCAAGACTTCTATCGTATTGAGCCACAGAGCGTACCGAAGGTGTAAGGCGGCGAACAGTCTCCATATTGTGTCCACAAACATGGGGCTTGGTTGCCAAAACTTTCTGAATAAGTTCCGCCTTGCCCATGAAATCAGGAATTAAAAGTTCGATTTTTATATCGGGATTTTCCTTCTGAACGGCTTCAACCGTCTTCACCCAATGGTCGGCTCCATAGTCGGGAAGGTCGTCGCGGTCTACGGAAGTGAGTACTGCATAGCGCAAATTCAATGCTTTTATTGATGCTGCAACGTTCTGTGGTTCAGCTTCGTTCAATGGTTTTGGACGACCGCTCAAGGTGTTACAGAAACGACACTTGCGTGTACAAATCTCGCCACCTATCATCAAGGTTGCCGTGCGTGCTGCCCAACATTCGTTGCGGTTAGGGCATAGTCCGCTCGTACAAATGGTATTCAGATGGTGTCGTGCCAAAATGCCTGCCGTTTCGCCCTGACTCTTCTTCGATTTGAGGTCTATTTTTAACCATTCGGGCTTCATCAGATGGGGTTCACGACCGAAAAGAAGGCGGAGGAACTGTGCTACGGTGAAATTGCGAATTATATTACCCAACTCAACTCCTTGCAAACGCTCGCCAACTGCCTCACGAGTGAACTCAGAACCACGTACCAAATCGAGAAACTCTCTGTCTAAATCGCCCGAAAGAAAGTAGTCGCCTATGAGGTTAATATTCTGTATCACATTGTTTTTCAATTCAATATGAGCCTGAAACGTACCTACATCGGCAAAGCGTTTTTGGCGCACTTCGGTGTATTTCGGATTTTTTCCGTAAACAAAATCGTCTGAACCCAACTCGATTTCTATCTTTTCTATTTCACGCATATCGTCGGCTGTCAATTCCAAAACTTCGTCGCCACACATGTATTTGCGAACGTAAGCCATGAAAGGCTCAATATCTAAGTCGGTGAAGTTTCCCACATTCGTAACTCGCTGGCTCACTGAGGCAACGCCTTTACTTTGCAATTTTTCTTTCCCAGGGGTCAATGCGTTCGAAAGGTGTTCCAGTTGGGTGCTGAAAAGCAACGAATTGTGCAACACACTGCGCCCTTTTAATTTATAAAATGCACTGCCTGCCACCTTTTTTCCTTCGACCAAAATGTCGTTTCTGCCCGAAAGCGAGGCGTCTATGTCAAGACTTCTCAATACGTTGGCAATGCCTTGCATGTATTCAACGAACGCTGTATTGACGTTTTCGGCAAACGAAATATACGAAAACTGCATGCAACCTAAGTCGGAATAGATGCAACCGCCACCACTTTTGCGGCGATAGATATGCACTCCGTTTTGCTTACAATATTCAATATTTACTTCGTTCTCTATCAATTGGTTACGTCCGAGCATCACGGTTGGTTCAACACGCCACACCATGAAGTAGTCGTCATCTTTGTAAGTGCGAGCAACATACTCTTCAACAGCAAAAAAGAAAGGCAGTTGGAAGGCTTTTTCTCGCTCGGGAATAATAATATATTTCATTGTTTTAGACTTAATTTTTCAGCAAGGCGACAGTTTCCTCCCACCTTTATAATATATAGTACCGACAAAATCGGGCTTGCAAATATACAAAAATATTTGCGTTTGAGCGTGGAAGAAGCACAAATAATTTGCTATTGGACATAGATAGGGTAAAATTGTATGCCCAACGCTCCTGCAATTTCTTGTGCAAAGAAAATTTATTTTCCCTTTGTTGGGGCGTGATTTATCACGTTCCTAACAATCTGCGTATGGTTTGCTTATTAGGAACGGAATAAATTCCGCCCCTACGTATCTGCGTATGGTTTATTTATTAGGAACGTGATAAATCACGCCCCTACGCATTGCCAAACGAGTGCAGCTATATCTTCTACAAAGAGATTGCAAACGAGTGCAAAGAAAATTTATTTTCAGTTTGCCGAGTGCAGCTATATCTTCTACAAAGTTATTAAAAAAATTTCATACACTCGTACAATTTTCGTACTTTTGCATGACAACTGCAATTGAAACAAAACATGAAACGCTACAATCGAGGAGAAGCTCAACGGAAAATGAATGAATTGGCGCAGCAAAATCGCCCATTTGTCTTCATTATCAGCTACAACCAAGAGAATGTTTACATCGAGGAAACGACTCATATCGACCCGAATGAGGCGTTGTTTGCCTTCCCAAAATTCAACAATATTCCTCACAACGCTGTGCCAAATCTTGACCCTGTGGAGTGGAAAGTGGAGGTTCCCAACCGACAAACTTACGAAAAAAGCATTGAACACATCAAGCAAAATCAACGAGCAGGCAACTCGTATTTGGCGAATTTGACGTGCCGTGTACCCATAGAAACCAATCTTTCGCTGCGCGACATCTTCCTCCGTTCCGATGCAATGTATCGTTGTTATGTGAAGGACGAATTTGTTTGTTTCTCGCCCGAAATATTTGTGCGCATCGACAACCACACCATTCGTTCCTTCCCCATGAAAGGAACCATTAGCGCAACCCTCCCCGATGCTGAAAATCAATTGCTTAGCAATGCCAAAGAGGCTGCCGAACACGCTACGATTGTAGACCTTATTCGCAACGACCTCAGCATTGTCGCCAATCAAGTGAGGGTGGAAAAATATCGTTACATCGACCGATTGACGACAAATAAAGGAGAAATCCTACAAACAAGTTCGGAAATTGCAGGCAACATTCTCCCCGAATATCAAAACCATATTGGCGATTTGCTCTTTGCGCTTCTGCCAGCTGGCTCTATCACGGGTGCTCCAAAGCCTCGCACCATGCAGATTATCGAAGAGGCAGAGGGCTACAATCGTGATTTCTACACAGGGGTGATGGGGCATTATGCCGACGGAACGCTCGACAGTGCAGTTATGATTCGCTTCATCGACACCGACCACCAACACCTTTATTATAAGGCGGGGGGCGGCATTACGGCTCAAAGCAACAACGATGACGAATACAACGAGGTCGTTGCAAAGGTGTATCTGCCCATCATTAACTAGGAGAACTAGGAGAACTAGGAAAACTAGGAAAACTAGGAAAACTAGGAATCCTAGGAAAACTAGGAATCCTAGAAAAAACCAGCCCCTCAACTTAAAAAAAAATCAAATCAATGCCCAAATTTATAGAAACCATCTGCGTGCTGAATGGTGAAATTCAGAATTTCGACCGCCACCTTGCACGCATTAGAGCCACCCAAGAAAAACATTTTGGACGCTCCATGCTCATTCCGACCGACCCTATTCGCGCGCTCGCAGCCACCTCCGTGGGACGAGCAAAACTGCGTTTCACTTATGACGCAATGGTAATTTACGACATAGAAGTTACACCTTATAATATAAGACACGTTGAAAAACTCCGTCTTGTACATGACAATGCCATTCTTTATCAAGAGAAAAGCGAAGACCGCAGCGCACTTCAACGACTACACGAAGGCACATCGGCTGACGAGGAAATCATCATCGTCAAACAGGGCTACCTCACCGATACATCATACACCAACATTGCGCTTTATGACGGCACCCAATGGGTTACGCCCACCACCCCCCTACTGGCGGGAACACGCCGTGCTGCACTCATTGCACAAGGAAAACTCACCGAACGCCCCATTCGTGAAACCGATTTACCGCAATATGAAAAAATTTCACTCATCAATGCCATGATGGATTTAGGCGAAATGGTCATTCCGATGCAACACGTGAAATGAAAAGTAGCAGCAAATAAACGTGAAAATTGGAAGTCGTACACAAGACGTCAGTAGACCCTCATTTGAAACCGCCTATTTTGCCACGGAAAACAATCGGTTTTGAAACGCAAAATAGGCGGTTTTTAGTTTTTATGGTACTTACCTCCGCAATCATTGTGGCGAAAATAAGGCTTCTTAGGCGCATCGACAAAAAAGGAAACCATCGCTGCCAAGGCTTCCACAGGCTGCATATTACCACGAGGACAGGCTTTTATCAACTTTATTTCCTTTTTTCGGTGAAAATCATTACCTTTGTAGCACGATACAAAAATAAAAAGCATGATGACAATATATCCAAAACTTATCACCGACGCATTGGAAAAGGTGATGTACGCTGGAACAAAGAAAAACCTAATCGAGAGCGAAATGCTCGTCGACGATATACGCATTGAGGACAAGAAAGTTACTTTCACCTTGCTCTTCCCACGCGAAACCGACCCATTCCTCAAATCTACGCTCAAAGCAGCCGAGGCGCAAATACATTATTCGGTAGGAAAAGATGTGGAAGTGGTGATAAAAACCGAATTTAAAACCGCTCCACGCCCTGAGGTAGGCAAACTTTTGCCACAAGTGAAAAACGTCATTGCCGTGAGTTCGGGCAAAGGTGGTGTAGGAAAAAGCACCGTTTCAGCCAATCTTGCCATCGCTTTGGCACGTTTGGGCTACAAAGTGGGTCTCCTTGACACCGATGTTTTTGGTCCCAGCATGCCCAAAATGTTTGGCGTGGAGGACGCTCGTCCGTTCGCAGTGGAGAAAGAAGGGCGACAACTCATCGAGCCGATTGAAAAGTACGGCGTAAAACTCCTTTCTGTGGGCTTCTTTGTCAATCCCGAAACGGCAACTTTGTGGCGTGGCAGCATGGCGTGCAACGCACTAAAACAGCTCATTGCCGATGGCGATTGGGGCGATTTAGACTACTTTATTCTCGATACCCCTCCTGGCACAAGCGATATTCACCTCACACTCCTACAAACCCTCGCCATAACGGGGGCAGTCATCGTTTCAACTCCGCAAAATGTGGCGTTGGCTGATGCACGCAAGGGAATAGATATGTACAGAAACGAAAAAGTAAACGTGCCAATCCTCGGTTTGGTAGAGAACATGGCATGGTTCACACCTGCCGAACTCCCTCACAACAAGTACTATATCTTTGGAAAAGAAGGTTGCAAACGATTGGCAGAAGAAATGAATTGTCCGCTTTTGGCACAAATTCCATTGGTACAAGGCATCTGCGAAAATGGCGATAAAGGCACCCCTTCGGCGGTAAACATCGACAGCGTAACAGGACAAGCATTCATCAACCTTGCCCAAGCCGTTATCACCACTGTCAATAGGCGCAACAAAGAGAAAGCACCCACCAAGATTGTCAAAGTGGATTAGGCGCAAACAAGGCTCACAAAACCTTATTTAGTAAATGTCTAAACAGCGTTCCTTTCATAAAAATGTTGTGTCTTTTTGCACATAATGTCAGTTTTTTTTGTATATTTGCGGTACAAAATCAAGATAATTGGATTTGTTCCAAATTTCAGGAGGATAATATTCGCAGGTAAAAAGAACAAGAAATATTATTATTTAATAAAAACAAAAACATTATGAAGAAGACATTTATTTGTACCGTATGTGGTTACATGCACAAAGGAGAAGAAGCACCAGCAGAATGCCCAGTTTGCCACGTTAAAGCAGAGAAGTTTAAAGAATTTAATGGTGCCGCTTTGAAAGGAACAAAGACCGAAGCCAACCTCAAAGCAGCCTTTGCAGGTGAAAGCCAAGCACGCATGAAGTACGACTACTATGCTGGTAAGGCACGCAAAGAAGGCTACGAACAGATTGCAGCACTCTTCGAAGAAACGGCAATCAACGAACGTATGCACGCCAAAATATGGTTCAAACTTTTGCACGATGCTGACGTTCCTACCACAACACAAAACCTTGAAGACGCTGCAAACGGCGAAAACTACGAATGGACAGACATGTATGAAACTATGGCAAAGGAAGCTATGGACGAAGGTTTCCCTGAATTGGCTGTTAAATTCCGTACCGTTGGTGCTATCGAAAAGAAACACGAGGAACGCTATCGCAAACTCTTGAAGAACATAGAGGACAAGATGGTATTCTCAAAAGATGGTTCAGCCATTTGGCAATGCCGCCAATGCGGACACATCGTTGTTGGAAAGCAAGCTCCAGAGGTATGCCCTGTATGCGCACACCCACAAAGCTACTTCCAAGTGAAGGCAGAAAATTATTGATACATTTGATTCATTGAACAAATGATTTTATTTTTTTTAGGATTAATTAGTTAAGGAGGGCGAGGCATTGTGAAATGCTTCGCCTTTTTTTATGGTGGGTTCTAAAAATTACCACCGTAATATATTGCTTTAAATAATGTGTTACTTTCTTGCCTGTGGCTACGTCAGTGAGGTTAAGGTTAGAAACTTTTACTTTTGCCTTTTTTGAAAGCAACTTTGTTGGTTACCATTTGTACGTGGTTTGCTTCGTCAGTTACGATGATTGCAACGTTGTAATTGTCTTCTGGCAAAGTTTCTTTGGTAACAATATTCTCGTTGAAAACTGTATTCAACAAGCCAATATACTTGCCAACATACTTGCCTTTATCCGTACCTTTATCGTAAGTTTCAATTTGATAGCCTTCGCCATTAACAGCCTTCATTGTAACAACAATCGATTCGATTTTTGCAGGTGCCTTGATAGCACATTTCAAGTGTATGCCTTGACCAATTATGGCTGTGCCTTCATGACCCATTTCTACGTTTGTGATTTCGATTCCTTCATCTTCTTCGTCTTTGTTGCATGAAGTCATAGTGAAAGCGAATACACTCAATAGGGCAATTGCGCCCATTAAAAATTTTGTTTTCATTTTGTTTAATTGTTTGTGGGACAAGCGTTTGCCCCGAGTTTATAAATGTTTGTATTTGTTTTTTTACCATGCAAATATTTTGCTATCCATCTGCAAAGGTAACCAAATTTTTAGACTATTTGAAATGATAACAATTATTATCGTCTTGATTAACAACTGTTAGTCTGCGAAGCCAAATTTGTAGTGAGCAAGTAGGGAATATTTTTTATAAGTCCATGAAGCGGAAATAATTTCATTCCACTTTTGTATTTGCGCCGATAATGGCACAATGGAATTTTGTAGGGGCGTGATTTATCACGTTCCTCTCAGCAAAGATTGTTTGTTTGGTGTTAGGAACGTGATACGAGTTGTTGAGCAAAGCGAAAAAATCACGCCCCTACGCTGACTTGCTGACTACAATTTCCCCTCACAAAAGTGCATTTCTGACAAATCTGCCCAACCAAAATCTTTCAATTCACGCAAGAAAAGGTGGGCGCACATGGCTGCATCGTCGCCTGCTCGGTGGTGCTGACCATAGGGAATTTCGAACTTTTGGCACAGAAATTCTAATTTGTTGCACTCGAAATCGTATATTTTTCGGGCAGCACGCAGCGAGCAATAATAGGTTATTTCGGGTGTTTTCAGCCCATAAAAGGCTAACGAACGACGTATGCAACCCATATCGAACCCTGCATTGTGGGCGACAAGAATGGGACAATCTGCCAGATAGGTCATGATTTCGTTCCACACTTGAGGAAATTCAGGCGCATGGGCGGTATCTTTTGCCGTAATCCCATGCACACGCGTGTTCCAATAGTTGTACGCATTGCCTTCGGGGCGCACCAACCACGACCGTGTTTCCACCACCTTTCCACCTTTGACAATACTGATTCCTGCTTCGCAAATGGCTGCTTGGGCGTTGCTGGCGGTTTCAAAATCGATGGCTATAAAATTTATATCGTGCATTTTCTGTCTGTTTTTAATTCAATCACTTTTATTAAAAAATTATTATTTGATGCTTGCATTTGCAGTTTCCAAGAACAAAGAAACATTGTGTTTTTTCAAAGTGCAATTTCTTGCCACGAGCATGTGCAAATGTCGTAATGTGCCAATGGACAAGGCTTGCCGATAGGGCAAAAAAAGTGGCGACCCTCTCAGGCCACCGCTTCAAATCTTCAATAGGTATTAGTGAATTTAAGGTAAAAAAGATTGTTTTCAGGATAACGGCAACAAAGATATGCAGAATTGTTGATTTCTCCAAATCTTTTTATTGGTTTTTTTTTGAATTTTTATTGTGTTCGAAAACAATTTTTGAGTACAGCAAAAACCTTCTTTTCTAAGTGCAATTTCTCGCCACGAGCATGTACAAATACGAGAGGAATAGTTTTTTTTTCTAGTTTTCCTAGTTTTTCTAGTTCTCCTAGTTTTCCTAGTTTTCCTAGTTTTCCTAGTTCTCCCAGTTTTCCTACTCCCAATTGCTTTTTCTTGTCCTTAAGAAAGCTCCTTTGCTTTGTAATTTTCTTGAAATTTGTCGGTTTCGATGTAGATGTATATTTTATAATGTGGAAACTGACTTCTTATTTTTCGCTCTATATCGTTGATGATTTCATGAACGTTATGCTCTTGTTCGACTTTGATTTCTACTTTTGCCGTGAGCAATATTTCTTCAGGGCTGAGGTGAATGGTTTTGATATCGATAAGTCGTTGTATTTCGTTTCTGCTGAAGGCGTTACGGAATATAGCTTCATCGGCTTCTGTTGCACTTTCCCCCACGATAAGACTGTAAAATTCGCGTGCTAAGAAGAGGGCAGCAAGGCAGAGGAGAATGCCAATGAGTAATCCGCTGAAGGCATCGAAGAATGGATTTCCTGTGAAATGACTCAGGGCAGTGCCTGAAATAGCCAATAAAAGTCCGATGACGGCGCAAGTATCTTCGGCGAAAATGATGAGAATTTCGCTATGGCGACTTTCTTTTAAGAACGTGTAGAGGGGCAGTTTCTCGTGGTTGAGTTCATGAATTTCTTTGAATGCTACCCGCAATGAAAAGCTTTCCACGATGAGTCCGAAGGCAAGAATAGCGAGGACGAGTTCTGTATTTTCTATGCTATGCCCTGGGTGGAATAGTTTTTCGGCAGCTTCCATAATTCCCAATGCGCCACCACCGAAGAAGAGCATCATGGCAACAATGGTGCTGAAAAAGTATTTTGCACGTGCTTCTCCAAATGGGTGTGTCTTTGTGGCAGCATGTTTTGCACGGTTGTTGCCGATGAGCAGCAGAATTTGGTTGCCGCAATCTACAACGCTGTGGATAGACTCGTTGAGCATGGCGGCTGAACCCGATAGGGTGTAGCCTACAAATTTTGAAATGGCTACGAGAATGTTTGCGCCTAAGGCTGCGATGACACTTTTCATGCCACCTTTGTTGGTTTTCTTTTCTGACATATTTGGGCTATTTTATAGCATTTTTGATTGTAAGGGGGCGGGGTAGGGGTAAAAAAAGGAAAACACATTCGGCACAGCGGACTTGTCGGACTAGTTAGACTAGTTACACTAGTTAGACTAGTTAGACTAGTCTGAGCTTGGCAGGGTTAAAAAAAACGGGGAAGACACATTGTTAAATGGTTCTTTCCCGCCTATTTTAAGTTTGATATAGTCTGCTTCTTATTCTTCTACTACGACGAAATCGTCTTTTGTTACTCCGCAAAGTGGGCAAACCCAATCTTCTGGAATATCTTCGAAAGCTGTACCTGGAGCGATACCACCATCAGGGTCGCCTACTTCTGGGTCATAAACGTAACCACATGTTTCGCATTCATATTTTTTCATAATGTTCTTTTTTAAAATTTTTATTTGCTTTTTAAGTACTACAAAGGTAGTAGAAAAGTGTAAGTTTTACAAATTATCTTTGTTAATATTTGTTATAACTGCTTTTTTTGCGCGATTTGCGGTGTCGGACTCGTCAGACTTGTCGGACTTATTGGACTTGTCAGACTTGTCAGACCCGTCAGATTATTCCCAAACGAAAGTGAAATTCTTTTCGCAAGTGAGGGTATTGCCTACATAGCAGCCTTTGTGGGCAAAGGTTTCCAACTTTTTGCGAAGGCTTTCGTCTACACCTTTGACGTGAAATTCGATGTTTATCTTTGTAACTGTCATGGTTGCAGGGTCTTCAACGATTTCGCCTACCACTGCATACGCACCTGTGAGGTCGATGTTTTCTCTTGCAGCACGCATGGAAATAGTTGTCAGCGAGCATGCTGCCAACGATTGTGCCATGATGTCTACTGGTGTGGCATATTCGCCTAAGCCGCCTGATTCCTTACCTGGGTCGGTTGAAAGTGTTTGTCCTGACTTTTCGTATGTTGCTTCCATGCGGTATTTACCGACACTTTTTACGATTGATTTTTCCATTGTTTTCTTTTTTTATTGATTTGTTATTCTGATTTTTTTACGCTTTTATGTACGAACGTGAAGACTTTGTTCTTTCAACAAATAGCATTCCTTTCGTTCATGGTTGCAAATATATTGAAATAATTCCAATAATCAAAGAAAGAGTCGCCCAATTTGAAAAACAATCGCACTTATTATCCATGCCACGGTGGTGGTATAGAGGCCTAAAAAGAGTGCCCATTTCCAACTTCCTGTTTCTCCTTTGATGGCTGCAATGGTGGCTACGCAAGGGAAATAGAGCAAGACGAAGAGCAGAAAACTATAGGCGGTGAGGGTTGCCAGTGGTCGTGCTTGGTCGTAAGAGATATTGTTTCGTGTGGCAATATCTTTTGTTAATTGTTGTTGGAACAGATTATATTTTCCCCCTTCGTTGTTGTATTCTGTATCCTTGTTGAAGGAATCGTTGTTGGCATAGAGTACGCCCATGGTGGAAGCGACAATTTCTTTTGCGCCTGTGCCAGCCAAAAGTCCTACATCTAATCGCCAATCGAAGCCTTGCGCACGAAAAAGGGGTTCTATGGTCTTGCCAATTCTTCCTATATAGCTTTGTTCTTGCTGCTGTTGTGGGGTCATTTTAGGGTCGTCAGCCATTGGAAAATAGCCTAATGCCCAGACAATGATTGATGCAACGAGAATGATTCCTCCCATTTTTTTGAGATATTGTTTTCCTTTTTCCCATGTATGTCGCCCAATGGCCTTCCATGTTGGAAAGCGATAGGGTGGGAGTTCCATAACGAAAGGTGTGTCTTCGCCTTTTACAATGGTTTTCGAGAACAATCGTGCCAATAGGATTGCCATGATGATACCTATTATATATAAGGACAACATCACCCACGAGCGATATTCAGCGGTAAAGAATGCGCCCGTCATCATGATGTAAATAGGGAGTCGTGCCGAGCAACTCATCATTGGCAATACTAACATGGTGATGAGTCGTGAGCGTCTGCTTTCGATGGTTCGGGTTGCCATAATGGCAGGCACGTTGCAACCGAAGCCCATAATGAGTGGTATGAACGATTTTCCGTGCAGTCCCATTTTGTGCATCAGTCTGTCCATGATGAAAGCAGCGCGCGCCATGTAGCCGCAGTCTTCCATGTAGGATATGAAAAAGTAGAGAATGAGGATTTGCGGTAGGAAAACAATGACCGCCCCCACGCCTGCAATGGCTCCGTCTACTATCATTGCCTTCACAGGACCATCGGGTAGAAGGTTGCTCACCATTTGCGAAAGTTGGGCTATGCCCATGTCTATCCAGTCCATCGGATATTGTCCGAGTGTGAACGTGGTTGTAAACATGATGTAAAGGAAGAGGAAGAAGAGCGGAAAACCTAAGTATTTGTGTGTTAATAAGTTGTCCACCGCATGCGTCATGCTGTAAACATCTTTTGCCTTGCCTTCTCGGTAGCCTGCTTCTTTGAGTGCGCCATGTATAAATCCATACTTTGCGTCCATGATAGCCGTTTCGCTGTCCTTCAAAGTTTCTTCTTTCACTCGTTTGGCAGTTTCGTCTCGGTGGTTGAAAATCTCGTTTGCATCGGGGAAAGTTTCCACCAATTCACGCGTTTGTCGGTCGTTTTCCAATAGTTTTATAGCCAAATAGCGTGTGGAAAATTTCTGTCGTATGTCCAATTCGTGCTTCAAATGGGCTTGAATTTCGGCAATTCCGTTTTCTATTTCGTGTCCGTGGTTGATGTGAATGTGTCGGTAGGTAGGGTGTTTGCCCTCCTTTCCTTCATAATTTTGTACGATTGTTTCAAACAAATCGTTGACTCCTTTGCCATTTTTGAATACGGTAGGAATCATGGGAACGCCAAAAAGTTGGCTCAATCGTTTGTGGTCAATGTGGTCGCCTCGTTGTTGGGTTTCGTCAAACATGTTCAGGGCGCACACCATTGGGAGGTTCATGTCGATGAGCTGTGTGGTAAGGTAAAGATTTCGTTCCAAATTTGCGGCATCAATGACATTGATAACGATGTCGGGCGTATGCTCCACCAACTGTTTTCTGACGTATAATTCTTCTGGCGAGTAGGCAGAAAGGCTGTAAGTGCCAGGCAAATCGACCATCTCTATTTGATAGTCTTCAAACGTGGCATATCCATATTTCGCATCAACCGTAACGCCTGAGTAGTTTCCCACTCTTTCGTGCGCTCCCGAAGCAAAATTAAACAATGATGTTTTGCCGCAATTCGGGTTGCCTACCAATGCCACCCGAATGGTTTTTCGTTGTCTTTTGGCTGCTGCCACTGCCTCTTTGGGCGATAGTTTTGCCTCGTTGGAATCGGGTTCCACCTCAATGGCAGGGTTGTAGGGTTCGTTTTTTTTATTAAAATAGTTCGCCTCCACCGCCATTATTTCTATCAAGCTCGCTTCGCTGCGTCGGAGGCTCACCTCATAGCCCATAATGCGGTATTTCACGGGGTCTTGCAACGGAGCGTTGAGCAAAACTTCAACTTCCTTTCCGTTGATAAACCCCATTTCTATGATGCGTTTTCTGAAGCCGCCATGTCCTGAAACTTTGACAATGATGCCTTTTTCTCCCGTCTTCAGCTCTGATAATTTCATCTCTTTCTCTTTTTTTAAAGTGCAATTTCTCTCCACAAGCATGTACGAATTTCGCTTTGTATAGCTGCACTCGACAATATGTAGCGATTGTCAGCAAATCGGTGTAGGGGCGGAATTTTTGTCGTAGGGGCGTGATTTATCACGTTCCTAACATCAAAAACGAATATTTGCCTGCTTATAGGAACATGATAAATCACGCCCCTACAAGGGAAACAAGTTTGCATTGCGCTCGTTTTGCAATATCTTGTACGCTGCGTTTAGCTTAACGAAATCGTGCCTTTGTCTGCAAATATATAAAAAATAAAGCGGACGTCATCAGTCCTTTAACCAAAGTTTTGAAAAATACCCACATATAGGTATTACTTTTTTGCATGTCTGCCACTGTTCTACCTACTTTTAAAGGCTACTTGTAGTTGTTAGGAAGTTATTAAGTTTGCGAAAAACCAAACAATTTACGATACAATTTAATGTAAAATGGAGAAAAAGAGGAGAAAAACTTTCATATAGGCTATTTTGGCTCATAAAATAGGCACTTTGACACCTTAAAATAGGCACTTTTGGCGTTTAATGTATCTGTACTCCATAAAAATAATATTTCTTACATATTTAAAACAATTTCAATTGATATATGTTAAAATCTGTTAGAAATAGCATTATTTTCCATTGGAAATTTGTTTTATCAAAAACAATGCTCTATTTTTGCAAAAGTTTCCAACGGAAACAATATTCAGATAACAGACGGAATTATTATAATTTCGAAAATTGGCACTCAACCCCCCACCTTATATATATATAGGGTAATGAAAGTTAAAGAGAGAGATGAAAAAAAGTATGGTATTAGCATTAGCAACCTTGTCGCTTGCGATGATGAGTTGCGCTCAGGCTAACAAAAAAGAAAATAATAAAAAGAAGCAGGAAACTGAAGAAACTAAAAAGGTAAAAAAGATGAAAGTGATAGAAATGAACGAGGCAATGTTCTCAGAGAAAATTGTTGATTATAAAAAGAACGGCGGAAAGTGGGACTATCGTGGCGACAAGCCAGCTATCATAGACTTTTACGCTACATGGTGCGGTCCTTGCAAAGCCACAGCACCTATCTTGGAAGAATTGGCAGCAGAATATGAAGGGAAAATTGATGTCTATAAAGTAGATGTCGATAAAAATGAAGAATTATCAGCGTTGTTTAGTATTCAGTCAATCCCAACCTTGCTCTTCATTCCTAAAAATGGTCAGCCAACTATCGCAGTAGGCGCACAGCCACGCGCAGAGATAGAACGCGGCATTAAGGAACTTCTTTTGAAATAAAAACGAATGGACAACCTGTGTATACGTAAAATTCACCAATTGTTTCGGGCGGTCGTAGATTTTGAACGCATCTTGGACGAACGCTTTTCATTGAACATCAACGAGTTAATGTTGCTCTGTTTGCTCAGCGAGAGAGGCTGTTTATTGGCTGGCGAAATAGCCAACTACATGAACTTAACACGTTCCAACGCATCGAAAGTCATCGCATCGCTCGAACGCAAGGGGTGCATTGAGCGGAAAGCATGCTCGCACGACAGCCGTTGTCAGCAATGCCAAATCACAAAAGCAGGACAAATGTTGATTGAAAAAATAAATAATGAGAATTTTGAAGGATTTTCGATTATGAAAATTTAAAAACAAAACTTCATATTTACACGAAAATAGCACCTATTTCAGTATATTTTTTTGTAAAAATAAAGGCTTTTTTGGAAATATTTCAAGTCTTTTATTTGTGCGTTCTCGGTAAAATGTGTATTTTTGCAACCACAAAAACAAAAATACAAGCAATATGTACATGGATCCTGCTTATCAGAAACTTATAGAATGTGGTATTCGCCCATCATTGCAGCGCATAGAAATTATGAGATATTTACAAACTCATTTTACGCACCCTACGATTGATGAGGTTTACAACGACCTTAGGGCGAAAATACCAACTGTCAGTAAGACAACAATTTACAACACATTGAGAATGTTCTCTGAAAAAGGAGGCGCCCTCATGATTACCATTGACGAGCATCGTGTTTGCTACGATGGTAATACAACCCCCCACGCACATTTTTGTTGCAAAGAATGTGGCAAAGTTTACGACTTATTTGATATGCAACCTCCTGTGGCACAATCAAAAACACTCGGCGGTTTCCAAATAGATGATGCCCAGCTCTATTATAAAGGCGTTTGTCCAGCTTGTTTGGAGAAGCAACCAAAATCAGAAAAGGTATCATAAAGCGAATAACGCAATGCCGATAAAAACGCATTGCGTTTTTTTTTGAGGAAAACTAGGAGAACTAGGAATCCTAGGAGAACTAGGAATCCTAGAAACCCTAGAACCCCTAGAACTCCTAGAAAAAACTCCCCCTTAGGAAAAACTAAAAAAAACAATTCTCTTTAAGCCTTTCTTTTTTCCCTTTCGCATTGTATTTTCTCCTTCATACCCACGAGTTGTGCAACGGCATGCTTGCGAGCGCGAATGATTTGGCTGCGATAAACAATGCAAGTAACACCAAAATACAAGGTAGCTTGTATCCAAAGACCCAATACTTCCGTTTTCACATCGGCGATATTCGCACCCATTGAAGCCATACGACTGAAGCCACGAATGCCAAAGGTAGAAGGAATGAGCCACGAAACACTTTCCCACTCACTCGGAATATTGCTTTGCGGCCAACTAATTCCCGACAGAAATAAGAAAGGAACAGAGGTAAAAACGATGAGCAACAACACGTTTTCACGATAGCGCACAAGACACGATAGCGTCATACCAAAGAAAATAACCGCTAAAAGATAAGGCAAAAGAAGTTTAAAAAGGTCGAGTGGTTGGGCCAACATCGTGAAATTAAAGAAACGAGGCACTGCCAAGAGGACATAAGCTGCCATGACACTGTAAATCATCAGGTAGCAAAGCGACTTGCCCAATACGATTTTCAAAATTCCATTGTGGTGCTTACTAATCGGAACAAGGTCTTGATAACGATTGTTTTCGCGTGCCGTACCTGCCGAAAGCCCAATGCCCAACAACAAAGTCTGCTGTAAAATAAGGATTAACACGCCAGGAAGAATAGAATTTCCATACCCCCCCGTTGTATTAAAAATAGGTTCTTCGGCAATAACCATGGGTTCTGTCCCAATTTCTTCGTCACGCACCGTAATATTTAAGGGCGAATCTTTCAACCGTTCTTTTCCCATTTCCATAGACACCGCCATCGACGTTTGGTAAATCGCCTTGTAAGCCAACATCAGACTCATGTTACAATAAACGCTCACATGGGCTTGCTCGCCTCGGTTCAAGGTGCGTTCAAAATCTTCAGGGAAGAACAACACGCCATTTGCTTTTTGTTGGGCAATGATATTTTGTGCTTCAGAAAGATTATTGCAATAGTAAGCCACCTGAACATCGGGTGCAGCATCGAACATTCGTATAAATTCGCGCGACGTAGCCGAATGCGATTGGTCGATAATTACCACAGGAATCTCGCGCACCACCTCGTTATTGTAAATCCACGAGTAGAGTAGGGGGTAGACCAACGGCACGAGAATGAAGAAAATGAGCATACCTTCGTCCTTGATAGTATTCTTCATTTCAATCCACCAGATGTAACAAATTGAAGTTATCAAGTTGTTACCAATATTTTCTTTAAGATGAAGTGTCTTTTTTTTCTTCATTTTTTCGTACGTTGTAATTATTCACTGAGCAGGGTTGCCACTGTTCTAGCATTTATGTTTCCTTGTAGGGGCGTGGTTCACCACGTTCCTAACAACTTGCGTATGATTTATTTATTAGGAACGTGATAAATCACGCCCCTACGCATTGCCGAATGTAGTTATATCTTATGCAAAGATAGGAACATTTTTACAAATAGCGACAGAATATTTCAAGAAAATAGATTGTGCTTTTTCTAATAGTTCTTCTGTTCTTTTTTAAAGTGCGATTTCTCGCCACGAGCATGTACAAATTTCGCTTTGCTCTTTGGATAAGATATAGCTGCACTCGACAAATTGAAAGTAAACTTTCTTTGTTCTCGCTTGCAATATCTTTTGCATGCTTCGTGTGGCTTAACGAAATCGTTCAACAATAATATTATAAGGTGGGAATATTAGCAACTGGGCAATCAGAAACAATCTTAAAAAGCAGCAAATTGTTATTTTAGGGAAAATAATTTTGTTTTCAAACAACAATTCTTTAACTTTGCAGCATGATGAATTTTATCTAATTAATTAAAAATATGAAGAAATTTTTACTCAGGACAACTTTATGTGCTTTATTCCTTAGTTTTAGCGTTTCGTCCCAAGCTATTAATCATCAAGATTTAAAGAAATATGCAGCTTCGTTGCAAGGTTTGAAAGGTAGAGAACTGAAAAAAGCTCTCTTCGATTTGGCAAGAAAAAATCTTCGAACGTTGCAATATGGTTCAGGAATGAATGCCACATGGGACGGTTTCTATGACACTGACCGCATTCCAGAAACAAACGAATGTAGAAATCGTTACAGTCATTTTAAATTCAACTTTGGAAATCGTGGCGCAAGCATTTCGGGCATGAACATTGAACACTCTTTCCCTAAGAGTTGGTGGGGTGGAGCAAAAATAGAAGGTTACAGAGATTTATTCAATCTTTACCCATGTGATGAAAAAACCAATACCTATAAAAATAATTATCCAATGGGTGAAGTAAAGCATGTTACCAATACATACGCTGGTGAAGGCTTTACGAAGATTGGTAGTGGCAATGCTGGCAACAAACAAAATGTGATGATGTGGGAGCCAGGCGAAGAATTTAAAGGCGAATTTAGTCGCAGTTATATGTACATGGCAACCACATACGCCGATTACCATTGGGTAAAGACAGGATTGCAAACTATGGAGGATGGTCAATACCCATCGTTGCGTCAATGGGCGCAAGACCTTTATAGAAAATGGTCGAAGGAAGACAAGGTAGATAAAGTAGAAATAGACCGCAATAACGCTGCTTATGAAAGACAAAAGAATCGTAATCTTTACATCGATTACCCTTATTTGGCTGAATATGTGTGGGGAGATAGCGTAAATGTAGCGTTCAATCCTAATACTTCTATTTCATCGGCAGATAACGATGAACGCTATCACACGGTTTATCTTAACGAAAAAGCTCCAGACGTCTACGCTCCTGAATTTACACCAAGCGCAGGCACTTACACTGCGCCTCTAACCGTGAAAATAGCCTGCAAGACAGCGGGAGCTAAAATCTATTACACCCTCGATGGCAGCAATCCAAATGCACAAAGCACTCCATACAAAGGAGAATTTAAAATAGAAACAACGACCACTGTGCGCGCTATTGCAATCAATGGAGATAAGCAAAGTAGCATAGCAACAGCTGTTTACACGATTGCGACTGAACAAAATTCATATATTTTCAGTAAGATTACTGCCCAACCACAAGACGGAAAAAAATATCTTATCGTCATTAATAACAATGGACTCAAAGCCATGAAACCACTTAATAAGGAATATGGCTACCCTGAACCAGCAGATGTAACAGAAACGAAAAACGTTATTGTTCAACAAAATGAAACCTTAGCTTACACATTTACGGCAGTAGCAGGCGGATTTAAGATACAAGATAACAACGGAAAGTATCTTTCTCAAAATGCAGGTTATAAAACCATTGCAACCGTAAAAACAGAAGATGAGGCAGCAGTGTGGAAAATAGAACCAAGAACAGATGGTACCTACACAATTCAATCAGTAGCAACAAAAAAAACAATGCAATACTCTGTTCAATATAAGAGCTTTGGGTGCTACGAAACTCCTTCTGCAAAAGACATTTATCCAATGCTTTACCAAGAAGGGAAAGCAGGAACAGCAGGAATAGAAAATGTTAGCACCACAAAGAAAGTAGAAAACAACATTATCTACAATCTGCAAGGAGTACAAATGCCAAAGAATACAAAACTTCAACCAGGCATTTACATCAAGAACGGAAAGAAATTCGTAGTAAAATAAAAAACGATTTCGTTAAGCCACGCGAACTATATAAATGAGCAAAGCGAAATTTGTACATGCTCGTGGCGAGAAATCGCACCTTTCGAGCAATGAAACTTTGTAGGGGCGTGATTTATCACGTTCCTAATATACTAAAATTTGCGGAGAGGAACGTGATAAATCACGCCCCTACAAAGTATCATAACTTGCCAGAAAGCAGCTATTTTGCACTCTAAAAGAGAACGATTTCGTAAGCCACACGAAGCATGCAAAAGAGTGAAACGAAATTTGTACATGCTCGTGGCGAGAAATCGCACTTTGAAAAATAAAAACTACCATTCTTCTGATAAGAAAAAACGACAATCACGAATAGTTTTATGCCCTAAAAAAGCATAAAACCATTCAAAAGAAAGTAAAGCCGTTCAGCGCATAATACCGTTTGAACGGCTCTTTTTATCAAAAAAAACATTAAATCAATTGATTATCTTGCATTTTCCTTTGTTTATTTAGAATATTTTTGTAATTTTGCACCCTGTTTGGAATAGGTATCAATTAACGAATTACAAAACTACAGATAGAAATGTCTAAGATTTGTCAAATCACAGGAAAGAAGGCACAAATAGGTTGCAATGTGTCTCACTCAAAGCATCGCACAAAGCGCAGCTTTGATGTAAACCTCTTCAGCAAAAAATTCTACTATGTAGAAGAAGGTTGCTGGATTTCATTGAAGATTAGCGCAGCTGGTCTTCGTTTAATTAACAAGGTAGGCCTCGACGCAGCGTTGAAGCAAGCCGTATCCAAAGGTTATGTAGACTGGAAGGATATTAAAGTGTTAGGAGACTAATATCATGGCAAAGAAAGCTAAAGGAAATAGAGTGCAAGTCATTCTCGAATGCACAGAAATGAAGAGTAGCGGTATGCCAGGTACAAGCCGTTATATCACAACAAAGAATCGTAAGAATACTGCAGAGCGTCTTGAACTCATGAAGTACAATCCGATTTTGAAGAAGATGACTCTTCACAAGGAGATTAAGTAAGCACGTTTAATAGTTAAATTTAAAAAATAGACTATGGCAAAGAAAGCGGTCGCTACCCTCCATGAAGGTTCAACGGATGGTCGCGCATACACAAAAGTAATTAAAATGGTAAAGAGCCCAAAGACTGGCGCTTACACATTTGATGAAAAAATGGTTCCTAATGAAGCCGTTAAAGACTTCTTTAAGAAATAATCAATAGAAGTTTTTTCACAATTATAAAAGGATATAGCAACAATCAAAGTTGGCTATATCCTTTTTTAGTCTTAATAGATTCATTCGTTAACGAAAAAATGAACGATTTCGAGCAATGATACTTTGTAGGGGCGTGATTTATCACGTTCCTCTCCGCAAATTTTAGCGTATTAGGAACGTGATAAATCACGCCCCTACAAAGTATCATAACTTGCCAGAAAGCAGCTATTTTGCACTTGAAAAAGAACGATTTCGTTAAGCCACACGAACTATATAAATGAGCAAAGCGAAATTTAAATATAGTCGTGGCGAGAAATCTCACTTTGAAAAAGAACTAATAAAATACTTTACGAAAAGGTGGGTATTGCCAATAAAGATAACCAATGGACAAGTTTTGAACTGCCCGAACCGCTTTGTATTAAGAAAGGTGCTTTGGTATCATTGCGCTACAATGGCTATCTAAGCGTATTGGCTGATGCTGGCGTAAAAGAAATAATTTTCTCCTTCATAAAAGAAAAAACGAAAACTCAAAAGAGCCTATTTTTGAACAGCAGAAATAGGCTTTTTTCGTGCCAAATGGGCGCATTTAAAATAAAAAATCATCTTTTTTCAAAAAAAGTTTCGGAAAAATTTGGAGCGTATCAGAAAATGTTATACCTTTGCACACGCTTTCGCACTAAAAATACGAAAGCAATTAAGAAAGCGTTCTTTGAAAAGATTTACATAGACAGAGAAGTAGTACAAGAGTCATCTGCTGCGTTTTAATTAATGTGGTAGATGGGTAATAGAAACGAACCTATCAATTCTTAGGATTTTTATAAATCTTAAAGTGGTGTTTTAAACTTGATACTTTCAATAAAGGATATTTATCCCGAGCAGAGATACAAATTTATTTCTTAGCGATTATTTTAATTGTTTTGAAATACTTTCTATAAAGAGATTTTACAATGGAGAGTTTGATCCTGGCTCAGGATGAACGCTAGCTATAGGCTTAACACATGCAAGTCGAGGGGAAACGGCAAAGAGTGCTTGCACACTTTGGACGTCGACCGGCGCACGGGTGAGTAACGCGTATCCAACCTGCCCTTTACTTGGGGATAACCCGTTGAAAGACGGACTAATACCCAATGATATTCATTGATGACATCTGATTTGAATTAAAGATTTATCGGTATAGGATGGGGATGCGTCTGATTAGCTTGTTGGTGAGGTAACGGCTCACCAAGGCCACGATCAGTAGGGGTTCTGAGAGGAAGGTCCCCCACATTGGAACTGAGACACGGTCCAAACTCCTACGGGAGGCAGCAGTGAGGAATATTGGTCAATGGACGAGAGTCTGAACCAGCCAAGTAGCGTGCAGGATGACGGCCCTATGGGTTGTAAACTGCTTTTGTTTGGGAATAATCGACATTACGTGTAATGTTTTGCATGTACCATTCGAATAAGGACCGGCTAATTCCGTGCCAGCAGCCGCGGTAATACGGAAGGTCCAGGCGTTATCCGGATTTATTGGGTTTAAAGGGAGTGTAGGCGGTTGGTTAAGCGTGTTGTGAAATGTAGATGCTCAACATCTGACTTGCAGCGCGAACTGGCTGACTTGAGTACACACAACGTAGGCGGAATTCATGGTGTAGCGGTGAAATGCTTAGATATCATGAAGAACTCCGATTGCGAAGGCAGCTTACGGGAGTGTTACTGACGCTTAAGCTCGAAGGTGCGGGTATCGAACAGGATTAGATACCCTGGTAGTCCGCACAGTAAACGATGGATGCCCGCTGTTAGCACCTGGTGTTAGCGGCTAAGCGAAAGCATTAAGCATCCCACCTGGGGAGTACGCCGGCAACGGTGAAACTCAAAGGAATTGACGGGGGCCCGCACAAGCGGAGGAACATGTGGTTTAATTCGATGATACGCGAGGAACCTTACCCGGGCTTGAATTGTAGGAGCACGATACAGAGATGTTGAGGTCCTTCGGGACTCCTATGAAGGTGCTGCATGGTTGTCGTCAGCTCGTGCCGTGAGGTGTCGGCTTAAGTGCCATAACGAGCGCAACCCCTTTCCTTAGTTGCCATCAGGTAATGCTGGGCACTCTGAGGATACTGCCACCGTAAGGTGTGAGGAAGGTGGGGATGACGTCAAATCAGCACGGCCCTTACGTCCGGGGCTACACACGTGTTACAATGGCCGGTACAGAATGTTGGTTTCATGTAAATGTAATCTAATCTTTAAAGCCGGTCCCAGTTCGGACTGAGGTCTGCAACCCGACCTCACGAAGCTGGATTCGCTAGTAATCGCGCATCAGCCATGGCGCGGTGAATACGTTCCCGGGCCTTGTACACACCGCCCGTCAAGCCATGAAAGCCGGGGGTGCCTGAAGTTCGTAACCGCAAGGAGCGACCTAGGGCAAAACTGGTAATTGGGGCTAAGTCGTAACAAGGTAGCCGTACCGGAAGGTGCGGCTGGAACACCTCCTTTCTGGAGAGGATAGATACCTTGGAAGTTGTGAGATAAGACATCATACTTTTGATAAGTTTTGTTTCTCTCTTGTACTGGCATCTTTGTTTACTAAAATAGAGAAATGAAGGAAGCCACGGTAGAAGCCACTCGGCTCATACCCAACTCAGTCCTATAGCTCAGTTGGTTAGAGCGCCACACTGATAATGTGGAGGTCGGCAGTTCAAGTCTGCCTGGGACTACACTTGATAGAGTGTTCACTTCATCTTTTCGGGGGATTAGCTCAGTTGGCTAGAGCACCTGCTTTGCAAGCAGGGGGTCAACGGTTCGAATCCGTTATTCTCCACTTTTGCAAAACATTTTATAATGTTTGCATAGAGTTCTTTGACATATTGACACAAGCAAGACTGTAAAGTAAACTAAAACAGTAATTACGATTTTTTGTAATTTAACTTTTACGATTTCAATATACAGCTAAAAGTATGAGCTATGCTTTGATGAGAATATTTATATTTTTATTGAAGCAGCGAATAGAAAGTAATTAAGGGCGTATGGCGGATGCCTAGGCTCACGGAGGCGATGAAGGACGTGATAAGCTGCGATAAGCCTTGGGTAGGTGCAAATAACCTTTTATCCAAGGATTTCCGAATGGGACAACCCAGCACTTTGAAGGAGTGTTATCCTAGCATTTAGGTTAGGAGGCGAACGCAGGGAACTGAAACATCTTAGTACCTGTAGGAAGAGAAAATAATTTAATGATTCCCCTAGTAGTGGCGAGCGAACGGGGAACAGCCCAAACCTATGACGTAGCAATGCGCCATAGGGGTTGTAGGACCACGCTATCGTACTTATGCGGTGAGAAGAAAATTCTGGAAAGGATTTCCATAGAGGGTGATAGTCCCGTATTCGAAACCAATTAAGGCGTAGTGGTATCCTGAGTAGCGCGGAGCACGAGTAATTCTGCGTGAATCAGCCGGGACCATCCGGTAAGGCTAAATACTCCCGTGAGACCGATAGTGAACCAGTACCGTGAGGGAAAGGTGAAAAGCACTCCTATTAGGAGAGTGAAATAGTTCCTGAAACCATACGCCTACAAGCGGTCGGAGCATATTATTTATGTGACGGCGTGCCTTTTGCATAATGAACCTACGAGTTACCATGTCCAGCAAGGTTAAGAGGTTAAGCCTTGTATCCGTAGTGAAAGCGAGCCTGAATAGGGCGTTTAGTTGGATGGGGTAGACGCGAAACCAAGTGATCTACACTTGACCAGGTTGAAGTTCCGGTAACACGGAATGGAGGACCGCACGGATAAGCGTTGAAAAGCTTCCCGATGAGTTGAGTGTAGGAGTGAAAGGCCAATCAAACTTGGAGATAGCTCGTACTCCCCGAAAGGCATTTAGGTGCCGCGTGCAATGTTTACCATTAGAGGTAGAGCGACCGATAGGTCAAGAGGGCTTCACCGCCTATCGAGACCTGACGAACTCCGAATGCTATTGGTTAGTAGTTGTGCAGTAAGGGGGCGGGTGCTAAGGTCCGTCCCCGAGAGGAGAAGAATCCTGACCGTCGTCTAAGGTCCCCAAATTCTGTCTAAGTTAGTCTAACGAAGTCTAGTCCCCGTGACAGCTAGGATGTTGGCTTGGAAGCAGCCATTCATTCAAAGAGTGCGTAACAGCTCACTAGTCGAGGGTCCGGGCATGGATAATAATCGGGTATGAAGTCAGATACCGAAGGCGCGGGATAGTATTAAAAAAAGTATCGGTAGGGGAGCATTCTATATGCGTTGAATGGTGATGGTGATTGATCCTGGAGCGTATAGAAACGCAAATGTAGGTATAAGTAACGATAAAGGGGGTAAGATTCCCCCTCGCCGTAAGACTAAGGTTTCCCGGGCTATGCCAATCAGCCCGGGGTTAGTCGGGTCCTAAGTTTCAGCCGAATGGCGATAGCGATGGCAGACACGGTTAATATTCCGTGACTTGCATATTCATCTACGTGGAGACGGAGTAGTGACACTGTCGCGCCCTGACGGAAATGGGCGTTAACGATTTTAGGCATTGATAGGTGCAGGCAAATCCACACCTTGAGCTGAAGATTTATAGTACAATAGTTTCTTCGGAAACTGTTGATAGTACAGGTAATCATACTTCCTAGAAAATCCGCTACGATTATGTTTATGCAACCCGTACCGCAAACGGACACACGTAGTCGGGTAGAACATACTAAGGCGTTGAGAGATTCATGGTTAAGGAACTAGGCAAATTGACCCCGTAACTTCGGGATAAGGGGTCCTCCTTATTAGTTTAAGGAGGCGCAGAGAATCGGTCCAGGCAACTGTTTAACAAAAACACAGGGCTGTGCTAACTCGAGAGATGATGTATACAGCCTGACACCTGCCCGGTGCTGGAAGGTTAAGAGGAGAGCTTAGGGTTATCCCGAAGGTTTGAATTGAAGCCCCAGTAAACGGCGGCCGTAACTATAACGGTCCTAAGGTAGCGAAATTCCTTGTCGGGTAAGTTCCGACCTGCACGAATGGTGTAATGATCTGGACGCTGTCTCAACCATGAGCTCAGTGAAATTGTAGTATCGGTGAAGATGCCGATTACCCGCGATGGGACGAAAAGACCCCGTGAACCTTTACTACAGCTTAGCATTGACCTTGGTCATCCGATGTGTAGGATAGGCCGGAGGCTTTGAAGCGGGTACGCCAGTATCTGTGGAGCCATCCTTGAAATACGGCCCTTTGGCTGTCTGAGGTCTAACTCGCTTTAAGTGAGGACATTGTTTGGTGGGTAGTTTGACTGGGGTGGTCGCCTCCAAAAGCGTAACGGAGGCTTCCAAAGGTACCCTCAGGTCGATTGGTAACCGACCTTATAGAGTGCAATGGCATAAGGGTGCTTGACTGGGAGGCAGACATGCCGAGCAGGCAGGAAACTGGGGCATAGTGATCCGGTGCAAGTGTATGGAAACTGCATCGCTCAAAGGATAAAAGGTACTCCGGGGATAACAGGCTGATCCCCCCCAAGAGCTCATATCGACGGGGTGGTTTGGCACCTCGATGTCGGCTCGTCACATCCTGGGGCTGGAGAAGGTCCCAAGGGTTGGGCTGTTCGCCCATTAAAGTGGCACGCGAGCTGGGTTCAGAACGTCGTGAGACAGTTCGGTCTCTATCTATCGTGGGCGTTGGAGTTTTGCGTGGTGCCGCCACTAGTACGAGAGGACCGTGGTGGACAGACCTCCGGTTTACCGGTTGTGCCGCCAGGTGCACCGCCGGGTATCTGAGTCTGGTATGGATAAGCGCTGAAAGCATCTAAGTGCGAAGCCTTCCGCAAGATTAGAACTCCTTATAAGGGTCGTCATAGACTATGACGTTGATAGGGTGTAGGTGTAAAGACAGCGATGTCAAAGCCGAGCACTACTAATTGCCCAAAACTTTCATTCGTTGGATTATACTTTTAGTTGTATCGAATTAGGAATCTGATTCATATAGTAAAGAATTTGTAAATCATAAAAGCTAAATATTTAGATTTACTGATAAAGTTATTGCTTGTGGAAATTGTCACCTATACGAGATAGATTTGATAATTATGATTTATTAGATTTATTCTTGCCGATTTAATCAGGTGGTTATTGCGTTGGGGTTCCACCTCTTCCCATTTCGAACAGAGAAGTTAAGCCCAATTGCGCCGATGGTACTGCAATGCAATGTGGGAGAGTAGGTAGCTGCCTTTTTTCATTAAAGCCTCGATTACAATAAGTAGTCGGGGCTTTTTTTTTGTTGGTATAGTTCAAAGTTTTACTGTGGTATCGACATAATTCTCTTTTCTGTATAATGTTCAAATGAATCCTTTTTCGGTATATATTGTCTGATTAGTTTATTTCTTAATATTTTTACATGTATATACCTTTTCCATTTGTCGTAATTTTGATTTACAATCAATCTGTCACCACACATTCATCCAACTTGTCAAAAGTCGTATCAATAAACGTGTAGCCTACCCATTTACTTGCATCAATAGACTGAAAATCTGCATATTGCTTGCGCACATACCGCAGTTCAAAAGCCAAACGTAGAGCCTTACTTTCCGTATCATCTTTATCCGATAGCTTTGCTTCTTTGCTCGTAATGGTTCGTACTTTGACAATCTCGTACACATCACGCACTCCATGCCCTTTGGTATAAGGCATAAAGAAGTGAAGGTCTTGCAGGGCGATGGTTGTTGGGAACTGTTTTCCTGAATAATACAAGGTCGCAGTTCCGTCCATAAATGCTTGAAACAACCTATTGTCCTCTTTTACCAATCCAATAAGTACACGGTTGCCTACCTCCACATACGCACCCTTTTGCGGTATGACATGAGCAATGGTTTCGTATGATTTGGTATGTATAAGTTCATCAATGAAATTCTCCAAAAGTTTTCTGTTCTCTACATCCTTAGGACGAAGAGGAAAAGCACCGATATTCACTTCCTTGATGGTTTTATAGAACTTCGACACCGCCACATCGTTTGGCTCACCATAACCGGGGAAGAGGATGTATCCGCCAATGACTTCTTTTTTCAACGTATTAGCGTCATAGTCTTTATAGTATATGGCGTCACGATAGCGGTGCATCTGGTTGATGGCATCCTCCGGCGGTACATCCACGCCCTTGTCCTTGCTGTCTATGCGATATTTCGCATCAAAGAGATAGGTCATCTTCATGCCTTGCTGCAAATCGTTCTTGGTGAGCTGCAACACGATGTCTGGTTTCTGCGGCACGGTCGGCACAACCAGGTCTTTCATGCCCACATTGTCGTTTTCCTTGTCGGCGTTCTTTGGGTTATATACCAATTCTGCCAACTCCACGCCATCTTTGCGGAACAATATGCGTGAATGCTCGCCTTTGCCAAGTTCCCATGAAAACACGCCGTTCATCTCCATACGGTTGCGATGTTCTACGTCTTCGTTGTCAAGATGCAGTTGTGCCTTTACGATATGGCTCACCTCAATGAAACACCATATCTCATAGAGCGTTGCTATATCCTTTGTCTGCAAGCGATACAAACCGTCATTCAGCGAATAGGCTCTTCTAAGCAAGTTCCAAGTACGGTACACTTGGCTATAGCCCACTGCCTTTTGCAGTACCATGCTCTCTTGGCTTATTCCCTTGAACCTTCCTATTGTTCTGAAGAAAGGATGATGCTGTAGTCGTTTCAATGTTTCTGAGGTTGTAAGCATGGCAGCCTTCATCGTGTCCGAAGCTGTCTTTACCGCCTCAATGCGTTGGCGCAGATCCTCATACCGCTTGCTTATCTGATGAAGTGCAAATTTCAAGAAGCGGTTCTCTTGCGTGTCGTTCGATAGTATATGTTGCTCCACACGATATAGGTAGGTTGGCTCTTTGCGATGTTCTGCCAGTCTGTTCTCTATGTTATGGGGAGTTTGCTTCAGTTTGTCCGCCCTCAGATACACCTCCTCACCGTGAAGTCTGTGGCGAGGTCGGTCAATGATGCTTTTGCAGGCTTTTATGAATTTCTGTTGTTCTCCCTCAAACACGCTCCACCAGACTATATCGGGATGCTCGCCGTTTTGGTCGGGCGAGAAACCATGAAACGTGCGACGCATATAGTCCAACGACAACATGCGGTATTCTCGCTCTATATCCTCCACGATTGCGCGCCAATGTTCGTGATAGTCGAGTTTCGTACTCAGAACTTCAAAACCGAAACGGAAGGTTCTTATCTCTTTCTCTGCCTTATATATAATCTGTATCTCGCTTCGTCCTATCTCATTCTTGTAGTTGATGAAACCAGCCAAGATGTGGCGACGAAAGGAGAAACGGTCGTTGTCGTTTTGCAAGATGGAACCAAACTGAGCGTCTTTCACATAGTCTTTGAACTCTATCCAAATGGGATAGTCGGCATTGTCGAAAAATGTGGCGGGGGTAGGAACGCCCTGCTCAATGTCTATTTCATGGTCGGCATTCAATGCACGTTTTACAGACACGACACCTTCCGACCAAGAGTAAGTGGAGTAGAGCTTTTCTTCTCCAACGTTGTTCTTGGCATTTTTCCAAATGTCGTCGAATTTCGTACATTCGACAATCATTGTGAAATCATTATGCTCAATAGTCAACAGTTCCATCAGTATTCTCTTCTTAGCTCCAAAAACTTGTGTAACCCGAAACAAGTTTATCTTTCATCTCCTTCAGTTTCGCCAAAGATATGGATTTGACAATATTCTCCTCTCCCGATACTGCCTTCAATCCTTCTTCGACAGTCTTGCTTAAACTATCAAGGAAATTGTCGCTAACTTTTGTGTCGTCACCCTCAATGCGCGATAAAACTTTCATGCTGGTAATCTCGTCCAAGGCACGAGCTATGACATAGCCTTGCTCCAAATCATTGCCGTTTTCGTCTTTGCAATACGGCAAGTTGTTCACCACATAGAGCAGAAACTCGTTACGGGTGCGGTAGGCTATCTTGAATGGAGTACCTTCCAATACGTCATTTATCTTTTGCAGATAGCGAAGTGCAATGTCGCAAACATCGGTGTTGTCGTTGTAAATATCCACGCCTTCCACGGCAGAGCCGACAAGTTCTGCATTATCCAACTTGCCGATACTTTCGTGACGTTTGGTCAGACCGCCATACAAATCCACCTCGTTCATTTCAATAGTCATGGCACGATCGAGCACCTTGCGAGAGAACGAGAAAGTTGTCTCGTCCATATTCACCGTACCCACAACTATGAGGTTTTGAGGAATGCAGATACCTTCTTCCAAGAAACGATTACGCACATTGTCTTCATTCGTCAGTTCACTTGTAAGCACCCTATACCAATCTTCTGCTGATTTCTCAAGAATTGGGTCGGTTGTTACGGTACCCTCCTCATGGCTCTTGCGAGACTCTATCACGCTTAGATATTCTGCAAAGTATTGCTCTACTGGTGCAAGGTTCATCTCGTCCAAGCACAGGAAATATGGAGTTTCCACATCTTCCCATGCTTTGGCGATGAATTTCAAGAACTCACCTGCCACGAACTCCGCCTTTCCACTGACACGGCTCACATAACCAATCAAGTCACTTGAGTCATGCCAATTTGGCTTCACCTGCACCATCTGGAAGTTCTTTGGCTTTTGTGCCTTATATTCATCTGTGCCTTCTTCCCAACATGCTCTTGCCAGCTCTCGTACTATTCGGCTTTTACCTGTTCCGGATATTCCGGCAAGCAGGAGAAAAGGTTTGGACTTGATGGCGGTGATATAGGGGCGATAATAATTATATATAGAATCTGCTAAGTCAAATCCTTTTCGAGAATTTTCTTGGTAGGATATTTCTAATCCATTGTTAAACAAACAAATAAAGTTGTCATATAACAACTTAGGAACATAATACAAGTTATATTCTTTTGAATTCTTTTTGTATAGAGCAAAATAATCTGTCAGATTAGATGTGGTTAAATGTAATTTGTTGATAAAGAAGTCTTTTATCTGCGAATGACCATTTTCTCCATTTGCATAAGCTTTTCTATCACCACGAGTATTGACGTCTGACAATTTAAGTTCAATTTTAGTATTATCAAGGGATTGTTGAGAATTACTCAAAGCCTTAAAGGTTAATTGTAAAGTTATCTCTTCAATAGAATTATCTATTTCAAAGAACTCTTGACACCAACCTTTGCCCATTTCGAATTGTTTGCCACCATTATCAACTAAATCATTAGCTCTAAAACGTTGTGTCTTTAAAGAATTTGCATTCATATTTATAATAATTTGCCCCATTGTTCTGCCACAGCTTTGGCAAAACCAGGGAATGTTTTACTTCTAAGCCTTCTTCTTTCTTCTGTAGATATTTTGGTGTTAAAAGAATCAGAATACCACTTGGGCAAAGAACGCCCACTTGACAGTACGACACGCTCACCCGGGTCAACTATGTCCGTTGGCACCAATGGCGGAAGATTGTGTAGCCATAAACAAGTCTTTTTGGAAGCGGAATCGCCAAACCAAAAAGGTTGAACAATTTGGTCTGGCTTACGATAAACTGTATTCATGCAACCTACAGGGTTTTCGATAGCCCAACGCTTTACGTTCGTTTTTGTAAATTGCATAAAGAACTCTTCTGCTTCCGTTTTCATCTTTCTTCTACCTAAATGATGTGGATGCTCCCTTCGTTGATCTATAGGCAAATCTGCATCATCTGGATGGTATAGCCATCGAGCACCACTTACAGATAAATATGTACAAGGTGGATGAGCTATCATCAAGTCCCATTCTTCACCATTTGGCAAAAAATATTCCTCCCCATTTTCTAATTTTCCACCATGATTTGGAATTACCAATAAAACATCTTGCATAAAATGCCATTCTGGATGTCCACCGCTGCATTCCAAAATATCACAACTGTACGCATTATGTCCTTTTTCTCTGAAAGCTTTACATATTGCTTGGCTTTCTTCACATGCTATTAATATATTTGCCATTATTGACTAATTACCGTATATATAGATTCTGCTATTGCTTTTGCAAAATTGACAGGCACTGCATTACCTATCATTTTATAGCAATATGCCTTATTTCCAATAAACTCAAAATCCTTTGGAAAAGACATCAACATTGCAGCCTCTCGTATTGTTATAAATCTTGCTTGTTTAATATCTGGATGGATGAACATAAATCCATCCTTTTGTAGATGAGCTACTACAGTTGGAGAAGGTTTGTTCCACTCTAAATTTCTATATTTCCGATACAAGGTTTTTTTTTCTGTAACCTTTTCATAGAAATCTATAGCCTCTTTTTGAGAACATTTATTCATATCATTTGCAATCCATTCTCGAAATACATTGATGTCCCGAGAACTACAATGCCGTGGCATATGAAATATATCGGAGCTATCTGTAGCATAATGAGAAACATTTTTTCCTTTAACCTTTTCTATTTTGTCCATAGGATAAATAGGAGGGAGATTGCCTATTGCATCTCTTACTGTATAATGTTTTGAACTCTTATTCTTTGATAAAGCCTTATAGAATTTCTCTATCGAGAAATCTGAATCTATCTTAACACCACATAATATAACCCTCTTCCTGTTTTGTGGCACAGAAAAATCATATGCATTATAAACAGCTTCTTTGAATTTATCAGGGCTTAGAATTAAATATCCTATATCTGTAACAGCTTTATAAATACGCTCAACAACAGGTTTTCCTCCTGGTTTTGCACTTAGCATACCTGTCACGTTTTCGAAGATAAAAGCTTTTGGTTTTATTTCATCCACAACTTTAACAAAACTCTCAAACAAATAATTTCTATAGTCATCTTGCATAGAGTTTTTGTCAGTTGCTCGTCCGTGAATAGAATATGCTTGACAAGGAGGACCTCCAATTATTAAATCAATAGTCTTTTCATTAAGCATATGTTTTAATCCCTTTTGAGTTTCTTCCGAATTATACTTTGCATATTGTTTTATGGATTCTTGTGTCCAATTGCCATATAGTAATTCATCAGTTCTTTGAATGTCAAAAAGGATTACCCTCTTTTGTGCTTGCTCACAGGTTTCATTCCATTTTTTGACAAGGCGATTTCGCAGAGTCTGTACCATAGGATATTCCCATTCTATATGAGCCAATCCCTTAAAATGTCCAGATTCCAAAAAGCCTTCAGACAAGCCACCACAGCCTGCGAATAAGTCTATAAATGTATATTGCCTTTTTTTTACCATTATTATTATTCAGCCCAATCTTTAAATTTATCTCTCACTACCGGCAAAAAATTGGTTTGTGCAAATGCGATTTGTGGTTTACGAGGGTCGCCATTTTGAGCGACAAGGTAGCAAGCATAGCGTGTTAGCATAATGTCATCTATCTGACGCTCAGCACCAGAACCGATAACAACCATTTTATTGACGTCAATAAAATGGTCTTCTACATTTTGTCCTACATTTACACACGCTTCTTTGGCTTTGTTTATTACCTTTGTGAAATTT
Source organism: Prevotella disiens (assembly GCF_900454955.1). Taxonomy (NCBI): domain Bacteria; kingdom Pseudomonadati; phylum Bacteroidota; class Bacteroidia; order Bacteroidales; family Prevotellaceae; genus Prevotella; species Prevotella disiens. Next base: position 400,731 of record NZ_UGTL01000002.1, on the reverse strand, counting down.
TGCCAAAGTTTATATCCTAACAGAGAACACAAATCTCTTGCACTCCAACATTCTACATCATTGAGAGCGCATGACACTTGTTCAAACTGAGAGAACAATGCTTGTATTTCTTCTTTTTTCATTTTGTTTCGTTCTTGAATTCTTCGAACCGCACTAAGTCGGTCAGTTCCACGTCTAATATTTTGGCAATCTGCATTAGATTACCTAAATCAGGCTGACTTGAATTGGTGCACCATTTTGATATGGTTGTTTGGTCTTTACCTAATTGTTCAGCCAACCATTTGTTTGTCCGCTGCTTTTCTGCAAGAACTACTTTTAGCCTATTTAAATTTTTACTTGCCATATAGTAATCATTTCTCTTGGCAAAGATACTGCTAATTTCTTTATATAAAGAAAATCTAAATAAAATTTATAGCTTATTTGCAACAAAATGAATTAAATTCTATTATTAAGCATAGGTAAAAGGCGAAAAGGTGCAATCCTTACGTCCATTGTCCTAATTGAATGTGCTGAGTTTGGATAGATTATGCAGGAGGTGAATTGGATATGTTTGAAGTTGGTGTTGCTTTTGGTTGCCTGGGATATTTGATAGGGTGAATATTAGTCAAATATTTTGTTAAAAAAATTATTAATCTAAAGTAAAAACTTTGCAGATTAAGCTTTATTTGTTATTTTTGCATTATAATAGAGTAGCTTGATTTTTTTGAGTTTGCTCTCAAAAAAGAGTATATTTGGCTGTAAAGCCTTAACGCATAACATTTATGAACAATATTTTTCATGGCTTGGGTATTGCTTTGGTAACCCCTTTTAAGCCGAATGGTGAAGTTGATTATGAAGCATTAAGAAGGCTTATTGATTATCAGTTGGATAATGGAGCTGATTTTTTTGCTATTTTGGCAACCACTAGCGAGAGTCCTTGTTTGTCAGCTGAAGAAAAGGAAACAATAGCGCATACGATTATTGACCATGTTGCTGGTCGTGCTCGTATATTGAAATATTGTGGTGGTAATAATACTGCGGCTGTTGTCGATGAGATTAAGCATGCAGATTGGAAGGGAGTTGATGGTATTCTAAGTATTTGTCCTTACTATAATAAGCCAAGTCAGGAAGGTTTGTATCAGCATTTTAAGGCTATTGCCGAGGTTTGTCCTCTGCCAATAGTGCTTTATAATGTTCCTGGTCGTACGGGTGTGAATTTGAAGGCTGAAACGACGGTTCGAATTGCGAAAGATTTCGATAATATTGTGGCTATTAAGGAGGCATCGGGCAGTTTAGAGCAGGTTGATGAGATTATTAAAAACAAGCCAAAGAATTTTGAGGTGATTAGTGGCGATGATGCTTTGACGTTCCCAATGATAGCAAGTGGGGCGGTAGGTGTGATTTCTGTGATTGGAAATGCTTTGCCAAAAGAATTTTCTCAAATGATTCGCTTAGAATTTAGGGGCGAGTATGAGCCTGCACGTGTCATTCATCATCAGTTTACTGAATTGTATAAGTTGCTTTTTGTTGATGGAAATCCTGCTGGCTGTAAGGCTTTGCTGAATGATATGGGATTGATAGAGAATGTTTTACGTTTGCCTTTGGTTCCTACGCGGATAGAAACTAAGCAGAAAATGAATGAAATAATTAAGAAAATGAGACTCGGTTGAGTCTCTTTTTTGTATGTTTTTTCTTTTTTTTGTTGCGTTTTTCAATAAGTATTGCTACCTTTGCAGTAAAGTAGAAATAAAGCAAATTACGTTTTAATGTATTAACAGTATTTGGGGATTGGTCTTAAAGGACTAAAAGCATAGATGTAGAAAATATAAATGACCCATAGAAAAATGAAATACACTTTTTTTGATAAGATATATTTCTGCGGTGAGATTGATGGTAGTCTGACCGATGGAGTTGCAGCTATTACTTTTCCGATAGCCTTTGCATTGAGTATTCCTCTTTTTCGTATTGGTGAAGTGTGGTCGCTTTTGCCTATTGCGCTGATATGGTTTGCAATGTTTAGGCTTGTTGAGTACATTTATGACAAGCATGGTCGTCGTGGAAAGGTGTTGATTCATTTTCGCGGTTCGAAGTATGATGCCCAAAAGGTTGCTTATCCTTTGCTTTTGTCTTATTGGATTGTGCTGCCAGCGTTAGCTTATGTGGCTCAGCATGTATTTTTGAAATAGGAATTTGTTGTTTATATTGTATTATCCTGCGCAGGCATTTTTTATGTTTGCGTTTTTTTATGCGGTTTTGCTGAGGGTTGATTGAGGATAAATTCCCTTGTGCAGAAATTGTATTAGAAAAAGAAAAGCATCTTCAACACGAAGATGCTTTTTTTATTTTTATCTGCTGATTTCGATGTAATCTGCTTCAAACTCTCTTGGGTGTCGTCCGATGAGAATGGTGTTGAGAAAGCAGTTTGCAACAATTTCTTCTTTTGTCAAATCAACGTTTGAATCTATTTTAATTTCTTTTCCTAAGAGTACGTCCCATGGTCCATTGAAGTTTGAATCGTCGGCTCCGAAGAACATGTCGTTGGTGTCGGGGTCTTGCATCAGTTGATATTGTATATATTTTTTTGATGCTACGGGATTGGTTTTTAGGAGAATATCGTAGGCATGTTGAAAAGCTTTTCTTTGTTTTCTGGCTTTTGGGTACATGACTCCGATGTAGGGGTATATTTCTTCAAATTCGTATGTTTGAAAATATTCTTTTAGCTTCATTCTTTTTGGGAGTTGTTGTTGGTTTAGAATTTAGCCATTTTTATTGCTACGACTGCGCATTCATCGCCTTTGTTTCCGTGTTTACCACCGCAACGGTCTTTTGCTTGTTGTAAGTCGTTTGTGGTAAGGAGTCCGTAGATAATTGGAATTTCCGAGCTTGCATTGAGTCTTGCAATTCCGTATGTTACGCCTTGGCAGATGTAGTCGAAGTGTGGTGTTTCTCCACGAATGACGCTACCGAGCACGATAATGGCATCGTATCCTCCGTTGAGTGTCATTTGGTGTGCGCCGTAAACGAGTTCGAAGCTTCCTGGTACGGTTTTGACGTGTATATTTTCAGGGATAGCTCCGTGCTTTTCGAGTGTTTTTACTGCACCATCGAGCAGTGCTCCTGTGATTTCTGGATTCCATTCTGATACCACGATGCCGAAACACATGTTCGAGGCATCGGGTACGCTTGATAAATCATAATCTGATAGATTGTGTAATGCTGTTGACATTTTCTTTCAGATTAGTTGCTTGCTCTTTGAATGTACTTGTCTATGTCTTGGCTCATTGGTGAGTTGACATATTTTTTCTTGATATCTTGGTATATCTTGAGTGCTTCTGCTTTGTTGCCTTGACTTTCAAGAATGATGCCAGCCTTGCGTAATGCTAATGGTGCAATGCTAAGGTTTATGCCTTCAAATCCTTTTGAGTCAGCCATCTCGGCAGCTTTTTTGAAACTTTCTATGGCTTTATCGTTTTGATTGTTGTTTGCGTAGATGTCTCCGAGTGCCATTTGTGAGGCTGGGCTGATGATTTGGTCGTCAGAAGTAGAGAATTTCTGAATATTATCCAATGCTTTTTTCCAATCTGGCTTTTGTTGGTGTGCGTAGCAGAGTGCCACATAGAGGTTGGCGAGGTTGCCAGCGTCTGTGCTACTATAGTCGCTTTGTACTTTTTGGAAGCCTTTGAGTGCTTGGTCGAATTGTTGTGTTTGGAACAATTGTTGTGCTTTTGCTAATTCTGTGCTTGCTTCAGCTTCGCGTGGTTCTGATACATAATTTTTGTAAAGGAAGATACCTGCTACAACAATGAGGATTGCTACAATAGCGATTAAGGCTGTCTTTCCATACTTTGCGAAGAAAGCTTCCGATTTGTTGAGGGATTCTTCGTATGTACCCTCTGCTTTTTTGTTTGCCATTTTTATTTTTTCTTTTTTTATTGTTTTCTGTTTTGTGCGTTCTTCCTTTGTTGTTAGGGCTTTGTTTTTGTTGTTTCCCTATTTATGGAAGTTCTTATAACGTGGCAAAATTACAGAAAATCTCTCAGATATTGAAATATATTGTGCTTTTTTTTAACTTTTGCTTGTTTTTGTCGGATTATTGCATTAAAAAAGGTCGTTCCTTTGTTTGGAACGACCTTTTCTATTGTTGTTTAAACTTATATTATTGCAGTACTACTTTCTTTGTTACGATGCCTTCAGCGGTAACGATTCTGATGATGTACATACCATTTTGCAATGGCAAATAGATTGTATTAGCAACATTTGCTGTTGTAAATACTTTTGCTCCAGCGAGCGAATATACCTCAATGCGGCGAATGTTGTTAGCGTTTTCGATGTTGAGTGTTTTGCCATTGAGTGTAACCTTTGTGGTTGCTGCTTGAGTTGCCACTTCGTCTATGCCTGCTGCTGCTTTTGTTGTGCCGATGTAGACGATGCGTGAGCTGTTTCCACCTATTGAAAAGATTTTGTTTTTGGTTGCTGTTGTCTTGTAATCAACATACAATGTATAAGCACCCTTAGGAAGATTGTTTTCTTTCAATGTGTAACTCTTAATTTCGAATGGAATTTCTTTGGTTTCGCCTGCTGCAAAGTTTTCTGCTTTAAAAATCATAGCAGCTATGGTACGTTTACTTCCTTCGGCAGATTTGAATCGTAGGGTAAAGGTTGCGCCTTTTATTTCTTCTTTTGCAGTAAGTTTGAGAACGCCTTTATATGCCTTACCATATTCTAATTCTTCAGAAGGGAGTTTTATTTCATCGCACTTGAGTGCTAAACTTTCATCGGCAACTACTTCCATGATGGTTTCTTTTACAGTTCCGTACATAGGATATTCCTTGCCATTGACAATGAAATATGATGAAAGTTTGTACTTACCAGGATTTAAATTCACCTTACCGCCATAGATTTGCTTTAGCGTTCCGAGTTTAGCGTATTCTGATTCTGAAACTTTAGCGAGTTCAAAGGCGAAAGCAGGGTTTTCAATGTTTCTTGCTTTGATAACCAATATAGCCTTGCCAGCTGCACCATAGTTGCATGCATCTTGTTTAAGACCGATAGTTTCGCCTTGTTTCACTACTGAATTAAACTCTGTACTTGTCTTTGTAAACCAAAGATAGTCGCCTTCTTGACTGAAGATAGGAGTGCTTACTTCTTCTTTTACCTCAAGAACGTTTGCTTCTGTAAATACAGGTTTAAAGTAATCGCCCTCCCAAAGTTTTTCTCTTTCTTCGTAGCGTTTCTTTTCTTCTTCCGTAGCATTATCTTTGAGCGGTTTTTGAATGTACTTTTCAAATGCTATTACGTTATATTTTCCAGCTGGCATTTCGTCAGGGAGTGTGCATAACAAGTTGATAGTCTTTGTGCTATTGTCGTAAACTTGGTGGAAATTCTTTGTATCGTCTTCGTGTACATAGTAAGACTTTTTTGCATCGTTTATGTCTGTAAACTTCAACCAGATATGGTTTATGATGAAGTCGTTGCTATTGTTTTTCAATACCAATGTGAATTTACCGCTACCTTTTGCGTGGAGGTCGCAGCTTGTTGTGATAGGCTTCAAGAGCTCTACGTTTGGTTTTGGTTCGTTTATTGAAATTGCAGTGATGACATTGTCTTGAACCGTTGCAATAGCAGCATTTGGCAAGTTGTTAGGACTTGGTATGAGTGTCCATTCAGCATCGCCTGTTGCTTTTACAGCGAATTGAATTCTGTAATCTGTTCCGTTTGGAACGTTGTTTACATATTTCGAAACCCATAAAGTCTTCATACCGCCATCTGTTATGAGTTTATCGCCAAACTTAGCAGCTGCAAATGATTTATCTTCTTCTTTGAGAACATTTACAACTTTTCCGTTCTTATCTACCAAAACCAATGCTACTTTTCCTGTGAAAGCATCGCAATCTTCGTTTACAATTCCTTGCATACCCATGATTTCTCCGTTTAGCTCGATTACAGAAAGGCGTGTTGCTCCGAAGATAGACCAATGTTTTTTTCCGACAGGTGTTTGTGGTTTTTGAATACCGATGATGATTTCTTGTTGAAGGTTATAGCCACCGCCATTTGCACCGATACCGAGGTCGTATGGATTGAGTGCATTTACATGGAAATAGCCGTTGCTTTTTCCTGACCACCCCCAGTTAATGTGAACGTAACCAGCGTCATCGTAGCCGTCGCAAACGAATGCGTGTCCGCCTTTTCCGTCTTCGTTAGAGGCAGAATAGAACACAGGACGACCAGCATCGAGTTCGTCAGTAATCATTTTCATCCATTGTGGGGTAGAGTAGTATTCACGTTTTTTGTATGAAATACCGTTGTCGTAACCAAAGTTATGCACCAAAGCACCTGTTACTGCTTGTGAGAAAGCACCTGCTTCGCCGCTTGGCATGAACGACATATAAACGCTATAAGCTGCCATGCTACACAAAGTGGAAACTTGTTCGTTTTCTGTTTCATCAGCATTGTCTTCTTCACAACGTTCTGGCATCTTTGTCCAATCGAATGTTGTTGCGCCAAAGTTTGGTGAGTGTTTTTTTCCGAGGTTGTCGGTGTAGGTCATTGTGCCTTTACCAACTGTTGGATATTTGTGGAAACGCATGATTTGCGACATTGCTGTTGCCACGCAACCTACATAATAGTTGGTGTTTTTATTGTCAGTAGTAGGTTTTTTGGCAGGCATTTTACCATTGAAGGGTTTGCCTTGTCCCCATTGAATTTTGTCCAACAATGGAGCTACTTTTACGTTTCCTTTTGGTCCTACGAGAGGGTCGTCTGGAACATAGTTTGTTGAGCCTGTTCTTTGAACGTTGTTTACGAGTGTTGAAAACATTTTCATCATGGTTACGACATTCGATGGAGCGTCTTTAAGGTCGAAAGAGCCTGTGTCGCTGTAACCAATAATATTGCCTATGGAGCTTTCTCCTGATACAATTACGAAACCTCCGTTATTTTCTGCGTTGTAAACATAGAATGGAGCGTAATCAGCAGAGGTTGATGTGCTGAGCAAGAGTGATTGCGGCATTTGCTTAAAGCGTGCCTTTACTCTACGATTTTGCTTTTTTGCTAAGAATGCTTCGGCAATTTTTTGTGCCTCAGATTTTGTTACTTTGTCTGCCAAAGCTGGCATAACGAGCATAGCAAATAGCAGTAAAAGACTAAACGATTTCGTTAAGCCACACGAAGCATGCAAATGAGTGAAACGAAATTCGCACATGCTCGTGGCGAGAAATCGCACTTTGAAAAAGAATGATTTTTTCATACTATTTGTATTTAAATTGATGATTAGGTTATTCTTTTCTATATGTCAATGATGTTTAGGTTTGACAATTATTTCTATTTTATGATATATGCCTCGCAAATATAGCCTTTTATTCTCGGAAATGCGCAAGAATATTCTGTTAAAATTCATTTGCTTTAATGTTTTAACTTTTTTAAAGGTTTTAGTGAGCGTTTGGGTAGAATGTTGGGTCTTTTTTTTCTATTTCATTCCTTTCTTTTTTTTGTTGATTAATGTTCTTTTTCAAGTTCTATTTCTCGCCACGAGCATATACAAATTTCGCTTTGCTCTTTTGCATGTTTCATCTGGCTTAACGAAAACCTTCTCTTTTAGAGTGCAAAATAGCTGCTTTCTGGCAAGTTATGATACTTTGTAGGGGCGGAATTTATTCCGTTCCTCTCCGCAAATTTTAGTGTATTAGGAACGTGATACGAGTTGTTGAGCAAAGCGAAAAAATCACGCCCCTACAAAGTATCATTGCTCGAAAGGTTCTATTTCTCGTCACGACCATGTTTAAATTTCGTTTTGCTCTTTGGATAAGATATAGCTGCACTCAACAAATTGAAAGTAAACTTTCTTTGTTCTCGCTTGCAATATCTTTTGCATGCTTCGTGTGGCTTAACGAAATCGTTCTCTTTTAGAGTGCAAAATAGCTGCTTTCTGGCAAGTTATGATACTTTGTAGGGGCGTGATTTTTTCGCTTTGCTCAACAACTCGTATCACGTTCCTCTCCGCAAATTTTAGTATATTAGGAACGTGATAAATCACGCCCCTACAAAGTATCATTGCTCGAAAGATTCTATTTCTCGTCACGACTATGTTTAAATTTCGCTTTGCTCATTTATATAGTTCGTGTGGCTTAACGAAATCGTTCTCTTTTAGAGTGCAAAATAGCTGCTTTCTGGCAAGTTATGATACTTTGTAGGGGCGGAATTTATTCCGTTCCTCTCCGCAAATTTTAGTGTATTAGGAACGTGATACGAGTTGTTGAGCAAAGCGAAAAAATCACGCCCCTACAAAGTATCATTGCTCGAAAGGTTCTATTTCTCGTCATGACCATGTTTAAATTTCGCTTTGCTCTTTTGCATGCTTCGTGTGGCTTAACGAAATCGTTATAAAAAAAGAGCTGTCTCTTCACAGAGATAGCCCTTAAATAGATTATATAATGAAATTGATAGGTTTTATCCGTTCATTGACAAGAGGAACTCGTTGTTGTCGTTTGTTTTCTCCATGCGGTCGTGGATAGAGTCCATGGCTTCGATAGGGGTCATGTCGGCAATGTACTTGCGTAAAATCCACATACGGTCTACGGTTGTCTTGTCTTGTAAGAGGTCGTCGCGACGTGTGCTTGATGCAACAAGGTTTACAGCAGGGAAGATGCGCTTATTGCTCAATGAGCGGTCTAATTGCAATTCCATGTTACCTGTACCCTTAAATTCTTCAAATATCACTTCGTCCATCTTTGAACCAGTGTCAATCAGAGCGGTTGCAATGATGGTGAGCGAGCCTCCACCTTCTATATTACGGGCTGCACCGAAGAAACGCTTAGGCTTTTGTAATGCGTTGGCATCGACACCACCTGTCAAAACCTTGCCCGAAGCTGGTGCTACGGTGTTGTAAGCACGAGCCAAACGTGTGATAGAATCGAGGAAAATCACTACATCGTGTCCGCATTCTACCATTCGTTTTGCCTTTTCGAGTACGATACCTGCGATTTTCACATGGCGTTCGGCTGGTTCGTCGAATGTAGATGCGATAACTTCAGCGTTTACTGTGCGAGCCATGTCGGTAACTTCTTCAGGGCGTTCGTCAATGAGCAACATCATGAGGTAAGCCTCTGGGTGATTGGCTGCTATGGCGTTGGCAATGTCTTTCATCAAAATGGTTTTACCTGTCTTAGGTTGTGCCACAATGAGTGCGCGTTGTCCTTTACCGATAGGTGAGAAAAGGTCTACAATACGTGTTGAAAGATTGGTTGTTTTAGGGTCGCCACAGAGTGTGAACTTCTCTTCTGGGAAGAGTGGGGTGAGGTGTTCGAAAGAAATGCGGTCGCGTACTTCTGACGGAACACGTCCGTTTATTTTGTCAAGGCTTGTTAGTGGAAAATACTTTTCGCCTTCGCGTGGAGGTCGAACGTGGCATTCCACAACATCACCTGTCTTCAATCCGTTTTGTTTGATTTGAGTGGCAGGAACGTAAACATCGTCAGGCGAAGAGAGATAGTTGTAATCGCTTGAGCGCAAGAATCCGTAACCATCAGGCATTACTTCCAATACGCCGTTTGCTTTGATGATGTCTGTGAAATCGTAAGCAGGTGTATTTTGCTCTTGTGGTGTAGGTGTTGGGAAGAAAGTTGCTGGGTTGGTGTCTACCATTTTAGTTGGTCGGTCGAACATATCGTAGGTTGGCACTGCTCCTTGGTCTTCAATTGGCAAATCAACCACTGTGATAAAGTCTGTTCCGTCGCCTGGGTCGCCTTCCCATACTCCGTCAGCTATGGCTTCTTGCATGTCTTGTGGGTTTGTCGCAATGGCTTGTGCTGCTTCGTTTTGCTCGTTATGAGCGTTTACTTTGGCTTGCAATTGCGCTATCAAGTTGTCGCTTTGTTCGCTATTTTCTGGGTTTGTATTTTCTGTATTAGCGAATTGTGCTTCGGGAATAAAGTCGGTATTTTCCGTTTCCTTTGGCTCGTTTGTTTCCGTTTCGGCTACAACTTCTGTTGTTTGAGCTTGTTCTGTCGTTTCTGTTGCTGTATTTTCTTCTTCAGCAACGATGTTGGCTGTTTCTTTTTCTTCTTTAGCCTTTCTTGTAGTTCTGCGTTTTGGTGTTGTTTCCTCCACCTTTTCCGTGTTTTCTACGTTTTCTTCTGTTTCTTTTTTGGCTTTTGAACGTTTTTTGGTAGCTTCTTTTTCTTCCTGTTTTGGTTCTTCGGCTACGGTTTCTTCCTCTGGCATGTCTTTAAACAAGCTTGGTTGTTGCACTCCTGCAGGCTTATTTTTTTGTACATCAAAGTTTTCGCCTTCTTTTCCTCGTACGGTATATACTTTATCAGGCTCTTTTTTAGCTATCCTTGTTCTTTTGCGTTTGTTGGTTCCTAATGGGTGCGATGCCCCTACGTCCATTGCCTGTCTGTCTAATATGGCATAGATAATGGATTCTTTGTCGTCGGACTTTTTAAAATCCGCTTCAATGTTTTTAGCGATATTCTCCAATTCGGGAATATCTTTGCCTAATAATTCTTCTTTGCTGAACATAAATGAATATGTATGTTTTCGAAATTTTAATCTTTTGTGGGGGATAAAGTTTATAGAACATAAACTCTATGTGTTTAAAACGACTGCAAAGGTAATGTTTTTATTTCGCTTAACAAAAATTTTTCTTGCTTTTTATGAAGGAAATGATGAAAAATTTCCCACAATGCCTACATTTGCTTATACCTATTTATATTTACTTCACAAAAAGCATTTATTTTGCATGCTTCGTGTGGCTTAACGAAATCGTTCTTTCCCAAGTTCGATTTCTCGCCACGAGCATGTACAAATTTCGTTTCACTCATTTGCATGCTTCGTGTGGCTTACGAAATCGTTCTCTTTCAAGTGCAAAATAGCTGCTTTCTGGCAAGTTATGATACTTTGTAGGGGCGTGATTTATCACGTTCCTAATACACTAAAATTTGCGGAGAGGAACGTGATAAATCACGCCCCTACAAAGTATCATTGCTCGAAAGGGTCTATTTCTCGTCACGAGCATGTTTAAATTTCACTTTGCTCATTTATATGCTTCGTGTGGCTTAACGAAATCGTTCTTTTTCAAGTGCGGTTCGTAAGTTCAATATAGAACTGCAACAAAATATGGCGTAACTCTTAATAATCTATGCCATAAAACACCGAGGGGTTTGGGGGCGAGTAGCCACCAAGATAGCCGCCGCCAATAGTGAATAACAACTAGCAATACGATAAAAAAGAAAAGGAGACTCTAACGAATCTCCCTGAAATCAATTAATTTTGTATTGCTTATGTATAAACAACTGACTTCGGGGCAAAGATACACAATTTCTATCTTACTCCAAAAGAAAACACCAAAAAGTGAAATAGCAGAGTTAATCGGGGTAGACCGTAGTACGGTTTATCGTGAAATAAAACGCAATAGTGGTAAACAAGGTAAATATAATGCGGAGACAGCCCAAGCTAATGCTGTCTATCGAAAGCATCGTAATCCTGGCAACCATACTATAAAGAAAGAAGTATGGAAGGAAGTAATCCGTTTATTGGTAGAAGAACAATGGTCTCCCGAACAAATCTCTAACGTATTGAGAAAAAGAGAGATGAAGATTTCTTATGAAACTATTTACAAGCTAATCCGCAAGGATAAAAGAAATGGAGGCTGCCTTTATAAGTACTGTCGATACAGGCTAAAACACAGAAACAGACCTGTTGGGGGTAAGCGTACAACAATCCTAAACAGGACGTCTATTGCTGAACGACCAAAAGAAGCTGACGGGACAAGATTTGGCGACTGGGAATTGGATACTATTGTTGGAAAAGGAAACAAAGGAGTTATCGTTACGCTCGTAGAGAGGCAGACGAACTATATCCTCATAAGAAAGTCGAACAAAGGAAAGGATGCGGACGAGGTTGCAGATATAGTTGTAAAACTATTGATGCCATTTAAGGATACCCTCAAAAGTATAACTACAGACAATGGTACAGAGTTTGCAAATCACCAGTATATTACAAAGAAATTAGGCGTTACGGTCTATTTTGCCGACCCACATTCGCCGTGGCAGAAACCGCTCATTGAAAATCAAAATGCATTAATAAGGCAATTCATACCAAAGGGAACAGATTTTGACAACATAACACATCAACAAAATGCAAAAATACAATATAAAATTAACACAAGACCAAGAAAAAAATTGGATTATAAGACACCACAAGAATGCTTTTACGGCAATATAGTGTAAATTTGCACTTGCTAGTTGAATTCACCGTTTGTCAGGTAGATGAGTTATTTTTACAAAATCAAAAATTGCTTTCGGAAATGAAAATCTATGCTTTTGCAAGAAAAAACAGCCTATTTTTGGAGTCAAAACAGCCTGTTTCTTTTTGTAAATTAGTAAGATAATTAGTCTTGTCAGTGGTGCTAAAAAAGTTCTTTTCCAAAGTGCGATTTCTCGCCACGAGCATGTACAAATTTCGCTTTGCTCTTTTGCATGCTTCGTGTGGCTTACGAAATCGTTCTCTTTTAGAGTGCAAAATAGCTGCTTTCTGGCAAGTTATGATACTTTGTAGGGGCGTGATTTTTTCGCTTTGCTCAACAACTCGTATCACGTTCCTAATACACTAAAATTTGCGGAGAGGAACGTGATAAATCACGCCCCTACAAAGTATCATTGCTTGAAAGGTTCTATTTCTCGCCACGAGCAAGTTTTGAATTCCTCTCCCTGCGGAGGGGGTAGGAGAGGCTTTATTGGTTAAAATAATCTTCCATTTCGTGGGTGGCTTCTTGGTTTTCGTTGTTCATATCTTTGATGATTTTACCTTTCTCCATGAGTACTACTCGACTGCAAATTTCTGAAATGAAGTTGAGATTGTGGCTCGAAATCAACACGGTTGTGCCATATTTTTGGTTCACTTGATGAATAATTTTGGCAATATTGATTTGTGATGAAGGGTCAAGATAGTTGAAAGGTTCGTCTAATATCAATAATTCGGGGCGCACAATCATTGCTCCGATGATACCAATTTTCTGACGATTGCCTTCCGAAAACTCACGAATGAGTTTGCCTGTACCCAAAATTTCATCACGCATAAGGGGCATAAATTCTTGCAAACGCTCCTCTAAGGTTTCGCTATCAATGTCGTAAGCATCGGCAATGAACTGGAAAAATTCTTCGGGTGTATAGAAATCTATCAAAAAACTCTTATCCACGAACGAACCCGTATATTGTTTCCATGCAAAATCCTCATTGACAGCATTTCCATTCGACAACACTCTACCCTCGTTTGCCTTGATAAGGTCGAGCATTAAACGCATCAACGTGGTTTTTCCTGCACCATTATTGCCCACTAACCCAATGAGTTGTCCGTCAGAGATGGTAAATTCGGGTATGTCGATAACGGTATTTTCACCGTAAATTTTCTTTAAATTTTCTATCTTTATTTCCATAATCGGTTTTCTTTTCTGTTAAAATTCGGTTTTCTTTTTCAAAGTGCGATTTCTCGCCACGAGCATGATTAAACTGCATTTCATTCCGTTTGCATGCTTCGTATGGCTTAACGAAATCATTCTCTTTTAGAGTGCAAAATAGCTGCTTTCTGGCAAGTTATGATACTTTGTAGGGGCGGAATTTATTCCGTTCCTCTCCGCAAATTTTAGTGTATTAGGAACGTGATAAATCACGCCCCTACAAAGTATCATAACTCGAAAGGTTCTATTTCTCGCCACGAGCATGTTCAAATTTCGTTTCACTCATTTGCATGCTTCGTGTGGCTTAACGAAATCGTTCAAAATGCTTGTATCGTTTGGCTATGAAGCGTTGAGCAATGCGTTTAATAAAGTAGCGATGCCCACTGATGCCTATCATGCCCACGACGAGCATTATCGTACTTGCCACCCAAAGGGGAAGGAAGATGAAAAGCAACATAGGCGCAAACATAAACGTGAAGACTAAGGCAAAGGCACTGCCCGAAAAGTTAGCCCCCTGTGTGTTAAACTTGCCTGAAGCATTAATGTCCAACGCCTTATTGGTAAAACAATAGGTAAGCATTCCCACGTTTACAAAGCCCAAAGAAAGTGTCAAAGCAGCAAAATAGGTGTAAAAGTATTCCACGAGCGGATACATAAACAAAAGGGGAAGCATCAGCAAAGCCGTTACAAATGTAGCCGTACAACCGAAATAATACTTGCGAAGGAGGAGTTTTTCAACACTAATAGGGCGCGACCATATACCGTCAAAGTAAGCTCCCTCAATAGCAAAAGTCTGTTGCAAGATGAGTTCGCCACCGCCTACTATTCCAAAATAGAACCAAAAGGCATCTAAATCTATCGTGTCGCTTTCGCCATGTACACTTAAATAGGCTTGCACGATGAAGATAAGAGGAAAGAAAAGAATCATTTTCAATCGTTTGCCTCGTCTGTATGGGCGCATTTCGATGAAGAACCACGAGTTTTTATTGTTGAATTTCTTATGTTTTTCCTTCTTGTTTTGACTTTCATCGTATTGTGGAAGGAAGTTTAAATACTTGATACAGAGCAGCAAAGCCACAGTGTTCAAGACGAAGAAGTAAAGGTAATGTATGCCCCATCCCATTCCAAAGATGTTGAACGAATGGAACAAAGTTATGGGTTGCCATACCAACCAGCCCACGATGATAGCCATTTTATATTCCCACCCCTTTGCTTTGCGGAAGGTGGTAACGGCAAGCGAATTGACAAACGACACCATAAACAGCAAAAGGGCTGACAGAAGGGCAACAAGTGGCGGCGCAGCAAAGAAGAGGAACACAGCCAACGGCAAAGACCACGAGAGATTGAAGAAGTCGAAAAAGGTGGAAATCATCACAAATTTATTCCACGTTTCTTCCTTTACAGGTCGGGTTTTCAGATAGTTATCCATAATTGCCGAATCGTCTTTGAGGAGCAATTTGGTTATAAAATCGGGCAAAATCAATGAGGCAGCCATGATTGGCACCACCATTGCCCACTCTATTTTGTCGAGTAAACCTATCATGGTGGTTTTCATTCCGTCGGAAATGCCCAACCATGACGAGAGGATAACAACTAAAAAGATAGCGTAAAAGTAAAGGGTAAGAAAGAATTTTACCCATTTAAATTCACGTTTTTTCTTTATAAAGTATAATTTTAATAATGTTTTAAGCATGATTTTTTCACGAATTAGCTTCTTTATTTTCCCATTCTTCCCACGCTTTCATAGCATCTTGCCATGAGGTTTGCTCTCCGCTCGCCACGGCTTCTTGCGTTCTTTTCGCTTCATCACGAGCTTTGTCCCTTGCTCGTTTGGCTTTCATATCGGCAATGGTTTGGTCGTCAAGAATTTCTATTGCCCCACGCTGGATAGCCGCTTGCAACTCCGCTTCGCCAAAGGCTTTACCTGGTTGGTTGAAATCAGAAATATTAAATTCGTAATCGACACGCAAATCGTGGCGTACCAACTTCTGTTGGTAGCGATTGCCAGCATTTTTCAGGCGCAAAAGTTTAGCAATACCTTTTATTTCGTCGGCAGAAAATTTGGTTCTTCCCATAGGCTGTCTTATTTTTTTCCCCACAAATATAATGAATTATTCAGGAAAAGGGCGCATTTTTTTTTATATTTTTGCATGAGAAAAATTAAGAGAGCATGAAAAAAGGAAACCCACCTTGATAATAGAGGTGGATTTCCTTTATTTTAGAGTTACGATAACGCTTTGAAGCGCTACGTTTAGCCTGTTTTAAACGCCTAATTGTTTGCGAATGGCTTCAATTTTTTCGTGAGCACGAGCACGGCAGGCAGCATAATCGGCAGCAGTTTGCATCTTGTCCTTGATTTCAAGATAGAACTTAATCTTTGGTTCTGTTCCTGAAGGGCGTACACTTACCTTATTGCCGTCTGTGCAGAACCATTGCAATACGTTGCTGGTGTCAGGCATTTCGAGTTTTGTTTTGTTGCCTTTGTCGTCGATTGCTTCGAGCGATTGGAAGTCTTTCCATAGACAAATCTTGCTGCCAGCGAGTTCTTTTGGAGGGTTGGCACGGAAATCGCACATCATTTGTTGAATTTCTTCTGCTCCGCTCTTTCCTGGTCGTTCTACGTTGATTGTAAATTCTTCGCTGAATCCATATTCAAGGTAGATGTCCATGAGGAGGTCGTAGAGAGTTTTGCCCTTATCTTTTGCGTATGCGCAAATTTCTGCTAAGAGTGAGCAAGCACTTACAGCGTCCTTATCACGATTGAAGTCAGATGCCATGAAGCCGTAGCTTTCTTCGCCACCACCGATGTAGTTCTTTTTGCCTTCTGAGATAGCTATTTCGTGGGCAATCCACTTGAACCCTGTGTAGCAATCGCGCATTTCGATGTTTTGTTTCTTGGCAATTTCAGCAATCACTTCGGTTGTAACGATAGTCTTTACGATGTAGTCTTTTGGTGTCATTTTGCCCAATGCTTGGCGATTGGTGATGATGTACCAAAGGAAGAGCAAGCAAGTTTGGTTACCATTGATGAGAATCCACTCACCATTGCTATCCTTACAAGCCATACCTACACGGTCAGCGTCAGGGTCGGAAGCCATTAAGATGTCGGCATCAATCTTTTTCGCATCACGAAGTCCGAGTGTGAGTGCTTCTGCAATTTCTGGATTTGGACGGTCTACGGTTGGGAAGTTTCCGTCTTTTACCATTTGTTCTTCTACGCAGTGAATGTTTGTGAATCCCCAATCGCGCAATGCCTTTGGAATCATGACACGTCCTGCTCCGTGCAATGGTGTGTAAACGATGCTAAGGTCGTGCTGACGCTTGATAACTTCTGGGTCGATGCAAACAGTTTTTACCATTTCGAGGTAAACTTTGTCTACTTCTTCGCCGATGATTTCAATGAGTTCTTTGTTGCCTTCAAACTTCACGTCTTCGATTTTCACGAGGTTCACTTGTTCAATGATACCCTTGTCGTGTGGTGCCAATACCTGTGCGCCATCGTCCCAGTAGGCTTTGTAGCCGTTGTATTCGCGTGGGTTGTGGCTGGCTGTGATGTTTACACCGCCTTGTGTCTTGAAGTGGCGAATAGCAAATGAGCATTCTGGTGTTGGTCTCATTTCCTCGAATAGATATACCTTTATTCCGTTAGCCGAGAAGATGTTGGCAACGGTTTCGGCAAAGAGGCGTGAGTTGTTGCGGCAGTCGTGGCAAACGACAACCGAAATTTGTTCTTTGTCTTTGAAATTTATCTTGAGATAGTTGGCAAATCCTTGTGTTGCCATACCTACGGTGTAGATGTTCATGCGGTTTGAGCCTGCGCCCATGATTCCACGCAAGCCACCAGTTCCAAACTCAAGGTCTTTATAGAATGATTCTACGAGTTCTTCTTTGTTCTCGTTGTCTATCATTGCTTTTACGGCGTTGCGTGTTGCTTCGTCGAAAGCTGGTTTTAGCCATTCATTGGCTTTTTGTTCACACTGTGCGATAAGTTCTTTATTTTGCATAGTTACCTGATTAAAATATTTTTTAGTGGGGCAATGTCCCCCTGTCTTTTCTGCAAAAATACGATTTTTTTTGCGAATATAGGTCTATTTCGTGATATTTTTTGTATTTTTGTATTCTCTATTTAAAACGATAACGATGGATTTTAACTTTGAAGGGGTAATTTTAGCTGTTTGCACCTTTCTTATTATAGGACTTTTGCACCCAATTGTCATTAAGTGGGAGTATTATTTTGGTACGCATGGTTGGTGGATTTGGCTGGTTAGCGGCGTGGTTTGTTGCGTTTGTGCTTTGTTCGTAGCCAGTATCTTTTGGTCTGCGCTGTTGGGCGTTACGGGTGCATCGCTCTTATGGGGCATTGGCGAACTTTTTGAGCAGGTGAAACGTGTCGAAAAAGGCTGGTTCCCGAAAAATCCTAAGCGGAAATAGGAGGAAGTTTTTTGGGGGTTGGGGGACTAGTCTGACTAGTCAAACTAGTCAAACTAGTCAAACTAGTCAGACTAGTCCCCCCAAAAATCATTTTATCAATATTCTTGTGCTTATGAAAGTAACTTTAATTCTTGTGGGAAAGACCACCAACGATATTTTTGTGCGTGGAATTGCTGATTATGTTGAGCGTATTTCGCATTATTTGCCGTTTACTATCACGACTATTCCCGAACTAAAAAACACGAAAAAGCTTTCGGAAGCACAGCAAAAGGAAAAGGAAGGCGAGCTGATTTTAAAGGAAATACAAACTGCTGATACGGTGGTCTTGTTAGACGAACATGGAAAGGAATTTCGTTCGGTAGACTATGCCGATTGGTTGCAAAAGAAACAGAACACAGCCAAGCGGTTGGTCTTTGTTATTGGAGGTGCTTATGGGTTTTCTAAGGCGGTTTACGACCGTGCAAACGAAAAGATTTCTTTGTCGAAGATGACGTTTTCCCACCAAATGGTGCGCCTTATTTTTGTGGAACAGTTGTATCGAGCTTGCACTATCATCAAAGGCGAGCCGTATCATCACGAGTAAAGCGTCCGCCTTACGTCTTTTTTCTTTCTCTCTTGCCTCTTTTCTCTCTTACCTCTTACCTTCCTCCTAAGTTTCGCTTAAAACTTTACAATTGTGCTGCAATGTTGGTCGCTTGCTTGATGCGGTCAGCCATTCCAATGCCTCCGTGCAGATTTCCTCCGATGATTAGCCCTGGATAAAGTTTTTGCAACTCGTCAATAGCCGCAAAACGGTCGCCACTATTCTTTTCGTATTGAGGAATAGCATGCTCATGTCGGAAGATGCGAAGGGCAGCAATGCCAACCGATTCGGGGAATTTCAACATACGATGCAGCGCATCTTCTACGATAGCAGTGAGTTCGTTGTCGCTCATTTCCAAATATTCGGGGTGTCGAACACCGCCCATAAAGAACGAGAGTAACGCTCCGTGTTCGGGACAGCGGTTTTCGAAGCACGCAGACGGATACAAAATACCGAGTATTTTTTGGTGTTCGCAAGAAGGAATCAAACCTCCAAAGGCGTTCAGCTCCACCCCCTTTGTGTCGTTTATGCCCACACTCACTTGAATAACGGGTGCATAATGAAGATTATTTACCCTTGCCATCAACGCCGATTCCACGAAAGGAAGCAACGTTGGGAGGGCGTATGCTCCGCACGTTGTTACCACTTTATGACAATTGAGCGTATGAATCGTGCCATTTTTGTCGGCATATTCCACCTGAAAACCTGCTTTCGTAGGGCGCACAACAACATTTTGCGCATGGGTAGTGATGTTGTTTGCTCCGATGCCTTTGCCCAAAGCCTTTACCAACTGCGACTGTCCGCCTTGTGCAGAGAATACCTTTTTAGTCGCTAAACGGTCTCTTTCGGACTTCGTTTCCTTAGCTTTTGCTATTCCGCCTTTGATGAAACTCCCATAGTTTTGTTCCAAATTATAAAGTTTAGGCAACGCATAGCGTGTAATCAATGTGTGAGGATTTCCAGCATAAATGCCTGATAAGAAAGGGTCTACGGCATAATTGAGAAACGATTTTCCCATTCTTCGCACCACTAAGTCGGCGACTGTTTCGTCAGGCTCGGTGCCTTTGCTTCTGAAAGGTTCGCCCAAGAGGCGAATTTTGTCGGCAAAGGAAAACAACGGCGTGCGAATACCACTCACCAAACCCGAAGGCAGTGCGTGGAAACGATTGCCTTTCCATATCAATCTGCGTTTTGCCGACTCACGAGCAGTCTCTAAACGACAGTCTTCTTTCAAATCTTCAAAGAGTTCAGCCACTTCTGGATAAGACACAACGCCCGTGTTGGGGCCGCTTTCCATGGTAAAACCGTCTACATGATAGGTTTGCATCACACCGCCAATGTGGTTGGCTTGCTCTATGACGTGTACTTTTCGCCCCTTTTGGTGCAAGCGAAAAGCTGTGGTAAGCCCCGTAAGTCCTGCGCCAATGATGGCTATTTCGCAATGTTCTTCCATCTTTTTTGCCGTTTTTTCCATGTTTTTCAGTCTTGTTTCCTCCATGTTAGTCTGTTCCATTAGATTGGTTTTGAAAACTTTTTCTCCGAATTTATCATCAATGGGTCAAGTGCTGCCACCACATTTCGCACGAAAGGCGACCCAAATTCGGTCATCGAAAGGGCATCTTCGCCGAGAACGAGCAGTCCATCGGCTTCCATTTCCTTGAGTTTGTCAAGGTTATAGTTCACTGCACCCTTCACTTCATCGACCGAAACCGATAGTCTTGCAGCAATTTCCGACCATGAAAAATGATAATTACACATCATTGCCTCAATCACTTCACGCACAATTTGTTCTTGACGTGATAGGGCATAGCCTCGCTCAACGTACAAACGGTTGTCGTGAATGGTGTCAATGTAAGTGCGAATGTCGCGCCCATTTTGCGCATAAGCAGTGCCTAACTGACTGATTCCAGTTACTCCAAAGGCATAAACCTGTCCCGTTGTGCGCAAAGTGCAATAGCCTTGAAAGTTGCGATGCAACTGTTTGTTCTTCAAAGCGATATTGAGTTCATCGTCAGGCAAAACGAAATGGTCCATTCCGATGCCTTGATAACCTGCCTGGTGGAGTACGTTTGCGGCTCGGCTATACATTTCTTGCTTGTCGTCGCCTGCTGGTAATCCCAATTTTTCGAGTATCTGTTGGCGTTTGTGAACCCAAGGCACATGCCCATAACTGAACGTTACGAGGCGGTCGGGGCGCAAGTTAGCCGCTTGTTCTGCCGTCTTTTCGAACGACAAAGGGGTCTGATAAGGCAGTCCATAGAGTAAATCCATGTTGATATTGGCACCCGATTCACGCAGCAACGACACGATTTCGCCCACTGGAAGGAGCGATGGACGACGATTAACTGCTTTGAGTACTCGCTCGTCAAAGTCTTGAATGCCAAGACTGTAACGTGTGAAACCACATTGAACCAACTGCTCCCAATCCTCAATGGTCAGATAACCAGGGTGGCATTCAATGGCTATTTCAGGTTTATCAATGACAGGCATCAATGAAAGCAGATGGTCGTTGAGTTCCTTGATGTAGTTTATAGGGATAGCCGTTGGGCTTCCGCCACCATAATGGATTTGCGAAATTTTCCTATTTCCGTCCAAACGAGCTGCCACCAAGTCTATTTCTCGGTGCAACGCATCGACATATTCTCTCACTACATCATCGTTCATCATCGCATAAGAGTTGCAACCACAATAATGACAAAGGTGGCGACAAAATGGAATGTGCAAATAAAACGACACCAAAGGTTGGTGTTTGTCGTGGTTGGAACGCTCGATAGCAGATAAAAACGCATCAGCCGACAAATCATGGAAATAATTTGCAGGCGGATAACTGGTATATCGTGGAACGGGAATATTATATTTTTCGAGCAGTTGGAGATTCATTTTTATCTTTTTTGAATAGCGTTAGAACATAAAATAACGATGCCACAGCCACCAATAGGGTTGTAAGGAACAAGACGTGGTAGGAAAAACTATCGGCAACCATGCCACTGGCAATCGCCATGAGCATTCCGCTGATGTGGGTAAGGACGGTTTGAATGGTAAAATCGGTACCCTCACGACCCTCACGCACCTTGTTCATTGCCGAAGTATAGACCACAATCGTGGCACAGCCGTAGCTACTCCACAGCAATACAATGCCGATGCAAACCAAAAGTAGGGTAGGTTCTACGTAAGACAGCACCACAAAATAGAGCGTTGTTAGGAAAGTGAAAACAGCCATGACGATGCGCGCCCGATAAAGTCCCATGCGGCGTATCCAAAGTCCACCAAAAAACGAGGCGATGAACGCCATACCCGTACCTAAAAGTCCGCTCATCATGCCGATTTGCTTCATGTTGTAGCCATTGTCCACCAAATAAGGGCGCAACATTGACAAGATACCAATGAGCGAGGCATAGTAAAGAAGCAAAAAAACGATTTGCTTCCAAATGCCTTTTTGCGAGAAAAACCACACGAAATCAGATAGTTTCGCTCGTTGTGCCTTAGGCTTTTCCGTAATGGTTAGTTTCCGATTGAACATCAAAGGGATAAGTGCCATTAAGACAAAGGCTGCCAAACAAGGCAGCACAACGTGCCAGCCGTAGCGATGAAGTACCATTAAAAGAATGCCACTGCCCACTAATGTACCGCCAAAACTGCCCATCGACTGCATACTATTGACCATGCTTTTGTCGCTTTTCTTGAAGGAAAGCACTGCCAACGAGTCGGTAGCAATGTCTTGTGTACCTGAAGCCACCATCGAGAGTATCACCAAAGCGATGATGAGGTAAATATCTGTGCGAATATCGAACCACCCCAAGCACAGCAAAATAGCGGCGTAAGCCAGTTCCGACGATATGATGCAACGTTTGTAATGCCCCATTGTGAGCAAATGGCGGTCTAAAACGGGCGCCCAAAAGCACTTCAATATCCACGGCAATTTTACGAGTTGCAAGAGTCCGATGTCGGATAGCGAGAAATGATTTTCACGCATCAGCACTTGCAATGCCGTGGATAAGAAGCTCGAAGGTATGGATTGAGCCACATAGAGAAAGAAGAATGTGCCGAGGGTCAGCGCATCTGCTTGTGCAAAAGATTTTATGGATACCCTATTCCGCATTTTTTCTTTTTAGATGGGGCTATATTTTATGGTGATATTTCTTAAAATTCACCTTTAGAAGCGCACGATGAGCGATGTGCCAAAGCTCATTGGTTTGCCCAATTGTGCGTAATAAGCCGACGACTTAAAGCAATAAGTTGAGTAAGTGGTGTCGGTGAGGTTCTTGCTCCATAGTTCCCAAGAGAAGATGCCACGGGTGGCACTAATCTTTGCATTGAGTAGTGCATAGAAATCTTGCGATACGGCATTGTCTTCCGTCCAGTATATTTTGCCAACTCCTGTCATTCCGCAGCTGAAAACCACCTCGTCAACGATTTTATTGTTGCGTGGAACGAGCGTATAACTGGCATTTACACCCAAAGTGTTGCGTGGAACCATTGGGAGAAGGTTGTGGGCGTAGTTTACTTTTTCGTTCTTTTGGTAATCTATGAAGCGTGCATAGGTGTAACCGTAGCTCATTTGGAGGTTCAAACCCTGTATAGGTTGGGCTGAGAGCGATACTTCCACACCTTTGCTGTCGGAGTGTCCTGCATTGTGGAGAATGTTTCCCACGCCAGGAACGGTGAGATTGACTTGTTGGTTGCGCCAATCAATGTAGAACAAAGCCACTTCTGCCATGAGTTTTTGGTTCAAAAGTTTGATTTTTGCACCTACTTCGTAGTTCCAATTAAACTCTGGGGTGTAGGTACGTTCGTCGTCGGTGCGGAAAGACTGATTGAAGCCGCCTGCTTTGTAGCCTCTTGTTACCGAAGCATAGAAGAGATTTTGCTGGTTAGTCAGATATTGCAATGCAAATTTTGGTGTAATCTGACTGAAATGCAAGCTACTATGAAAATCTTTCAACACCTTTCGTCCGTCGTTGGTAGTGAGTTGGTAGGCGTCTTTGTGATAATCTTGTTTGGCATATTCATAGTCGAAGCGCAACCCCAAGGTGGCAGAAAGTCCTTTCCAAATGTTGTAAGACGACTGATGATAAAGCGCAAAGGCATAAACAGGGATTTTGCTTGTGGCAGGTTGCCCTTGATTTTTCTTAATATATTGTGTCTCAACGTTGTTATCGATGTTTTGTATCATGCCGAAAGCACCTACAATCCACTGATAGCGGCTGTTGTCATTCGATTTGAGGGTGAACTCTTGGCTCGCCATGTTCTGTTTGATTTTGTTGCGCACAAAGAAAAAGTCTTGTGGCATGAAATCTTGGTCAATGCCTTGGCTGTCTTTGATGAACTGATAAGACGTTTGACTGTTGAAACTGAAATGCTCACCATCGTAACGAGCGTTGAGCCCCGAAGTAGAGATAAGTCTGTGGTAGGAACTGAAACGGTTATAGTTCACGTTTGCCACCTCATTGGTTTCTTTGTTGTAAGTTCCGTATGGATAGCCCCCTTGGTCAGAATAATTGAGCATAGAGTTCAGGCGGAAAAACCAATTGTCTGCTGGTCGCCACAAAAGGTTGATGCGTCCAAAACCTTCATCAATTCCGTCGGCTTTCTTGCCTGTAGCCTCGTTGGTAAAGAAACCTTGATTGTGGTGATAGCCGCCCGCAATGGAAAAACCAAACTGAGACGAAAGTTTGGTGTAGTTGGCTGCTTGAACGGTAATGTCGTTTTGACTTCCGTAACCTATCTTTAAGTGAGAACCTTGGTAGGCAAAAGGCGAAATGGTGTGTACGTTGATGATACCGCCAATGGCATTGCGACCGTAAAGCGTACCTTGTGGACCTCGGAAAACTTCCACATCGGCAACATCAGAGAGGTCGATGTCGAACGCTGAATTTTCGAAATGAGGAATGCCGTCAACATAGAATCCTACCGCAGGACCTTTGGTTTTAGCACCAACGCCACGGATATAAACGGGTGTGTTTTGCTTTGAACCATAGTCGGGCATAAAGAAATTGGGCATTACTGCCGTTAATTCTTTAAGACTGTTCAATCCTTGGTTGCCAATCAGTGTAGCGTTTGCCACAGAGATAGAAGAAGGCGTCAGATTGTGTTTGTTTTGTTTGAACTCAGTTATTGTTACTTCGTCTAACTCGATGTGCTTCGATACCGTTGTATCGATTTTTTCGGGCGGTGTTGCCATCGTTAATCCCGCAATGAATAAAATGCTCGTTAACATTGTTGCGAAAGGTGTAAAATATTAATGTTTTGTAATCGGCTGCAAAATTACTAAGATTTTATAAAAAATAAAATCCTCTTTTATGAGGATTTATTTAGGGTGGGAGCATGGCAGATTTGCCCATGTGGCACTGCTTGTTTTTTCTAGGGGGCTAGTTTTTTCTAGTTTTTCTAGTTCTCCTAGTTCTCCTAGTCCTCCTAGTCCTCCTAGTTTTCCTAGTTTTCCTAGTTTTCCTAGTCTTCCTAGTCTTCCTAGTTTTCCTAGTCTTCCTAGTATAGGGACGTGTTTTTAGGTCTTATCTGAGGAAATTGAGCGAGTTGATAAGGTTGAAAACCATAATAACAATCGTTCCAAGTAGCAAAAGCTTGAACACAAAGTTGGTGAGTTTGGTGTGGGTCAAAGCGATGAAATGCGCTAAAAGAGGGGAGGTTGAGGCTATCATGATACCCAATAAGGCATCGTAATGTTGGGGTTGAAGGAAAAGGCTGATGATAGCAGCAGAATTGATGGTTATGAACATTCCATAAAGCATGCGGTTTCTGATGCTATCGCTGCGCTTTTGACGTATAAAATGGGTCGTTCCGATGATAGCACAGAGAATAACCCATAGTGCAGTAACGATTTCGCCAATCGAGAGAATGCCGTAATCGAAGAATTTTTCAAATACGATTAAGTTTCCGAAATGGTCGATAATGCTCTGCAAATCGCCTAAATAAAGCTTTACACCGATTGCCACAATGTTGGGCAATAGTATGCCAAAGAGGGACGAAACATAGTTTTTTGCGCTCGGTGCTAAGAGGTTTGTCGCCATTAAAATCCATAGAATAGGCAAGAAATAAAAGGTTTGCACCCACACAATGCTGCTCAGTCCAAAGCACAAAAAGGCATAAAAAGTCCAACCTGGTGAATGAAAATCTTGATAGCAACGGAAAATACAAGTGTAGAAACCCACAATGCAAAGCACAATAATGGCTGCTCGGTAGGAAATAAATTGGAAGGTTGCCATCGTTGTGAATGCCATATAGCAGCACGAAACCATGCGACTGTAAATGCGAATGAGCGCATTGGTGTTGTTCAACTCCATCATCAAGAAGGTGGAGAAGAGCATACAGAGCAGCGAGGGAAGGACGTAGATGTTGGTCAATGCCACTGCCGACCACACCGCAATGGCGCAAACGGACATAATGGTGAGCGACCAACGACTCTCTGCAATGATATTTTGAATGCGCTTTTGTGCCATTTTTCTTTTTAGTTTTTCTAGTTTTTCCTAGTTCTCCTAGTTTTTCTAGTTTTTCCTAGTTTTCCTAGTTTTCCTAGTTTTCCTAGTTCTCCTAGTTTTTCTAGTTCTCCTAGGAAAAACTACAAGTCTTTGCCGATGTCTTTTCTGAAATATTTATCCTTAAAATCTATCTTTTCGGCTTCTGTGAAACTCTTTTTCAAGGCTTCGTCTTTGTTAGTTCCGTAGGACGAAACGGCGATAACACGTCCACCATTGGTTACGATGTTGCCGTCTTTCAAGGCTGTACCGCTGTGGAAAACTACTGAACCGTCTACTTTTTCGATGCCTTCGATGGTGTAACCCTTTTGGTAACTACCAGGATAACCGCCACTTACAAGCATTACGCAAACGGCTGAACGGTCGTCAAACTCTACCTTACATTCGCTGATACTGCCGTTGGCAACTCCCTTGAAAAGGTCTACAATGTCGCTTTTGAGGCGCAACATGACCGTTTCTGTTTCTGGGTCGCCCATGCGGCAGTTGTATTCTATCACCATAGGGTTGCCCTCTACGTTGATAAGACCGAAGAAAATAAAACCTTTATAGTCGATTCCTTCTGCTTTCAAGCCGTCTACAGTAGGTTTGATGATGCGTGTTTCCACCTTGTCGAGCCATGCCTTGTCGGCAAAAGGAACAGGCGAAACACTACCCATACCGCCTGTGTTCAAACCCGTATCGCCCTCGCCAATGCGTTTATAGTCTTTGGCTTCAGGGAGAATTTGGTAGTTTGTGCCGTCGGTAAGTACGAAAACTGAACATTCAATGCCCGAAAGGAACTCTTCGATAACTACTTTTGCCGATGCGTTTCCGAACATTCCGCCCAACATTTCCTTCAATTCTCGTTTGGCTTCTTCCAAAGTTGGAAGTATCAAAACTCCCTTTCCAGCAGCCAATCCGTCGGCTTTCAGAACGTAAGGAGCTTTCAATGTTTCCAAGAATTTCAAACCTTCGTCGATGGTAGTACCGTCGAAAGTTTCGTAAGCAGCCGTTGGAATGTTGTGTCGCTTCATGAAAGCTTTGGCAAAATCCTTACTACCTTCCAACACTGCACCAGCCTTTGAAGGGCCAATAACGGCTATATGTTGGGTGGTTTCATCGTTTTTGAAGCTGTCATAGATACCATTTACCAATGGGTCTTCGGGACCTACAACCACCATATCGATTTGATTTTCAATTGCAAAAGTCTTCAATCGGTCAAATTCATTCACCCCAATGGCTACATTTTCGCCACAATCGGTTGTACCTGCGTTACCAGGGGCAATGAATAACTTATCGCATTGTTGGCTTTGTGCAATCTTCCATGCTAAGGCGTGTTCACGTCCGCCGCTGCCTAAGAGTAGTATTTTCATAAAATAAAGAGCCTTCCCCAACCCCTCCGTTGGGAGGGGCGTACATATTTTCTATGCTTAAGGAAGTATTTTTTTATTATTCTATTATTATTTTTCCTTGATAATGAGCCTTTTACTGCTGCCCATTTCTTTTATTTTCAACGACTTTCCTACTCTTTTTATTAACGAGTAGGGGTGTTGAGCGGCTTCAAATAATCTTCAAAATATTGTGTAATGCGGTCGTGTAGATGCACACTTTGGTGTCCACGCATGTTGTGTGGTTCGCCAGGATAGACGAAGAAGTCAGGTTGTGTGCCTACTCCGATACATGCTTTGAGGAAAGTGAAGCAATGTTGTGGCAACACCACAGGGTCGTTCAAACCTGTAATGATTTGCAATTTGCCTTTTAAGTCCTTTGCTTTCTTCAAGAGCGATGTCTTTGCATAACCCTCTGGGTTGGTTTGTGGAGTGTCCATGTAGCGTTCGCCATACATTGCCTCGTACCATTTCCAGTCGATTACAGGCCCACCTGCTACACCTACTTTGAAAGTTTCAGGGTAGTTGGTCATCAAAGAAATAGTCATGAAGCCACCAAACGACCAACCATGTACACCGATGCGGTCTGCATCAACGTAAGGGAGTGATTTCAAATAGTTTACACCAGCCATTTGGTCGCGCATTTCAACTTGTCCTAACTGGCGGAAGGTAGCTTGTTCAAAGGCTCTGCCACGATTTTCGCTACCACGGTTGTCAAGAATGAAAAGCAAATAGCCCTTTTGTGCCATGTAAGTTTCCCATGGACGTGAGCCATAGTTCCAACTTGCATCAACGTTGTGGGCATGAGGGCCACCGTAAACATACACAACGGTTGGATATTTCTTATTAGGGTCGAAACCAATAGGCTTCACCATGCGCCAATAAAGGTCGGTTTTGCCGTCGTCAGCTTTTATCGAACCCGATGTAAATTCAGGGATATTATAGCCTGCCCATGGATTTTTTGCAGTGAGCCAGTTCTTAATTTCAGGCTTATTTCCGATGGATACGATGTCTATTTTGCGTGGTACGTTTGGTTCAGAATAGTTGTCTACCAAGTAGTTACCACCTTCGCTCAATCGTGCATAGTGGTATCCACGACCATTATCCAACAAGGTGCGCTTTCCGTTTGCCACGTTTACGCTCCATGTGTTGCGCTGAATAGGACTGCATTCGTTAGACACATAGATGATAGACTTTGCCTTTTCGTTGAAGCCGAGTATGTCCATGACAACAAAATTGCCTTTGGTAATTTGCTTCAACTCCTTGCCGTCCTTATTAAAAAGGTAGAGGTGGTTGTAGCCGTCCTTCTGACTTTGCATCACAAATTGGTTGCTGTTCCAAGGCAAGAAAAGGATAGGGTGGCTTGGTTCAACATATTTTGCATCAGTTTCGTGGTAGAGTTCTGCAATTTTATCGCCTGTTTGTGCATCGTAAGAAACCAAATGGCAATCGTTTTGGTCGCGGTTCAACTCAAACATATAGATGGTTTTATTGTCGGGGCTCCACTGTATGTTGGTGAAATAGCGGTCGGTTGGGTCGCCAGCTTTGAGGTAAACGGTCTTTGAAGTATTGATGTCGTAAACACCTACGGTAACCTTATGAGAGGTTTCGCCAGCCATTGGGTAAGGAGTTGGCTCTGGTGTTGCCATGCGAGATTCACCCTTTTTAGGTGTCCAATCTACTTCTTGAACATTGATAAGTGGGAAATCGGTTACCATGCTTTGATCCATGCGATAGAAAGCAAGGCGTTCGCCGTTAGGACTCCAATACAATCCGCCTTTAATTCCGAACTCATCACGGTGTACCGCTTGTCCGTAAACGATGCTACGAGAGCCGTCAGAGGTTAATTGCTTGGTTTGTCCGTTGTTAGAAACGTAGAGTTGATTTTCTAAAACGTAAGCCAATGCACCAGAAACAGCGTTGCGGTCGGCTGCTTGCGCCTCTGTAACGTTTTCAAAACGCTGCTCTATTTTCTTTGTTTTAAAGTTTACGAGCAATGTTTCTTTGCCTGTATTCACCTTTACAACAGGCTTTTTGGCATCAGGAAAAGCAATGCTATAAAGCGCACGAACCTTGCTTTTGCTATCTCCGAGCCATGCGTTTAAGTCGCTAAGTGTGAAGAGTGTTTGCTCTTTCAGCGTCTTTGTGTTCACAATTGTGCATTGTTCTTTGTCCAATCGAACCAATTGGTCGCCCCACCATGTAGTGTAGCGAGTTTCAGCACGCATTTTTTGAAAGTTTTTACCTCCGAAATTAAGTTCTTCGAGTGTAAATTTTTTCTGTGCCATGATGTTTGTAGGTTGTGCAAAAGCCATGAATCCAGCTAATATTGCCCCCACCATTAAAGTGTTAGTCTTCATTTGTATCAAAATTTTTATATCGGTTTTTACCACCTTTGCCACCTTTGTCAAACTTCTTTCCACCAAAGTTTTTCTTTCCTTTGAATGATTTATAGTCATCGCCAAAGCGGTCGTCGTCGCCAAAGTTTCTGCGTGGCTTTCTTTTCTCGTTGAATTTCTTTCCAAAATCGGGTCTTTCATGTTCGAAACTATGGAAAGTGAACGAGCGAATATCGCCCTCTTCGTTTGATTCGGTATCGTCTAAGCGTTTTTTAAATTCACGATTTTTCTTGAAACGATGCTTCTGCGCCATTTCTTTCTTCTCGTCTTCGGTCTTTACAATGCCTCCTTCGGCACGGAACTCGTTGAGTTTGCCGTCGAACATTTGGTATTTTCTGAACTCACATTCCAACGAACCGTTGTAAACAGGGATTTTAATGCTTGGCTTTAATCCTATTTCGCGGAAACATTCTTCACGATAAGAAAGAATCCATGCCTCGTTGCCCATGAACTGATGCTTTAAGCGTTCGCCTATCATCTTGTAAGTTCCCAACAAGTTAGGGGTTGAGATGCGTTCGCCGTATGGTGGATTCATCACAATGATGCTCTTGTCCTTTGGTTGCGTAAAGTTCTTGAAATCTTTATGCTCAATGGTGATGTTTTTCGAGAATCCTGCTGCTGCAACGTTAAGCTTTGCCGTGTTTACAGCCTTCATATCGGTGTCGTAACCATAGATATGGTGGGTAAATTCTCGTTCTTCCGACTCGTCGTTGTAGATGCTATCAAACAAATCTTGGTCGAAATCAGCCCATTTTTCAAATGCAAACTCTTTGCGGAATACGCCAGGCGAAATGTTTCTTGCGATGAGTGCCGCCTCAATAGGTAATGTTCCTGAACCACACATAGGGTCAATGAAATCGGTTTCGCCCTTCCAGCCTGTCATAAGAATCATGCCCGCAGCCAAAACCTCGTTCAATGGAGCTTCAACGCTTTCTTGTCGGTAGCCACGGCGATGCAATGATTCTCCACTTGAGTCTAAGGAAAGTGTAGCCTTGTCTTCGGCAATGTGAATATTTAGTCGAATGTCAGGGTTGCTCACCGAGATATTTGGTCGTGTTCCTGTATTTTCACGAAATTGGTCTACGATAGCGTCCTTTACTTTATAGGTTACGAATCGTGAGTTTTTGAACTCTTCTGAGTAGACAACAGAATCGACAGAGAATGTTTTCCCTTTGAGGATATACTTGCTCCAATCGATTTTCCTTACCTCATCGT
Source organism: Prevotella disiens (assembly GCF_900454955.1). NCBI lineage: Bacteria > Pseudomonadati > Bacteroidota > Bacteroidia > Bacteroidales > Prevotellaceae > Prevotella > Prevotella disiens. The sequence continues at coordinate 369,811 of NZ_UGTL01000002.1, read as the reverse complement.
ACATATCTTCCGCACTATTTGCTTTAAAGTGTGCGATTGGTTTTAGTACTCGTATAGCCGTATGCAACTGGAAGTTAGCTCGGTACATCATTTCTTTGTTACCTGTGAACGACACCATTCGTCGTCCTATTTGCACGTTGTTAGCACCCAGTTGGGTGAGCTCCTGAGCCAAAACCTGCTCAAGTCCCATAAAGGTTTTGGCAATGAGTTCAAATTCTTCCATTAATTTGTTTGTTGAAATGCTGTCAATGTTTCTACTGCCAGCTTTTTTATGTTTATATTTGTTGATTATTGTTTCTCTTTCATGTTTTTCGCCCAATTTTTTTCATTGGTTGGAATCTATGTGCAAAGATAATGATTTCCATTGAAAAACAAGTATTATTATAAAAAAAACAGCCTTACGCTGCAGAATAGTTGAGCATAAGGCTATTTTTTTGAGGATACACCTTCATAGACAAGGTGTGTAAGTCATAGGAAAAGAATGTTTACAACCTATTGTTTTTCCTTTTTTTGTACTGCTTTTTCGACCTTTTTCACTTCTTTATATTTTCGGTCAATGTAAATCTTCGTGCCGAGGAACATGACTATAATGCTCGTACCCAAAATTTTATCTATGGATGTGGGCAGTTTTATTAGTGAAAGGACTGCTATGCACAGGCATAGTATGCCATCTTCTAAACCCAAGATACGAAAAAATTTACTCGTTGCAATGAGTTGTTGCATTGTCTTTGGCTGGTAGTGGCTTCTTATCCAACGTGCACCGGGACGATAAGCCGAATAGAACATAAAGGTAGATGCAAGGGACAAGAGGCTGATAGTGATAAATTTTTCTGCGCCTAATCTGCCTTTTGCTACGGCTATGCTCACAATAATCCATGAGAAAAGTGAGCAAAGGGCTGCCACTATCTCAAAGATTGTACTTTGGCGAGTACGTCTAAGTCTTACGTTTTTAAGATTTGTCATTGTCGTTTTCCTTTTCTTTTGCTACGCTTTTCTTTTGTTTTGGCAGACGACGTGCCTTTCTAAGTGCTTCTGTGATAATCCACTGCAGCTGTCCGTTGGTAGAACGAAACTCGTCTGCCGCCCATTTCTCGATTGCTGCCATGGTGTCGGCATCAACACGGAGAATGAAACTTTTTGTGTTATTATCTTTTTTTGCCATTATTACATATTCAACGTGCCTGAATTTACAACGGGTTGGGTTGATGTTTCGCTACAAAGTACCACCATAAGGTTGCTTACCATAGCTGCTTTTTTGTCTTCATCGAGTTCCACAATGTTCTCATTGTCGAGTTTTTTCAATGCCATATCGACCATTGAAACAGCTCCTTCGACAATCTTTTCACGTGCTGCAATCACGGCACTGGCTTGTTGGCGGCGCAACATTACGGCAGCAATTTCTGGTGCATAGGCAAGATAGTTGATGCGTGCTTCAACAATTTCTATACCAGCCATATCCAATCGTTCGTCAAGGGTTTGCTCTAAGAGTTTATTAATTTCTTCGCTATTCTCTCGAAGGGTTTGTGTGATGGTTTCATCGTCCATATTGTCGTAAGCGTATTGACCTGCAACATGGCGCAAAGCAGCATCGCCTTGAATCTTAACGAAACGTTCGAAAGCCAGCATAAGGTCGCTCACCTTGTTGGTAATGGCTTCTTCGTTGCCCGACTTTGCCATTGTCTCTGAGTCAATTTCAAAGATAGCTTTGTAAGAATCCTTCAATCGCCAAACGAGCATCATACCTATCATGATAGGGTTACCGTTTTTATCGTTCACCTTGATAGGATCTGCATCAATGTTTCTTGCACGGAATGACATTTTTTTCGTGTTGATGAATGGGTTTACAAAATGAAATCCCACTTGTGTAAACGTACCTTTATATTCGCCGAAGAACATCATTACACGTGCTTCGTTAGGTTCGACTCTTATAAATCCGCAACATAGAAGGATAAACAAAATAATTCCCATCACAGCACCGCCCAAAAGCAAAACTCCAGTGGTAGTTTTGTCGGCATCTAATTCAATAAATCCGTAAACTGCGGCAGTAATTGAACCCAAAAGGGTAATAAGGGTTAGTGTGAGCATGAGAAATCCGTTGAGGATAGTTCCTTTGAATGCAAATTCTTTTTTCTCCATAGTTGTATTGTTTAAAATTAGTTCTTAAAAAATAATATCATTTTGATATTGCAAAGATAGTATTTTTTGTTTTAAAAACAATCTATTTTGAACTAAATTTTATCATCTTTTAACTATTAAGTCAGACTAGTCAGACTAGTCCCGACTAGCTACCCACAAAATAGGTTGTTTTCATACATAAAACCCATTGTTTTGATGGTCAAAACAATGGGTTTTATGTATTTTTCTGTTTATCCGCGCTTTACAACTTTACGCCTGTCATTTCAGCCACATCGGTTTCGTCGTTGTTAGTTTCGGGTGCTAACTTCTCGGTGAGGAAATCGAGCATGAGGCGAATGGCTTTGTTGGTGGCAATGGCAAGATTGATGTCGCGACCGAAGTCTTCTGTGAGTTTCATCGTGCGTATTTCGTTCTTGTCGCCATAGCCAATCCATATTGTGCCAACAGGAATTTCGGCTGTGCCGCCACCTGGTCCAGCTGTTCCTGTAACCGAAATGGCATAGTCTACGTTGAGCGCACGGATAGCACCGCTTACCATTTCGCGTGCTACCTGTTCGCTTACGGCAGTGTGTTCCTGCAAAGTTTCAGCCTTTACACCCAATAAATTCATTTTGGTTTCTTCGCTATACGACACGATGCCGCCTTTGAAATAATTCGATGCACCAGGTATGGCAATGATGGTTTCGCTGATGCGTCCGCCTGTGCAGCTTTCTGCCGTACCGAGTGAGAAGCCTGATGCGTAAAGAAGGTCGCCTATTTGGCGTGATAATATTTTGCTTTCAAATTCCATTTTCTATGTTTTGTCGCTTAAAAGAGGGGTTAAAAAAAATTATTCAAAAGTTACCTTACTAAAAGCAGGCATATCGATAGTGGCAAACTTTCCGTCTTGATATTTGAAAGTTCCTACCATGGCTATCATGGCTGCGTTGTCGGTGGTGTAAGAGAATTTTGGAATATAAATTGTCCACCCGAAACGTGCCGCATGGTCGTGGAAAGCATTGCGCAAACCATTGTTTGCCGAAACGCCACCTGCTACTGCAACGTGCTTAATGCCAGTATCTTTAACGGCTTTGCGGAGTTTCTTCATCAAAATATCAACAATGGTAAATTCAAGACTTGCCGCAAGGTCTACCTTATGGTTTTCTATGAAATCGGGGTCGTCCTTTATCCATTCACGAAGATTGTAAAGGAACGATGTTTTCAGTCCCGAAAACGAATAGTCGTAGCCTGCAACGTTAGGTTCGGCAAACTTGTAAGCCTTTGGATTGCCTTGTCGTGCGAGCTTATCGATGATAGGCCCACCTGGATAACCTAAGCCCATGACTTTCGAACATTTGTCGATTGCCTCGCCTGCTGCATCGTCTATGGTCTGACCCAACACTTCCATATCGTTGTAAGCATTCACCTTGACAATCTGAGAGTTACCGCCCGAAACGAGCAAACAGATGAAAGGGAAAGGAGGTTGGTTGGTGTCGTCGTCGCTTTCCTTGATGAAGTGGGCGAGAACATGACCTTGTAAGTGGTTTACATCGATGAGCGGAATGCCCAATGAGCGTGCAAAACCTTTGGCAAAGCTAACGCCAACGAGCAAACTACCCATTAAACCAGGCCCACGAGTGAAGGCTACGGCTGAGAGTTGTTCTTTGGTGATACCTGCACGCTTAATGGCTTGGTCTACAACGGGTACAACGTTTTGCTGGTGAGCGCGTGAAGCCAATTCAGGTACTACTCCTCCGTAGGCTTTATGCACATCTTGCGAAGCCGTTACATTGCTCAGTATCACGCCATTGCGCAATACTGCTGCACTCGTATCGTCGCAACTGCTTTCTATTCCTAATATATATGTGTCCATAATAAATTTCTAAAAGAGACTCTCCCCAACCCTCTCAGATGGGAGAGGGGGTGGTGGCTAATGCCCTTGCTTGTAGGGGCGTGATTTATCACGTTCCTAACACTCTAAAAATAAGCTATTTTGCTGAATAGGAACGTGATAAAATCACGCCCCTACGAGCAAGAAAATTTGCACTTCCACTCCCAACGGAGGGGGGTGGGGGAAAGCTTAATAAGTTAAAATCTCCAATCCCGTTTCGGTCATGAGGAAAGTGTGTTCCCATTGAGCCGAAGGGAGTTCGTCGCCCGAAATGATTTCCCACCCGTATGGGTCTTCGGCATCGATGAAAACTTTCCATGTGCCTTGGTTAATCATTGGTTCGATGGTGAAAACCATGCCCGGTACGAGCAACATACCTGTGCCACGATGACCATAATGGGTTACTTCTGGTTCTTCGTGGAATTGGTTTCCTACGCCGTGTCCGCAAAGGTCGCGCACAACACCGTAGCCATATTTATCGGCATGCTTCTGAATGGCATGACCGATGTCGCCCACAAACGAGTAAGGTTTGGCTGCTTCCATGCCCACTTCAAGGCATTCTTTGGCAACACGCACCAATTGTTCCTTTTCGGGGGTAGTTTTTCCCATGATGAACATACGACTTGCGTCTGCGTAATAGCCGTCAAGAATGCAGGTCATGTCCACATTGATGATGTCGCCTTCCTCTAAAACGTCCTCTTTCTTAGGGATTCCGTGGCACACAACTTCGTTGATGCTGGTGCAAACACTCTTTGGGAAACCTTCATAGTTAAGGCATGCTGGGATAGCATTGTGTTCTTTGCAGAACGCCATGCATATATCATCGATTTCTTGGGTATTCATGCCTATATGAATGGCGTCAGCTACAGCGTCCAAACAGCCTGTGTTGATGACGCCAGCACGGCGAATGCCCTCAATTTGTTCGGGAGTTTTAATGAGGTTGCGGGTTGGAACGAGCTTTCCTTTCTTCTCAAACTCCATTATTTTTTTGTCCATTTCGGTGGGTTCTTGTCCCGGAAGACAGTGCCACCTCTTTTTCTTTAATATCATTTGTTGTTTGGTTTTAAAATTTTGGAGGGGGACGAGTCGGACGGGGCAGACTCGTCTGACAGGTCTGATTGATTTTGCTGATGGGGATTTGTTGGAGTTGTCGGATCAGTCAGACTGGTCCGACTGGTCCGCGACTAATCCCTCAACCGCTTACTGCATATCATAAACCACCTGCATGAGCTTTTTGCCCAATTGGTCGGCTTCTTCCATTGAGCCTGCCTCGCTATAAACACGGATAATAGGCTCGGTGTTCGATTTGCGAAGATGCACCCAAGCGGTTGGGAAATCGAGTTTTACTCCGTCAATATCGGTTACTTGTACGTCTTTTTCGTTGCCATAAAGTTCCTTAACCTTAGCAAGAATAGCATCAACATCGGTTTCTGGAGTAAGGTCGATGCGGTTTTTGGCAATGAAATATTCAGGGTATGTCTTGCGCAATTCGCTTGCTTTCAATCCTTTTTGAGCCAATGAACTGAGGAAAAGCACGATGCCTACCAAAGCATCTCTGCCGTAATGGCTTTCAGGATAGATAACTCCGCCATTGCCTTCGCCACCGATGACAGCACCTACTTCCTTCATTTTGGTGGTAACATTTACCTCGCCCACTGCTGAAGCATAGTATTTTCCGCCATGTTTTTCGGTTACATCACGCAAAGCACGGGTTGAAGAAAGGTTGCTAACAGTGTTTCCTGCCACATGGTCGAGAATGTAATCGGCTACGGCAACAAGGGTATATTCTTCGCCAAACATCACGCCGTCTTCACGAATGAATGCCAAGCGGTCTACGTCAGGGTCTACCACGATACCGAGGTCGTATCCGCCCTTTTTCATTTCGTCCATGATGCCACCGAGATTCTTCTCGATTGGTTCAGGATTATGAGCGAAATTGCCTGTTGGTTCGCCATAAAGTAAGGTATATTCTACGCCAATTTGGTCTAACAATTTAGGAAGAATCACGCCACCAACCGAGTTTACAACATCGACACATACACGGAATTTGCGTGCTTTAATGGCTTCTAAATCAGCTAATTCAAGTGCTTTTACAGCATCAATGTGGCGTTGGTCGAACGAATTATCCTCTCTGTAACTACCGAGATTGTCTACATCGGCATAAAGGAAACTCTCCTTTTCTGCAATATCGAGTACGGCAGCACCGTCTTGAGCCGTAAGAAATTCGCCTTCATGGTTCAATAATTTCAGTGCGTTCCATTGTCTAGGATTATGCGAAGCAGTGATGATGATGCCACCGTCAGCCCCTTCCATGCGCACAGCAAGTTCGGTTGTAGGTGTTGTTGCCAATCCAATATTAACCACATCAACCCCAATTCCCATGAGCGTACCGCAGACTACGTTCTTCACCATTTCGCCCGAAATGCGTGCATCACGTCCTACTACAATTTTAAGTTTCTTGTTTGGGTGTTGGCTTGCGATATAAGTAGCGTAAGCTGAGGTGAATTTTACAATGTCAAGTGGGTTCAATGTGTCCCCTGTTTGTCCGCCAATAGTGCCGCGGATACCTGAAATAGACTTAATTAGCGTCATGAATGATATAATTTTAAAGCCACGACAGCGGCTTGCAGTCGTGGCGTATGGTTGTTTTTTTATACTCCTCTTTGGTACGTTATGTCATAAAAACAAGCGTAAACGTTGTCGCTTGCATGTTTATGACCTTGGCTTGAAGGCACGATAAGGCGCACATGTGCCAACTTATCGTCTGGCTTTGCGATGCGTCCTAAGTTGATATAGGTAAGTGGAACAAGCCAACCTGAAGGCACCATGGTGTTGCGGTAAGCTCTCTTCATTACGCTTGAACTTGCGTCGAAAGTAGCTGTGAATGTGCCACTTGTATTGGTTACCATCATTTTATCTACCATTCCGTCCCATGCTAAGGCACGGTTGGTGAGTTGAACTGTATCGGTGAGCAAGTTGGTTTCGTCGAAACGGCAAAGCACGGTGGCTGTTTCGCCTTTCTTTAGCTTTTCTCCTGACCCTTCATTTACAATTTGCATGTAAACACCGTTATTGTTGAACTTCACATATTGGTGCTTTGTCGTGTCAGTTTTATAGCCTTGATTGGCAAATTGCGATTCCGAAATCACCGTAATTTTGTGTTTATTGATGAATGCATCGATTGATTCTGATTGGCGTTCCAATTGTTTGGCATACGATTCGTTCTCGTTACACGATGTAATGGTGATTGCGCCAAGCACCAAAGCCATTAGAAAGAGTATTTTCTTCATTTTATTTATCTTACCTATTAATCTGATTGCAAAGGTAGCAAAAGAAAATAGATTGACAAGAAATACCAGTCGAAAAAATACAATAATCTTTTTAAAGAAACGTTATCATTGCATGAAACAAGGAAAAGTTCGTTTAACGATTATAATGTTCCTCTTTTTGGTGTGTGCTGTACACGCTATGGGACAGTCATTTACGCTGCAAGGCAAAATTTCCGACCAAGAAGGCAACCCTATCGAGTTGGCTTCGGTCATGGTATCATCGCAAGGAAAGATGACTTTGACAAACCTTAAAGGCGAATTTAGTATGCAATTGGAGAGCCAAGACTCGGTGAAAATTCATTTTTCGATGTTGGGTTACAAGTCGAAAGTAAGAGTTTTGCGCCGTCCAAAAGGCAAACAAACGTTGCAAATACAGTTGGCAAGCGACAATCAGATGGATGAAGTGGTGGTAACGGGAAAGGTTACGCAACACGGAACCACCGAAGAAGTGAAAATAGACCATGCTAAAAAGTCGCCGTCCGTATCGGGAAACGTGGTCGAAGAAATCATACAAACCCAAGCAGGTGTATCGTCGCACAACGAACTTTCGTCGCAATACAACGTGCGAGGCGGTACTTTTGACGAAAATTCGGTATATATAAATAATGTGGAAGTCTATCGTCCCTTCCTTGTTCGAAGTGGTCAGCAAGAAGGCTTGTCGGTCATTAATCCCGATTTAGTAGACCATGTAGGCTTCTCGACAGGCGGTTTCGAGTCAAAATATGGCGACAAAATGAGTTCGGCACTCGATATTACCTACAAGCGACCCAAGCGAACCGAAGGCTCAATCACCCTCTCTATGCTCGGTGCGAGCGGCTATTTCGGCTTATCGACCAAGAAACTAACATGGACAAACGGCTTGCGCTATAAAACCAACAAGTATCTCTTAGGCTCATTGGAAACAAAAGGCGAATACAAACCATCGTTCCTCGACTATCAAACCTACCTTTCTTGGCAGCCTTCGAAGCGTTGGCAGGTAGATTTCATTGGGAATATTTCGGAAAATAACTATGAGTTTGAACCCGAAGACCGTGAAACAAACTTCGGTACATTGCAGAATGTGAAGAAGTTTAAAGTCTATTTTGACGGCAAAGAGAAAGACCTTTTTCGCACCTACTTTGGGTCTTTGGCACTGACCAACCACCTTACGCCACGCACCGACCTATCCCTTATCGCATCGGCATTCTCTACCAAGGAGCAACAACGCTACGATATTCAAGGACAATATTGGCTCACCCAAACCGAAACATCGGAAAATTTGGGTGTGGGAACCTATATGCAGCACTCGCGCGACTATCTGAAAGCCGATGTGAAGAGCCTCAAACTCATGGTGCAACAACGTGCTGGCAAGCATAAAATAGAGGGCGCATTCACTTATAAATGGGAAAAAATTAGAGAAAATTCAGCCGAATACGAATACAGAGACTCTGCTGGCTACAATGTTCCGCATACAGGCAACGACTTGAACATGATTTATTCGCTGAGAGCGCGCAACGATTTGAACGCAACACGCATGGAAGCCTACTTGCAAGACACATGGAATTTCCAAACACGCGACTCCATTCCAACGCTTTTCCGATTGAATTACGGTGTGCGCTATGCCCATTGGAGTTTCAACGGAGAGAGTATCGTCTCGCCTCGTGTCTCACTGAACATCACACCAGGCTGGAACCGCAATCTTTCGTTCCGTATTGCGGGCGGACTCTACTATCAAGCACCCTTCTACAAGGAGTTGCGCGACACAACCATGGTCAATGGCGTAACCTACGCCTTGCTCAACAAAAACACGAAGTCGCAAATGTCCATTCATGCCTTGGCGTCCATGAGTTATCGATTCACCATGCTCAACCGACCGTTTAAGTTTACCGCCGAAGCCTACTATAAAGCCATTTCCCGACTCGTGCCTTATTCGGTTGATAACGTGAAAGTTACTTATTATGGCGACAACCAATCGTCGGGACACGCAGCAGGATTAGACCTTAAACTCTTTGGAGAATTTGTCCCAGGAACTGACTCGTGGCTCACTTTCAGTTTTATGAACACCCGAATGAAACTAAAAGACCGCAGTGTGCCGATGCCTACCGACCAACGCTTTGCCGTAAACCTTTTCTTTACCGACTATTTCCCAGGCTCAACACGCTGGCGAATGTCGCTAAAATTGGCTTACGCCGACGGACTTCCATTCTCTGCGCCCCACCAAGAGTTGAGCAGCAACTCCTTCCGTGCGCCTGCCTACAAGCGTGCCGATATAGGAATGAGTTACCGATTGTTCGACAATACAGACGGCAAACGCAAATCAATCTTCCGCAACATCTGGTTGGGACTCGATTGCTTGAACCTCTTTGGCATCAACAACGTAAACTCTTATTACTGGATTACCGATGTAACGGGTCAGCAATATGCAGTGCCAAACTACTTAACAGGTAGACAATTCAATGGAAAAGTAACAATAGAATTTTAGTAAAACGAAATCTTTGAAAGTCAGACACGCCCCCATTTTCAGTTCGTGTCCACCGCTTTAAAATACAAAACAATAGGTTTTGAAACACAAAACAATAGGTTTTCCGTTTCAAAACCTATTGTTTTTATATTGGGTACAGCATGTAGGGGCGTGATTTATCACGTTCCTAACATAGCAAATCGATGTAGGGGCGGAATTTATTCCGTTCCTAACAGCAGCGTAGGGGCGAGATTTTTTGCAAGTTCAACACTCGTATTCCGTCCCACAAAAGCAAATACGGATATATTCTTTGCGGTTAGGAACGTGATAAATCACGCCCCTACATACTTTGCTCCTAAATTATATTAATTCGTAGGTTTCGCTTGGAGTTTTCCGTTTCAAAACCTCGACCATGAAATCCACATCAGCCACCAATCCAACGCTCGCCATTGCCGTTGTTACCGCCTTTCGTGCCAATTCTGGGTGATTGTTCTCGTCGCTTAAATGGCACAACCACACATGTTTAAGGTGGGGCATAGCGTTTTCGACAATCGCTTGGGCGCATTCTCCATTGCTTAAATGTCCTATTTGCGATGCAATGCGTGCCTTCAAATACTTAGGGTAGGGACCTGCTGCCAATTTTTCAGGCTCATGGTTGGCTTCAATCACCAAATAGTTGGCTTGAGAAATAAACTTTTTAATTTCATCAGTGATGTGTCCACAGTCGGTTACAATGGTGAAATTAACTCCCTCGCACTCAATGGAATAGCCAACGCAGTCGCAACTATCGTGTGGCACGGCAAAAGCTGTAACTTTAAACTCCCCAATCTGCTTCGTTTCACCCTTTTCGATGAATCGAACCATAGACGGAGCCACTTTTTTCTTTACACACCAATTCCTATTGATACCCTCGTGAACCATCTTTGTGGCATAAACGGGAATATCATAATCTGTGCTGAGCGACCCCACCGACTTAACGTGGTCGGCATGGTCGTGTGTGATAATTATATTGTTAATCATTGACAGCTGCAAACCATAGCTGTGGAAATGCTTTTTTATAGTTCTAATACCTAATCCACAGTCAATTGCGATGCAATCGGTGTCGGTATAAAGAAGATAGGCATTGCCACTACTGCCACTGCCAAGCGACATGAATTTGAACATTGTTTGATATTTACTGCAAAAGTAACAAAACTATTCAAAACTGCAAAGTATTATGATTACGACTTTTCAATGTTTCAACATTTTTTACCATTCGATACAATGATAAAAAAATAAAAAAAAGATGCAGAAAAACTTGGAAAAAATTACATCGTTTCCTTGTTTTTGAGTACCTTTGTATGGTTTTTTTTTGACAGACTTGCGGTTGCATTTGCAGCATAGCGAGTCTGCCGATTACAGAATAAAAATGATGATAAAAAAAAACGATTATGAAAATTACTGAACAAAGGAGCTCAATGCTCCACGGAATCCTTTTAATGGCACTCTTTTCATGTGCTGCTTTCTATTTAGGCGATATGAGTTTTGCCAAAGCTTTATCGTTCTCGCCGATGATAGTCGGTATTATTCTTGGTATGCTCTATGCTAATAGTTTGCGCAACAATCTGCCTGAAACATGGACACCTGGTATTGTGTTTTGTTCGAAGCGCATTTTACGCATCGGTATCATACTTTATGGCTTTAAACTTACTTTCCAAGACATTACCGCAGTGGGACTTCCTGCTATCATTATTGACGCTATCGTGGTGGTGGTAACCATTGTTTTTGGGCTTTTCGTGGGTAAAATGTTGAAAATGGACCGCAGTATAGCACTGCTAACATCGTGTGGTGCTGCTATTTGTGGTGCTGCTGCTGTTATGGGAGTAGACGGAGCTGTTCGCCCAAAGCCTTACAAAACAGCTGTAGCGGTGGCTACTGTTGTCATCTTTGGAACGCTTTCTATGTTCCTTTACCCTATACTTTACCGAGCAGGTATCTTTGATTTGTCCGACCAACAGATGGGACTTTTTGCAGGAGCAACCATTCACGAAGTGGCACACGTTGTTGGAGCGGGCAATGCAATGGGTGCTGCCATTAGCGACAGCGCTATTATTGTCAAGATGATACGTGTCATGATGCTTGTTCCCGTGTTGCTCGTTATAGCTTTCTTTGTTGCCAAAGATGTTGCTACTCGTGAGAATGCTGACGGAACTAAAACCAAAATTCAAATACCTTGGTTCGCCATTATGTTCTTGCTCGTTATTTGTTTTAATAGCTTGAATTTGTTGCCAGCCGATGTTGTTAAGGGCATTACTACCTTGGATACTTTTCTGCTGACCATGGCAATGACCGCTTTAGGAGCAGAAACGAGCATTGATAAATTCAAGAAAGCAGGTTTCAAACCATTCCTTTTGGCTGCAATCATTTATGTTTGGCTCATTGTAGGTGGTTATTATTTAACAAAATTCTTGGTGCCTGCGTTAATGTAAGTGGGCATCAAATTCTTGAAAGCAAAGCGAATTTTTGCCTATTCGTAGCGAGAAATCGTATTTTGGGGAAAGAATCAATGGTTTTTTCAGATTGATTTTTATAAGATTTTCTTTGCTTTCCCGTTCCGCACAAGCAAATACGGATATATTCTTTGCGGTTAGGAACGTGATACGAGTTGTTGAGCTTGCGAAAAAATCACGCCCCTACATGCCCAAAAACAGGGCTCGTGCAATCTAAATCGTTGGTAATTGTTTATTCATAAAAAGCATAAATCCCAAATTTCCAACGGAAATTTGGGATTATGTTGTTTGTTTGGAATAAGCTTTAATTGCTTTCTTTACGCTTCTGGTGTTACAGTTTTTGCAGCGTATACTTCTTCAGAAAGTACAGAGACCTTGCTCTTGTTGTACTTACCCTTGTGGAAGTAAACGATACCGTCTGTGAGTGCGTACAATGTATCGTCTTTACCTTGTGCTACATTATCACCAGGATAGTGTTTGTTACCACGTTGGCGAACGATAATGTTGCCTGCGATAATTTTTTGACCACCACCAATTTTAACACCTAAACGCTTTGAATGTGATTCGCGTCCGTTCTTAGAACTACCGACACCTTTTTTATGAGCCATTTCTTGTCCTCCTAAATTTAAGCGTTAATTGTTTTAATCTCAACCTGTGTGAACTGTTGGCGATGACCATTCTTCTTGCGACAGTCCTTGCGACGTTTCATCTTGAAGACGATTACCTTTTCACCCTTAACGAGTGGGTTCACAATCTCGGCTACTACTTTTGCACCACTAACAGTAGGTGCGCCAACTGTGACTGTGCCTGCATTGTCGATGAGCAGCACTTTGTCAAACTCAACAGTCTTGCCTTCTTCGGCTTCTCTGATGTGGTTTACGAAGAGCTTTTTGCCTTCTTCCACCTTGAACTGTTGACCGTTAATTTCTACAATTGCGTACATTTTTATTTATTGTAAACGGTTTGACCGATAGGCGACAGAGCATCTTTCCTGTACTTATTCGAGCCTACTCGGCATAAAAACTTTGCAAAAGTACAAAATTTCTTTCGTTTAAGAGGAAGAATGTAAGGTGAAAGATTATTTTTAGGAATAATTAACGAGAATTTCTATTTATATAGGTGTCCGAAAGCAGACATAACGCCAATGGAAGCGGTATAGAAATTTTAATTTTGAGGCTAATTGATGACGATTTTGCATGGTTTTCAAGTTCTCAATGAGTTTCTTTTGCTGGTCGTTTCAATGCTTATTTTTCAAAAATGATAAAGTATGCGCCACCATTGTAATAATATGAAATCGGTACAAACAATAATTTCTTAACAAATAGTAATTTTTTCTTGTTTGGTTAAATTATCAATAAAATTCCGTTTTGTTGGAATTTTACACTGAAAATATTTTGTAGTCTTATAGATTATAACTATTTTTGCAGTGGTAGAGATATTTTATTTATAAAAATAACTCACTCGCTGTGTTAGGATTAAAAACGAGTAGAAAAAAGAATAAACTTTCCAATTGATTTGGACTACCTATTTTTGTTTGAAAAAGTGAAACCATAGCAAAGGCTTAGCGTTGTATTTACAAGTGAAACTTTTCGCTGAGCTTGCGTTTATAAAATTTCATGTATCTTTATGATTACAAGAAAAACAGCAGATTGTGGTCAAATTCACATTTATACAGGCAACGGAAAGGGTAAAACAACCGCTGCTGTAGGGGTAGCTATCCGTGCTTGTATGGCAGGAATGCAGGTTTTTGTAGGTCAGTTCATAAAGCAAATGAAATACAACGAAACGCTCGTTGTAAATTATATTAACAATCTTACTGTCAAGCAGTATGGCTGTGGCTGTATGATTATGCGTGTTCCTAACGAAGAAGACAAAGAAAGTGCGCAAAACGGATTGGCTGAATGTGCAAAAATATTGCGAGAAGGAAAATATGACGTAGTAATACTTGACGAAATTACTATTGCGCTCTACATGGAATTGGTGTCGTTGGAACAGATTATGGAGGCTTTAGAAAATAGAAACAAGAACGTGGAGGTGATTATAACGGGGCGTTATTGCCCCCAAAGCCTTATTGACTATGCCGACCTTGTTACTGAAATGAAGGAAATAAAACATTATTACAATACCAAGGGCTTGCTCTCACGCGATGGTATTGACCATTGAAAGTGGAAAAAAGAAAATATTTAAAATTAGATTTAGTTGTTTTAGTAATAGTATAATAGTTTTTTTTTATTATGTATGCACTTGTGAAAGTGTTCATTACATGGCTAAGAATATCAAAATTTACAGCAATTGCGCCCAAGAAACTTGTTGGCGTAGGGCTGAAACTACATCATGTAGGTAAATTTTGATGTATTAGGGTAACCCCGCTCTTGTTGCTTACATGTGCATGTAGGTGCAAGGGCGGTTTTTTTGATTTCTTCCTAATTCTTTATTTACAGAGAAAAGGGGATTTAAATGAGCTTTTATCTTTTTATATTTAATTTTTTGTACCTTTGCATCAGGTAGCACGCTCTGTTATGCGCTTATTCAATGATATTGAAAGCGAAGAAAGACGATAGACGGTAGAGATTAGAGCAAGGCAACAAAAAAGGCATTCTCTCGAAAAAGAAAGAATGCCCTTGTTTGTAGATTTGAAAAACTATAAACTACCATTGTTTGCCTTGTTTATCATGTCTTGAGAAGCATACATATATACTTCAACACGACGGTTGGCTTGGCTAATGCGCTTGTTTTCAATAGGATTAGCACTACCTAAACCTTCAACAGTGCGAATTTGACCAGCAGGAACTCCTTGTGCGCGCAAGTAAGAAGAAACGGCTGTGGCACGCTTTTCTGACAAAGGAAGATTGATGTTGTCGTTACCTGACGCATCGGTGTAACCTTGAATAGCCACGTCGCAGTCGCGATTTTGCTTCAATACACCTGCAAAGTTGTTCAAATCTTTCTTAGAAGCTGCGCTCAAAGAAGAACTGTTGGTAGCGAAAAGAATACCAGAATCGAAAGTAACCTTAACACAGTCTAAACCGTTGGCGTCCTTTGTCTTTTCAACCTTAGCGTTTTCAACCTTAGCGGCAGTCTGAGCAGCAACCTTATCCATGTGGCGACCGATGATAGCACCTGTTCCAGCACCTACTGCGGCACCGATAGCAGCACCAATCATCGTGCCTTTAGTGTCCTTACCAATAATTTGTCCAATGATACCACCAACTACTGCGCCTGCGCCTGCACCGCCTGCGCCATAAGTTTGTTGATTAGTTGCACAACTTGTAATGAGTGTTGCAGCGCAAAGTCCAGCTGCTATTGTCTTTAAATTTTTCATAATCCAAAAATTTATTTATTAATATTCTTTTAAAATTGATGTTACAGCCTCAAAAAAGTATATCCTAAATTGACTAAAAAACTCGTTAGAGTGCAAGTTCGTACAACAAAGATACAACAATCTTTCGACTTTTTACATTGTATGCCAACTATTTTTTGTAATTTTGCACAAAGATAAGCCGAAACAACCAAACGGCAAAGGGAATTTTCCTAAAACCAAAGGGGTTTTTCCTATAAAACTTAAAAAGAAGAAACAAAACATAACTATGGCAAAAGAACTCAAAGAGCTTACAAAAAGAGCCGAAAACTACTCGCAGTGGTACAACGACTTGGTCATCAAAGCCGACCTTGCCGAGCAATCACCCGTAAGAGGTTGTATGGTCATTAAACCATACGGATATGCAATATGGGAGAAAATGCAAGCACAATTAGACAAAATGTTTAAAGAAACAGGTGCGCAAAACGCTTATTTCCCACTCCTCATACCCAAATCATTCCTCTCTCGCGAGGCAGAACACGTAAAAGGATTTGCCAAAGAATGTGCCGTTGTAACCCACTACCGCCTACGTTCTAACGAAGAAGGTAACGCAGTAGAGGTAGACCCAAGTGCAAAACTTGAGGAAGAACTCATCATACGCCCAACAAGCGAAACAATCATTTGGAACACTTACAAGAATTGGATACAATCTTACCGCGACCTTCCATTGATGTGCAACCAATGGTGTAACGTAATGCGCTGGGAGATGCGTACACGCCCATTCCTCCGCACATCAGAATTCCTTTGGCAAGAAGGACACACCGCACACGCAACACGCGAAGAAGCCGTAGACGAAGCAAAGACTATGCTCAAAGTTTATGCCGACTTTGCCGAACAATGGCTCGCTATCCCTGTTGTACAAGGTGTTAAGAGCGAAAACGAACGATTTGCAGGCGCATTGGATACTTATACCATCGAAGCCATGATGCAAGACGGCAAAGCATTGCAAAGCGGAACATCGCACTTCCTCGGACAAAACTTCGCAAAATCGTTCGACGTTACCTTTCTTAATAAAGAAAACAAACCAGAATACGTTTGGGCAACATCATGGGGCGTAAGTACACGACTCGTTGGTGCGCTCATCATGACCCACTCTGACGACAACGGACTTGTGTTGCCACCAAAGATTGCATCTATTCAGGTAGTCATCGTGCCTATTTTCAAAGGCGCAGAACAATTGGCAGCCATCACTGAGAAACTCCAACCAGTTATCAACGAGTTGCGTGCCAAAGGTATTAGCGTGAAATTTGACAACGCCGACAACAAGCGTCCAGGATTCAAATTCGCTGAATACGAACTCAAAGGTGTGCCAGTGCGCTTAGCAATGGGCGGACGCGATTTGGAAAACAATACCATCGAAATTATGCGCCGCGACACATTGGAAAAAGAAAACGTATCGTTCGATGGAATAGTAGAAAGAATTGAAAAACTTTTAGAAGAAATCCAAGAAAATATCTTCAAAAAAGCACTCGACTTCCGCAACCAAAACATACACGAATGCGACAACTACGAAGAGTTTAAGCAGAAAATAAAAGACGGAGGTTTCTTCCTTTGCCATTGGGACGGAACAAGCGAAACCGAAGAGCGCATCAAAGAAGAAACCCAAGCTACCATACGATGCGTGCCATTCATGTTCGAACAAACAGAAGGCGTAGACATGGTAAGCGGAAAGCCAGCAAAACACCGTGTCATCATAGCACGCGCTTACTAAAAGTTTCCCCCTTTTGGGGGACGAGTCAGGCTTGTTCGACCCGTCCGACCCGTCCAAAAAACTCCCCAAAAGCCCATTCCCAAAACTGAGAATGGGCTTTTTTTGAAAAAAAACGAAAAACCTTTCTTCGTTCAAATAAATATTCCTACCTTTGTAGCACAATTTTTACTTTCAATTTGTCGAGTGTAGCTATATCTTATCCAATAAGTGAAACGAAATTTGCACATGCTCGTGGCGAGAAATCGCACTTTGAAAAAGAAGAAAAATCCGAAACTAATAAAAAATAGGTTCCAATACAAATAAAGATGATAGCCATTTTCTGACGTGAGGATTGGAATAATTGGTAAATTAAATGCTATGATTAAGGTTTCTTGCATGAGAGTAGGAGTTTGCAATAGCAGAAGCGAGGTGTCATAATAGCATCATTTTTGTGCAAAACCTAATCTTTATGCAAAAGATTTTCTCTGTTACTTTTCAAAATACAGAAGAATAAGGATAATAATATATTTTCGTATAATGGTTGCTTCTTAGCAATCGAATTTTTAGTAAGAGTATTGTTGTGAAATAATACATTCTTTAATTCCTCTAAACAGCAAAAACCATAAGTCGTGACGATTTATGGTTTTTTTGTTACGATAAGTTCACGAAAAAATAGGTCAATTGCAACCATGTGTCCAATGTTTCTCTACAGCAATACTCTTTAATATTTTCTCGGATTCAGAGAACAAACTTACAGAAAGTATTTGATTTTGCAAAATAGAAATAAGAAAAATGCATCATCAGACAGTTATTGTCTGTGACGCATTCGAGTTTAGTTGTCTGTTGATTGAGAATTTGATATTCTGTAAATTGAATAACTTGCAGGTCTGTTTTATTAAGTTTAGTCCTTCCTGAATCAATCTTCACTCTCGTGAATTGCTATCTAAAATTATATGCCCCGACGGGCTTTTCTATGTTAAATCCGTTGCAAAGATATACAATAAATTCGTAAAAAAAGTAGTAACAAGTAAAAATCTAAACATATACGATACATATAATTTTTATAAATCATTGAAAATAAGGTGTATAGTTTATTTAAAACCATTTATAAATATTCTAAAAATCTAAATGAAATAATAATAAATATGGTTCATCACTCCAAATTTCGGAAGAACCATTTTATTTTCCCTTTGTAGGGGCGTGATTTTTTCGCAAGCTCAACAACTCGTATCACGTTCCTAACAACCTGCGTATGTTTTGCTTATTAGGAACGGAATAAATTCCGCCCCTACATATTGCCGAGTGCAAAGAAAATTTTATTTTCCGTAGGGGCGTGATTTATCACGTTCCTAACAACCTGCGTATGGTTTTGTTTATTAGGAACGGAATAAATTCCGCCCTTACATATTGCGTATGGCTTATTTATTAGGAACGGAATAAATTCCGCCCCTACAACCTGCGTATGGTTTTGTTTATTAGGAACGGAATAAATTCCGCCCCTACATCTGTGTATCTTTTGCGCTTAGAGAGATGTGTTTTGGCATAATCTTTCAATTTCGTTTTTAATTTCTCTATATTTTTTTTATCTTTGTAGCATAAATCAAAGCTTATTTACAATGAAAAGACTATTATTCTTGATTGCCGCCCTCATTGTTTCAGTGAGCATGGAGGCGCAAACCGATGTAATTTCTGTGAAAGATGCTATTCAAGTTTTTAAGAATAAGACCCTTGCAGCAGGTAAAAAAGTATTGGAAAAGCAAGGATATACTTATAAAGGTGTTTCTTCTGACCAGTTTGGAAAAGATTATAATTGGGTTCGGAACATGGATTTATCGAAAGATTTTTTGCCAACAGCACTTGGCAAAGGTAATTCGAGTTTGTTCATGTTGGCAGTAGATAGTCGTACGGTTTATCTTTACGTCTTCAATCGCAGTGCTTTCGAAGGTTTGAAGGCGCAAGCAAAGCGACTTGGCTATGATATGGGCAAGGCTTTAAAGACTTCGGAAGGTACGATTATTTGTACAAAGGACGAGCAGCCTACGCTAACTTTTATGGAATTGCAGCAGCCTTTGCCTTATTGCATGCAGATAACCGAATAAAATAGAGATTTTTTAGGCTTTTGTTAGCAATAAATAAAGGTGAAAAAATTGTTTTTCCACCCTATTGTAAACAACAATAGGGTGGAAAAATAGTAACGAAAGCGTTTGTTTTAGGCTTTTACATTTACTTTGTGCGCAAAATTTACGCTATTTCCTTGAGTTTTTTATTGAAATAATACCGATAAAGCAGACCTGCGATGGTCAAACCGAATGGGAATGCCCACCAAATTCCTGTTACTCCCCAGTGGAAATGAATACCCAATACATAGCCAATTGGCAGACTTATCATGAAGTAAGCTATGAAAGCGGTTGGTACTAAGGGTTTTACATACGACAAACCACGCATGGCATTGCCGTAAGCACATTGCAATCCGTCGCCAATTTGGTAGATCATTAGCGGCCAAATGAGTTGCGAAACCATTTTCCAAACGGCTTCGTTGTCGGTGAAAACGGCTCCAATGCTGTTGCGATAGATGAAGACAGGCACGGCTACGATAAAGGCAATCAAGAGAATAAGGTGGAAACCAGCCGTTGAAGAGAGCCGCACAGCTTTGTAATCTTTCTGTCCTAAGAAGTAGCTGACACGCACGGCGAGGGCTGCCCCCATACCATAATAGACCATGTAGAATAGTTGTGAAATGGAAAGCATGACTTGATGAGCTGCCAAAGCCTTGGTTCCAATCCACCCCACCATGACAGAGCTGAGGCTGAAGGCGGCAGTTTCCATGCCCATTTGTAACGAAAGTGGGAATCCAATGCGCACCAATAGCGTGAGGTCTTGGCGGTTTACGGGTTCTGCGAAGAATCCTTTTCGATAAACTTTGTAGTGTTTTGATAGGAAGAAGATGGCAGCAAAGACGATAGCCATCATGATTCTTGAAAACATGGTGGAGAGTCCAGCACCATAAAGTCCTAATTCGGGCATACCAAATTTGCCGTAAATTAGTGCATAATTACCCACAATATTCATCAAGTTTCCGCCTATCATAATCCACATTGGGGTTTTTGTGTTGGTGATTCCGTCGGATAATTGCTTGAAAGTATTGAACCACGACACAAAAGGCAAGGAAATAAGATTGACAATAAAGTAGGGGCGCATGAGCGGCAAAAGTTCTTCGGGCTGTCCAAGGTTGCCAAGATTGAGGTAGAGTAGGGTCATAATCCCTACTAAAAGGGCAGCTAAAAGCGTGTTAGCCACGAGGGCATTTTTCAGCATTCCACCTATTTTGCTATTTTCTTCTCGTCCAAAAAGCGACCCAACCAGTGGGGTTAGTCCGTAGGAAAAGCCCATTCCAAAAACTAAGACCAACACAAACATATTATTGACGAATGCTGCCGCCGCAAGTTCCGTTGTGCTGTGTTGTCCAATCATCAGCGTGTCGGCCAGTCCTAAGACGATGGTACCGATTTGTCCGATAATAATGGGTGTTCCAAGTTGTATAAGTGCCTTGTAATGAGCGTTGTATGGTTTCAGGTTCATGTTCATTTTTGTATCCTATTTGTTTATTTTTTTACTTTATTTTATTCCTTTTGTTTGTCTATCGATTTATTCTCAATTCAAAACAGGCTGTTTTCGTGCGCAATATAGCCTGTTTTTCGCTGCAAAACCGCCTGTTTTATTTTTTTTGATGGGGAGATGCAATGCCAACTGGTGGTTTTTGGGGTTCATTGTGTCCTAATCTTTGTCGTTTGTGAGTTGCTATTTTTGTGTAGCAGGTTCTTTTTTAAAGTGCAAAATAGCTGCTTTCTGGCAAGTTATGATACTTTGTAGGGGCGTGATTTATCACGTTCCTCTCCGCAAATTTTAGTGTGTTAGGAACCAATTCTTGTTGTCGTTTTTGTTCTTCCTTCACGTTCCTCTCCGCAAATTTTAGTGTGTTAGGAACGTGATAAATCACGCCCCTACAAAGTATCATTGCTCGAAAGGTTCTATTTCTCGCCACGAGCATGTACAAATTTCGCTTTGCTTATTTGTATGCTTCGTGTGGCTTAACGAAATCGTTCTCTTTTAGAGTGCAAAATAGCTGCTTTCTGGCAAGTTATGATTCTTTGTAGGGGCGTGATTTATCACGTTCCTCTCCGCAAATTTTAGTGTGTTAGGAACGTGATAAATCACGCCCCTACAAAGTATCATTGCTCGAAAGGTTCTATTTCTCGCCACGAGCATGTACAAATTTCGCTTTGCTTATTTGTATGCTTCGTCTGGCTTAACGAAATCGTTCTTTTTCAAAGTGCGATTTCTCGCCACGAGCATGTACAAATTTCGCTTTGCTCATTTGTATGCTTCGTGTGGCTTAACGAAATCGTTCTCTTTTAGAGTGCAAAATAGCTGCTTTCTGGCAAGCTATGATACTTTGTAGGGGCGGAATTTTTTCGCTTTGCTCAACAACTCGTATTCCGTTCCTCTCCGCAAATTTTAGTGTGTTAGGAACGTGATAAATCACGCCCCTACAAAGTATCATTGCTCGAAAGGTTCTATTTCTCGCTACGAGCATATACAAATTTCGCTTTGCTCATTTGTATGCTTCGTGTGGCTTACGAATTCGTTCTTTTTCAAAGTGCGATTTCTCGCCACGAGCATATACAAATTTCGCTTTGCTCATTTGTATGCTTCGTCTGGCTTACGAAATCGTTCTTTTCCAAAGTGCGATTTCTCGCCACGAGCATGTACAAATTTCGCTTTGCTCATTTGTATGCTTCGTGTGGCTTACGAAATCGTTCAAATTCCACGCGCACCCTTTCAAATCCCATTCCTTTGAGTAGTTTCTCCATTTGGTAGCGTGCGTTTTGCTCTGTTGTTTCTATGTTTTTAGCTGTGTAACAGCGGTTTAGCATTTTTCGATAAGCCTTGTTGTAAAGGCGTTCACGGTCGGCTGGTGTCCAATTTCCGTCTTCAAAAAACGATTGCGACCTTGTTTCGTCTATGAAATTTCGGTCGAGCAATTCTACCGCTGGCAGGGTTGCCACCACCACCGAGTCGCCCTCTACACGCAACCATTTTGGTTTTGCCTTGTGCAGGTCTATTCCGAAGCGCAATGTGCCGTAATAAATTCTAACTAACTCCTTGTCAGAGATAAAACGGCGTGCAACGGTATCGACAATTTCTTCATCGTTAATGGCTAAAAACTCCCATTGCCCAATTTCTTGAATGGATTGGATTTGCTGCGGAGTAATGTCGATGCGGTCATTGACACTCATTTTTATGGAATTATCCTTGTTGATGTAGCCCACCAAGGCTATTCCGCCCCCGATGAGCAAGGCTATCGCAAGGATTGAGAGCCACACAATTTTTGAAATGCCTCGTATAAAGCGCAGAATACTGTCAATTATTTTGTCCATTTCCTTTTGGGTTTTCTAAAATTCGAGTGATGTCAGCCGTTGTAAACTTCTTGCGGAAGCTAATGGTAATGTCGCTTTCCTTGTAGCCTAATTGGCGTAACATAGGGAAAAGTTGGCGTGCAGCACTTTGTCGTGCACTCTCTATGATGCCCATTTCTGTGATGGAACCCACAATTTGCTGCCTTCCTTGCTGCTCGTAGTGGGTCATTTCAGCATCAGAAAAGTTGCGTCGAGTGAGTGCAACATGTTTTTTCACCTCCTTGTGGTCTACCTTTGTGCTTGTGATAACGATGCGAGGGTCTGGCAAAGTAATTGTAATTTTGCCGTTTGCCTCGTGTTTTACGTTCTCTTCCGAGAAGTCTGAAAAGTCGATATAAGCCTTAATGACAGCGTCTAATGGTATGGCTACACGGCGTTCGCCCATGGGTAAATTCACAGAAAATTGCTTGTTCATGAAACTTCCGTCCACTTTCATTTTGTCAGAGTGGGTAATGATTTTGTGGATATGATACTCTGAGGTGTAAAGGCGTGATGTTTTTTGCACCCTTTCTATGAGCATCGGGATTGTGTCCAATGCTTTGGGTGCAGAAGGGGTGGCTTTGGGCTTGCTACATGCGGCAAATGCCATGATTCCCATGATGAGATAAATAATTTTTTTCTTCATTAATTTATGCCATAGCGTTTGTATGAACATTATTAGCGTGGGTTTTCGTTTTATTTTATCACGGTTGCTTTCACGATTCTGATGTCATTTATCGGGCGGTCGTTGTCGTCTGTGGTAGCGGTTTGGATACGTTCCACAATGTCAAGTCCTTCCAACACTTCGCCAAAGACCGTGTACGAGCCGTCAAGGTGAGGCGTACCGCCTACGGTTTTGTAAATATTGCCAATTTCGGGGGTTATTTTGATTTGTCCGTTGGTATATTTGTCGATACGTTCTTGCGCCCAAGCGAGTTGATTATCAGAGAATTTTCTTCCCCATACAATGTAGAATTGTGTAGCCGATGATGCCCTTTGTGGGTTTACATCGTCGCTTTCACGCGCCGCAGCTACTGCTCCACGCTTGTGGAAGAGCTTTGGGTAGACAATTTCTGCTGGAACAGTATATTTATCGTCCGAATCGCCGAGCATTTGCCCCTTTGTGGCAGTCTTAGAAGCTGGGTCGCCTGCTTGAATCATGAAGTCTTTGATGACACGATGAAAGAGTTGCCCATCGTAAATTCCTTCCTTTACATTTTTAAGGAAGTTGTCTCGGTGTTGTGGCGTTTCGTTGTAAAGTGCGATAACAATTTTTCCACTATCCGTAACCATCTCTATTTCGTGGCGAATGTTATCTGTTTGCGCTTGAATACCTATGGTTGCAAGGCATAAGACGAGGGTTGCAAAAAACTTTTTCATATTTTTTTTCATATTATTTGGGTTGTTTTCAACGATTTTCTTTTGGTTTAGAAGACAATATTGAAGCCGAAACGAATGCCATGTTTGGAAATTCCAGGCATATCAGTGTAGGTAAGGCGGCGCACATAGTCGATTTCAAACATTTTGAAGATGTTTTGAATGCCTATCACCATTTCCAAATATGGTTTTTTCCCCATGATATTGGTTCCTTCGGGGAACTTATACAGCACAGGGTCGTTGGCATTTTGCTCCAAGAAAGGGTTGTTTTTATCGGTAAGTTTGCCCCACATACCTTTGAAAGCGATGTATTCACGCCATTTAAGTTTCTTAATGAGTGGCAGACGGTTAAAGATTTTGCCTTGTAGACACCATGCAAGATTGAACTGCGCATAGCGGTCGTTCAAAAATTCTAAGTTCTCCATGAGGTTGAACGTGCCTTGGTGTTCAAAGAAAGAGGTGTTTACAGGTGGCATAATCAATAGTTGGTAAGGCACTTTATTCCATTGTGCGCCTGCCATAACACGCATATCAAGGTTGCCCCAACTGCCCAACCACAAGCGTTTATAAGCCGAAATTTCGGTGAGATTGTAGTTGAATTGTCCGCCTAACACCTTCTTTAATCCCATGGTATGGGTGAGTGTGAATTGTGGCGCATCAAGGTTCACCTCGAAACGGCGTTGCTTTGAGTTGATATAACTTTGTCCTGGGCGATAATCAAATCCCACTTTCACTTGCGTCATGCGCACTTTATCGACAAATGAACCGTCCATTCGCTCGTAATAAAGCTTGCCCAATGGTCGGTTGCTTTCCGTGTTCATTTCTATTTTTGTCGCTAAACCGTAGTCTGTTTCCCACATAAATCCTAAGCGTTGTCGGTTGTACAGATAAAGTTTTTCGACTTTTACAGGGCGGAAAGTCATGAAAATGTTGTCTTTATTGTGTACCAAATATTTGTCAGACGGTGATTCTAAGTCGCGTGAAGACTCAAACCATAGGGTTCGAATAGGGAATTCCGTTGGTTGATATTCAGGCTTATTGAACGAATAAGTAACCTTTGCGCCATAGTAATGACCTCGGGATTTTGTTCCATAGGCATAATATCCATCTGCAAACCAATGTGGATTGAGGTTGGCAGT
The DNA here is from genome assembly GCF_900454955.1 of Prevotella disiens. Lineage (NCBI taxonomy): Bacteria > Pseudomonadati > Bacteroidota > Bacteroidia > Bacteroidales > Prevotellaceae > Prevotella > Prevotella disiens. The sequence continues at coordinate 344,527 of NZ_UGTL01000002.1, read as the reverse complement.
GGTGCGTGCTGCTGCGCGAAGTCGTATTCCGTCGATGTAGTTTTTAGAAATAAACGTATTGACAGGACCTATATCCACTTTGCTTGGGTGTCCTTCCGAGCCAGTTTCCACGAAGTTTTCGATGAACGCTTTGGCTACTAACATGACATATTTAAAGTGTTTTGTTTGCTCCATTCGCTTGATAAAGTTGTCCATATCGCCCTCGCTCTTGGTGAGAGCGGTTGTTCTGTGCTGCTGCCAGAAGGTTTCGTCCTGCATTTTCGCCTTCGGGTCGTATTTTGTTTCCGCTTTACCTTTGAAAAGTTTGTCGTCTATCGGGTCGAAAGCATAGTTTTGCAAGCCTGTGGTACGTATAACAATGGCTTGACGGAACATACTTAGCAATTCCAATTCAGCCATTAAGTCGTCGGTAGTCAGCACCCATTCGCCATTATCGAGTTTGGTAAATTCTTGTTTAAATTTCATTGATGCAACGTAGTTTACACCTGTGTTGGCAGGCAACTGCATATCGCATCGTCGAACGTGTAAGGAGCTGTCGTTTAGCACATACAATTCGCCACGGAAACCAAAGTCTTGTTGGTTGGCAGGCATGAATTGCAGTCTGATACATTCGTCATTTCCCACTTTCAAAGTGTCGTCTATGTAGAAATGATAGAACGAAATGGCAGTTGCTCCGATAGGCGATGGGAACCTTGCTTGTAGGAGTTCTATTTGGTCGTCGTACAAATCAATGTCCTTAAAAATATCTTTCACCATGGTATTCATGGCATCACCTGTTTGAATGAGCTGTGAAATACCCTTTGTTGTTTGTCCTTTTATGATGTTTTTTTGGTCTTTCGGATTTTTGCGGTAGATGTATTGCGTAACGGTTTCGTCGACAGAAATCGGCAAAATCATCTTGTTGTTGTAGTCGCACATCTCTACTTGGTCTTTCAGCCACGGCGTTTTTTTGAATATTCCCCCCTCCATATCTTCTTGAGAAATATTGTTTATTGCCATTGTAACCTTCTGATACTTATCGAATTGATAGTAATCGTGGTTAGAAAGATTTGTTTTTTGTTTGGCAGCAATGACTCTCTTCATGAGTTCCACTGCTGGGTTATTTTTTCTTGTATATTTTTTGCGTCGTTTTGCCTTCACCACTACTCCTTGCAATTGCCTTGCGTCTGCAATTAAGGTAATGACGAGTTCGTCAGGTGTCTTTTCTGTTATCTTAACTTTTCTTGTTTTGTATCCTACTGATGTTACTTGGAGTGTTTCTCCATTTCTTCTTTCAATGGTAAATCGTCCATTTTGGTCGCTTGATGCTACAATCTTTGTGTTTTTGTAAATTGCATTTGCAAAGCCAATAGAGTCTTTGCTTTGAGCATCAATTACTACGCAGCGTAGTTTTTGCGCTGTTGCTGATGTTACCCAAATACTTAAAGTGAGTAGCAAGAACGCTATTCTTGCTACTCTGCTTTTGTTATCTTTTTTAATCAATTTCTTCATCTGCTTCGTAACCGCCTATTTCGCGGATAGCATTTTTGAGCATTGTGTATTGCTCAAAGAGGTTGTTCACCGCTTCCTCGCCTTGCGTGTAGTCGTGCATTGGACTCTTGAGGTAGAAACTCAAGAAACGTTGTATGCCGTATCTTCCGTCGCGTGCTGCAAGGTCGCTCAATAGGGCGAGGTCGAGCAGTAATGGTGCTGCGAGAATGGAGTCGCGGCAAAGGAAGTTAATTTTTATTTGCATAGGGTAACCCATCCAACCAAAGATGTCGATGTTGTCCCAACCTTCTTTGTCGTCATTGCGTGGTGGATAGTAGTTGATGCGCACTTTGTGGTAAATGTTTCCGTAGAGGTCTGGTTGGTCGTCTGCTTTGCAAATGGTTTCCAATGTAGAAAGTTTGCTGACCTCCTTTGTACGGAAGTTGGCTGGTTCGTCCAATACAAGTCCGTCGCGGTTGCCGAGAATATTGGTTGAGAACCAACCATTTAAACCCAATGAGCGTGTCTTGATGATAGGAGCGAAGCCCGATTTAACGAGGGTTTGACCTGTTTTGAAGTCTTTACCTGCGATAGGCATTTTTGTTTTTTCTGCCAATTCCCACATGGCTGGAATGTCTACGGTGGTATTTGGCGCACCCATGATGAATGGACAGCCTTCTGAAAGAGCTGCGTAAGCGTAACACATTGATGGTGCGATGTGTTCACGGTCGTCGGCTTTCATTGCTGTTTCCAACTGTTCAATGGTCTTATGATGATTTTCATCGTAAGGCACATAGATTTCTGTTGATGCTGCCCAAAGCACTACGACACGGCTAACTTTCTTTTCAGCTTTGAAATTTTGAATGTCTTTGCGCAATTCTTCTACCATATCCCATCGTGTGGCACATGGTTTCACGTTGTCGCCATCGATGCGTTTTGCGTAGTTTTTATCGAAAGCTGCCTTCAATGGCTTAATTGCTTCGAGTTCATCGCGTACGGGTTCAATGTCCTTTGCCTTTAATACTTCAGCGTAAACAGCTGCTTGATAAGCGTTTTGTGGGTACACGTCCCATGTTCCAAATTCAATATCGTTTAACGATGAAATAGGTACGATGTCCTTATAGTGTAAGTACTTTTTGTCAGCACCTTTTCCAACACGAATTTTATCGTATTGTGTCATTGACCCGATAGGCTTAGCCAAGCCCTTACGAGCCATTAATACACCTGTCATAAAGGTCGTTGCTACTGCTCCGCAGCCTACAACCATAATTCCTAATTTCCCCTCTGCTGGGGCTACTTTTTCCTTTTTCATTGTCGATTTGTTAACTTTTAAACGGACGATTAGGTCTTTTATTGTTTTGTTCTTTGTTTTTGGACTAGTCAGACTAGTCGGACTAGTCGGACTAGTCGGACAGGTCTGACACATTCTTTTAGCAAAAACCCGCCTTGTTCTCTGCGCTCTCCCTCCCAACGGAGGGGGTGGGGGAGGTTTTATGCTCTTATATTTCTCTCAAATTACCGATTACCTTGTCGGCAACGCCTTTTATTTCAGCTTCTTCCGTCCAACTTTCGCCTTTTATCCAAATGGTTTTACAACCAATCGAGTGGGCAGGGACGATGTCTTTGTCGTAGCTGTCGCCCACCACGATAACGTTTTGAGCGGGAAGGTTGATGGCTTCGATGCCCAATTCATAGATGCGTGGGTCGGGTTTTCTCACTTTCACCACGGCACTCTCAATGATTTCTTGGAAAATGCCGTCCAATTGAAATTCGCTCAATACCACTTCGATGTTGCCATAAAAGTTGCTCACCAATACCAATGGGTAGTTTTCTTTCAGTTTAACGAGTACGTCCTTACTCTCTGATACTGTGTGTTTTACCTCATTGTAAAGGATTTCTACGATTTCGTTTCTTATTTTTTCCAATGCAAATCCTGTTGCTGCAATTGCTCCTTGCTGCGCCAAGTATTCAGTTTGCAATTTTATTTTTTCTTTGAGCGTTTGGAGGAACGTGAAATGGGGTTTTATGATAGGATTTTTCCCCAATGTTCGTTCTCCAAAAACGTAGGCATCACGATACATTTTTTCTTGTATGGGCAAGTTGAGGCGTTCGTATGCGTGCCATATTTTCATGCCCCAATGACACCCTTCGGTGTCTATTGTGCCTCCATAATCGAATATGTAACCTTCTGTCATTCTGTTAATTCCACTTGTTTTTTATCCAATTCTTTTCTCATTTTTCGGCAATGGTCTTCGTGTCTTTTGTGCATGAACATGTAAACCATAGTGTAACCGATAATTTCTATGAAAAAATAGAGCCACGGAATGTTTGCCAACACTGTGATATAGATGATGATGGCGCGCGAATTGAACGTTAGGAAGTTGGTGATGGGCATGAGTGGGCGGCTCTTTTTCAGGAAGTTTTCTTTCCACTCTTGCGGTATCTTTTCTACTGTTCCATAGTGTTCTTTTAACGCTTTTCGTAGCTTTTGAAATTCAGGTGTGCGGCGTTCCTGACTTTTGCAATAGTTTTGGTAGTTGTAATGGAATGCCCTATCCCAAAACACACCTTTCTTGCCTTTCAACTGCTCTACAATAGCGTGTTCCGAAGCGTAGGAATCAAGTTCTGAACCTGCTTTCCCTTTGAGGAAATAAAGGTGTATTTGGCGATAATAGTCGGCTAAGGAACTTTGTTGTGCATGGCAAACAATGCCTGCAATGGCGGCTAAGGCTAAGCCGAAGAAGCCCCATGGCTCGTTAGTTCCTGGCATGTGTTGATGCCAAATTCTCAAAGCAATAGCCAAATAAATGGCAAAAAACCATGTGTCGCCTGCAAATCCGTCTAAGCATCGCCCAATCATGGAGCGTTGGTTGGTCAATCGTGCCAATTGTCCATCGGTTGAATCGCACAGATTAGCCAAAACGAGTAGCACTACACCTATTATATTATACCACACGTTCGTAAAATAGAACATTGCGCCTGCTGCTACTCCGAGGAAAATCGAAAGTATGGTAATGGTATTTGGTGTTACGCCCAATCGATACCACATTTTGGCAAACACTAATCCTATGGGACGTGTGAAATAAACATCGAGCCACTCCTCTGTGTCTTTTGACTTCATGGAGGCTCGGAGGAGTTCTTTGAAACTTTTATCTTCTATGTTCATTTGTGTTCTTAAATATTTTGGAGTCGGACTGGTCAGACTAGTCCGACAAGTCTGATGTGGATAGCCTCAGAGGCTCTCCCTTATTGCCTTTGCGGCTTCGTCTTTGCAGCGTGAAAAGCTGGGCCAATCGTTGAAATCGATGATGTAAAACAGCCCTTCTTTCGTGATGATAGCATCGCCCCCGTAAACCATTGTGTCGGTGAGGATTGCCAATCGTTCGGCTGCTTGTTGCAAATTGTCAGTTGCAAATGCGTAATGATGGGGAGTTCCGTTGCGCATTTCGTCGCCAAATTTCGATGTTCCGTCATCGTTCGGGTAGAAAATGCGAAAGAAATTCGCCGTGTTCACACCATAAAACTTCACAAGGTCGCCTACGATGTGGGCTTGTATCACGATATTTGTAATGCCCCGTTGGCTGAATCTTGCCTTTGCAGCATTGAGTTCCGTTTCGTTGGCGCAAAACTGCACGTCCTCATGCGTTTGGGCAGCTTCGTCGCCTCGCTTTATCCAATACCCATTTTCGCCCTTTTGGGGTGGGGTAGGTATGTTTTCTTGTGCCATGAGTTGGGCGAGAAGGCTGCGTTGGCAGTTCCTTACCCCCTTTGCCGAATTGATAACGCATTTGTCTTTGCCCTGTTTGGCAAGTAAATCGAGCGTTTGGGGCAGTCGTCCCATGTTCAAAACGATGTCCGCTTCGGCTATGTCGTTGGCAGTCAGTTGGCTTTCTGCAATGATTTTAGCCTCTAATGGCATCGCCACCGCTTCGAGAATGGCAAGGTCTTTGTCTACTGAATGAGGCGAAAAGCGTGGGTCGCGTTGCACAGCTATGGTCTTCATCGTCAAGGTTTTAAGTATTCCTCTGCCTTTTCGATGTCGGTAGCGTGGTCAATGTCCAACACTTTTGTGAACGCATAGGCTTTGGTTTTGCGCCCATTGGCAATGAGCGCACGTTGGAAATTGCGCATACGACTTTCGCCACGTTCCATGCAGTTGTTCAAAGTTGTAATGGTTTCGGGTGTGAGTCCGTAGATTCCGCCCGAAATATATTGGCAGTTGCCTGTATTTTTGTCGTGAAATCCTGTAATGTTCATGGCTTCGTCGGTGGAAACATATAGGGGCTTTTCGTCGTCAATATAGTCGGTTACACCCATAAAAGCCTGTGTTCCACCTTCAATTTCCTTTTGAAATTCGTGGATATAAACAGAAAATTCGTCCTCACGGAAGATAGTATCAACCGTTGTGAGGACGAAAGGTTCCTTGCCGATAAGGCTACTTATTTCGTAGAAACTGTGCATTGAGCTTGGCGTTGTTTTAACAATGAAGCGCAAAGGCACTTCTTTGCCGTTTAGTCCATGCTGCTGCACATCTGCCAAATGTTCTTGAACATCAGTCATTTGCTCGTTGCAAATAACAATAATTTCAGTTGCTTGGTTGTTGCAAAATATGCGTAAAAGGCGGTCGATAAGTCGCTCACCATTGACTTTCACCAATGGCTTAGGAGCTTTCACGCCTTCTTGGTGTAGGCGAGAACCATTCCCTGCTGCTATAATCGCATATTTCATTTTTATGTCTTTTTGCTGTTTTGTTGGAAAGTCGGACGAGTCCGACCAGTCCGACTAGTCCAACTAGTCCAACTAGTCCAACTATTCAAACTAGTCTCTTTGTGTGTAAAGCTATTTTATGCAAAGATACATATATTTCTTAATAACACCAAATTAAAATTTCATTTTAGTTTTAATTTTTAAAGTGAATTTTAATTTTTAAAGTGAATTTTAATTTGCCAAAGCACCATAAATTCTTGAAAATTATCTTGTTACGATGAGTCGTATGCTGTCGGCTTTGATACGCTCTTTTAGCCATTTGTGCATTTTTGTTCTGCTATTGTTTTCTAATTGTCCGTTTTTGCAACCAATAATTGCTACAACATAATCTTTGTTTTTTGTTGTATCGGTCGAAGCGTCATCGACCACTGACAATGAAATGTTATTCACAGAAGGCCATAAAGTTACGATTTCTTTCTCAATATTTCTTTTTAGTTTCTTGTAACGTGTATATTTATTGAGTTGAGCCTCTAATGCTTGCAATTGTTCTGATTGCTCCATTAACTCTTTGTTTAATAAATCGTTGTTGTTCGATTTCTTATACAACATATTGTTAATATATGCGCTGTCTGATTGAGCACCTTGAATGACATTGAGAGAATAGTCTTCGAGCTGATAATTTTTAAGTTCTTCCTTTAACTTTTTTATCGTAGTTGGAGGGATTATTCGTCCTAAAGCCACCACATTCAGATTTTTGTTATCTGTATTGTGCGATAAAATTTGTGTGCCGTTGAACGACATTTCTTGCTTGATAAACTTTCTGATGTTGTTTTCCTGCACACTTTTCGTAATGATTTGTATGGTAATGTAAGTGGCTGGGAGCATGGTGATAACGACAATCGCAATGATGTATCGTTTTACTTTTTGGAGTTGGTCAGTTTGAAGGAATTGTTTTTGTTTGAATTTTAACAAGCGTGTTCCAATAAAGGTAGCCAAACAGATGAATACGGTGTTGATGAAAAACAAGTAGAATGCGCCAAAAAAATAGGTCGATTTTCCCATTGCAAGTCCGTATCCAGCTGTACAAAGCGGTGGCATTAAGGCTGTTGCGATGGCTACACCAGGAATAACGTTTCCTTTGCCCTTTGTTGCCAATGCGAGGAAACCTGCTGCACCACCAATGAGAGCAATGAACACATCATAAAGGGTAGGCGAAGTGCGGGCAAGAAGCTCTGATTGCGCATCGGTTAAAGGCGTTAGAAGAAAGTAAACCGTTGCAGTTAAGACACTTATTAAGGTTGCTATGAGGTAATTTTTGAATGAACGTCGTAGCAAATCAAGGTCGCTGATGCCTATTGCCAATCCCATGCCGATGATAGGTCCCATGAGTGGCGAGATGAGCATGGCTCCAATGATGACAGCTGTCGAGTTTACATTCAATCCCAAGGAAGCAATGAAAATGGCAAATACCAATACCCAAAGTTTGGCACCATGAAAGAAAGCATCATTGCGAATGGCAGAGATAGTTTCTTTTTCGTCCTCTTTGTCGGGTAAAGCGTTGAAATAGCCTTTGATAACTTGCCACAATTCGTTTTTAGTTTGCATAATTTCTATAATATTTTTACTTTGAATGTTGATGCAAAGGTACAATAATTTTAGTTTTTTTGCTCGTTCCAATTAGTTTTTTTCCAATTTTAAATATAGAAGTGAGTTGTATTTTCAAAAGAAATGGCAGTTGAAAATATGCCTTGTTCGATTACTTTCTTAACTAAAATTTAGAGCAACGTTCCCATGGAATTAAAAAAAAATATTACCTTTGCAGCGATTATATAGAAAAACCACCGCTTCATCGCGGTATTTACCAGAAGAATTAAACATTGTTTATAGAATAGATGAAAAAGTTTAGATTAGTGGACAACACTTTGGGTTGGTTAGCTTTCTTGATAGCCGCCTTCGTTTATTGTTCCACAATTGAGCCAACGGCAAGTTTTTGGGACTGCCCTGAATTCATTACAACGGGTTATAGACTCGAAGTTGGACACCCTCCTGGGGCGCCTTTCTTTGCTTTAACAGCAAATTTGTTCTCACATTTTGCAAGCGATGCTTCCGAAGTGGCACGATGGGTAAACACCATGAGTGCGCTTTTGTCGGCTACTTGTATCATGTTCTTATTTTGGACAATATCCCATCTTGCAAGGAAACTCATCGTTCGTGATGGCGAAGAAATCTCTATGGGCAAACTTATTGCCATAGAAGGAGCTGCCATGGTGGGCGCACTTATCTATACTTTCAGCGATACTTTCTGGTTTTCAGCCGTAGAAGGCGAAGTTTATGCTTACTCTTCAGCCTTCACCGCAGTTGTTTTCTGGCTTATTTTGAAGTGGGAAGACAATGCCGATAAGCCTCATGCCGACCGATGGTTGGTGTTAATCGCTTATATGACAGGACTTTCTATTGGTGTCCACTTGCTCAATTTGCTTTGTATCCCAGCCATTGTGTTGGTTTATTACTACAAGCGAGTACCCGATGCCGACCTCAAAGGTTCGCTCATAGCCCTTTCAGTGTCTATCGTTCTCGTGGCTGCCGTGCTTTATGGCGTTGTGCCTGGCATCATTACCGTGGGCGGTTTCTTCGAACTTTTGTTCACCAATACGCTTGGAATGCCTTTCAATACAGGTACAATTCTTTATATTTTCTTGCTCATTGGTAGCTTTATTTGGGCAATTTACGAAACATATAAAGAAAAATCAAAATACGAAAACATAGCTTTTCTCTGTGCTTTCGGACTCATCGGTGTGCCTTTTGTAGGCTATGGTTGGACAGCTTTCATCGTAGGAATCGTTGTACTTGTCATTGTTTACTATGTGTTGCGCATGAAACGAGGCAAAGAACCATTGATTTCTACCCGATTAAAGAGTACAACTTTGCTCTGTATGCTCATGATGATTATTGGCTATTCGTCATACGCAGAGATTGTTATACGTTCTACAGCCAACCCTCCAATGGACCAAAACTCACCAGAGGATATCTTTACACTCGGTAACTATTTAGCACGCGACCAATATGGCGACTCTCCTTTGCTCTATGGTCAGGCTTATACGAGCGAACAAAAGGTGGCAGAAGACGGTCGCCACTACGAAATAAATTACGGAAAACCAATCTATCATCGAAAAGAAAAGGCATCGAAAGACGAGAAAGATTCTTATTTTAAGGTGCGCAACAAGATGTCGTTGGTCTACGAACAAAACATGTTCTTCCCTCGTATGTACGATGCAGCGCACGCTCATGATTACGAACAAATCATGGGTGGTATCGAAGGTCATGATGTGGACGGCGTAAAAATGCCAACCCAATTTGAAAACCTACGCTTCTTCTTGGCTTATCAATGCAATTTCATGTATTGGCGTTACTTTATGTGGAACTTTGCAGGTCGTCAAAACGATATACAAGGCAATGGCGAAACCGAACACGGTAACTGGATAACAGGTATTTCGTTTATCGACAATGCCCTTTATGGCGACCAAAGTTTGATGCCAGACGAGTTGAAAAACAATAAGGGACACAATGTCTTCTATTGTTTGCCGCTCTTGCTCGGTTTGCTCGGACTCTTCTGGCAAGCATGGCGAGGCAAACGTGGTATCCAACAGTTCTGGGTGGTGTTCTTCTTGTTCTTTATGACAGGTTTAGCCATCGTCGTTTACTTGAACCAAACACCGAGTCAGCCTCGTGAACGCGACTATGCTTATGCGGGTTCGTTCTACGCTTACGCTATATGGTGTGGTTTGGGCGTTTTGGCAATCTATGATTGGTTGAAGAAACTCAAACTTTCAGGAACCATAGCAGCTACGTTGGCTTCTGTGGCTTGTATCCTTGTGCCTATCCAAATGGCTTCACAAACATGGGACGACCACGACCGTTCAGGACGTTATACCTGCCGAGATTATGGTCAGAACTACCTTAACTCTATGCAGGAGAAGGGCAATCCGATTATCTTTACCAATGGCGATAACGATACTTTCCCACTTTGGTATAATCAAGATGTTGAAGGGGTGCGCCAAGATGCACGTGTCTGCAACCTTTCTTATTTGGCTACCGATTGGTATATCGACCAAATGCGTCGTCAAGCCTACACTTCTCCGAGTGTGCCAATCAATTGGCCAAGACTCGATTATGTAGAAGGTACAAACGATTATGTGCAAGTTCAACCAGAATTGAAGCAAGAAGTTTTAGACCTTTATGCACAATCTCCAGAGCAAGCACGCCAACAATTTGGCAAAGACCCATTCGAATTGAAGAATATTTTGAAGTATTGGGTGCGTTCGAAAGACCCTCAATTCCATGTTATTCCAACCGATACGGTTTATGTAACCATCGACAAAGAGGCTGTGAAGAAGAGTGGAATGATGCTTGCAAGCGATACCATTCCTGACCGTATGGCGATTTCGCTCGCTGGTAAAGGTGGCTTGGGCAAGAACGATATTATGATGCTCGAAATGATTGCTAATTGCAACTGGACACGTCCATTGTATGTTGCCGTAACCGTGGGTAGCGAAAACTTCATGAACCTTGGCGATAACTTCATACAAGAAGGACTTGTCAATCGTATTACGCCTTTCTACACGAAGGGACAACGCGACTATGATGCGCAAAAGTCGTACGATGTTATGATGAACAAGTTTAAGTGGGGTGGGGTTTCTACCAAAGGCATTTACTTAGACGAAACCGTTATGCGCATGTGCTACACGCATCGTCGTGAAATGGCATATCTTGCAATGCAACTTTCTATGCAAGGCAAAAATGCTGAAGCGTTGAAAGTGTTGGAAAAGAGTGAAAAGGAAATACCTTTCTACAATGTTCCTGTTTCATTCTCTTACCAACGTGGCGCACCACTTATGGCTGACGTCTACGCAAAGGTAGGAAAGAAGCAAAGAGCAATCCAAATTTACAACGACCTTTGGAAAACGTCAAGTCAATATGTGCGCTATTACTTGAGTTTAAGTGGCAATGGACTCTACATGAGCTTGCCTTCATGTGGTATGCACTTGCAAATCATGATGCAATACCTCCGTGCGGTCAATGAATTTGATGCTAATTGGGCAAAGCAACACGAGAAAGAATTAGTAATGATGGTGGCAGCTTATCAATCAAAAGGCGGAAAAATGCAATGATAAATAAGCAGAAATGCCATAGATAATACGAGGCAGCAAGGAAACTTTAAGTAGGTTTCCTCGCTGCTTTTTGTTTGAAAGAAAATAAAAATGTTTATAGAACAACCCGCACGATTTCTGCGTTGGCTTTATCCACACGCACTATGGCGAATGCCCAAAGATGACCATTCGGTTTATTTGACGTTCGACGATGGTCCCATACCCGAAGCAACACCTTTCATTCTCGACACCTTAGATAAATATGGGGCAAAGGCTACCTTCTTTATGGTGGGCGACAATGTGCGGAAATATCCTGAATTGTTCGAAGAAGTTATCCGTCGAGGGCATCTTGTGGGCAATCATACCTACCACCACCTTGGGTCGTTCAAACATTTTACACTTACATACGCAGTCGATGTAACGAAAGCTAACGGACTTATCAAGTCGAAATTTTTTCGTCCTCCGCATGGCTGGTTGCGCCATTCGGTTTATTGGTGGGTCAAACAAAACTATCGTGTCGTGATGTGGGACGTTGTTACACGCGATTATTCCAAATGGCTTACTGGGCGAGATGTGCTCCGCAATGTGAAAAAATACACTCGCAACGGTTCTATTATTACTTTTCACGATTCGCTCAAAAGCATTGAAAAGTTAGAATATGCCTTGCCACGAGCCTTAGCGTGGTTGAAGCAAGAAGGATATGAGTTTAAAGTTTTCAAGGAAGGAGATTAAAGCTGCGGCAAAGCATTTTGGTTTTTTTGCCTGTGGGGTAGCCAAAGCCGAACGCGTTGATGCTGAAACTGCTGCCAGAGTCTGTGCTTGGCTCGAAAAAGGTAGTCAAGCCGATATGGCATACATGGGCAACTACACCGACAAACGCCTTGACCCTCGTTTGCTTGTTCCTGGAACAAAAACGATTCTGTCGCTTGCCATGAATTATGCGCCTGCTAAAACTTTGCCAAAGGGTGAATATCAGTTGGCTGCATACGCTTATGGGCTTGATTATCATGATATTATGAAGGCAAAATTGAGGGAATTGGTAGAAGCAAAGCTGCGTGTAAAGGAAGAGCCTAATAGTAGGGGCGAGTCGGACTCGTCTGACCAGTCTGACTTGTCCGACCAATCAAACCAGTCGGAGTTGTCCGACCAGTCCGACTCTTCCCCAAAACAATCTCCCCAAATCTCCCCTTCTGAAATCCGTGTTTTTGTCGATACTGCCCCAGTTTTGGAGCGTTATTGGGCTTGGAAAGCAGGTTTAGGGTGGATAGGCAAGAGCCACCAACTCATTATTCCGCATGCAGGCTCCATGTTTTTCTTAGGCGAAATATTTCTCCCTTACGAGTTCGACGAATACGATGAGCCAATGCCTTCACGTTGTGGCAATTGTCGCCGTTGCATTGATGCTTGTCCAACCCATGCCATTACCGAGGCGCAAGGTTTTGATAGTGTGAAATGTCTGTCCTATCAGCTTATTGAAAATCGTGGTTCGCTCTCCGAAGAGGCTGTTAGCGCGATGCACGACACTATTTATGGGTGCGACCGTTGCCAAACCGCTTGTCCATGGAATAAGTTTGCTACCCCCAATACCACACCTGAATTTCAGCCAAAGCCCGAATTAATGGCAATGACCAAGGACGATTGGCATAATCTTACGCTGGAACAATATCGCAAACTCTTCAAAGGGTCAGCCGTAAAACGTGTAAAATTTGAAGGATTGAAGCGCAATATTGCCGCTGCCAATGGTAATAGCGATGTGATTGAATGATGAATGCGTCTTTTTAAAGATTGTAAGTAACGATTTTGCGGCTCGCAAAAGCAAATACGGATATATTCTTTGCGGTTAGGAACGTGATACGAGTTGTTGAGCTTGCGAAAAAATCATGCCCCTACATGCCTAAAAACAAGGCTCATGCAATCTAAATCGTTGGCAATTTGTTGAAAAACCATTGGCAAACCATTTGGCAAATCATTAGCAAGCCAGCGTAGGAGCGTGGTTTTTTCGCAAGCTCAACAACTCGTACCACGTTCCGAACACAACAAGCCAACGTAGGGGTGAGATTTTTTCGAAAGTTCAACAACTCGTATTCCGTTCCGCAAAAGCAAATGCGGATATATTCTTTGCGGTTAGGAACGTGGTAAACCACGCCCCTACATGAGAAAATCACGCCCTTACAGCAACAAAAAAGCCCACCGCAGCAGCGATGGGCTTATATTTTAAACCAATTAAAATGGATATTTTATATCCTTTTTATGTTCTTAAAGGGCAAACTTGTAACCCAATGTGATTTGGAATACAGAGTTCTTAGCCTTTGAACCTTCAACATCAAATACCTTTGTTACACCGAAGTTGTAACGAGCATCGAGTTGGAAGTTTGCGTATTCGTAAGAGATACCAACTGGGATAGAGAAGTCGAAAGACTTAGCACCGAGTTTACCCTCTGGGAGGTTCTTGTTAAGTAGCTTATTAACCTTATCACTACCTGTATCAACTTTAGAAGTTGCTTTGTCGCTTACTAAAAAACCTGGTTGGATACCCAATTTTACAGCCAAACCTGGCACTACATAAACGTTAGCCATGATAGGAATGTTAACGTAGTCAAGTTTGTTAGTTACAGTTGCGCTATACTTATCATAGCTCCAATTGTACTTGTTACCTTGCATAGAGTACATAACACCTGCAGAAATTGACAGAAGGTCAGTTGCTTGGTATTCTGCTTCAAGACCTGCAGCAAGACCAATACGTGGGTCAGCCTTGTCAGCATCTGTAAGCATAGCTACGTTCATACCAATTTTTGGTTGCAAGTTAATAGAACCAACTGCGTGTTGTGCGTAAGCACCAACTGAAGCAAGCATAATTGCCGCTGATAAAATTAATTTTTTCATAATCTTTTTACTATTAAATGATTTATATATGTCTTTTTTCTGCTGCAAAAGTACGCTTATTTTTCTATATGAGTCAAATTATTTTACTAAAAAGTTGTTAATATGTGTACAAAATGCCTATTTTTGTTCTATGCTGCAGGTATTTATTGCTATTTGCGAGTTAAAAAGGGTTTTTTATGCAGCTGGTTTGGCACTATTTTATTGGCTCAGTAGAAATATTAGGCGATAAAAATAATGTAGCAGTAACTTTGTAGGGGCGTGATTTTTTCGCTTTGCTCAACAATCACGCCCCTACGAAGTTACTAATGCTGTAAATAAGAAAGATTAAAGAAATAAAAGAATCCCCCCTTTAAATTTCTACTGAGCTTTTTTATTCTTAAAAAAAACAATTGCACCCCTACACTTTTAACAATGTAGGGGTGCAATTTTCGTTTTGTTGTTACCCTTTTTGCGTGAGCCTTTTGCTTCTTTTTTGCGTTAGGGGATTGAACCCCACCTTTTATTTAAAGGTCAATGCTTCTATTTAAAGGTCAATGCTTCTGCGTTGGGGTTCTTTCCAATGTTGATGGTATCGCCTTCGTGGAGTTCGCCCGATAGAATTTTCTCGCAAATGCCATCTTCAATGTAGTTTTGAATGGCACGTTTGAGCGGACGCGCACCGAATTGAACATCGTAGCCCTTTGTGGCAACAAATTCTTTTGCCTTGTCGGTAATGGCGATGGCGTAGCCAAGGTCGGCAATGCGTTTGGTGAGTCCACGCAATTCGATGTCGATAATTTTCTTGATAGCGTCCAAATCCAATTGGTCGAAGGTTATGATTTCGTCCAATCGGTTCAGAAATTCGGGTGCAAACTGCTTGCTGAGGCTCTTTTGGATAATGGCTCTTGCATGCTCTTTGTCTTGTTCGTTGTGAGAAAGTCCATTCAAATTGCGTGCTGTAAAGCCTACACCCTGTCCGAACTCCTTTAGTTGGCGAGTTCCCGCATTCGATGTCATAATGATAATGGTGTTGCGGAAATCGATTAAACGCCCATTTCCGTCGGTCAATCGTCCTTCGTCTAATACTTGAAGGAGCATGTTGAAGACGTTGCCATGTGCCTTTTCGATTTCATCGAGTAGGACAATCGAATAAGGGTGGCGGCGCACTTGCTCTGTCAATTGTCCACCTTCTTCGTAGCCTACATAGCCAGGAGGCGCACCAATGAGGCGTGATGTGTTGAAACTTTCGGTGTATTCGCTCATGTCAATGCGGATTAACGCATCGGCTGAGCCAAACATTGCTTCTGCCAACTTCTTGGCTAAATAGGTTTTACCTACACCTGTCGGGCCGAGGAACATGAATGCGCCAATGGGGTGGTTAGGCTCTTTGATTCCTACACGATTGCGTTGAATGGCTTTTACCATTTTTTCAATCGCTTTATCTTGTGCAATTACCTCATGTTTAAGGTTGTCTGCCATGTTCACGAGCTTTATTCCTTCGCCTTCTTTCATGCGTTGTACAGGCACACCCGTCATCATTGACACCACGTCAGCTACTTTGTCTTCGCCTATTTCGACACGGTCGCTGCTTTCGCCTCGTTCCCATTTTTCTTGCACTTCCTTGAGTTGGGCTTCCAATTCGCTTTGTTTGTCACGGAAAGATGCTGCTAATTCAAAATTTTGATTCTTTACTGCCAACTTCTTTTTCGCATCGGCTTCTTCCAATTTCTTTTGAATTTCAATGACTTCGGCAGGTACTTCAGCATTTTGAAGATGCACTCTTGCACCCACTTCGTCCATAGCATCGATGGCTTTATCAGGGAAAAAGCGGTCGGTAACATATCGGTCTGTCAGTTTGACACATGCCGTTATGGCATCGTCCAAATAGGTTACATGGTGGTGAGCCTCGTAACGGTCTTTTATATTCTTCAATATTTGCAGTGTCTGCTCTACGTTTGTAGGTTCGACCAACACCTTTTGGAAACGGCGTTCCAAGGCTCCGTCTTTCTCAATCGAGTTGCGATATTCGTCCAAAGTGGTGGCTCCAATACATTGAATGGTGCCTCTGGCGAGGGCAGGCTTGAGAATATTGGCTGCGTCCATAGACCCTGGGGTTGAGCCAGCACCTATGAGCGTATGAATTTCGTCGATGAAAATAATTACATCGGGGTTGTCTTCGATTTCTTTGATTAAGGCACGTATGCGCTCTTCGAACTGTCCACGATACTTTGTTCCTGCTACAACGCCTGTCATATCAAGGGTTACAACTCGCTTATTGAATAGAATTGGCGATGTCATGCGCTTCACAATGAGTTGGGCTAAGCCTTCTACGATAGCCGATTTGCCCACTCCTGGTTCACCTATCAAGATAGGATTGTTCTTTTTGCGGCGTCCGAGAATTTCGCTAACACGTTGTATTTCACGTTCACGACCTACTACGGGGTCGAGTTTTCCGTCTAAAGCAGCTTGCGTAAGGTCGGTTCCGAAGTTGTCTAAGACGGGAGTTTTCGATTTTCCGCCTGCTGTTTGCGTTGTCTGTGCCGCCTTTGAACCGCCCATATTGCGATTCATGATAGGTTCTTCGTCTTCATCTTCTGCCATACCGATGCCGTCTTGAATGGAACGCGTAGGTTGTCCCAAGTGGGAGAGGGCTGTGGTGTAATTCAAGTCATTGTTTTGCAATACCATTTTTGCTCCATTGTCCACATTGTCGTGCAGAATGGCGAGCAAAAGGTGCGGTATATCAACGGTTTGCATGCGCTGACTGCGTGCTTCAAGTACTGCCAATTTTAGAATATTATTGGCTTGGTCGCTGAGCAACATGTCGGTTGAAAATTGCATTTCGCTTATGTTTTCGTTGCGCACCCTTTCTTCCAATTGATTTTTTATATTTTCCAAATTCAAATTTAGTTTTCCCAGCATATTGGTAACTGCCCCTTCTTTTTGTCGGAGTATCGCCAACATGATGTGTTCTGGACCTACTTCACGGCTTGCCAATCGCTCGGCTTCTTCGCGCGAGTGCGACAAAACTTCTGAAACTTTGGGTGAAAACTGATTTATCATTGTTCTTTTAACCTTTCTTTATTTGTCTGTTGGCAAATGTTTGCCTTGTTTTAGGGCTTTTGTAGCACCTTATTAGTTGTATTGCAAAAGTTGTGCCAAAAATAAAAAGGCAAGTAAGAAACGTGTGTTTCTCCTTGCCATAGTGTGAAATGAATTCTATCTTACATTAGAAAACTCTGATTTTTGATTGTTTTTTTGCTTGTGCGGAACGGAATACGGGTTGTTGAACTTGCGAAAAAAATATCGACCCTATCTGCTGTTAGGAACGGAATAAATTCCGCCCCTACATCGATTTGTTGTGTTTGGAACGTGGTAAACCACGCCCCTACGCTGATTTGTTGTGTTCGGAACGCGGTAAACCACGCCCCTACGTTGGCTTGCTAATGATTTGCCATGCGCCGATTTGCACTCTTTGCGTTATTTTGTGCCTATTTTGGCATTCAAAAGAGTCTGTTTTGAGTTGCAAAATAGGCACTTTTATTTTTTATGTTGTTACAACGCTTCGTCTTCAGGCTTGGGAATGTTTCTATTTTTCACCTTTTTGAGGTGTTTCTTCTTCCTCAGCCACGCTTCTTTGCGCTGTAGATAGTCTTCGTGATGCTTTTCTAAGAAGTTATCTGCCATTGAATCTGGTATATACAACCGACATCTTGATGTTTCCGAGCGACCTGTCGCCACCCAAAAGCCCAGTAT
Source organism: Prevotella disiens (assembly GCF_900454955.1). Classification (NCBI taxonomy): domain Bacteria; kingdom Pseudomonadati; phylum Bacteroidota; class Bacteroidia; order Bacteroidales; family Prevotellaceae; genus Prevotella; species Prevotella disiens. The sequence goes on along the minus strand of NZ_UGTL01000002.1, from coordinate 326,585 downwards.
TTGCCATGCCCATATAGTGGGATACCTTATTAAGAACGAGGATTCCTTGGTCGTTGGTGCTTGTTTTCACTTCCACAGGCACGACCACCACTTTGCCCCAATTAGGATTTGAACTCGCAGTGGCTCTGTTGTTGGCAAAGTAAGAAACCAATCCTGCTATATTGGCAAACTCGTAACTATTTGTTTTTGAGCTATATATGGCAAGGAATGATGTTTTGTTGTCAGGAATTTTATTCTTTGCAAAGAATGAGCCAACGCTATCGGCAGGCAAGATGAGAACATTTTGCGGAATGTCGAGATTGTATTTTGAATTAGCTGTGCTGTTGATGCGGCGTAATTCAAGTCTTGCCGAGTTGATGGTATCGTTTTTGTGCTTCGCAATGATGTCGTCGATAGGCAATTGTAACTCGGTGAAGAGTCCCGCAGGGGTCTTCAAGTAAGTGCGGTCAGGCTGTTTTGCCAACTTTTCCAATTCAGTTCGGTTCATATCAAAGTTGGTTGTGAGCAACACTTCTTCCGTACTTGTGAGGTGGGTAACCATTGTTTTTGGTTTGTTGTCTACTTTTTCTTGATAGAACATGGCCAATTGAACTGCCTCAATGCGAGTCATTGCACCCAAACCGTTGGTAATTTTGAAGTAGAAGCCAGGGCAAATATCATGTAAGAATTTGTATAAGTTGCGGAAATCTTTCGGATTTTCGTAAAATTTCTGCATGATATACGAGCCATAGTTGTTGTAAACCTTTCCAGCCTTGTCGGTATATGGGTCGTTAAGTCTTATTTTGATGTTTAAATATCTGGTACTTGACTTCTTAATACTATCGCTTACCTCTTGGTCGTCCAATGTATAAGTGCGTGAAGCTGTCAGTCCTCCGCTTCTTACATATCCATTTTTTTCAGGATTGAAGTTGCTTAAAACCTCCGTATTTTCTTCTATAGGCTTTTCAAGTTCGTACGCTGTAACCTTCATTGGTGCCAACGAATCGCCATAATAGTTATAATAATAAAGAAGAATCTCGCATGAATCGGCTTGCGGATTGCCTTGCGCATCTTTGCTCAGTATTTTTGTCTTTTCAGGCAATGTGTAATTGTCCAGCACATAGAACTGTGAAGTCATGTTAGCTGTTATTTCTGAACCTGTTTCAGAGTCTTTGATGCGTCCTAAGTATCCTTTTGCCGAACGTGAGAGTACACTTTCTGCCATAATACTTTTAGAGCCAACGCTGAAAGTATCGGTAACGACTTGAATATTATCCGTTGTATCGCCGAGCGACTTGCCAATAAATTCAGTTGTGTCGTCGCATGACGTGAAGGCAAGTGCCATAACGGCTGTTGCCAACGCTAAGAGTTTTGCTTTCATTCAATAAAGTTGTTATAAAACTCAGTGTATTTTTCTTTGACTTCTTCCGCTGTTTTAGGCTGTTGCAACATTGGCTTTTTGTTTTCGCTTGCATATTTTAGCAAGTCTTTATTCACATTATCGCCCGTTTCTATGATGCCGTCAGAGTAGTCAATTGCTAATTTCCCAAGTTCCATGAAGTCGAAATTATCGCCATATTTCTCCAATTTGCTCACTTCTGCACTTCTAAATTCAAGACATTTCTTGAACATATCGCCGAGGCTGTCGTGTGGTTGTTCTGAGAAGAGCGACGTAATAACTTTTGAGTTGGTAAATTGTGGTTCATCGTGATAAGCTGTTTTAACATAGAATGGTATCACCGCTGACATCCAACCTTGGCAGTGTATAATATCAGGAGTCCATCTTAGCTTTTTAACAGTTTCCAATACGCCGCGTGCAAAGAAAATGGCTCTTTCTCCATTATCAGGGTAATCGTTGCCGAGTTCGTCCTTTGTCATTGCCGAACGCTTTTGGAAATAATCCTCGTTGTCAATGAAATATACTTGGATTCTAGTTTGTGGAATGCTCGCTACCTTGATGATGAGCGGATGATCCATGTCGTTGATGATGAGGTTCATACCCGAAAGTCGTATCACCTCGTGCAATTGACCTCTTCTTTCGTTGATTGCTGCCCACTTAGGCATGAATGTACGAATTTCGAAGCCTGCCTCTTGCATAAGATTTGGCATTTCTGCACCAAACATTGCCATCTCTGAATCTGGAACATACGGTGAGATTTCTTGGTTTATGAACAATACTTTCTTTCCCATTTTATTTTGCTTTACTTCTTGCAAAGTTACAAATTTATATTGACAATTCAGTGTCTTTTTGGCGTAAATCGTCAAGAAAGTCCCATATTTGGCATATTTTTAGGGTATTCTTACGAGTTTTAAATAAATTTGTTGTTACTTTGCACTAAAATTAGGAATATTGAAAATGAAAGTTATTGAAAAGGTTGTCGATTTGAAAAACGAGCTTTTTGAGGTTCGTAAGTTAGGCAAGTCAGTTGGTTTAGTGCCAACTATGGGTGCTTTACATGAAGGACACGCATCGCTTGTGTCAAGAAGTGTGAATCAAAACGATGTTACTGTGGTTTCAGTTTTCTTGAATCCTACACAATTTAACGACAAAGGTGATTTGGAAAGGTATCCTCGCACGTTAGAAGCCGATTGTAAATTATTGGAATCGTGCGGTGCTGACTATGTTTTTGCACCTTCGGTTGCTGAAATGTATCCTTCAAAAGACGAACGTCAGTTTGAATTTCCACCTCAATCTACGGTAATGGAAGGTGCGAAACGTCCTGGTCATTTCAATGGAGTGTGCCAAGTTGTCAGTCGTTTGTTCTATATTGTACGCCCACAACGTGCTTATTTTGGTGAGAAAGATTGGCAACAAATCGCTGTTGTAAAGCGACTTGTCGATTTTATCAATATGGATATTGAGATTGTGGAATGCCCAATTATCCGTGATGAAGACGGTTTGGCAAAAAGTTCACGCAATGCTTTGCTCTCAGACGATGAGCGTCAAATAGCTCCCCATATATATAAGGTGTTGAAAGCGAGCCAAGCGGAGGTTGAAAAGCTGAGTATTGCAGAATTGCACGATAAAGTGGTAAGCGAAATTAATGCAAAAGACGGTTTAGAAGTGGAATATTTCGACATAGTTGATGGCAATACACTTCTGCCTGTAACTACTTGGGAGGCTTCTCCTTATGTGGTTGGTTGCATTACAGTATATTGTGGTAAGACGCCAATCCGTCTTATTGACCATATAAAATATAAAGGTTAAAAATGCAGATTGAAGTTTTAAAAAGTAAACTCCATTGTGTTCAAGTTACAGAGGCTAATTTGAACTACATAGGAAGTATTACAATAGATGAAGATTTAATGGACGCGGCTAACATGATAGCCGGCGAGAAGGTTCAGATAGTGGATAATAACAATGGTGAACGTTTTGAAACCTATATTATAAAGGGAGAACGGGGCAGTGGTTGCATTTGTTTGAATGGGGCAGCTGCACGCAAAGTTCAAGTGGGCGATACGGTTATCATTATCAGTTATGCGCTAATGGACTTTGAAGAGGCGAAACATTTTAAACCAAGTGTGGTTTTTCCAGAGAATAATAGGGTGTAAGAACGATTGCACCAATTCTTTTATACAATAGCGCAGTGGGTTTCTTAGATAAACTCACTGCGTTGTTGTTGCGTTTCAAGCTTGTACAGAACGGACAAAAACGTCCGCCCCTATGTGGGTTTGCTGTGTGCGGAACGGAATAAATTTCGCCCCTACAAGGGTTTGCTGTGTGTGGAACGGAATGAATTCCGCCCCTACAAGTATCTTGCGTAAAGATATTGCCAACGAGCGTAATGCCAACTTGTTTCCTTGTAGGGGCGTGATTTATCACGTTCCTATCAGCAGTTTAATGATTTGCATGATACAATGTGGTCTTGTAGGGGCGTGATTTATCACGTTCCTATCAGCAGTTTAATGATTTGCGTGATACAATGGGGTCTTGTAGGGGCGTGATTTATCACGTTCCTATCACCCACGTGTTCGTCTTTCCCTATGAGAAACGAAAATCGAGTTGTGTTGTTGCGTTTCAGGCTTGTACGGAACGGAATAAATTCCGCCCCTACAAAGGTTTGCTGTGTTCGGAACGGAATAAATTCCGCCCCTACAAATATCTTGCGTAAAGATATTGTCAACGAGCGTAATGCCAACTTGTTTCCTTGTAGGGGCGTGATTTTTTCGCAAGCTCAACAACTCGTATCACGTTCCTATCAGCAGTTTAATGATTTGCGTGATACAATGGGGTCTTGTAGGGGCGTGATTTATCACGTTCCTATCAGCCACGTGTTCGTCTTTCCCTATGAGAAACGGAAATCGAGTTGTTGAGCTTGCGAAAAAATACGCCCCTACGGAGATTTGCACACGATTTTCAACTATTTTGCAATGGTAGTAAATCGTTTTTTACACTCCATAACCCATTACTACACACACGACACACCTATACTTACTTGATTTGGGTTTCACCATTGTGTACCTTTGCAACAGAAATAGCTGCCACGACACGTTAGTAACGTTGGAAAATCGACCATAGAAGCGGAATTTTTTTTCGCAAGTTCAACAATTCGATTTCCGTTTTACTTTTGTGAAAGATGTTTCTCGACAATATTTAATTCAACATCAACAAAATCTGCAGGTTTCATTCCCTTTTTGTTTCTTATGGTATGTACACATATTCTAACATGGCACGTCGTATGTTGCGTGCAGTGAGCAGTGGCAAAGTGGCAAAAGCTACGAGTGCCACGATGTAAATCCATGCGTCGCTAAGTGGGTATCCATTGAAAATAGTCATTTGATAGACCATATAATAATGTCGTAAAGGTATGAGTTGTGCCATTCCCATTATCATGGGGTTCATGGCAAAGACGGGATAGGTGGCTCCACATGCCGAGAAACCCAATACTCCCCAAAGGCTACAAACACTCATAGACATGCGCAGCGAAGGCATTAGTCCGAAGATGAAGATGCCAAAGCCTTGCGAAGCGGTAACAACAAGAAATGCCAACAGAATGATATTTCCTATTCCACCTGGGTGAGGGAAGTCTAAATAGCCATAGACAAACCATTCATAGCCCAAAAACATGGTAAAAAACACGAGAAATTGGGGCAGGAATTTGCCTGTGATTGCTATGAGAATGTTCTTTCCTGCCATTTGCATCCATTCCCTTGACCGCCCGAATTTTAATTCTGTACCAATAGAATAGGCTGTGATGAGCATTATGAAGAGGATAAAAATTCCTGGTATCATGATAGTCGACAGATAGATATTATAGTTCAGCCATGGGTTTCCGATGGTGTGCATATCTAATGCTATGGGCTGTAGTTTTGTTTTTATTTCGCGTTCGGTTTTGCCGAGCATTTGCATTTTGGCAGAACCGACGGAAGCCGCACCAAGATTGGTGATGGTTTTCAAATCTTTGAAGAGCAATGCGCCTGCGATGAGGGTTACATTGCTATAATAAAATGAAATTTTGGGCTGTCTGCCGGCTACAAGTTTAGCCGTTGTTCCTTTGGGTAGGTACAAGAATGCGTATATTTCGCCTCTTTGTATGGCTTTTCTTGCTTCGTTTACGTTGTTGAAATGTGCCACCACTTTTGTGCTTTGGAACGCATCTAACCTTCTCACAAGGGTGCGTGTTATCATGGAATTGTCGTTATCAACTACTCCGCAAGGCAAATTTTTGGGTTGTCCGTCGCCCATGAGGGTGGTGAAAAAGAACAAAATGATAATCGGAAAGATTATCATGCAGAACAAGTAGATAGGTGCGTGTAGCATTTGTCCTATCTCTCGTGCCGCTATGTTCATAATTCTACGAAACACAATTCACTTTTTTGCTTGCCATCTTGCCGATGACCATACGTTATTTCTTTAATATCACGGACATTCCTGGGCGCAAACCATCAATTCTTTGAAGTGGTTTGGCTTTTACTTGGAATGTTTTTAAATCGTATTGTCCTGTTGATTTTGTCGCTTTCCACACGGCGTAAGTGCCTTGGTCTTTGATAGCGGTAACTTGGAAATCTATTTCTTTTCCGAAAGCAGGAATATAGGCTTTCACTCGTGAGCCAATCTTCATTCCTTTGAGTTGGTCTTCACGAATATTGAACGTTGCCCACACGTCGTTGGTCATGGCAATCGACATGATAGGCGAGCCTAAGCCCACCAACTCGCCCACTTTTGGGTAAATGGTAGACACTTCTCCGTCGGCAGTGGCACGTTGTACGGTTTCTTTCAATACTGATTTCACTACTTGCACCACCTCTCGTGCGGCTTTTGCTTGACTTTTTGCTAATTGTTTCGTTTCTTCTCGCTTGCCACTTTTTGCCAATTCGTATTGCGAAAGTGCTACTTCTACTGCCGATTTTGTGGTGAGAAATGCTGCTTCGGCTTCATCTCTTTTCTGTGCCGACACTACTCCCTCGTTGAAAAGGCGTTGCAATCGTCCGTAAGTTTTTTGTGCTACGTCGTTTGCTGTAAGGGCTTGTTGATAAATCGAATATGCCGTTTTGATGATTTCTTCACGATTGGGGGCTTGGGTTAAGTCGCTCAATGCTTCGGTAGCATTTGCGGTAGCCTCTGCCACCTTTTCTTGTGCATTGGCTTCGGGTATTTCTACCACTGCCAACACATCACCTTTATGCACCATATCACCCTCTTTCACACGGAGTTCGGTGATGCGTCCTGGCAATTTGCAAGCTACTCGGTATTCGCTTACTTCAATTTCGCCTTGTATTACTTCTTCCTCTTTGCCCAATGTGAAATATCCGATGACGGCAACGAGGACTACCACTGTGGCAAAGCCTATGATAGCCAAGAGAATGTTGTTGTGTTGCGATTTTGCTGACATATTTTTTTTCTTGCTTTTTTGTTTGGAGAACTAGGAGAACTAGGGAAACTAGGGAAACTAGGGAAACTAGGAGTACTAGGAAAACTAGTCTGACTAGGGTTCGATTAGTCCTTTCTTAGGCTTTTACAACGCTCCTATTGCCTTTTTGAGTCCTACATGAGCCGTTCTGACTGCAATTTCGGCATCTATGATAGCGGTTTTAGCCGTGAGCCATGCTGTTTGTGCTTGCATGACATCGGTAACGGTCATGACTCCTTCCTTGAAACCAAGGTTGGCAACACGCAGATTTTCCTCTGCCGACTTCATATTTTTGTTGGCTGTCAAAAGCCTTTCGTTGGCATTTTTCAGTCGGAAGTTATTTTGTTCCACTTCCAACCTTATTTTATTTCTTACATCGCTCAACTCCATTTCTGCCATACGAGTAACCCCTTGTGCGGCACGGGTGCGATATTTTCCTTCTCCCCAATTCCAAATTGGCACATGCAAAACAAGTCCAACACTCCAAAGGTCGCGAAATTTTTGTTCGAAACCGTTGAAAGTGTTAGGATTTGTAATGGTGTACCCTGCCGTCAATGCAAGGTGCGGACGATAAAGAGCCTGAATTAATTTTGTGTTTTGACGCGTTATGTCGACCGTATTCTGCAACAATCTCACCTCTGGGCGAGCGTTGTAGGCTGTGTCTACATGGTTATATTGCGTTGGGCTGAGTGCTGTCAGTTCGTCTGTATTTTCGTCTTTCAAACTTATTTCGTTCTCTATGGAGAGTCCGCAGAGTTGGCAAAGTGCCATTTTAGCGAGCGAAATGCCGTTTTTTATTTCCGCAATGGTGAGATTGGCAGTATTGACCGCTACCGAAACCTTTAACCCATCGGCTTTGGTGGCTACTCCTGCCTCATACATTTTGTTCACATTGTCGTTCAATTTTGCTATTAAATCCCGATATTGTGTTGCCAATCGTTCTTTCTTTTTGAGCGAAATGATGAGCCAATAAGCGTTATCAACGGCAAAAAGCACGGTTTGCTGTTTCAGAGCGATGTCGTTTTGCGCCACCTGTTCGCCTATTGCTGCCAAGTCGTTGGCAGCTTTGATAGCCCCGCCCATATAAATAGGTTGTGTTACCATGATGCCTGCCGCATACATGTTTTTGGTGTTGGTGCGCAATTCGTTTTTAATGGTTTCGCCAATGTTGTTGCCTACCTGCGAGAGTGGAGCGCCAATGTTGCCAAGTACTTCGCTAAGGCGTTTCATTGCCTCTGCCGAAATGATGCCTTGTTGCTGGAGGAAGGATAAGTTTTGCCCTATCTGCGCTCCCATTTTGCCCACGGTGGTGGAGCCAAGATTGGTCAATGTTTCCTTTTGCTTATCGTTGAGCAACGACATTTCCCGCGATAAATGTTCGTATCCAGCCATACCCATAACTCGCGGCAAATACTTTGTTTTTGCAGCTTTGTGTGCATTTTCGGCAATTTCTACCGATATGCGCGATATGGCAAGTTGCTTATTGTTTTGCAGTGCCAACTCTCGACAGCGTTCCAACGATAATGTGTTTTGCGCATGGAGTGTTGAAATAACCCCGAAAACAATAGCTATAACCCCAAATAGGTTTTTCATTTTCTCAATCTCAATTTGCTTGCAAAGTTATATAATTTTCCAACCAATGCCAAGCAAATTGTTCTATATTTTCTTTATTTACGTTAAAGAATAGATTTTTTGTTCAAAAAAGAACCATAATTAATTTTTTTTTTTAATTTTGCAATTGAATTTGTATTTGATACAAGATTTATAAGAATTACATTTATGGTGAAACGTGGTTTTTTTTATAGAGTTTTCGACCTCTATTATGATGGATTCAAGAACATGACTTTGGGTAAGACACTCTGGGCGGTGATTCTTATAAAGCTCTTCATCATGTTTTTTATTCTCAAACTTTTCTTTTTTCCTAATTATATTAAGGAGAATGCCAAGAAGGGGAGCGAGGATAAGTTTATAGCAACCGAAATGTTGAACAGAAACTAAGCGAAGTTTTTTGGAGGAAAGCTGAGATTTGTCCGACCAGTCTGACTAGTCCGACTCGTCCAAACACTCCCCTCCAACTTAAACAACCGAAAATTATCATTCTAACAGTAATATTTAAACAGTATGGGAAATCATTTTTTAGCCATTGACCCTGATTTAGTGAATTGGTCGCGCGCTCAATTTGCCCTCACAGCCATCTATCACTGGCTGTTTGTGCCGCTGACGCTCGGTCTTGCACTCATTATGGGTATCATGGAGACGTACTATTATCGTACGCGCGATGAGTTTTGGAAAAAGACGGCACAGTTTTGGCAACGTCTTTTCGGTATCAATTTTGCCATGGGTGTGGCAACAGGTATCATTCTCGAATTTGAATTTGGTACAAACTGGAGTAACTATTCATGGTTTGTAGGCGACATTTTCGGTGCGCCACTCGCCATTGAGGGTATGTTAGCCTTCTTTATGGAGTCTACTTTCGTTGCCGTGATGTTCTTCGGTTGGAAGAAAGTATCACGCGGTTTTCACCTTGCTTCTACGTGGCTCACAGGTTTGGGTGCTACCATTTCGGCGTGGTGGATTCTTGTTGCCAATTCATGGATGCAATATCCAGTTGGTTGTGCGTTCAATCCTGACACGATGCGCAACGAAATGACCTCGTTTTTGGAAGTGGCTTTAAGCCCAGTGGCAGTTAATAAGTTTATTCATACCGTTACTTCGGCATGGGTTTTGGGTGCTTGCTTCTGTGTTAGCGTAAGCTGCTGGTATTTATTGAAGAAACGCCATGTAGAATTTGCCAAAAAGAGTTTGAAGGTTGGCGCAGTGGTAGGTCTTGTTTCGTCGTTGATTACAGCGATTGCAGGCGATAATTCTGCTTACCTTGTTGCCCAAACTCAGCCTATGAAACTCGCTGCAATGGAGGCTTTATATAAAGGTGGTAACAGTCAAGCCTTGACAGCCTTTGCTCTTGTCAATCCATTTACAGAGCAAGAGGACTACACGACACAAACTGAGCCACCAATGAAGATAGCTGTTCCAAACATGCTTTCGTTCCTTGCAACTCGTACAACCAACGGCTATGTTCCAGGTATTCAAGATGTTATCAACGGATATACCAAAGACGATGGCACAGTAGAACCTTCATTGAAAGAAAAAATGGCACGTGGCCAATTGGCTATCGCTGCTTTGAAGGCTTATCGTGGTGGCGAAAAGACCGCAGCAAACGAAAAAGTTTTAAAAGAAAACATGAAATATTTTGGTTACGGCTACATTAAAAACGCCGACCAAACTGTTCCGCCAATTGCCGTAAACTTCTATGCTTTCCGCATCATGGTTGGTTTAGGCACATTGTTTATCTTTGTGTTTGCGTTTATCCTTTTCATTATTTATCGAAAGGACATTACACGCCCTCGTTGGCTACAATTATTGGGCATTGCGCTCATTCCTTTGGCTTACATTGCCAGCGAAAGTGGTTGGTTGGTAGCCGAATTTGGTCGTCAGCCATGGACTATTCAAGACATGCTTCCTACATGGGCATCGGTAAGTCATCTTACTTCGGGCAACGTGGCAACCACCTTCTTCCTCTTTGCCTTCCTCTTCACCACCATGTTGGCGGTAGAAATAAGCATTATGTGTAAACAAATAAAGAAAGGACCACAACTATGACATACGAATTTTTGCAACATTACTGGTGGTTCCTCATCGCCCTTTTAGGTGGGTTGTTGGTGTTCCTCATGTTCGTTCAAGGTGCTAACTCTATGATTTTCCAATTGGGAAAGACAGACGTAGAGCGCCGATTGGTAGTAAACTCAACGGGTCGTAAATGGGAATTTACCTTTACCACGCTCGTAACCTTTGGTGGTGCATTCTTTGCATCGTTCCCACTCTTTTACAGTACAAGTTTCGGCTCTGCTTATTGGGTATGGGTTGCCATTCTTTTCACTTTTATCATTCAAGCTGTAAGCTACGAATTTCAGAACAAAGCAGGCAACCTCTTGGGTGTGAAAACCTTCCAAACTTGCTTGATTATCAATGGTATCGTTGGTCCATTGCTCATCGGTGGTGCTGTAGCAACCTTCTTTACAGGTTCCAACTTCATCGTTGAGAAAGCCAATATCGTCAATGAAATGCAACCCGTTATCTCGCATTGGGCAAACGGCTCACGCGGTTTAGACGTATTGTTGAACCCTTGGGTAGTTGTTTTCGGTATCGCAGTGGTATTCTTGGCACGTGTTTTGGGTACACTCTACATTCATAACAATGTGAACGACGACGCTATCCGCTCTCGCGTGCGCCCACAACTGCTCATCAATACCGTCTTCTTCCTTGTTTTCTTCCTCGCTTTCTTGGTGAAAACATTGCTCGGCGAAGGCTATGCAGTCAATGCAGAAGGCGTTATCGTCATGGAACCAATGAAGTATTTGAACAACCTTTTGGATATGTGGTACTTAGCCGTTATCCTTTTAATAGGTGTTCTCATGGTACTCTATGGCATCGTGCGCACCATCATGCAACCTACTTTCATTAAAGGTATTTGGTCTACTGGCATCGGCGTTGTCCTCGTAGTCATCGTTCTCTTCCTCATTGCAGGTTGGAACAACACCGCCTACTACCCTTCAACAGCCGATTTGCAGAGTTCGCTCACCTTGCAAAACTCAAGTTCAAGCGAATTTACATTGACCGCCATGTTCTATGCGAGCCTCATTGCACCATTCGTTCTCGCCTACATCTTCTATGCTTGGCGCAGCATCGACAGCAAGAAACTCGATAAAGCCGAATTGGGCGACGACAAACACGCTTATTAAACTCGTTTTGGGTGCGTAGGAACGTGATTTTTTCACAAGCTCAACAGCTCGTATTACGTTCCTAACAACTCAAAAACAATAATGAAAAACGTGGAAAATGGACTTTGTTCCGTTTTCCACGTTTTTTTGTTACCATAATCTGGTGTGCGGAACGGATACGAGTTGTTAAGTTTGTGAAAAACCTCCGCCCCTACACCTTTTTTATATATAGGCTGTTTTGCGCTTTAAAACAATAGGTTTTGGAATGCAAAACAGTAGGTTTTGAAAATCAGACCGGTTATCCTGCAATTTATCCCATATTTTTGTGCAAACGATAAAAAATGTAAGCATACCTACAAATAGGCATTGGAGGGATAGAAAATGCCCTCGTTTTGTAATCCAAAGATTGCAATTATTGGTGTATAATCTTAAAGGCGATACCTAAAAGTAGGTATTGAGTGCATAAAACTATTCGTTTTTGCACATCTTAAAAGACTTGTGCAATGAAAAATACTTAATTATAAGTATTGTCAAAAAAAGATAAACCGAGTACCTTTGTAACCTAAAAAATAATAACCAGACCAAGTATCCCATTATAAGGTACTCGGTTAAAAAATTTACTAAATTACAGATATTGTTATGAGAGAAGAATGGAGAGGTTTCACAGGCACAAAGTGGCTTGATGAAGTTAATATGCGCGAGTTTATCCAGTCAAACTATACTGGCTACGATGGCGATGCAGAATTTCTTGCAAATCCAACAGAAGCTACTGACAAGCTTTGGGGCAGATTAAAAGAACTCCAAAAAGAAGAACGCGCTAAAGGCGGTGTTCTCGATATGGAAACAGAAATAGTTTCAAGTATGACAGCTTATGGTGCAGGCTACATTGACGAAAGTATGAAAGACCTTGAAAAAGTAGTAGGTCTTCAAACCGATAAGCCTTTGAAGCGTGCCTTTATGCCATATGGTGGTATCAAGATGGCTGAACAAGCATGTACTACTTACGGCTACCAACCATCAGAAAAGCTCCACGAAATCTTTACAAAATATTGCAAGACCCACAATGATGGTGTGTTCGATGCTTATACTGACGAGATGAAACTCGTTCGCCACAACCATATTCTTACAGGTCTTCCTGATACATACGGTCGTGGACGTATCGTAGGCGACTATCGTCGTGTAGCTCTTTATGGTATCGACTTCCTCATTGCAGAGAAGAAAAAAGACTTGAAGAACTGCGGTTGCGGCGAAATGCAAGACAACATTATCCGTCTTCGTGAAGAAATTTCAATGCAAATCAAGGCGTTGAAAGAAATGAAGGAAATGGCTAAGATTTATGGTTACGATATTTCTAACCCTGCTAAGAACGCTCGCGAAGCAGTTCAATGGCTCTATTTTGGCTACCTTTCAGCTATCAAGACACAAAATGGTGCTGCCATGTCAGTAGGTCGTGTGTCTACTTTCCTCGATATTTACATCAACCGCGACCTTGAAGAAGGTACATTGACCGAAGAAGAAGCACAAGAATTGATTGACCACTTGGTTATGAAGTTCCGCATGGTGAAGTTTGCTCGTATTCCTTCTTACAACCAACTCTTCTCTGGCGACCCAGTTTGGGCAACCCTCGAAATGGCTGGTTTAGGTATGGACGGTCGCCACATGGTAACAAAGAACGACTTCCGTTTCCTCCACACATTGGAAAACATGGGTCCTTCACCAGAACCTAACCTCACAGTGCTTTATTCTCCAGCTTTGCCTGAAGGTTTCAAGAAATATGCAGCAAAGATTTCGGTTAAGACAAGCTCTATTCAATACGAAAACGATGAAGTTATGCGTCCAGTTTGGGGCGACGACTACTCAATTTGCTGCTGCGTTTCAGCAACACAAACAGGTAAGGAAATGCAATTCTTCGGTGCTCGTGCCAACTTGGCTAAGTGCTTGACATACGCTATCAGCGGTGGTGTAGACCACAAAACACGCGAACAATGCGGCCCTGCGTTCCGTCCTATCGAAGGCGATGTAGTAACTTACGAAGAATTTATGCCAAAATTCATGGATATGATGGAATGGTTGGCAGGCGTTTATGTAAACACCTTGAACCTTATCCACTACATGCACGACAAATATTTCTACGAAGCAGCCGAATTGGCACTTATTGATACCGATGTTCGCCGCACATTCGCAACAGGTATCGCTGGTTTCAGCCATGTTGTAGACTCAATTTCAGCTATCAAATATGCTAAGGTAAACATCGTTCGCGACGAAACAGGTTTCCCACTCGAATTTAAGACCGAAGGCGAGTTCCCACGCTATGGTAACGACGACGACCGTGCAGACGAAATTGCAGTATGGTTGCTCAAGACTTTCATCAGCATGATAAAGAAACACCATACTTATCGTGATTCAGAACCAACAACAAGTATTTTGACCATTACCTCAAACGTGGTTTATGGTAAATATACTTCAAATATGCCTGACGGTCGTCCTGACGGTGCTCCATTGGCTCCGGGTGCTAACCCATCATACGGTGCAGAGCAAAACGGCTTGTTAGCTTCTTTGAACTCAGTAGCAAAATTGCCTTACGAATATGCTTTGGACGGTATTTCAAATACACAAACCATCGCTCCAAGCACATTGGGTAAGGACGACGAAGAACGTACAAATACCCTCGTGGGCGTAATGGACGGATACTTCAGCCGTGGCGCACACCACTTGAACGTAAACGTGTTCGGTGTTGAAAAGCTCATCGATGCTATGGAACACCCTGAAAAGGAAGAATACGCTAACTTCACCATCCGTGTCAGCGGTTACGCAGTGAAGTTCATCGACCTTACACGCGAGCAACAAGAAGATGTTATCGCTCGTCAGGCTCACGCTAAAATGTAAGCATTGATTTAAGTTTTTAAAATATTAAAAAGATAATTGGGCAGCTGCCCAATTATCTTTTTCATATTGAGAAAGTCAGACAGGTCCGACAAGTCCGACAGGTTAGACAAAACTACAAACATTATGGCAGAAATCCCCACAATCGACATCTCCACCGAGCAAACCATCAACGCTGATGGCACTCACACCGCTCGTGTACACTCTATCGAAACCTTCGGCTCAGTAGACGGGCCAGGTATTCGCTTCATCGTTTTCCTCAAAGGTTGCGCCATGCGCTGCCAGTATTGCCATAATCCAGACACATGGGAACCAAATTCAGACACCCTCACCACCGCCGACGAACTCTTAGAAAAAGCACTCCGATACAAAAGCTATTGGGGCAAAAACGGAGGTATCACCGTTAGCGGAGGAGAATCGTTGTTGCAAATAGACTTCCTCATCGAATTTTTCAGAAAGGCAAAAGCAAAAGGCATAAACACCTGTTTGGACACATCGGCACAGCCCTTCCGCCGCACAGGTCAGTTCTTCAAGAAGTTTGAAGAACTGATGCAGTATACCGATTTGCTGCTTTTCGACATTAAACATATCGACACTGTCGAGCATAAAAAGCTCACAGGGTGGGGCAACGAGAACATACTCGACTGCGCTCGTTATCTTTCAGAAATCAATAAACCCATTTGGCTGCGCCACGTCCTCGTGCCTACCATTACCGACAACGATGAATATCTGCACCGTTTGCGTGCTTTTATCGAAGAATTGCACAATGTAGAACGCATCGAAGTGCTGCCTTATCACACACTTGGCATTTATAAATGGGAAAATTTGAACCTACCTTACGCCCTAAAAGACATACCAGAACCCACCCCAAAAGCGGTGGAATATGCTCAACGAGTGTTAGAAGGAAAAGCATAAAAAGATAATTTTTATTAATCTTCTGTTCATAACCTTTTCTTGTTCAAAGAATTTCTATACCTTTGTTCCCATAATTGGGTCAATTCTATTTAAGAATGAAAAGGATTATTATTGCTATTAGCCTGTTATGCTTGCCATTTATACTTTTAGGACAGAATAATATAGGAACAAACGACAACGAACAAGCAAACGAAATAGCGCACATATCACCCCCAAAAACTCCAGCGGAAAGGAAAAAGCTGTATGAGTCTTTGGCAATCATGGGCGATGCTGTGAGCCAATATAAACTTGCGCTTTGTTATGACGATGGAATCGGTGTTCCACAAAACTATGGTGAAGCGCTGAAATGGTATCGTAAATCCGCCGAACAAGGAGTGCCACAAGCACAACACAACCTCGGTTTTATGTACGCATTGGGCAATGGTGTACGACAGAGTTGGAAAGAAGCCGCAAAATGGTTTCAGCAAGCTGCCGACCAAGACCATACATTGGCACAATTCGCCTTAGGCTCATGTTACGAAAGTGGCAATGGCGTAGAACAAAATTATGTAGTTGCAGCAAAATATTTTAGAGCAGCAGCTGCAAAGGGATTGCTGCCCGCTGTCAATGCCCTCGCCTCATTTTATTTTGAAGGGACAGGCATTGTGCAAAACTATGAAGAAGCACTAAAATTATACCGTCAAGCCGCCGAACAAGGCTACTCGGAATCACAATATAAACTCGGAGTTTGCTACCAAAAAGGCACAGGAGTGAAAGCCAATATAAACGAAGCACTGAGATGGTTTTTAAGGGCTGCTCAACAAGGATATGCCCCTGCACAAAACGATTACGGCACTTATTTCTTAGATGAGAACAACCCTAAAAAAGATTATCCTACCGCTTTGTTCTGGCTACATAAAGCTGCCGAACAGGAAAATGCACAAGCCATGTACAACATTGCCGTAAGTTACGAAAACGGGTGGGGCGTAGCACAAAGCTTAGAAAATGCCATAAGTTGGTATCGAAAGGCTGCATTGGCAGGCGATGCCGATGCTATGCTGCAAATGGGATTGGCATACGCAGACGGAAGAGGCGTGAAACAAAGTTGGACAGATGCCACTCAATGGCTTTTGAAAGGAGCAGAAGCGGGCAATGCGGAAGCCCAATCCTACTTTGCCTTGTGTCTTTTACAAGGTAAAGGCATAGCAACCGATGCTAAAAAAGCCGTAAAATGGTTGGAAAAAGCAATAGAACAAGGCAACGCAATGGCAGCTAACAATCTTGGATTTTGCTATCTCAACGGATTTGGTGTTGAAAAAGATAAAGAAAAAGCCAAATATTATTTTCAGAAATCAGCCGAAATGGGCTATGAGTTGGCAAAGAAAAATTTAAAATTCATAAAATAAAAGTGTGGTAAATTTGCTCCCTTATGTTCTTGTAAGAATACATTTTTTAAAGAAAATATATACAATAATTTGCAGTTTATGGAATTTTTATTTAACTTTGCTTCATCATTTTTTCAAAAAGCCATAAAATGAAAAGAAAAGTTATATTGTTTGCAGCGTTGCTTTTGCCCCTTTTCGTTTTAGCACAAAGCAATTTAGGCAAGGCGGACGATAAAAAAACAGATGATTTTGTACACGAAAACTATTTTGGAGGGTTTACACCTGAAGAATTTCAACTCTATAAAGATGCTGCAAAGGCTGGCGATGTTGATGCACAATACAACGTGGGCTACTGCTACGAGAATGGTGAAGGAGTGGAACAAAACTATAGCGAAGCCGCAAAATGGTATCGTAAAGCCGCTGAGCAAGGACTCTCTGCTGCACAACATGGCTTAGGATTTCTCTATGCCTACGGTCAAGGAGTGAAAGAGAATTGGACAGAAGCTGCAAAATGGTTTAGCAAAGCTGCAGAACAAGGCTACGGACTGTCTATTTTTGCCATGGGAGCTTGTTACGAAGACGGCAATGGAGTTCCGCAAAACTTTGTAGAAGCCGCAAAATATTACCGCAAGGCAGTGGATAAAAATGTGGTTGAAGCCTACGAAGCACTCGGACGATTTTATTATATAGGTGGTGGCGTGCCGCAAAACTATGAAGAAGCTGTAAAATTATTTGCGAAAGGAGCAGCTTTGAGAAACCCTAATGCGCAATATTATTTAGGACTTTGCTATCATTTTGGCAATGGAATCAAGGCTGATACCACTGAAGCGGTGAAGTTGTACTTGCTATCGGCAGAACAAGGATTTGCTCCTGCACAAAACGAATTAGGTAATTTTTATCTTACAGACCCAACTCATAAAGATTACAAAAAGGCACTTGAATGGCTGAATAAGGCAGTTGCCCAAGACTTGCCTGACGCTTTTTTCAACATGGCACTCTGTTATGAAGAAGGGTGGGGCGTTGAACAAAATTTGAAAACAGCGGTAGAGTGGAATCGCAAAGCTGCTTTAGCGGGCGATGCTGAGGCTATTACAAAAATGGGAATTGCTTACGAAGAAGGAAAAGGTGTTGAACAAAATATGACCGATGCGGTGAAATGGTACCTGAAAGGTGCTGAATTAGGCAATTCGGACGCACAAACCAACTATGCTAAGTGTCTTTTACAAGGCAATGGTATTACGCAAAATTACACAGAAGCCATAAAATGGTTGGAAAAAGCTGTTGCTCAAAAAAATCCAATCGCTATTAATAACTTAGGATTTTGCTATCTCAATGGATTTGGTGTAACTGCCGACCTTGAAAAAGCTGAGCAATATTTTCAAAAAGCTGCCGATATGGGCTATGAATTGGCAAAGGAAAATCTAAAAATGCTAAAATAAAGAATAATGAAGAAATTCTCTACTATCCTTGTGTTACTCTTTGTCAGCACCATTGTGTTGGCACAAGACTTCAATCGCTATTTTATTGATGCCACATTGCGCATCGATTACACGTTTATTGGCAATATAAAGCAACAACATATTGCCGTTGATGAACTCTGTAAGATACCTCGTTGGTATGGTAAACATCAGCGATTGAGCGAATTACCTGTTGAAGGAAATGGACAAATTACCGTCCGCGACCACAAAACGCAAACCATTATTTACCGTAATTCCTTCTCAACTTTATTCCAAGAATGGCTCTCTTACGATGAAGCAAAGACAGCGACAAAATCGTTTGAAAACGTTTTCCTCGTGCCATTTCCTAAAGATACAGCCGACATCACCATAGAATTGCGCGACAATCGCCGTTCTGTGATGACACAACTCACCCATATGGTGGTCCCAAACGATATTCTAATTCGTAAAATTGGGGATAAATCGGTTACGCCATACGAAACCTTGCAGCAAGCAGCCGATACTTCTCGTTGCATTCACATCGCCTATGTGGCAGAAGGATATACCGAAGCAGAAATGCCAACCTTCCTAAACGACTGTCGCACAGCTATGGAAGCACTCTTTGCGCACGAGCCTTTCAAAACTTTACGCAACCGCTTTAACGTGGTAGCCGTGAAAGCTCCGTCAGCCGAAAGTGGCACTTCCAACCCAGGAAAGGGCATTTGGAAGAACACCGCACTGCACTCTAATTTCAATACTTTTTACAGCGACCGCTATCTAACTACGTTGCATCTCAAAGATTTGCACAATTGGTTGGCAGGAACTCCCTACGAACACATCATTGTTTTGGTGAATACTGACAACTACGGAGGGGGCGGAATTCTCAATTCTTACAACCTTTCCATGACACATCACCGTGCGTTCAAACCTGTGGTAGTACACGAATTTGGACATTCTTTTGCAGGATTGGCTGACGAATATGCCTACGACTACGAAGCCATTCCAATGTTTCCCCACGACATTGAACCTTGGGAAAAGAACATTACCACTATGGTCGATTTTAAATCGAAATGGTCGGACATGGTGAAGAAGGGGACAAAGATACCAACCGAGCAGCCTGCCGACTTAGATAAGCCCAATGCCAAGAAAGAAAAGTGGCAAATTGGTGCTTACGAACCAGCTGGTTACAGTATGCACGGCGTTTATCGTGCCTATCCCGATTGCCGTATGCGCACCAATAACAACCCCGAATTTTGTCCTGTTTGCCAGAAAGCAATCACCGAATTGGTGAAGTTTTACACAGAATAAATCAATTTTGCCAACCCTAACAGTCTGATAGCCTCCCTCAACACTCCGTTGGGAAGAAAGAAGCCTCCCCCAACCCCTCCGTTGGGAGGGGAGTGCAAATAGATAGTTGGTGGGGCAGGTGGGAATTGGCAGATGGGAATAGTCGGACAAGTCTGAAAGGTCTGACGAGTCGGACACAGCAATTGATGGTAGGTTGGTGGCTAAATGGTGCAACAAATAAAAAAACTCCCTTCTCCACGCAATTATGGGGAAGGGAGTTTTTTATTTTTCAACTTTGTTGAGCCTTCTGCTCCGCAAGTTTTTTTGACCTCTACGCTTTATTTTGCAGCGATGCACTCAACTTCTACCAAAGCATTCTTTGGCAAAGTCTTTACAGCAATGGCTGAACGAGCAGGGAATGGTTCGTTGAAAAATTCAGCATAAACTTCGTTCATGGCTGCAAAATCGTTCATATCAGAGAGGAAAACAGTAGTTTTCATCACGTTAGCGAGCGAGATACCAGCTTCTTCGAGAATAGCCTTTGCGTTGGTGAGCGATTGGCGTGTTTGTTCTTTGATACCACCAGGAGCAAATTCGCCTGTTGCAGGGTCGATAGGGAGCTGACCAGAAGTGATAACTAACCCGTTAGCTTCAATTGCTTGACTGTAAGGACCAATTGCCTTTGGTGCTTTTGCTGTGTTTATAACTTTCATAATCTTTGGTTTTTATTTGTTTTTGGTTTTCTTTTTTATTGCCTTTGTTTTTCTTTTTTGTCGCCTTCGGTTTGTGTTGAACCATTGTGCCGTAGGTTTTCATGGCAAAGTTAATAATAAATTGTGAGTTTTGCAAAGATTTTTTTGTTTGCTTTTTTGTACCCATATACCTTTTTTCAACCTATTCTGTAAAAAAATAGAAGGTGTGCTTCAAAAAAGCACACCCTCATAGGTTTGAAAACCTGCGGCATATAGCCTTATTGTGATAAGATGTAGAATATCTTATGCTGCAAAAATAAGAATTTTGTTTGGAAATTGCAAATATTATTACTATTTTTACAAAAAATAATTATAATCAATGGAAAAACAACGAATATTAGGATTAGACCCTGGAACAAATAGTTTAGGTTGGGCTGTTCTTGATTTTGATAATTCAAAGCAAGAATATAACTTAGTTCGCAAAGGAGAAGTTATTTTTGAAGAAGGTGTTGGTAAAAGCGAAAGGGGCGAATTTTCTAAAGCTGCCTATAGAACTTTTTACAAATCAACGCGTAAGCACTATTTTCGCCGCAGACTGCGCAAAATAGAAGTGCTAAAAGTATTGGTTAAATATGATTTTTGCCCATATCTATCAGACGATTTGTTAAAACAATGGCACGAAAAGAAAATTTATCCAGCAGTTAAAGAATTTATGGATTGGCAGCGAACCAGCGATGCAGAAGGAAAAAATCCATACTATGACCGCCATTGCTGTTTGAACGAAAAGTTGGATTTATCATTAAAATCAGATAGATACATTTTAGGAAGAGCATTGTACCACCTTACGCAACGAAGAGGTTTTAAAAGCAACAGATTGATACAAAATAATGATGAAAATGAAGAAGGAAAGGTTAAGAAGGGTATTTCAGAATTAAGTACAGAAATGCAAGAAGCCAATTGCAACTATCTTGGAGATTATTTCTATAAACTTTATACCGAGAAAGGTAATACTGTGCAAATTCGCAAACGATATACTGACAGAGAAAAGCATTATAAAAACGAATTTAATGCTATTTGTGAGAAGCAAGAACTTAACGAAACTATCGTAAAAGAATTAGACAAAGCCATCTTCTTTCAACGTAAATTGAAGCCTCAAAGACATGGTGTTGGTAAATGCACATTTGAGCCAAATAACCGCCGATGCGCAATTTCACACCCTGATTTTGAACGATTCAGAATGCTATGCTTTATCAATAACATCAAAATAAAAACTCCGTTTGAAGAAAATTTACGCCCTTTAAATAATGAAGAAAAAGCATTGATAGAACCTCTTTTTTATAGAAAATCAATTAAAAACTTTGATTTTGAGGAGATTGCAAAAAAGTTGGCAGGGAAAAATAATTACTGTTATATAAAAGATGATTCTTCAAAGCAATATAAATTCAACTATCGCATGTCGCAAGGTGCTTCTACATGCCAGACCATTGCAAAGCTAAAATCTATTTTTGGTGAAGAGTGGAAAAATGGTATTGCAGAAACATATACTAATAGAAGAAAAAAGGAAGGGCTTAAGAAACAAGCTGAAATGGTTGATGATATTTGGAATGTTCTCTATTCTGTGTCAGAATGCGATGTACTAAAAGATTTTGCAATAAATAAGTTACAGCTTGACGAAAAAACTGCAGACAATTTTTCTAAAACCAAATTAGCACAAGGCTTTGCTACATTGAGTTTAAAAGCTATCAGAAAAATATTACCTTTCTTAGAGCAAGGTTTTGGCTACACCGAAGCTGTCTTTCTTGCAAATATTCCTACAGTTGTAGGTAAAGAATATTGGAATAACGAAGATATTCGTAATGATATTATGGAAGAAATCAAGACTATATTTTATCATAATACTTTAAAGACAAACGATTCACATAATACCATACTTTTTTGTATTAAAGATATTTTAAGCAATAATTTTGATTTAGCTCCAGGGGCAATAGATAAACTATATCACCCATCAATGATAAATGTTTATAAAGATGTTATACCCAATGAAGATGGCATTCTTCAATTGGGTTCACCAAAAATAGATGCCGTCAAAAATCCAATGGCAATGCGTTCTCTTCATATCATTAGAAAAGTCGTAAATGAATTATTAAGAGAAGGTATCATCAATAGTGATACAGAAGTAAGAATTGAATATGCAAGAGAATTAAACGATGCTAATAAACGTCATGCTATAGCGGATTGGCAAAAAAAACAATACGGAAAGCATCAGAAATATAGAAAAGAAATAAAAGAATTATTCAAAGCTGAAACAGGTTTTGAAATTGAACCTAATGAAACTGATATTCTTAAATTTGAATTATGGGAGGAGCAAAATCATATTTGCCTATATACAGGACAAGAAATCGGAATTTCCGAATTTGTAGGAGAAAATCCAAAATATGATATAGAACATACTTTTCCAAGAAGTTTAGGTGGTGATAGTACAAAAATGAATATGACGCTCTGTGAAAATAAATTTAATAGAGAAAACAAGCAAAAGAAATTGCCTTCAGAGTTAGCAAACCATTCCGAAATTTTGGAACGTATAGATGATTGGAAAAAGAAAATTTATATTTTGCAAAAAAAATATGACAGCATACGTACTCATAATGGAATGGACAAAGAAAACAAAGATAAAAAAATTGTGAGTAGGCACAAAATAAAATTGGAGTTAGACTATTGGAAAGGGAAATATAACCGCTTTACAATGACCGAAATACCAGAGGGATTTAGTCGCAGACAGGGTATGGGTATTGGATTAATATCTCGCTATGCAGGTTTATACCTTAAAACAATATTCCATAAAAAAGATAATCCACAAAAGTCTAATGTTTATATCGTAAAAGGATCTATTACGGCAGAGTTTCGTCGTATATGGAATATACAAGACGATTACGAGAAAAAATGCCGCGATAACCATATTCACCATTGCATTGATGCTATTGTGGTAGGTTGCATTGGAAAAAGAGAATATGACTTAATGGCGCAATTTTATCGAGATGAAGAAAAATATAGATGGGAAAAGAAGAAAAAACCTTTCTTCAAAAAGCCTTGGGAAACATTTACTCAAGATATGCTTTCATTGAAAGATGAAGTTCTTACTGTACATTTTAATCCGAGCAATTTTACTAAAAAGGCACATAAGAAAGTCTTTACACCAAAAGGGATATTTGTTGCTCAGGGAGATTGCGCACGAGTAAAACTTCATAAAGGAAGCTATTTTGGTGCAATAGAGCAAAAAGGGGAAATTAAATATGTTATGCGAAAAGAATTAAGCGCATTAAAAATCGAAGATATAAAGAATATAGTTGATGCTGTAGTTAAAGAAAAAGTACTTGCTGTAGTAAAAAAGAAAGGTTTTAAACAAGCAATGGCTGAACCTATCTACATGAACGAAGATAAACGCATATTGATAAAGAAAGTTCGCCTATTCGTTTCCCAAGCAAATCCTCTGATTGTTAAGAAGCATAGAGACCTTTCTTCTAAAGAGTATAAACAAAATTATTATGTTGATAATGAAGGAAATCTAATGATAGCCATGTATGAAGGAGTTAAAAAGAATGGAAAAATTGATAGAGAAATTACAGTTGTAAATAATTTAGAAGCTGCAAAATTCTTTAGGCAGAGTCAAAAAAATAATGCAGAAAAACAACTAATATCACATTTAAGTCCCAAAAATGGTTATCCATTAAAGACCGTCTTAACTCAAAAACAATTGGTTTTGATGTACGAAGATAGTCCAAAAGAAATAAAATTGAGAGATACAAAAAATATGGTAAAAAGGCTCTACCAGGTTTTTGGAATAGAAAAAGATGGACGTGTTAAACTGAAATTCCATCAAGAAGCCCGTTCCGAAGGCTTGAACATAAATAGTGCAGCATTTAAAATACAAGATACTCCAGAATCATTATACCGACATACTAAATCAAATTTGAAGGTGTTAGTAAATGGAGTGGACTTTAAAATAAATATTTTAGGAGAAATATCATTAATATAACGCTTATGCCCAAATACTGATTATTGTTCAAAAATTTGCAAAGATAGAGAAATGAGTGAATTTAGATTAAATGCTTACCATATTATGTGGCTATTTATTATGTTCGATTTGCCCACGATTACAACAAAGGATAAAAAAGAATCTGCTCGATTTAGAAAAGATTTAGAAAAAGATGGCTTTACAATGCATCAGTTTAGTATCTATGTTCGGTATTGTGCATCGTTAGAAATAGCCAAAGTGCATATAAAACGAGTAAAATCACTTGTACCTTTAGCAGGAAAAGTTAGCATACTAATGGTAACTGATAAACAATATTCTAAAATGATAAATATTTGGGGAGGAATAAAGAAAAAATCTCCTTCAACACCTGTACAGTTAGAACTTTTTTAGTAAATTTGCAGTTAAAAGATTATATCAAGTTCACTTCATATAACATAAAAATATTATAACTCGTTGTAAAACAGTTTGCTATGCAATGTATGTTGTGATTTGATGTAGAATGCGCAAAAGAAATAACTTTTTACTTCTCCGCTTCTTCTTCCGTAATGTTGTGATTTGATGTAGAATGCGCAAAAGAAATAACTTAAATAAATTTATTATGACTTACGACAAGTTGTGATTTGATGTAGAATGCGCAAAAGAAATAACCGACTCGGCTAAATCGCCTGCTTTGTCAGCGTTGTGATTTGATGTAGAATGCGCAAAAGAAATAACGTCGTAGCGTTTCTCCTTTAATTCAAGCTCGTTGTGATTTGATGTAGAATGCGCAAAAGAAATAACGCCCGTGAAGATTGTCTTATACATTACGATGTTGTGATTTGATGTAGAATGCGCAAAAGAAATAACTTGCATGGTTCATGGACATACACACAATAAGTTGTGATTTGATGTAGAATGCGCAAAAGAAATAACACCACCCATAAAAGCAGGGCAGTTGATAATGTTGTGATTTGATGTAGAATGCGCAAAAGAAATAACTAATTCTCCTGGTTTTAAATATCCGTCAGGTGTTGTGATTTGATGTAGAATGCGCAAAAGAAATAACAACACATCAATATTACCGTCTATTGATGTAGTTGTGATTTGATGTAGAATGCGCAAAAGAAATAACCGGAACAGTATATAAAGGTGGCAAAGATATGTTGTGATTTGATGTAGAATGCGCAAAAGAAATAACAAATTTCAATATATGAGCAATAAAGAAAATGTTGTGATTTGATGTAGAATGCGCAAAAGAAATAACAGTTCAACGATGCCAGCCTATTTGTTACTTGTTGTGATTTGATGTAGAATGCGCAAAAGAAATAACTCGTTCTTCTTACATTGTCAGAACGTTGTTGTTGTGATTTGATGTAGAATGCGCAAAAGAAATAACCTTACAGATGCGCTGTGGTGTATAACCAAGGTTGTGATTTGATGTAGAATGCGCAAAAGAAATAACCATTCCGTATGCTAATGTGAGGGCTGCTCCGTTGTGATTTGATGTAGAATGCGCAAAAGAAATAACCCCTTTTGGCGATATTTTATCAGAGGGGGAAGTTGTGATTTGATGTAGAATGCGCAAAAGAAATAACCGTTACCTTTTTTATCCACTGCCGCTTGTAGTTGTGATTTGATGTAGAATGCGCAAAAGAAATAACTAAAATAGGTATGATAACAATATTAGGGACGTTGTGATTTGATGTAGAATGCGCAAAAGAAATAACCTATAATCCACAACACGGTAAAGTTCAATAGTTGTGATTTGATGTAGAATGCGCAAAAGAAATAACCTCGATATTGAGCCAATTATTTTCTGTTAGTTGTGATTTGATGTAGAATGCGCAAAAGAAATAACATGAAGTGGCGCAACAAGGTAATGAAGTACGTTGTGATTTGATGTAGAATGCGCAAAAGAAATAACCCTTGAACTTGACGGACTCAGCGCAATATCGTTGTGATTTGATGTAGAATGCGCAAAAGAAATAACGGGCGGTAAATAAGCATACAATAATCGCAAGTTGTGATTTGATGTAGAATGCGCAAAAGAAATAACGGAAGATTGAGAGGAAGTATCATATTCACGGTTGTGATTTGATGTAGAATGCGCAAAAGAAATAACTTATTTTTTACAACTTTTTTGGGTGCAGTGTTGTGATTTGATGTAGAATGCGCAAAAGAAATAACGCCACATGTGCACGATATTACGCTTTAAGTGTTGTGATTTGATGTAGAATGCGCAAAAGAAACAACGAACAACGTTCAATAGAAGTGTGTTACGGAGTTGGGAAACAAAAGTTCATAGGAATGCTTTCATGACAATATTTTGTAAACTTGTGCTTGTTAGTTGAACTCACTGAACCAACATATTCTTTTAAACGTTAATAAGGTTTAAATACACCTGTTGGCTAAGATAAAATTTGGTAGTTTCAAAAAAAAGTACTACCTTTGCACTCGCAATTCAGAGATAACACAACATCTTAATTACAATTGCATGGTTAATATCGCGGGTTGGAGCAGTTGGTAGCTCGCCAGGCTCATAACCTGGAGGTCGCATGTTCGAGTCCTGCACCCGCAACAAGTTTCAATAAGTCGCTCATTTTTGAGCGACTTATGTGCGTTTATAAGATAGAATTATTCATGATAATTTTGTCTCAGCGGATTTTTCCAGTTGGCAAAGCGCAGTATTGAACATAAAGTTCATACCTTTGCAGTATGAAATCAGACGCATTATTACGGCTCAGTAGGAAAAATATCCTCATATTTTTCCTACTGAGCCCTTTTTTTTCTATAGAATTTCGTTTATTGCTGTAACTTTTGGATACAAAAAAGGCACGACCACAGTCGTGCCACCTATTTATTATATAAATAACCAAATTGTTTTGAGCTTGATTATTAGTTCACACCTCACGGTGTTGAACTAAAATCTTGCATCAAAATGTCATCCTATTAACTAACCTATTACCTTAATAACCTATTGACTTCCTGAAAATTCTTTTTTTTACTTAAACAACTAAATCTTTAAACCTAAACAATCTATTCTTATAAACTTTACGTTTGCAAAGGTAAAGAGTATTTTCCAATGTTCCAAATATTTATTTGGAAAGTTTACAATAACTGCAATAACTTGATATAAATCAATATATTTGGTGCTTTTATGCGTGATTTATAGAAAGAATGACGTAAGTTTTAGGATAACGAATCAGAATGTTAGGTGATAAAATAGGGGGAATGATTAGTGATAAAATAAATTTTTGCTAATCATTTTACTATAATACGCAAATTTACTCACTTGTCCCCATGCTGCAAGTTGCCTTTTGGTTGTTGCTATATTATAAGGTGCAACCGAATGTAAACCATTCTTTGAAGGCAGAAGGGAATTGGGTTGGGGCAGAAGGGAGTAGGGCAAAGAACGCACTACCGCTGCCTGACATCTGCGCATAGAAAGCTCCCATATCGTAGAGCGATTGTTTCACGCTGCGTATTTCGGGGTAAACGCTGAAAATGGAGTGTTCAAAATCGTTGGACAAGTGGTTGCGCCACTCTGTAACAGGGCGTTTGACAATGTCTAAGCAGTTTTCTGCGGGTGCTTTTGGGGTGATAAACGAGAAGGCTTGAGCCGTAGAAATAGCCACAGGAGGTTTCACTATGAAGAGATAAAGTCCTTTTAAGTGAGCCAAATCATTGGTTATGGGTTGCAAAATTTCGCCTATTCCTGTTGCGTATGCTGGTTCTGAGGTTGCAAAAAAGGCACAATCGGCTCCCAATTTCGCTGCATAATGTTGTAATTTCTCGGTCGTTAGTGATAGGTTACAGAGTTGGTTCACCATTCTTAAAGCGTAGGTTGCATCAGCCGAACCGCCTCCCAATCCTGCTTGAGAAGGGATATTTTTTTTCAAATCGAAGCTAACGTGCGGTAAATCGAAATCGTTGGCTAACAGTTTGTAAGCCTTTACGATAAGATTGTCAGCTGCATTGCCTTCAATTTTGTTTCCGCTCATGGACAAGGAACAAGCATTTGGCGTTCCGTCCGTGATGTTTGCCTCCAATCGGTCGGTCAGTTCAATAGGATAAAACACAGTTTCCAAGTCGTGGTAGCCGTCTTTGCGCTTTGCCACAACGTTGAGACCAAGATTTATTTTACAACAAGGATAGGTTATCATACTTTCTATTTTTAGCTTTTGCGACCCTCTTCGTCGGGCGAGGGCATACAAAATGGCTTATCGTTCATAGGCGAAGACAAGTTCGAGGTGAATGCTTCGCTTAATCTTCTACAAAGTTACACAATCATTATGGAATATTTGCGAGAGTTTGAAGAATTTTGATTAATTTTGTAGCGATATGCCAGAAAAGAATAGTAACAGCAAAAAAAGTCCGAATAGACGCCAGACCGCGCCTATTGACAACACGTTTGGACACTTGCAACCGCAAGCGTTGGACATTGAAAAAGTAGTTTTGGGAGCGTTAATGATTGATAAAGACGCCTTTACGGTGGTATCTGAAATTTTGCGACCAGAAACTTTTTACGACCCACGCCACCAAAAAATATATGGGGCCATACAGTCTTTGAATTTCCACGAGCGTCCTGTTGATATCATGACCGTTGCCGAAGAGTTGAAACATCAAGGCAATTTGGAGGAAATTGGTGGTCCTGCCTACATCGTAGAGATTAGTTCGCATGTGGCATCGTCTGCCCACATCGATTATCATGGTAAGATTTTGCAACAGAAGTTCTTAGCACGACAATTGATTCAATTTGCATCAATGATAGAAACCGATGCTTTCGACGAAACAGTTGATGTTGATGATTTGATGCAAAGGGCGGAAGGCAGTTTGTTTGAACTATCGCAAAAGAACATGGCGCAGGAATATACGCAAATAGACCCGATTGTTCAGCAGGCACACGAATTGCTTTTGAAAGCTGCAAACAATAAGGATAGTGGCGGATTGACAGGTGTATCAACAGGCTATCACGACTTAGATAAAATTACAGCAGGTTGGCAACCGTCCGATTTAATTATTATTGCGGGACGTCCAGCTATGGGTAAAACTTCGTTTGCATTGAGTTTGGCTAAAAATATAGCCATTGATAACCGCATTCCAATGGCTTTCTTCTCGCTCGAAATGAACAATGTGCAGTTGGTAAACCGCTTGTTGTCAAACGTTTGCTCTATCTCTGGTAGCAAAATACTTAGTGGACAATTAGACCCAAGCGATTGGGAACGATTTGATACGAACCTTAGAAAAATGGAAGGCGCACCAATTTATGTTGATGACACGCCAGGATTATCCGTTTTTGAGCTCCGTACAAAGGCAAGACGATTGGCACGCGAGCATGGAATAAAAGTTTTGATGGTCGACTACTTGCAGTTGATGAATGCTAATGGCATGCGTTTCGGCAGTCGTCAAGAAGAAGTTTCCACCATCAGCCGCTCGTTGAAAGGATTAGCCAAGGAATTGGACATACCAGTTTTAGCCCTTTCTCAATTAAATCGTACCGTAGAACAACGTGATGGTATCGAAGGTAAACGCCCACAGCTGAGCGACTTGCGTGAATCGGGAGCCATTGAGCAAGATGCCGATATGGTTCTCTTTGTGCATCGTCCCGAATACTATCGCATTTTCCAAGACGAAAAAGGCAACGACCTACACGGTAAGGCGCAAATCATTATCGCCAAGCACCGTAAAGGCGCAACAGGCGACGTGTTACTCAACTTTAAGGGCGAATTTACCCGATTTGCTAACCCCGAAGAAGACAACTTCCTCCCTTCCATGAACGACCCATTGGGCGGCACAATCATGGAAAGCCGAATGAACAACGACCCATTGCCCCCACCACCAGGCGATATAGATTTCTAAAAAAGCCTCCCCAATCCCTTTCGCAACAACGAAAGGGATTGAGAAGGTTTCACCTTGATTTTACAAAATAGCCTATTTTGGAGTTGAAAAGCATAACTTTTTAGCACTAAAATAGGCTATTTTAAAAAAGTAACCGCCCCTCCGTTATTTTCGTTTCATAAAATGTTGTGTCTGTACAATATAAAAAATGTGCAACACTCTTCTCTTTAACCGATTAAAATCTTATGTCTCAGCATGGATAGTTAGCATAAAGTTGTTGTTTTTAAAAAAGGATTTTGGAGACCTCAGCAATATTGCGCCATGCAAGTTAGGTAACGAGATATTTAGCCATAATATAGACTTCATTGCTCGCAATCACCGATGACATTTTTACCACGATCACGATTATTAATTATTGTATTTCATTTTCCGATGCAGAAGTGTCTAAAAATGTTGTGGAGGGTTTCTTGCGACGTGATTTGATTTCCTGTAATTTCTCCGAGAATGGCGATGGTGTCTTTAAGGTCTTCGGAGATGAGGTCGCCACTGAGGTTCATTGCCATTGCTTCTTGTACACGGAGGAGGGAGGCGTGGGCACGGGTAAGGGCGTCATAGTGGCGAGCGTTGGTGATGATGGTCGTGTTTTCGGTAAGTTCGGGTAGGTCGGCAACCTTGTATATTAGGCTTTCAAGGCGGTCAATACCTAAGTTGTATTTGCCCGAAATGGCGATTTCGTGGTAGGTTTGGTTCTCGGAAAGGGTAGGAGTGGTTTCGGGAAGGTCGTCTACTTTGTTGCGCACGAGTATGAGCTGTTTGTCAGTACATTGTGTAATGATTTCTTCTTTCTCGGCTTCGGTGGGTTCTTGGTCTACTACCCACAATACGATTTGTGCTTTTTGTAGTTCAGCGAGGGTGCGTTCTATGCCCAATTGTTCCACATAATCGGTGGTTTTTCGTATTCCTGCTGTGTCAATAAATAGGAAATCGACGCCGTTAATGCTAATGCTATCTTCTATCACATCACGAGTAGTGCCGTGAATATCGCTTACAATGGCACGATTATCACGAAGTAGGCGGTTGAGTAGGGTCGATTTTCCAACGTTGGTTTTACCGATAATGGCTACTGGAATGCCGTTTTTTAAGGCTTGACCCGTTTTGAAAGAGCGTGCAAGGGTTGTAACTTTGCTGTCAATTTCGTTGGCGAGTTCCTTTAATTCAGTGCGGTCGGCAAACTCTAATTCCTCATGGTCGGAGAAATCGAGTTCGAGTTCGAGCAACGAATTGATTTTAAGTAGCTGCTCTCGCAGTGTAGAAAGTTCTGAAGAAAAATGCCCTTTGAGTTGCGAAAGCGCAAGTTTGTAAGATGCTTTGTTAGTCGATGCGATGAGGTCGGCTACCGCTTCGGTTTGCGATAAGTCCATTTTGCCATTGAGATAGGCTCGTTGGGTGTATTCTCCTGGTTTTGCTTGTTGGCAACCAGCTTCAATGAGTTGGTGTAGCACTTGTTCGAGAATATAAGCCGAGCCGTGGCAGGAGATTTCAACCGCATCTTCACCCGTGTAAGAGTGGGGCGCCCGCCAAAGCGAAACGACTACTTCGTCAATGGTTTGTTGGTCTTTGTCAATTATTTCACCATAATGCAAGGTGTTGGCAGTGGCATTTAAGATAGATTTTGAGAAAATAGAATCTACTATTTCGATAGCTTTACTGCCCGAAATTCTGATAACTCCGATTGCTCCACCGGGTTGTGTCGCCAATGCGCAGATAGTTTCTGTGGAGATAAGAGGATTGTTGTAAGTTTGCATTATGTTTCTTTTTATAAGATTTTAGGGACACACGAAAACGTATGTCCCTATATTTTAAATGGAATTGAAAGTCAATTAAATTCTTTCAAGTACCTTTTTAATCAGTCCGTCAATTGTATTTTTGTAACCAGCATTTGCTTCTTTTTGTAAACGATTAGCGATTACCATGCAGCAAGTTAATGCTTTGTGTCCCATGTGTTGTGCTAAACCTGCCAATGCGCTACTTTCCATTTCAAAGTTTGTGCATTGGTGTCCTTTGTATTCAAATTTTACAATTTTTTCGTTCAAATGTGGGTCAGCCAAAGGCACACGCAAGCGACGTCCTTGAGGTCCAAAGAATCCACCGCAAGCAATTGTTACGCCACGAACCATATCGTCTTGTGCAATTTGGTCTAAGAGTTCTTTATCGGCATTTGCTACATATGGGTTGCCCAATGCTGGTTTCCATTCTACTTGTTTCTTAAATTCTTCTTCAAACTCTGTATCCAACTTTTCTCGGTTGGCATAATAGTTCAGCAATCCGTCGAAGCCGATGCTTTTTTCTGATGCAATGTAAGTTCCGATAGGTGTGCTTTCTTGCAAACCACCGCAAGTTCCGATGCGCACCAATGTGAGTTGGCGTAGTTCGGCTTTTTCTTTACGAGTTTCGAAGTCAATATTTGCCAATGCATCAAGTTCATTTACCACGATGTCAATGTTGTCGCAGCCAATTCCTGTACTCAATACAGTGATGCGTTTGTTCTTATATTTTCCCGTAATGGTTCTAAATTCTCTATTGTTCACTTCGCATTCTACACCGTCAAAGTGAGAAGCTACTAATGCAACACGTCCCGGGTCGCCTACCAAAATAACTTTGTCTGCTAAGTTTTGTGGCTTCAAATGCAAGTGAAAAATACTTCCATCTTCATTTATAATAAGCTCAGAAGGAGCAAAAAATATATCTTCCATAATTCTTTGAATTTGGTAAATTATTAGTTCGTTCTTACAAAGATAGTTATTTTTGGAAATTGGAGCAAGAAAATAGGTATATTTTTGCCCAAATTTCCTGATTACTAATCTATAAATACGAAAAATCGAGTTAAAACAAGGTTTCGACTTGTTTTAACTCGATTAGTTTTCATGAAAATATTACTTCAAAAGATGTTCTGCCATGTTCTGTGCAGCCTTTCTACCGTCGCCCATTGCGAGGATTACAGTAGCGCCACCACGAACAATATCGCCACCTGCATAGATTTCATGAATAGAGCTTTGCATTTCTTCGTTTACTGCAATGGTGTTCTTTCTGCCCAATTCCAATCCTTCAATAGATTTTGGTACGAGTGGATTAGGCGAAACACCTACTGCAACTACGACTTGGTCGCATTCGATGTTTACTGTCTTGCCTGTTGATTTAGGGCTACGGCGTCCGCTTTCGTCAGGCTCGCCGAGTTCCATAACATCGAGTATAGCACCGCAAACACGACCATTTTCGTCAGCGATGTATTCCTTTGGATTGTGCAAAGTAAGGAAGTTAATGCCTTCTTCTTGTGCGTGTTTCACTTCTTCTACACGAGCTGGCATTTCTTCGAGCGAACGACGGTAAACCAAAGTAACATCAGCACCAAGGCGTTTGGCTGTACGACAAGAGTCCATTGCGGTGTTACCACCACCAACTACCAAAACTTTCTTGCCTATAATAATAGGTGTGTCGGTGTCAGGGTTGGCTGCGTCCATCAAGTTTACACGGGTAAGATACTCGTTACTTGACAGAATATTGATGCTATTTTCACCTGGAATGCCCATGAAATTAGGCAGTCCTGCGCCTGAACCTACAAAGATTCCTTTGAAACCGCTTTCCTTTAATTGGTTCACACTGATGGTTTTACCAATGATAGTATCTGTTTGGAAATGAACGCCTTGCTTGCTAAGGTTTTCCACTTCCACCTCAACAATCTTGTTAGGCAAACGGAATTCAGGAATACCATATTTCAATACACCGCCAATTTCGTGCAATGCTTCAAATACATAAACCTCAAAACCACGTTTAACCATATCGCCTGCAAAGCTAAGACCCGCAGGACCTGAGCCAATAACAGCAACTTTTATGCCGTTAGATGGGGCTAATTCAGGCAAGGTGGTGTTGCCGCTTTCACGTTCATAGTCGGCTGCGAAACGTTCCAAATAGCCGATAGCTACTGCTGGCTCGTTCATCTTCAAGTGGATACAACGGCTTTCACATTGTTTTTCTTGTGGGCAAACACGACCGCAAACGGCTGGTAGGGCAGACGTATCTTTCAAAACACGAGCGGCATTGAGGAATTGTCCACGTTCAATGTTCTTTACAAAACTTGGAATATTAATGTTTACAGGGCAACCTTCCACACACGTTGGCTTTGCACAATCGAGACAACGTTGTGCTTCACGCATCGCCATTTCCTTGGTAAGACCTTTGTTTACTTCTTCCAAACGAGTGGTTGCACGATAAACGGGGTCGAGTTCAGGCATTTGAACACGTTCAATGGTTGTGCGCTCTTTTGGTTTCATGCTCTTTCTCAACTCGTTGCGCCATTCTGCCTTGCGGTCAGTGAGTTCCGAAAGTGGAGTTTTTGTTTCTTCGGCAGGTTCCAAAGTTGGTTTATTTTGCTTGTCTGCTTCTTTGGTTGCTGCTGTTGCGTGGCACACTTCGGTAGATTTTCTTTCCAATTCTTCGCGTTCCACGTTCTTGAAAGTACCCATGCGCTTGAACATTTCGTCCCAATCCACAAGGTCGCCATCAAATTCTGGACCGTCAATACAAACGAATTTTGTTTTTCCACCAATGGTCAAACGGCATGCACCACACATACCTGTTCCGTCCACCATAATCGTATTGAGCGAAACATCGTTTGGAATGCCGTATTTCTTTGCCATGAGTGAGGTAAATTTCATCATCATAGGAGGACCTATTGCCAAAACTTTGTCCACCTTTTCACGTTGTAACACTTCTTCAACACCAACAGTTACGACACCTTTTTTGCCCATACTGCCGTCGTCAGTCATGATGATTACTTCGTCAGAATATTCAGCTACGTCATCAACCATGATAACGAGTTCTTTTGTACGGCCTGCTAAAACTGAAATAACACGGTTGCCTGCCTTCTTTAATGCTGTAAGAATAGGGAGAATAGCTGCGATACCAATGCCACCACCAGCACAAACCACTGTTCCATAGTTTTCGATATGTGATGCTTGACCCAAAGGACCAACGATGTCTAACACCTCTTCGCCTGGTTCCATGTTACACAATTTTGTTGATGAAAGTCCAACTTCTTGAATAACCATGGTTAAAGTGCCTTTTTCAGGGTCAGCTTTAGCAATTGTATAAGGTACACGCTCGCTATTTTTGTCTACGCGTACAATAACAAAGTTACCTGCTCTGCAACTGCGTGCGATAAGCGGTGCTTCTACAACGATGCAAAAAACCTTTTCGGAAAATTGCTCTTTGCTGAGAATCTTGTTCATGTTTATAAAGGTTAAATTTTTAATAAATGTTCTTGTAGGAAGTATTTAGTTGTTTAAGAAGAGTAGGTTTTTCCGTTACAAATCCTATGTTTTGCAATTCAAAACCTACTCTTTTGTTCTTTTTTTAAGTTTAGATTAGAAATTCTTATCGTCTAACATTTCAAAGCCACAGTAAGGAACGAGTGCTTTTGGCACACGGATACCTTCTGGTGTTTGGTTGTTTTCGATGATAGCGGCTACGATGCGAGGCAAGGCGAGGGCTGAACCATTGAGCGTATGGCATAGTTCAATCTTTTTATCTTCTGCCTTACGGTAGCGACAATGCAAGCGGTTGGCTTGATAGCTTTCAAAGTTTGACACCGAACTAACCTCCAACCAACGTTTTTGGGCTGCACTCCACACCTCAAAGTCGTAGCAAATGGCAGAGGTGAAACTCATATCGCCACCGCAAAGGCGGAGGATGTGGTAAGGCAATTCTAATTTTTGCAATAAGCTTTCAACGTGTTCGAGCATTTCGTTGAGCGATTCGTATGAATGTTGTGGGGTATCGATGCGCACAATTTCTACTTTATCGAATTGGTGCAAGCGGTTCAATCCACGCACATCTTTTCCATAACTACCTGCTTCACGGCGGAAACAAGAAGAGTAGGCGCAACGTTTGATAGGCAATTCCTTTTCGTCAAGAATTTCATCACGGAAGATATTTGTTACAGGCACCTCGGCTGTTGGAATCAAATAGAGGTCATCGGCTTGTACATGATACATCTGACCTTCTTTGTCAGGCAACTGTCCTGTTCCTAAACCTGATGCTTGATTGACGAGCAATGGAGGTTGCACTTCCAAATATCCGCTCTTGCGTGCTTCTTCCAAGAAGAATGCTTCTAAGGCACGTTGGAAACGAGCCATTTTACCAATGTAGATAGGGAATCCTGCGCCTGTGATTTTAACACCGAGGTCGAAGTCTACAAGGTTGTATTGCTTGCATAAATCCCAGTGGCACAAGGCTTCTCCTTCAAATGTAGGCTTTGTTCCACCTTCTTTTACAATGACATTTTGGCTTGCATCTTTGCCTTCTGGCACATCGTCATTGGCAATATTAGGAATGGTTAAAAGCACTTCTGTCATATCGTTTTGTGCCTTTTCCATTTCTTCTTGCAAAGTTTTGTCCGCCACTTTCAGCGCTGCAACTTTGTTTTTTATTTCGTTTGCTTCGTCCTTCTTGCCTTCTTTCATCAATCCACCAATTTGTTTCGACAATTGGTTTTGTTGTTGCTTGTTGCTATCCAACTTTTGTTGGCATTCACGACGAGTTTTATCAAATTCTAAAACCTTGTCAATGGCTTCTTTAGCACCTGCGAAGTGCTTCTTCTCTAAGCCTTTGATGACACGTTCAGTTTCCTCACTGATGAGCTTTAATGTAAGCATATGTCTTCGATTATTTGTTTTATATATTCTGACAACAAAGTTACAAAAAATATTTTATTTGCAATGAAATAATAGAGTAATTTATTTTTGTGCAGGTATTCATCTTTTATGAGAATTTACAAGCGGTTCTAATTCTATCTTTTGAACAATAGGTGTCCCAAAATGATGGCAATGACGAAATAAGCGGCGATATAGGAACAAAATAGAGAAAAGTCTACCCAATCATTCCAACCGATAGTTTCTCCAATGACTTCGCCTAATGAGTCGTAAAGATAACTTCCGAATTCTTTATGCGTTTCTAATGAAAATTTAAGGGTAGCGATGAGCCAAAAAACAAAGGTTGTGGCAATGCCCGACAACCTAATTTTTATCGTCCGACACCAATAATGGAGCAATAAATCACACAAGACCATGAAGCCATTAGCCATAAGAAACACGATGACAAACACAAATCCTGTTATGGCATCGCCTGGTCCGCCTGTAACTTCGTGGGTGGGGACGAGGAAGAAGGAATATATTTGAAATAAAAGAAATAATATCCCGATATTATAAAGGAGCGTTAGCACCCAATGTTGTTTATAAAAAGACACAAAAGCCATGTTGTGAGGGGGGGAAGCATAGTGGAAAATAAAAAGAGTTAAACCGCTTTATCATTTGATGATTCAAATATAAAGGGTTTAACTCCTTGAAATCTTTTGATAGAAGGTTACTCTATCACCACCATTGGTTCGTCTTCAAGCACTGCTTGACCTACTTTCACAATGATAGCGGTAACTTTACCGTCTTTTTCAGCTTCGATATTGTTCTGCATTTTCATTGCTTCCAACACAAGAACAGTGTCGCCTGCCTTCACTTCTTGACCAACAGTTACTTCGATTGATGTAATGGTGCCAGGAAGTGGGGCTTTAATAGCGTTTGAAGTGTTTACATTGGCAGCTGAAACTGCACCTTCTGATTCGTTTTCAGCTACAGGTTTACCCAATTCAACCTTTTTCTTTTCAGGTTCGGCAGGCTTTTCCATTTGCACTTTAAACGCTTCGCCATTTACAGATACTTCAGCAATGTTGTCTTCGCTGATATTTCCAATTTCGACCTTGTATTCTTTGCCGTCTATTGTATATTTAAATTCTTTCATTTTGCCTTATGGTTTCTTGGTCATAATTTCAAACTTAGCATTCCAAAGGGTTTGCTTTGGTTTGATAGTGATGATACCTGATTCGATGTCGTGAACGTTATTGCCTGCAAACTCGTAGAGCGCCATGGCAATAGCCGCATATTTATTATCGCTCATTATCTTATTTTTATTGATGATACCCTAATTACATTGGCATGCAACCATGCTTCTTAGCTGGCAAATCTTGCTTTTTGTTTGCCAATTGTGCCAATCCACGGCAGATGCGGAAACGAGTATTGCGAGGTTCAATCACATCATCGATGTAGCCATATTGGGCTGCTTCGTATGGATTTGCAAACTTCTCTGTGTACTCTTCTTCCTTTTCAGCGAGGAATTGCTTCACATCGCCACCTGCTTCCTTCACTGCTTTGGCTTCTTTACCGCAGAGAACGGCAACAGCACCCGATGCACCCATCACGGCAATCTCTGAACTTGGCCATGCAAAGTTAAGGTCTGAGCGCAATTGCTTGCAGCCCATAACGATGTGAGAACCACCATAGCTCTTGCGAAGGGTAATGGTAATCTTTGGAACAGTGGCTTCGCCATAAGCGTAAAGCAACTGAGCACCATGCAAAATAACTGCATTGTACTCTTGACCTGTACCAGGAAGGAATCCAGGAACGTCTACCAATGAAACGATTGGAATGTTGAAAGCATCGCAGAAACGAACGAAACGTGCGCCCTTGCGGCTTGCATTAGCATCGAGCACACCTGCGTAAGCAGCAGGTTGGTTGGCTACGATACCAACACTTTGTCCGTTGAAACGTGCAAAA
Source organism: Prevotella disiens (assembly GCF_900454955.1). Lineage (NCBI taxonomy): Bacteria > Pseudomonadati > Bacteroidota > Bacteroidia > Bacteroidales > Prevotellaceae > Prevotella > Prevotella disiens. The sequence goes on along the minus strand of NZ_UGTL01000002.1, from coordinate 287,893 downwards.
CCTGTGATGATGTTCTTAGCAAACTTAGGTTGCACTTCGAAGAACTCACCATTATCGGTTACCGCCTTGATAACCTTATACATATCGTAAGCCTGATTTGGGTCGTCAGGGATAATTTCGTTCAATAAATCTTCCTTGCGGTCGATTGGGTCGGTGCATTCTATGCGTGGTGCTTCTTCACGATTGTTAGAAGGAATGTAAGAAAGCAATGTCTTAATGATTTCCATTGCGTCTTCTTCTGTCTTGGCTGTGAAACCTGTTACACCGCTCTTTGTTGCGTGAACGCTTGCGCCTCCGAGTCCTTCAGCGTCAATATCTTCGCCTGTTACAGTCTTTACCACCTTTGGACCTGTAAGGAACATGTAACTGGTGTCCTCCTTCATGATGATGAAGTCGGTGAGGGCAGGAGAGTAAACAGCACCACCAGCACAAGGGCCGAGAATGCTTGAAATCTGTGGAACGACACCTGAAGCAAGAATATTGCGTTCAAAAATCTCTGCATAGCCTGCCAAAGAGGTGATACCTTCTTGGATACGAGCACCACCAGAGTCGTTCATGCAAATTACAGGGGCGCCGTTTGTCATAGCCATATCCATGATTTTGCAAATCTTTTGTGCCATCGTTTCTGACAACGAACCACCATTTACGGTAAAGTCTTGAGCGTAAACATAAACGAGACGACCGTCGATTGTAGCTGAACCAGCTACCACACCATCGCCAAAATATTGTTTCTTCTCCATGCCAAAGTTATGGCAACGGTGAAGTTTAAACATATCGTATTCTTCAAAACTACCTTTGTCTACCAACATGTCAATGCGCTCGCGTGCAGTATATTTACCGCGTGCATGCTGCTTTTCGATAGCTTTTTCACCGCCACCCAAGCGAGCTTGCTCTCTTTTCACTACGAGTTCCTTGATTTTTTCTGTTTGTTTACTCATATATGTTTATTTTTATCTTATAAAAGTCTTTTAATCAATTGGAAATATAAATTATCTAATTTTTCCGATGCAAAAATACGAAAAAGATTCTACTTATATACGCACGGCACTTTAAAGTTTGTTAAGGTGGTTTCTAAAAATTAGCTTTGTCATGAATACTTGAAACTACGGAGCGTGTTCCTGTTTCATTCTCAATTTTCACTTTTGTGCAGTCTTCCAAGTACCAGCACTTACTTTTCATTGTTGCTTGATTCGATAAATCATTATCAAACAGCAAAATTGAAGCAATTATATTATTTAGGGAAGAGATTGATAAAGCAAGAAAATGGAGTGATGGATTGTAGATAGCTCACATGGGTTTTTCTGCCACCCGAAAAGGAATAAAACTTTTCAATCCCTTGGCAATGCTGCTCTATTGGACAACCCACCGTGAGGTGCTGAACATGGTGAAGTTGCTTAACGGCATGGTGCTGTATGAGGGCGACTCGCAGGGCAAAGTAATCGAGGATAGTTTGCCGAAATGTTTGAAGAAGAGTATTACCGAGCTTTACAGGAGTTGCAGTTCACCTTTATAGGTCGGATTTGACGGTGGTTGGCATAATGGAAATCAGAAATAGCCTGTTTTGAACGTCAAAACAGGCTATTTTCGTTTTCAAAACAATAGGTTTTTATGAATAGCTAAATATTAACTATTTATCCTTTATCCTTTAAAGTTTTGGAGGATTCTTCTTTTCGCTTTCAGAAAGGAAGCCATGTCGGTAGGCATAGAGCAGTTCTTGGAGTGCTTCGATTTGCATTTTCAACTCTGTACCCTTATCCATGTCAGCCACTTTCAAACGCTTTTCGTTCAATTCTACAATCTGTGTTGTGCCGACAATGTCGATACCACGTTTGATAGCGTCTTCTTCTGAGGAAAAAGGCTCGTGTTGAACAAGTTCGAAGCCACGAGAGTGGTAAACCAAAGTGTAGCCTGCGATACCTGTTTCCTTGTGGTAGGCTTGTGAAAATCCGCCATCAATCACCATTAGTTTGCCGTTGGCTTTGATAGGACTTTCGCCTTTATTAACGTGTACGGGAACGTGTCCGTTGATGATATGACCTTTTGCAGAATTTACTCCGAACTCTTCCATGATAGTGTCTGCGATGTCTTCACGTTCACGGAACTTAAAATAGAAGCCTTTTTCCTCGTGGTGGGTTTCTTTTTCTTTGAGGAAATAGCGTTCAAAAGTAGTCATGGCGTGCTTGTCGAACAAAGGACTGTTTGGACCACACCATAGATAAAGGAAGTAGTCGGTGGCATATTGCATATCCTTGTCGCATTCTGCACCATTATTTTGGAAAGCTCTGCGAATAATCGTACCTATTTTATTGAGTAAATCCTTGCCTTTTGCAATTTTTTTCGGTGTAATTTCTACCTCGCGCAATGTGCCGTCTTCGTTTAAAGGAATGGAAGCATGATAGAGCAAATTATTGTTCACAACTTTATACATACAGCCGTGTCGCAATAGGAGAAGGATATGTTCACGCAACTTTTCGCTTACGGTGAAGTTATGGTGTAGCTTTTCCATTAAAGCCTGCTCCTCGGGTGTGAGAACGTCAGGATTTTTGGGGTCGATAGTAGGGAAATTGCATGATGTTAGTTGGTATTCTTTTCCGTCAATCTTTATTGTTCCCTTTTTGTAATCTATCTTGTCGTAGAGCAAACGACCATCCATTTTCCAATGTGGATACTTCTTTATCATTTGCGATTCCACCTTGAACTGAATAATACTAATGGCTTTGTGCATCTGGGCTATCAGTTGTATGCTCTTTTCGTCTATGGCATCGGGTTGCATAATCTTTGGCATAAACTCGGCACATGGGTCATTTTTGTAGGTTTCCATTGCGAAAGTAGCCAACTGCATCAGGTTTATTCCGTAGCCATCTTCGATAGTATCCATGTTGTCGTAGCGCAAAGCAATGCGAATTACATTACAAATACAAGCGTTATTACCTGCACATGCACCCATCCATAAGATGTCATGGTTGCCCCAAGTAATGTCCCATGTATGGTAATTCTTGAGAGTATCCATTACAGCATGGGCTCCAGGGCCACGGTCATAGATATCGCCCATGATGTGTAAGTGGTCGATTGCAAGGCGCTGAATGACGTTACAGATGGTTTCAATAAAGTCATCGGCACGACCAGTTGATATGATTGTCGAGGTAATCGCACTTACATAATCAGTTTTATCCTTGTCGTTTGAATTTTCATGCAATAGTTCCTGAATAATATAAGAGAAATCAACAGGGAGCGATTTGCGCACTTTCGACCTTGTATATTTGCTCGATACATCTCTGCAAATCTTTACTAAGCGGTGGATTTGGATATGATACCAATCGTCCAACTCTTTCTCTTCTTGCTTTACTAATTCGAGTTTTTGCTCTGGATAGTAAATCAATGTGCATAGGTCGCGCTTTTCTGACTCACGCAAAGTGTTGCCAAAGAGGTCGTTTACTTTTCTTTTAATGTTTCCTGAGGCATTTTTCAATACATGTTGAAATGCTTCGTGTTCACCATGAATATCTGCCAAGAAATGTTCTGTACCCTTTGGCAAATTCAAAATAGCTTGCAAGTTGATGATTTCAGTACTTGCGTCGGCAATTGTTGGGAACGACTGCGAGAGCAATTGCAGGTAGCGCTCGTCTTTTTTCAAATCATAAGTTTTGCTTGTCATAGTCAATTGCTTAATAAATTGTGATTAGTACTCTTCTTTATTAATGAAGTTTTTTATAATGTTCAATGTTTTCTTGTCGTCAATGGGCGGAAATGGCGTGTAACCGCGCTCTAAAAATAGGTTTTTGGTGAGGATTTGCATCATGCGTTGACCAAATTTTAAGAGGTGCATTTGCTTTAAAACCGCTGCGAGTTGGTCTTCATCGTAGTCTTCAAACCTTATCATGAGATAGATTTCCGATAGATGTTGCAGACTCAAACGCTTTTGTTGGGACAAGAATTTAGCATTTGCCATCATGAAAGTGATGGACTTTATAGGTTCTTCTTCTCGTTCATTAGCGTTCTCAATGCGTTCTCTGGAGAAGTAGTTAGTAGTGATTGCTTCTTTTTTATTGAGTGTTTCTTTTGTTTTTGGCATATAGGCTGGGTAGCGAAGTATGCTCTGCGAATCAATATTTGTGGGTGATAATTTCAATAAACTGATGCCAATGTCGATGTAATTTCGGATATTTTCATCGTCAGCAAATAGGAATATGCGTTGCCATTGCTGCGGTGTCAAATTGTGAAGTTCCAGCAATCGGTCGGTAGGAATAATCTTATAATTTTCGTCTTGCTGCAATCCTTTGTGCAAAAGTGTACAAATAGATTGGAATTCAGCCGTCGTCATATACTTTCTATAACGGGTATGAATGATTTTCGTATAGATTAAAATGACTTTTTCAGCCATTTCTTGAGCCGAAATATTACTATTAAACAGACAAGAAGGAACGATGTCGATGCGATTATTCCATTTTAATTTTTCTACATCGTGCTTCTCTTTCTCGCTGAAAACCAATAGTGCATCAACCAATTGCACCATTTTTTGTTGGTAAGTAATGCGTTTGATGTCTTTTCTTACCGCCTTTTCGCTTTCCATAGCAAATTGAAATAACTCGCCATGAGGGGAAAGTAGGAGAGCGCAGCCCTTGTTAATTGCTTTTTTTGCACACAAATAAGTGTTTAAATCCCAGCATTTATGAATATGAACAATATCGGGTTGAAACGTAGCAAACATCTTATTAAATTCTTTTTCAGAATAAGCCACAGCGACTTCCATTGATTGTTGCTTTTGATTTTCAACCAATGTGGAAATGTAATCAGTGATGACGTTTCCTTTGTTTGCCTTGTATGTAAGGTGCAGTATGCGCATTATAATTTATGAGAGATAAAGTCGTATTTGTCAGCTCGCCAGTATTTTATCTTATAACCTAAGTTTTGCCAAATAATTCGCAACTCAAATGGAATAATTTTCCATGACGGAATTTCTTCGTTAAAGGTTGTAAGTGCCTTTTTACCAATTGCTATTCTTATGGAAAGCGTTAAAATTAGTGCCAAGCAAGCGGCTATAATGAGGATTAAATTCTGTGTCAAAATGGAATAAACCAAGCCTGCAAGAATCATTAGATAGTTAAGATGCAAGGCTATTTGGTCAAGGTTGAACAAAGCACGGTGGGCAAAATTTCGGCTAAGATGTTTCCTATTTTCCATATAGAAAAGGTGGTTGTTAATCCAATGTTTATAGATTGGTTCTTCTTCTACCAATATTCCGCTCCATGAATTTTCCACAATGGTAGAATGTTTTGCAGCGTATTTATTGACGAGAAAGTCGTATTCGCCTCTAATATATTTGAGATTGCCCCGAAATCCTTCTGCTTTAATGAAATCATCTTTCTTGAAAAGCAACGTTTTAGAGTTCCAACGATAGGCGATACCACGTTGTGCGGCACGCATAAGATAACAAGAAGTGAGGAAATGCTCAAACCTCCAAAAGTCGGAAGTGCCTTCTTCGTATGTTGTATATCCTGCAACAAGGTTTACATCATCGGTACAATTGCGTGCCAAAGTTGCCAACCATTGGTCGGATTGTGGCGCACAAAAGATGTCACACATTAACAACCAATCGTATTTTGCCGCTTTAACGCCTAAGGTTATAGCGAGTTTTTTCCTGCTCATGTACTTTGATGAAGTAGGAATAAAGGTCGTATAAAGGCGTGGATTGTTGGCATACGTTTTCAAAATGTCTTGCGTTTCCGTATCATCTTGCGGCACAACTACTATGATTTCATAGTTGGGGTAGTCTTGATTCAGGTACTTTTCAATGTTTTTTGAGAATGCTGCAGCCCTGTCATTGGGGGTGAAAATGAGCGAAATGGGAGGAGATGGAATTTTATTTTGCACTTCTTTATTAGCCGAAACAGTGCTGTTCTCCAATTTTTTAGTATTTTTTTGCGCTTCTATATCCGCTGTTTCTGCTTCTATATTCTCTATTTCTATTTCTCTATTCTCTGTTTCTGTTTCATTTTCGATATTTTCTTCATGAAAATCATGGGCAATATCGTTGCCAAAGGGTTTCGAAACTTTTGGTTTTCGAAAGAATGGATTTATAAAAGATGTTAGCAACGCTACGAAAAGCAGTATTGCTGAACCAACAATCGTGTATGTATCTAATATAAACATTTGGAAATTTGTTAGAAAAGCACTGCCGATAAGGATTGAAGGGCATGTTTTTTGTCTTCACCCTTAATCAAAAATGAAATGTTATAGTTGCTTCCGCCATAGCTTATCATACGTACTGGAATATCTTTGAGCGCATCTGCTGCCTTGGTTTCAAAGCCAATATTTTTCCAAGCTAAGTCGCCGACCACGCATACAATGCACATGTCGCTATCAATGGTAATGGTTCCAAAAACTTTCAGTTCGTCTACAATTTCTTGTAAGTGGGAATCGTCCTCAATTGTAACCGAAACCCCAACTTCACTCGTGGCAATGAGGTCGATACATACTTGGTAACTTTCAAAAACCTCGAATACTTTTCGAAGGAAACCTGGCGAACCTAACATGCGAGTAGAGCGTACTTTGATGACAGTGATATTATCTTTTGCTGCAATGGCTTTGATTTTACCTTGCTGCATGATATTGTTGATGATTGTACCATCGGCATCTGGTTCCATTGTATTCTTTAATCTGACAGGTATTCCAGCGTATTTTGCTGGTTGAACACAAGTCGGGTGAAGAATTTTAGCACCGAAATAAGCCAATTCTGACGCCTCTTCAAAGTTTAATTGTCGCACCGCTTCGGTGTTATCCACAATGCGTGGGTCGTTGTTATGCATTCCGTCAATGTCGGTCCATATCTGAATTTCCTCAGCTTGGAGTGCTGCACCAACGAGCGAAGCGGTGTAATCAGAGCCGCCACGTTGTAGATTGTCTACTTCTCCGTAGGCATTTTTGCATACAAAACCTTGTGTAATATAGATTTGATAATCGGCATTTTGAGCCATTATCGCTTGCAATTTTTCTTTGATATAGCCCAAATCAGGTTCTGCATTCTTGTCGGTTCGCATAAAATCGAGTGCATTGAGCAACTTTGCCTTTATGCCTTTTTCCTCCAAGTAATTGACAACCATGTTGGTTGAAATGACTTCGCCTTGTGCAACGATGTTTTTTTCTTCAAAAGAAGTGAATATATCATTGGTAAACGAGCGTAAAAAAGCAAATTCTTTGGTCAGAAATTCGTGCGTTTTTGCTTTGTATTCTTCCGTAGAATAGAGCTTTTCGATATGTTCTAAATACTTTTGTTCCAATTTATTCAGCACATCGTTTGCTCCTTCGTGGTTCTTTTTGTAAAGATAATCAGATACTTCGATTAAAGTATTGGTTGTTCCACTCATTGCAGAGAGTACAACAAACGTTGGATTGCCCGACTTTGTAACCAAGTTGGCAACTTCTTTCATTCTTTCTGGCGACCCTACTGAGGTGCCTCCAAACTTCATTACAATCATATTTCTTTAACTGTTTGTTGTTTCTTCTATCGGTGTTGCTTCAGTAATTACTTCGTCGTCGTCAACGAAATCAATAGTTTCGCTTGATTCTTCCAAATCTTTCGTGTCATCATCGTTGGTAATTGGGATAAATTTTCCGTCTTTACATCTATAAACTTTCCCTGGAAATTGGTCAAGAATGTGTATGTTATGGGTGGACATCACGATGGTTGCACCGTCTTTTGATGCTTGTTTTAAGATGCTGACAATGTTGGTTGCTGTTTCAGGGTCAAGGTTTCCTGTTGGTTCATCGGCAATGATGATTTTCGGGCGATTGAGTAAAGCGCGTGCAATGGCAATGCGTTGTTGCTCACCACCCGAAAGTTCGCTTGGCATTTTGTCTTTTTTATCGGTCATGCCCACGTCTTCCAGCACGTCTTCAATGCGTTTCATGCGTGCTTCTTTCTCTTTCCAACCCGTTGCTTTTAGTACGAAGTCAAGATTCTTCACAACTGTTCTGTCATGGAGCAGTTGAAAGTCTTGAAAGATGATGCCCATTTGCTTTCTTAGTGCAGGAACGTTCTTGCGTTTCATATTGATGAGCGTTTCGCCTAATACTTCTGCTTTTTCGGCATCTTCTTTACAAATGTCGAGTTCGCAATAAATCGTTTTTAATAAAGAACTTTTTCCCGAACCAACTTTCCCGATTATGTATATAAATTCGCCTTCTTCGGCTTGGAAATCAACGTCTTCTAAAACCAGTTTATCGTCTTGGTAAATGCTAACTTTATGATAATCTATCAACATCTTTGCTCGTTTTTTGAAATTTCTATTGTCTTTTTAGCCTTGCCAACCATACTTTTACGAAAGGATATTGGCATGCTCATTCGATATAGAATTAGAAAGTGAAGATAAAGGTTTTCGAAATGAAATCTCTTTAAATATGTTTTCTAATCTATTATTTCGCAAAGTTACTAAAAAACTTTTGATTTAGGGAGTCAATAAAGGAAAAGAATTGTAAAGATTAGTACGAATTTATAATTTCATCGTGCTTTTCTTTCAATTGCTTATTGAGCTTTTTGCGATTGTTGAATAGGGTAGAGAAGTCGAAACTAAATCCTGTTTTAGGAAGATTGTATAGCCATGGTTCAATTTTCACTTTGGCATTTTTTGAAAAGCGGTTTTTCTTTCCCCAAATAATGACCTCGTCAAGGGTATTAAATTTGGGTAAAAGTTCAATGGTATCAGGCATTTCGTACAAATTTAGTGTACGACTGACAAATCCAGCCTTTACAATTGTAACGCTGGTGAAGGCTTTTGGTATGTAAAATTCGCCTTTATAATTGGTAAAAACGGTTTGTTTATTGTTGGTGTAGATGGTTACTTCTCTTATTGGTATTCCGTCTTCCATGTTTAAGATTGTGCCTTTTCTTTGCGCATTTGCCGAAAGAGAAAGCAGTAAGGCGGCTATAAAGAAAACGTTTTTGCCCATTATGAAATCATATTATTCACCTGTATTAAGGATTATACTTGTTGCTCCGATGGTGAAAAGCGTGCCATTTTCTATCACTCTTCGTTCGTTATCAGCAAGAATTTCATTGTCAACGAATGTCCCAGTGTATGATGGTCCGTCGCGTAAAATGTATTTTATTTTTCCGTTTTTGTCTTTTGACACGTTCAAAATGCAGTGTGTCATGTCCATACTTGGGTCGTCTGTTTGTATTGGACAATTGATTGGATTGCCTTTCATGTATCGTCCAATGACGTTATCGCCCATTTGTAACGGGATAATATGCTTGTAATGGAACACGTTTTCAATGACGTGTAGGGTGCCATAGATGCTTTCTGTTTCCTCTTTCTGTTCTTCTTTTTGCTCTGTTTGAGCCATTTTTTTAGCTTTGGAAACACCTATTCTTATTCCGAACTGCTTTCCGCAGCTTGGGCATTCAAAGTCAAGACGTTGTCCATCTTGATATTTTGTTTCGTCAAAAGTAAGAAATTTCTTACATTTAGGACAGCGTACTCTTTTCATATTTATCAGGTTTACTTACCTATTTCAAGCACCCATGCTTGTTTGAAATTGCGGTTTTCTCTTAATTTATTCAAGTTCTCTACCGCTTGTTGGGCTGATTTATAATTGCCATACAACACTTTTGTGCTGCTTTTGCCCATATATAAATGTGCTTGGGCATAGCCTTCGCTCTTTAAGTTTGCTATAAAATCGTTAGCATTATCTTCTGTTACATGGCTTGCCAAGACTAATGTCCAATAATGTTCGGCTTTATTTTCAATTTTCTTAGGGGTGGCTTTTATTGTTTGCACCTTTGTTTGTTGGGCTGATTGGCTTACATCGTTTGAATCGAAAATGTTGTAAAACATGCCACTTTTTACTTCATGATTTGCCAAATTATTTTGTCTTTCAGAAGTAAAGCCTACGACAAAAATTGCCGAGAGTAGCACAGCCGCCACAGCAAGGTCTTTCACTGCTTTTAAACTAACGTTTAATCGCTTTTCACCTTCATTGTTTATGTCAATATATATTGCTCTTGGCTTCTGCGTTTCGGTGTCTTCTATTGATGCAACGTCCTGTTTTTCAACTTCTTTGGTGGCTTTAATCTTGTTCAGTTCAAAGCTACTTAACCCATAAAATTCAGGGGTTAATATGCCCGCTTCGTAAGGTTCAAATGTTATTTTCCCTTCTTTGTCGTTATGCAACGTGCCTAAACCATTCAAAATAATTTCGCCATTCACTTCCAAATTGCGTTGTATGGTTTCCACTTCTGCCTCAATTTCGCTCATTGCAGCAGGGTAACTTAAATCGTAAGCCTCAATGTAAGATTGAACCAACAGAGAATCGTTCATCTGCAACACTGGATTGAAGCCTAAAGTGCGGTAGGGAGGGAGAAAGAGGGCATCATTTTCGTCATACGAAGCCTCAGCGTGGTGGGCAACAAAGCCACCAAGTCCAGGGACAATGACACAATCATTTTCCAATAAAAGAATCTCAATATGTCGGTCGAGTTTGAACATCGTTTGCAAAATTAATGCTTTTATTCGTAAAAACCAAATCTAAATTTTAAAAAGTAGTGCAGATGCAGAAAGTGGCGCACCAAATTCATGGTTTAAACACCTACTTTTATCAAAATGATATTTTGTTCCATTTTCTTAATAGGCTGTTTTAAAATCAAAAACAATGGGTTTTGCACTTCAAAACAGCCTATTTTATGATTCGAAACAACCACTTCTCAAAAATAATCGTTTTATTGTTGAAAAAAATAATTAACTTTGCAGCAAATAAAATACAATGAGCAGAAAGAAGAAACCATTACCAATATTGGAGAATGTTGAGATTGAGGCAGTAGCCGCAGAAGGTAAATGCGTAGCCCATGTAGACGACATGGTTGTTTTTGTACCTTTTGTCGTGCCAGGTGATATTGTAGACTTGCAAGTTCGCAAAAAGCATCGTAGCTATTCGGAAGCTACTGTAATAAAAATGGTGAAAGAAAGTTCTCTCCGAATTACCCCAAAATGTTCGCATTTTGGCATTTGTGGCGGGTGTAAATGGCAAAATTTGCCTTACGAAGAGCAATTAAAAGCAAAGCATCAGCAAGTGATTGACCAATTGACACGCATCGGTAAAATCGACTTACCAGAAATTTCGCCGATTATGGGGTCAGCAAAAACAGAAGAATATCGCAACAAACTCGAATTTGGTTGCTCTAATAAACGTTGGTACACCAAGGAAGAATTGGCAGAATTGCCCGAAGATGCAGGCTTAAACCAAGGTGCTATCGGCTTCCATATAACAGGCGCATTCGATAAAATTTATCCTATTGAGAAATGTTTCCTTATGGACGATTTCTGTAATAAGGTGAGAAATGCTATCCGAGACTTCGCTTTAGCAACAGGAATGACCTTTTTTGATATTCGTGAACAGCACGGACTTTTGCGTGATATCATGATGCGCAATTCCAATACGGGCGAATGGATGGTTTTAATTCAGTTCCATTACGATGAAGAAGGCGACGAGATGCGTGCCATGGCGTTGATGAACCATGTTGCAGAACAATTCCCTGAAATCACGGCTTTGCTCTATGTTGATAATCAAAAAGGCAACGATACTTTCAACGATTTGGACTTAACCGTATATAAAGGTAACGACCACATCTTTGAACTCATGGAAGATTTGAAGTTCAAAGTGGGACCAAAGAGTTTCTATCAAACCAATACCGACCAAGCCTACCACTTATATAGTGTGGCACGAGCATTTGCTGGATTGACAGGCAAAGAACTTGTTTACGACCTTTATACAGGTACGGGAACCATAGCCAACTTTGTTGCCAAGCAAGCCAAGCAAGTTGTTGGTATAGAGTATGTTCCTGAAGCTATCGAAGATGCTAAAATAAATTCAGAAATCAACGAAATCGACAACACATTGTTTTATGCTGGCGATATGAAAGACATTCTGACAGACGACTTTGTGAAACAACACGGTCGCCCAGATGTTATCATTACCGACCCACCTCGCGCAGGAATGCACAACGATGTTATTGATGTGATATTGAAAGCACACCCAAAACGCATCGTTTATGTGAGCTGTAATCCAGCTACACAAGCAAGAGATTTGGCATTGTTATCCCCTGATTATCGTGTCGTTGCAGTACAACCTGTCGATATGTTTCCCCATACTCCACATGTGGAAAACGTAGTTCTGTTAGAAGAAAGATAAAGAAAAAAGTCATATATTCAAGGAAAAATAGAACATTTTATTATCTTTAAAATAAAGGAAAAATAAAATAATGTTTCAATTTAAAACTTGTTATGAAAAAAATATTGGAAATAAAGAAATTTTATTGTACCTTTGTCAAAAATTATTCTTCAAAATAAATGGCACATAGAGGTTTAGATAAATTAGACAAAAAGATACTTTGTCTTATAGCAGAAGATGCACGTATTCCATTTTTGGAAGTAGCACGTGAATGTAAAGTTAGTGGTGCAGCAATCCATCAAAGAATTCAGAAGCTTACAAATTTAGGGGTTTTAAAAGGTTCACAATTCGTTATTGACCCAGAAAAGATAGGTTTTGAAACCTGCGCTTACATGGGATTAAATTTGAAAAACCCAGAAAATTTCGATGAAGCTGTAGAAGCTTTGAAGAAAATTCCAGAGATAGTGGAATGTCATTACACAACTGGTGAGTATGATTTGTTCATCAAAGTTTATGCTCATAACAATCATCACCTTTTAACTATCATACATGATAAGCTTCAAGTATTAGGACTTTCAAGAAGTGTGAGTCTTATTTCATACAATGCAGTGATTGACCGTCCGCTTCCTATCATTGATTTCCCAACGGAAGAAACAGAGGAGGAAGAAGATGAAGATTAAATAAGGCAGGATAAAAAAGGTAAAAATAAAATTCAAGCACCTTATTCTATTGATAGCAAAAGCTATTTAAAATAGAAAAGGTGCTTGAATTGTTTTATCGTTTAACGAAGAAGTAGCCTATTGAGTGCAAGACTTTGCGTTTGGCAGAATGGGCATAAATTTGATAAGTACCATTCTTCAAATCTGCAACATTGATTTTCAAATGCTGATTCTTTGTATAATAAACTTTTTTAATGGCATTTCCTTGCATGGACGTGATAAGATAATAATCTATATCCATGTCTTTCAACCATTCAGGAAGTTCAATTTGTTTCTTTTTCAGTTTTAAAAGTTTGCTTTCTACCTTTGCTTTTTTGAAAGAACTTTGCAAGGCTTCGCTCTCATTGCCAAATCTGTCCATTGCTGTAATGGCATAATAATTGTTCCCAGCAGCCTCGTGGACAAACGAATTACCTACAAATCTTGCTGTAACAAGGTTGCGTGGGTCTTTCGTATCAACAGGATAGGTGCTGCTCATGTATATATTATAATAAGGTGAAGAACCTTTCCATGAAATGGTTTTTGTTCCATCGCTGCCGATTGAGGATACAAGCGATGTGCCTTCAGCGTAATATGGCTTTTGAGGTTTCGTTGTTTTTTCCCATGTCATGGGTGGAGTGAGGGTAGGAATTGCATTAAATCGCTTTTCGAAATTGTAAATTCCTTGGTTGTTATCTAATAGAAATTTAGAACGGAAATGGGCATGTCCCATACCTAAAGAACGGCTAACATACATCTGACGAGTGATTTCGCTGAGCGTCCAGTTGCCTTGGCGAGGGTCAAGAAAATAAGTTCCTAACCCTGTAATCATATCTCTGCCATTTGAATTTTCTACCCAATCGGCGCAAAAAGGATAATAATTATCGCTACGGAAATATTGCATAGGATAGAGTTGGTCCATGATTCCTTGCTTAATCCACGCTTGTGCTTCTTGCGAAACACGGTCGCGTGCATTGTAATTCTTTGAAGAATAATTCGTTAAATCAGCGTATTTGCCAATGGGCGAACACGATATTTTAATCCAAGGCTTTATTGCTTTTACTCGGCGATTGATTTCTCTGACAATTGCAGTGATGTTTGCACGACGTTCATCGGGCGTATCTCCGTTTCGATAGCTTGGGCGTGGCCACTTATCGGGGTAACGAATATAATCTAAATTGATGCCGTCAATGTCGTAATTGCTTGTAATTTCAGCACAAATCTCGCCTAAATAATTCGCAATATTGGGGTCAGCAGGGTTGATATACGCCCCAGAAGAAAATCTTCTAATCTTAAAACCTTTTTGTTTCAATAGCTTGCAACCCAAAGAACTGTAAGAACCAACAGGAATAGCTGCCAACCAAGCATGAATTTCCATACCTCGTTTATGGCATTCTTCCACTGCAAATGCCAAAGGGTCGTAGCCAGGATTGCCATTTTCTCTGCCTGTTAAACATTTATCCCACGGCTCTATGTTCGAAGGATAGATAGTTGCAGCACGCACACGCGTTTGTAAGATTACGGTATTAATGTTCGCAGCAGCATATTTATCGAGTATTTCGATGAGTTCACGCTTTTGTTCTTCTCGTGATTCGTCAGAATTTGCCAAAGTCTTAGGCCAATCAAGATTGCCCAAAGTAGTAAGCCAAACGGCACGAGTTTCATATTTTTGAAGGGGAGTAGTGTCCCAATTGCTGAAAAAAACATTGTTTTGCGCTGAGCAATATAATGTGAACCAACTAAAAAATAATAATGTAGCTATTCTAAATTTCATACCGATTTAATTCTTGTTTAAAGGCAACAAGAGCGTTAACTCATTTGCAATTAAGTTACAAAGATAGGCAATAATTTTCGTAATTCAAATATTTCTTTTACCTTTGTCATTGAATAAGCCAATTGAACAATAAAATCCAATTTGCCAAACCTTTATTTTTTGAGCCTCAGACAGGCAGAAAAACATATAAGCAAGCAATATTGGACACAAAATGTAATTGATATTAAGTAAAAATAAACATAAAAATTTTTCATGATGAATAAAAAAAATATCCTTCTTATTCTAAGTTTGATGTTGTCATTAGGCATACATGCTCAATTTCAACAAGGCAAAGGTTACCTCGGAGCATCGCTTACAGGATTAGATTTGCATTATAATGCACAAAATAAGTTTAATATCGGATTAGAAGCAAAGGCTGGCTATTTGGCATGGGACAATATCATGTTGTTGGCTGACGTAAGTTTTGAGCATAATGGTTCTGAAGCGGTGGCTGACCATATCTCTCTTGGTGCTGGTGGACGTTATTATATTACTCAAAATGGTTTGTATCTTGGTGCAAATTGCAAGTTTTTGCATGCCAATCATGATTATAATGACTTCATGCCAGGGGCTGAAATTGGATACGCTTTCTTTATTAATCGTTCCGTAACCGTTGAGCCTGCTGTTTATTATAATCATTCTTTCAAAGACGCAGATTATTCAACAGTTGGACTTAAAATAGGTTTGGGTATTTATCTTTTTGACGATTAATTTAAAGATAACAACCAATCATGCAACAATTTCCGTCCCAATTGCTTGAAAAGGCAGTTGGCGAGTTTGCTAAACTGCCAGGGGTAGGACGAAAAACAGCTTTGCGCTTTGTTTTACATCTATTGCGTGAGTCGAAAGAAGAGGTTGATGTCTTTACTGAAACCATTTCAACGATGCGCCATGATATAAAATATTGTCATGTTTGTCATAATATTTCCGACACTGATACATGTGCTATTTGTGCAAATCCACGGCGCGATAGTTCCACAATTTGCGTGGTAGAAAATGTTCAAGACGTACTTGCCATTGAGAATACCCAGCAATTTAATGGCTTATATCATGTCTTAGGAGGAATTATTTCGCCAATTGACGGGGTAGGACCCAATAATTTGGAAATAGAATCTTTGGTGGAAAGAGTAAAAAGTGGGGGTATAAAAGAGGTTATTTTAGCCTTAGCCAGTACAATGGAAGGCGATACAACCAATTTTTATATCTCTCGAAAGCTAAAAGAATACGATATTACGATTTCAATCATTGCCCGAGGCATTTCTGTAGGCGATGAATTGGAATATACCGATGAGGTAACTTTGGGAAGAAGTATTGCCAACCGAACAATAATGAATGATTAAAATTTATGGAACAAACAAGAAAGACACTTTTATTCCAACTCTATGGCTACTTGTCAATCATGGTTTTAATATTGGTTTTATTCGAAACAAACATGATATTGGCAGGAACTTTGGTGGGAAGCAATAGCTTGATTTACATGCAATTTGTCATGCAGTTCCTCACTTTGATGACCATTCCATTTGCTTTGTACCTATTTAAAATCAAAAACATTGAACGAAATATTACAAACAAACTGTCTACGAAAGGTTTTTTGGTGTGGGGCAGTGTTCGTATGGCTCTGCTTTGTGTTCCAACTATCATCAATATTTTGCTGTATTACATCTATGGCGAAGAAGTTGGATACTTTTATTTGGCTTTAATTCTGCTCATTAGTCTATTTTTTATCTATCCTTCAAAATCAAGATGCGATAGCGAACGAAAGATGAACAACGAAGCAACAAACGAGGAAACCCAACCAAACGCATGAAATTAAGTATTATAATTGTCAATTATAACGTAAAATTTTATTTGGAACAATGCCTGTTAAGTGTTGAAAAAGCTATTCATGGCATTGATGCTGAGGTGGTTGTGGTAGACAATCATTCCAAAGATGGTTCCGTAGAACATATCGAACAGCGTTTCCCAATGGTAAGATGTATCTCCTCATTACATAATCTCGGATTTGCAAGAGCGAATAATTTGGCTATTAAACAAACTACGGGAGAATATGTTTTACTATTAAATCCAGATACTTTTGTTGCTGAAACCACGATAAAAGAAGCCTTAGATTTCATGGAGCAACACCCAAAAACGGGTGGGGTAGGTGTCAGAATGTTAGAAACAAGTGGCAAAGCTGCAATGGAAAGTCGCCGTGGTTTCCCCTCTCCAATGGTAGCATTCTATAAAATAATAGGACTTTGCAAACGTTATCCACAGCATAAAAAATTTGGACACTACTATATGAGTACAATGTCGTGGGACGAACCAGGCAAAATGGAAGTGATAAGTGGAGCTTTTTGCCTCTTGCGCCGCAAGGTTTTAGATGAAATTGGCTTGTTAGACGAAACGTTTTTCATGTATGGCGAGGATATTGATTTGAGTTATAGAATATTAAAAGGTGGTTTCGAAAATTGGTATTTGCCTGTAAATATATTGCATTACAAAGGCGAAAGTACCCAAAAAACTAGCTTTAAATACGTCCATGTGTTCTATGATGCCATGCTTATTTTCTTTAAAAAGCATTATGAAAGCATGAGTTTTCTACTCAGTATCCCCATTAAAATAGCTATCTATTTGAAAGCGACCTTATCGTTAATCAGTATGTTTTGCGAAAAATCGGAAAGAGCTTTGGGCTTATTCCACCCTGCAAAGCGGATTGACCGAAACTTTATTTTCATTGGAAATGAAAAAAATATAGAACGTTGCAAGCAAATAGCTAATAGGCGAGGACTGCAAGCAACCTTTGTAATAGGAAACAAAAACAACCTTCCCAAAGGACATCACGACCATATTGATTTGATAGATTCCGATAGAATCAATTACATCGTTTACGATATTGACGCTTATAATTACAGCGAAGTGTTAGAATTATTCGCTCAAAAACCGATAAAGAACGTATTTATAGGAACGTATAACAAGCGTGCCAACTGCATCATTACGTCAGAAGAAATATTAGAATAATGGATAAAAAAGAAGTTCGCCTTCGAGCAATGGAGCCCGAAGACCTTGATTTGCTTTATAAAATAGAAAATGACGAACAACTATGGAACGTTAGTACAACCAATGTTCCATACAGTCGTTACGTTTTAAGAGATTATATTGCAAATGCCAAAAACGATATTTTTGCAGACGGACAGGTTCGACTCATCATCGAAAACCAAGACAATGTGAGTGTTGGAATCTTAGATTTAGTCAATTTTGATTCCAAACACCAAAGAGCAGAACTTGGAATTATCATCTTAAACGAGCATCGAGGCAAAGGATATGCACGCAGTGCAGTTGAAAAAATCATACGCCATTCAAGAGAATACCTACACCTGTTGCAAATTTACGCTTACATTGATGTTCACAACACAAATTCTCTAAAATGTTTGGAATCAATTGGTTTTCAGAAAAATGCACAATTGAAAGATTGGTTCTTTGAAAACGGACAATTCCATGACGCCTATGTAATGCAATTTTTTTTGTAAAAAAGCGAGAAACTTTTTGGCGGATACAAATAAAATTACTATCTTTGCACTCGCTAAACAGAAAAGTAGTTAGCGCAAGCAATATTGGTGCGTTAGTTCAGTTGGTTAGAATGCCTGCCTGTCACGCAGGAGGTCACGAGTTCGAGTCTCGTACGCACCGCAACTACTATTCTTCAAGCACATTGGTGCGTTAGTTCAGTTGGTTAGAATGCCTGCCTGTCACGCAGGAGGTCACGAGTTCGAGTCTCGTACGCACCGCTTCAAGTACTCTGAAAATCATGTCAGAGAATTTTAAAGAATAGCATAAATATCATAGCTTCTCGAAGTTATGATATTTTTTGTTTTATCCCACTTCGTTTTTTCAGGACTATGCGAATATCCAAAGTTGGTAAAGCTAAATAAAATAGGCTATTTTGAAAGCAAAAACAATAGGTTTTGAACGCTAAAACCTATTGTTTTTATTTTTTTTGTGGATTGAAGAATCGACCAAAGTATTTACTCGAAATAATAAAGGAAGGTGGCTATGCCTTCTAAGGCTGGTTTGCGCTCGCCTTCTATTTCGATTTGGAATTTTATACCTGCTTTGCAAGTGCCAC
This sequence comes from Prevotella disiens, assembly GCF_900454955.1. Classification (NCBI taxonomy): domain Bacteria; kingdom Pseudomonadati; phylum Bacteroidota; class Bacteroidia; order Bacteroidales; family Prevotellaceae; genus Prevotella; species Prevotella disiens. Next base: position 269,115 of record NZ_UGTL01000002.1, on the reverse strand, counting down.
GAAGATTTTCAATGGAATGCAACGATGCTACAAGGCGCAATTTGGAACCAACGAGAACGGGACGACCAAAGCGCATTTTTTCCATTCCATAGTTTACCATCATCTTTAAATTGTTCACTTCAATGATTTCGTTCCACATGTGTGGCAACAACGAGAGGGTGAGGTAACCATGTGCAATTGTACTTTTATAAGGGCTTTCAACGGCTGCTCTCTCGGCATCAACGTGTATCCATTGATGGTCGAGGGTGGCATCTGCAAAAAGATTGATGCGTTCTTGGTTTACTTCTACCCACTGGCTTTCGCCCAATTTCTGCCCTAAATACGAAGCAAGTTCGTCATAATTATTAACGATGAGTTTTCCCATTTTTCTTAGTTTTTTATGGTGACTCCGATGGGATTCAAACCCATGACCTCAGGAACCGGAATCCTGCGCTCTATTCAGCTAAGCTACGGAGCCAAAAATGCAACGTTCGTGTCGCTATATTTTATATAATGTATCTCAAAAAGTCTGTTTTGCTTGTAAGGAAACGTGATACGAGTTGTTGAACTTGCGAAAAATCATGCTCCTACACCGATTTGCAGATATTTTTGCGTTACTGGTTTGTTGAGAGGAACGGAATAAATTCCGCCCCTACACCGATTTGCTGACAGTTATATCTTATGCAAAGATATTGCCAACGAGGACAAAGAAAGTTTATTTTCAATTTGTCGAGTGCAGTTATATCTTATGCAAAGATATTGCCAACGAGGACAAAGAAAGTTTACTTTCAATTTGTCGAGTGCAGCTATATCTTATGCAAAGTTACGGGAAAGTTTGGAATTGGCAAAATTATGGGGCGTGTTTTCCATTTTTTTCGTGTGCTTTCGTGTTTTGAGTGGAGGGGAAAGGCAACAAAAAAGCCCGACTATTGTCGAGCTTTTTTGTTTTGTTGATTGTATGAATTGTTGCTTACAAGCCACGTGATTTGAGCAATCCTGCTGCATCTGGGGCTTTAAGACCTGTGAAGTCTGTGAAGATTTCCATTAAATCTTTCGTATTACCACGGCTAAGAATCTTGTTACGGAAGTCGTCGCCCACCTTGCGGTTCAAGAAACCATTCTTTGCAAAGTAGTCAGCAATGTTTACTGCCAGTACTTCAGACCAAAGGTAGCTGTAGTAGCCTGCTGCGTAACCGCCACCCCATATGTGATTGAAGTAAGAAGTTGAGTAGCGTGGAGGGATTTGAGCGTTCAACAAACCGATTTCGCTCAATACTTTTGTTTCAAACTCTTGTGCTTTGTCGGCTGTAGGAATGTCCTTTGAACCGAGCATGTGCCATGCCATATCAAGGCAAGTAGCTGCAAGGTTTTCGCCGAGAGCGTATGCTGCTTGGAAATTGATAGAATTCAACATCTTGTCGCGCAATTCTGCTGGCATTGGTTCGTTTGTTTTGTAATGCTTAGCGTAATGATTGAACACTTCAGGAACGCTTGCGAAAGTTTCGTTGAACTGTGATGGCATTTCCACGAAGTCGCGTGCTACGGAAGTACCGCTCAATGTGTTGTAATAGCAGTTAGAAAGCATTCCGTGGAGGGCGTGTCCAAACTCGTGGAACATGGTTGTTACTTCGTCCCATGTTACGAGTGTAGGTTGTCCTTGTGGTGCTTTTGCGTAGTTGCATACGTTGTAAATGATAGGCAATTGTTGGCGCAAACCGCTTTGTTTAGCAAATGCGCTCATCCATGCACCACCGCGTTTTGTTGGACGGCGGAAGTAGTCGCAATATAAGATAGCGAGTTGCTTTCCGTTATTGTCGATAACGTCGAAGACTTTCATATCAGGGTGATAGGTAGGAAGGTCGTGGCGTTCTTTGAAAGTGAGTCCGTAAACTTTATTTGCAGCGTAGAAAATACCATTTATAAGCACTGAATCGATGTTGAAATAAGGTTTTGTTTCTTCATCAGAGAAGTTGTATTGGTCTTTTTTCATCTTTGCAGAATAGTAGAAGCGGTCGTATGGTTGAAGTTTGAAGTCGGCACCTTGTGTTTTTTGTGCATATTCTTCAATGGCTTTTGTTTCTGCTTCTGCCTTTGGTTGGTATTCTTTGATGAGTTGCTTGAGGAAAGCGTATGCCTTTGCAGGAGTTTTTGCCATTACGTTGTCTAATCCATATTCGGCAGCGTTCTTATAACCCATGAGTTCAGCCTTTTCAGCACGAAGTTTAGCAATCTCTACGGCAAATGGGAAAGTGTTGTAGGTGTTGGTTCCGTCGGCACGATGGATAGAAGCATTCCATACACGTTCGCGCAATTGGCGGTTGTCTAAACTTGCAAGGATAGGTTGTTGGGTAGTATTGGTGATAACGATGCAGTAAGGAGCTTTTGCGCCACGACTTTCTGCGTCTTTTTTGCATTGTGCAATGTCTGCTTCGTTCAATCCAGCGAGTTCGTTCACATCGCTAACCCATATAGTTGCTGCTGCGGCCGCCTTTGGAAGCATGTTGCCAAAGTCTTGTTGCAACTGTGCAATGCGGTTGTTGATTTGTTTCATGCGTTCCATTTTGTCTTTTGGAAGCAATGCGCCTGAACGTACGAAACCATTGTAAATTTCCTTCAACAACACTTTATCTTCGCCTTTAAGTGTATTGTACTCGTGGTCGTAAACGTATTTTACACGTTCGAAGAATTTTTGATTGAACGAAATTTCATTCTCAAAGTCGGTCAATAATGGTATGATAGCCTTTTCAGCAGCTTCTATATCTGGAGTCTTATGCGCTTCTGTAACACCGAAAAATACATTTTTCACACGGTCAAGTAACAAGCCACTCTTTTCATAAGCCAAAATTGTATTTTGGAAAGTTGGCTTTTGCTTGTTTGTAACAATTCTTTTAATTTCAGCACGTTGCTCTGCTATTCCTGCTTGAATAGCTGGTAGATAGTGTTCGCCTTTGATTTTGCTGAAATCAGGAGCTCCAAATGGTAATGGACTCTTCTGCATCAATGGATTTGAATACGCAGATTTACCTTTCTTTCCCTTTGGCGCAATGGCTGCTGTAGCCACAAGTGTAGCGCAGGCTAATCCCGCAACGAGGAAAGTTCTTTTAAAATTGTTCTTCATAAGTTTTTATTTTATTTTATAATTATTCGACTCTATTTTAGCAAGTTGCGTTAACAATGATTTTATACTTTAATAAAGCATTGAAAAAGTCACCAACAAAAATAACCAATAAATATTAAATGGCGATAGGTTTCTGAAAAATTAACTTTATTTGCCTCTACTTTTAGTTTCAAGCCAAATCGTTTTCTGCACAAAAGAAAAGGGTTCTGTGCTTTTAAATAGGTTTCTTGCGAAGTCATACGCAAGGTTTCATCTACTGACATGCTTCATTTTCCAATAAATCCAAAACCTTTTGTTCGTCCATCAACCTATCTTGACGGCGCGCAGTATCGTTTATATATTTTATTTTTAATTCGTTTTATCGTGCAAATATAGAAGATAAATTACAGACCAGCAAAAAAAGCGAAACCGAATCAATTGAAAATAGATTTTCCCATAAATACTTTTGCCTTTATAGGGTCTGTTTCATAATTAAATTGTATCTTTGCAAGGGTAATGATAATATCCTTTATCCTAAAAAACATGGAGAAAAGATTAAATAATAACCATTTAATAAGCTGAAAATGAAGAAACTGTACACAATGGTATTGGTGCTTTTTTTGCACTCAACCTACACGCACAAGTTCAAAGACCTAAACTTGTGGTTGGATTAGTAGTAGACCAAATGCGTTGGGACTACCTCTATTTTTATCAAAAAGAATACGGTGAAGGGGGTTTAAAACGCCTTTTGAACAACGGATTTTCGTTCGAAAATACGCTAATCAATTATTCTCCAACCGTAACAGCCATTGGACACACATCGGCTTATACGGGTTCGATACCAGCATTGCACGGCATTTGCGGTAACAACTTCTGGCAAAATGACAAATACATCTACTGTTGCGACGACTCTACCGTACAAAGTGTTGGCTCACAGAGTAAACAAGGTCAAATGAGTCCACGAAGAATGCTCTCTACAACCATTGGCGATGAACTCAGATTGGCTACCGATTTTCGCTCAAAAGTCATTGGTGTTGCTTTGAAAGACCGTGCTGCTATCCTCCCAGCAGGCCACTCTGCCAATGCTGCTTATTGGTGGGACTCATCAGTAGGTCACTTTATTACCTCTTCTTATTATATGAAAACGCTCCCAACATGGGTCGAAAAATTTAACAAGGAGAACCAAAAAGCACCAAAATACGACATAAAAAAATCGAATGAAGGTGTAACAATTACCTTCAAGATGGCAGAAGCAGTCTTAGAAAACGAAGGCTTGGGACAAGGCGACGAAACCGATATGCTCACCGTAAGTATCTCTTCTACTGACGCTATCGGACACGCTTACGGCACAAGAGGCAAAGAAAATCATGATGTTTATATGCAATTGGATAAGGATTTAGCCCACTTCCTTGATGTGTTAGACCAGAAAGTGGGACGCGGAAACTACCTTCTCTTCCTTACTGCCGACCATGGAGCTGCGCATAACTATAACTTCTTGAAAGAACACAACCTCCCTGGGGGCGCATACGATTATAAAAAGGCAGTGAAAGACCTTAACAACCACTTGCAAAAAACCTTCGGTATCAAGCCAGTAATGGGCGAAGACAATTATCAATTCTACTTTGACGATGCCATGATTGCTCAAGCAGGCAAAAAAAAGCAAGAGGTAATAGACGAAGCCATTGACTTTTTAAAACAAGACGAGCAATACGTTTTCGTGTTTGATTACGAAAAAGTGGCGCAAACTACCATGCCTGATTATATAAAGACACGAATGACGAACGGATACATGAATCACCGTTCGGGAGAAATAGGATTTGTAACACGTGCTCAATACTTTGGAGCAAAGAATGCGCCTGACTACAAAGGCACATCGCACGGACAACCTTACAATTACGACTCTCACATACCATGGTTAATGTATGGTTGGCATGTTAACCAAGGAGAAACAAACCAAGAAGTTACAATAAACGACATTGCAGCAACCGTCTGCGGTATGCTTAAAATACAAGCGCCGTCAGGTTGCATCGGAAAAGCTGTGTTAAGATAAAAGAAAAACTATGCACATAGCAATAGCTGGAAACATTGGAAGCGGTAAAACAACACTGACAACTATGCTCGCAAAAAGATATGGGTGGGTTCCACGATACGAATCAGTGGACTATAATCCGTATTTAGACGATTACTATAAGGACATAAAACGTTGGTCGTTCGCCATGGAAATATTCTTTCTCAAAGAGCGATTCAAGGATTTATTGGAAATTAGTAAAGCGGGAAAAGATGTCATACAAGACCGAACTATCTACGAAGGAGTTTATGTTTTTACGGCAAACAACTACGCAATGGGGAATTTAGACAATAGGGATTACGAAACCTACATGGAACTTTTTGAAGACATGACAGACGCTGTGCGCTATCCCGACCTCATGCTTTACTTAAAATCGTCGGTGAGCCACCTTGTAGCAAACATTGAAAAGCGAGGGCGCAACTACGAGCAACGCATGCCACTCGACTATCTCGAAAATATAAATAAGCGGTATGATGACTTCATAGAAAACCAATACAAAGGCAGAGTACTCACTATCGAAGTGGATAAACTCGATTATGAACACAATCCAAAAGATTTCGGATTGATAACCGACAAAATTGATAGAGAATTGTTCGGACTTTTTTAAACCAAACCAATCGTAGAATTTCAGAATACAAACAATATGCATATAGCAATCGCAGGAAACATAGGAGCAGGAAAGACGACACTCACCACAATGCTCGCAAAAAGATATGGCTGGAAAGCACAATTCGAGCCAGTAGACAATAATCCTTATCTCGCAGATTACTACGAAGATATGAATCGTTGGGCATTTAACCTACAAATTTATTTCCTTAACAAACGATTCCGTGATGTGGTAGATATATCACGCTCGAACGATACCATTATTCAAGACAGAACCATCTTCGAAGATGCAAAGATTTTTGCACCAAACCTACACGAAATGGGACTCATGAGCGACCGCGATTTCGACAACTATACTCATTTGTTCGACCTCATGCTAAGTCTTGTAAAGTTGCCCGACCTTCTTATTTATATAAGGAGTAGCGTGCCACACCTCATTGACCACATTCAGCAGCGTGGACGTGAATATGAGCAAACCATGCGCATTGATTATCTGCGTGGACTCAACGAACGCTACGAAGAATGGATAAAGACATACAAAGGCGAAATTATGATTGTAGACGGCGATACCACCGATTTTGCAACCAATCCTCAAGACTTTAAGCGCATTGAGGACATGATTGACGCCCGATTGTTCGGATTATTCCCACCAACAGAAGATAAATAAAACAAAATAAAGAAATGGAAAAAGTAAAAACATTAATCATAGGCAGTGGTCCAGCAGGCTACACAGCAGCCATTTACGCAAGTCGTTCCAACTTAAATCCTATACTCTACGCAGGATTGCAACCAGGAGGACAATTGACAACAACTACTATCATTGAAAACTTCCCAGGTTTCAAAGATGGTATTGATGCCAACCAACTCATGATAGAAATGCAAACACAAGCCAAAAATGTTGGTGCTGACGTGCGCGACGGCTCTATCGTAAAAGTAGACCTCGCAAAACGCCCATTCATCGCCGAAGATGAGCGTGGCAACCAAATTGAAGCCAACACCATTATCGTTGCAACAGGTGCCAGCGCAAAGTATTTGGGACTCGCTGACGAAGAAAAATATCGAGGACAAGGCGTTAGTGCATGTGCCACTTGCGATGGTTTCTTCTATCGTAAACGCACCGTAGCCGTTGTAGGCGGTGGCGACACAGCTTGCGAAGAAGCCATGTATCTTTCAAGTTTAGCAAAGAAAGTCTACATGATTGTGCGCAAACCTTACCTCCGTGCAGCCGAAATCATGCGCAAACGTGTTGAAGACCAAGAAAATATTGAAATCCTTTACAACACCAACACGTTCGGACTTTTCGGCGAAAATGGTGTCGAAGGCGCTCATTTAGTACGTTTCAAAGGCGAAGAGAACGAAGAAAACTACGACATCGCCATTGACGGTTTCTTCCTCGCCATTGGACATAACCCAAACACCGAGCTTTTCAAAGGTCAGTTAGAATTAGACGAACAAGGTTTCATCGTTACCCGTCCAAAATCAACCGCTACCAGCATTGAAGGTGTCTATGCCGCAGGCGATGTTGCCGACCCAACCTATCGACAAGGCGTTGTAGCAGCCGGAGCAGGCGCAATGGCAGCTATTGAGGCCGAAAGATTTTTGCAAGAGAAGGGCGAAAAATAAGCTAAACTTTTTAAAAAGGGTGGAGGGCTACCGATAATTTGGTCAAAAGCAGACTTGTCCACCTCGTCCGATGAAGTCTGATTTGTCAGAAAATCCCTTTCCTCAATTTACCCCCTTCAAATACCAAATAGCAAAACCCACTGTTTTGAAGCATAAAACAGCCTGTTTTATGCTTCAAAACAGTGGGTTTTATTTTTGTAAGAGTTTGGTTATCCAAATGGGGAACGTTGTAGGGGCGTGATTCATCACGTTCCTCATGAGCAAGTTTTTGATTTATAAAGCCTTAAACTTATGAGGAACGTGATGAATCACGCCCCTACAAAATTATTTTTTCGCAAAACAGTACTTACTTCCTACATTTCTTAATGGGGAATGTTGTAGGGGCGTGATTCATCACGTTCCTCATGAGCAAATTTTTGATTTATAAACCCTTAAACTTATTAGGAACGTGATAAATCACGCCCCTACAAAATTAATTTTTCGCAAAAACAGTACTTACTTCCTACATTTCTTAATGGGGAACGTTGTAGGGGCGTGATTCATCACGTTCCTCATGAGCAAGTTTTTGATTTATAAAGCCTTAAACTTATGAGGAACGTGATAAATCACGCCCCTACAAAATTAATTTTTCGCAAAAACAGTACTTACTTCCTACATTTTTTGCGTTTATATTTACTCTATGCCACGCTCGGTCAAGGCCTTAGCGTATTTTTGAGCGTTTATATTATGCTCTTCGTAAGTCTCTGCGAAATTGTGTGTGCCGCTGAAATCCTCTTTTGCGCACATATATATATAATTATGGTGTACATAATTTAGCACCGCTTCAATGGCTGCCACGCATGGAATACGAATCGGACCAGGAGGTAATCCTTTATATTTATAGGTATTGTATGGACTGTCATAGCTCAACCACTTCACATAAATGCGGTGGGCTTCAAACTTTCCTAACGCAAACTTCACGGTTGGGTCGGCTTGTAAAGCCATATTTCTATGTAAACGATTGATGTACATACCAGCAATTTTAGGCATTTCGCCCTCGTTATCGGTTTCTTCATCAACAATACTTGCCAATGTCATGACCTCTTCTTTACTAAACCCATTGCTCTCAGCCTTTTGTGTGCGTTCGAACGACCAAAATTTCTTGTCCTCTTTGCTCATCTTTTCAAGAAATTCATCAACAGAAGTGTCCCAATAAAAGTCGTAGGTGTTAGGGATAAACATGCCAATAATGGTTTCAGGCGTATAGCCATATTTCTTACAAACTTCAGGCGAAGTTACTGCATTCATAAAGTCTTTGTGCGAGAAAATAAGCTTCTTGCAAATATCGTCAGCCAAATCGCCCAACGTTCTAACCGACCTAATCGTCAGCGTTACAGGGGCTTGACTACCGTTGCGGAAGTTTCTGAATGTCTGTAATGCGCCCGAACTTCCCACAGCATATCGTCCTGAACGAATATGCTTTTTGTAAGCGAGAACTTTTGCTAACTGCTTGAAAGTCCACAAACTATGTTTTGTTGAAACATGTTCCAACTTTGTATAAACCGAATCAATGTTATCGTCGTTGTCAATAAAAACATATTCTTTCTCACCCGTCTTTGACATGGAAGAAAATAGAAAGAAATAAGCGATGATACCCCCCAATAGGGCTACAACACCTGCCACTTTTAAGCCTTTATGATTACTCTTCTTACGTTTTGTCTTTGTCATGTTATTTCTTTTTTAACGGCTGCAAAGGTAAACATTTTGCTGCAAACACATCACATAAAGGAATGAAAGAAAGTGTATTTTTTCTGTTTTTAAAATCTTTTATAGTAGTTCAAAAGTGTTATTTCAATTGTTTTAATTAATAATTATCAATTAACATTTATCAATTAAGTTAATATAGCTAAATAGAATGAATATTATTAACTTTTAATTGTTAATTGATTAATAGTTTTAGTAACTTTGCTTTTGGTTAAAACAAACAAAAACGCATACCGATTTAACATTGGTTGCAATCAATAAAAAAGAAGATGAACAAAAAAACGATTTGGACAATTGCAGTCATCATGGGACTTTCGTTCCTTGCCCTTCTTTTGCTACAACTCAATTACATTGAGGAAATGGCAGAAATGAAAAAGGAGCAGTTTGACGAATCGGTAAATCGCGCCCTCTATCAGGCTTCACGAAACATGGAGTTGAACGAAACGTTACGTTTTTTAGAGAAGGACGTGAATAAAAATGAATTAAAGAGCGAGAAGAAAGAAGATGTAAAAAAGAAGGTAACAGCAGGAACGCATCAAGCCTCTAACACTGAATTAGACATCGTTGAGCCTTACTCTTCATTCCAATCGAAACTTTTGCAAAACAATCCGTCGCTTACGCCAAAAGCAATGATACTCCGCAATGACAGCAGTACCATTTCTGCCACGAAGCGAAAGATGCAAGAAGTGGTGCGCAATCGGTACGTTTATCAGAAAGCGTTGTTAGAAGAAGTTGTTTACAACATACTTTATTCGGCATCAGAGAAACCTTTGAATCAGCGAATTAACTTCAAACTACTCGACCAAGATTTAAAAGCAGAGATGATGAACAATGGTATCAACATTCCTTACCACTTCTCTGTGCTAACACAAGACGGACGTGTGGTTTATAAATGCCCTGATTATGCTGAAAATAACGATGAAGTAAGCTACTCACAAGTGCTTTTCCGCAACGACCCACCAAACAGAATGGGCGTCGTAAAAGTGCATTTCCCAGACATGAATAGCTATATTTTCTCAAGTATACGCTTCATGATTCCGTCCATCATCTTCACTTTCGTGTTGTTGGTAACCTTTATTTTCACCATTGTCATCATCTTCCGACAAAAGAAATATTCTGAAATAAAGAACGACTTTATCAATAATATGACCCACGAACTGAAAACACCGATAGCAAGCATATCATTGGCAGCACAAATGATGAACGATTCAAGCTTGACAAAGTCGCCAAAAATGATAGAACACTTAGGCGGAGTAGTGAACGATGAGGCTAAACGCTTGCGCTTCTTGGTAGAGAAAGTACTCCAAATGAGTATGTACGACCAAAAGAAAGCAGTGCTTAAAAAGAAATATGTAGACCTTAACGAAATGGTAGAAACCATTGCAAATTCGTTTACACTGCGTGTTGAACATACTGGCGGTAAGGTGTTTACAGAAATTTCTGCCATAGATTCAATGATATATGTGGACGAAATGCACTTCCAAAACGTCATCTTCAATCTGTTGGACAATGCAGTAAAATACGCCAAAGCAGACCAACCATTGAACGTTTACCTCAAAACGTGGAATACAAACGAACACCTTTATCTCACCATACGCGATACAGGGCAAGGCATAAAGAAAGATAATTTGAAGAAAATCTTTGATAAATTCTATCGTGTACATACAGGTAACCGCCACGATGTCAAAGGGTTTGGGTTAGGATTAGCCTATGTTAAACGCATGGTAGACTTGCACGAAGGCGAAATTAGAGTAGATAGCGAATATGGAAAAGGAACGAAATTTACAATCATTCTGCCCGTATTGCTCGATAAAGACTAATTTGCAAGCAAAAAGAACAAACGAAATAAACAAATAAAATAGAAACAAACTAATAAAAGGAGAAAAGATATGGAAGAAAATTTCAAGATTTTATTGTGCGAAGATGATGAGAATCTCGGAACACTATTGAGTGAATATTTGCAAGCAAAAGACTATCAAGCTGACCTTTGCCCAGATGGCGAAATTGGATACAAAACATTCTTGAAGAACAAGTACGACATCTGTGTTCTCGATGTGATGATGCCAAAGAAAGACGGCTTTACATTGGCACAAGAAATTCGTCAGACCAACGCTGAAATCCCAATCATTTTCTTGACAGCAAAGCAATTGAAAGAAGATATTTTGGCAGGATTTAAGATTGGTGCAGACGACTACATCACCAAACCTTTCTCAATGGAAGAACTCGTATTCCGTATTGAAGCTATCCTTCGCCGTGTACGTGGAAAGAAGAGCAAAGAATCAACACTATATCAAATTGGTCGTTTCGCATTCGATACACAAAAGCAATTGCTTACACTCGACAACGACCCAGAAAAGGCAACAAAACTTACAACAAAAGAAAACGAATTGCTCGCCTTACTTTGCGCACATTCAAACGAAATTCTACAACGCGATTACGCTTTGAAGACCATTTGGATTGACGACAACTACTTCAATGCACGCTCAATGGACGTTTACATTACAAAATTGCGCAAACATTTGAAAGCCGATGACCAAATTGAAATCATCAATATCCATGGTAAGGGCTACAAACTCATCGTACCAGAAGAAGAATAAAGCTAATATATAAGGTGAAAAAACTTATATGAACCCCCAAAAGCCTATTCGCAGCAATGCAAATAGGCTTTTTTGTGGAAGAAAACCTAAACCATTATACGTTAAAAATCACGCTTTTGCAGTTTAACATGGGCAACGGTTCCACCAATAACCAATGTCAATCCAGCGAAAAGCAAACCATTGCCATGCACTTTTGCCAATAGATGAACGACGAAAAGAATAAGCCCCACCATCACACAAAATAAGCCTAAATATTTGATATATCCCTTCATAAGGTGCAAAAGTACTAAAAAGATTTGGCTATTTCATAAAAAAACAGTACTTTTGCACCGCATTTCAAAAAGAGATGCATAATATTTATAAATAATTTATATAACGTAGTATGAATCAATACGAAACCGTTTTCATTTTGACTCCCGTTTTATCTGATGAACAGATGAAGGAAGCGGTCGCAAAATTCAAGACTCTGCTTACCGATAATGGTGCTGAAATCTTGAACGAAGAGCTTTGGGGACTCAAAAAATTGGCTTACAACATTCAAAAGAAATCATCAGGTTTCTACGCAATGTTAGAGTTCAACGCAGAACCATCAGTTATTAACACTCTCGAAACAGGCTTCCGCCGTGACGAGAAAGTTATTCGTTACATCACCGTTAAGCAAGACAAATATTCAGCAGCTTATGCTGAAAAGCGTCGTGCTAAGTGGGCAGCTAAAAAGGAGGCTTAATCATGGCAGAGCAAAAGAAGTCAGAAATTCGTTATTTGACAGCACCTTCTATCGATACAAAGAAGAAGAAGTATTGTCGTTTTAAGAAGAGTGGTATTAAGTACATCGACTACAAGGACGGAGAATTCCTCAAAAAGTTCTTGAACGAGCAAGGTAAAATCCTTCCACGTCGTATTACTGGAACATCTTTGAAGTATCAACGTCGTGTGGCACAAGCTGTTAAGCGCGCACGCCAGATTGCATTGCTTCCATATGTAACCGATTTGATGAAATAAAAAAGGAGGCTAAAGATATGGAAATTATACTTAGAGAAGATATTATCGGTCTTGGTTACAAGAACGAAATCGTAAATGTAAAGAGCGGCTATGGTCGTAACTATCTCATTCCAACAGGTAAAGGTATCATCGCATCTCCTTCTGCAAAGAAGCAATTGGCTGAAAACCTCAAGCAACAAGCTGCTAAGATTGCTGCTAAAAAGGCTGAAGCAGAAAAGCGTGCTGCCCAATTGGAAGGTGTAGAATTGGTAATCTCAGCTAAAGTTTCTGCTACTGGCGTAACTTACGGCTCTGTAAATACAGCTACTGTTGCTGAAGAATTGGCAAAGAAGGGCATTGAAATTGACCGCAAGATTATCACCATGCGTGATATCAAGAAGGTTGGTACTTTCGAAGCCGTTATTCACTTCTTCAAGGACGTAGAATTTAAGTTGCCTGTTACTGTTGTTGCTGAAAATCAACCAGAACCAAAGGCTGAAGAAGTTGAAACAGTTGAAGAAGCTCCTGTAGCAGCTGAAGAAGCAGCAGCAACAGAAGAAGCTCCAGCAGCTGAATAACACAAATTCTCGCAAGAGAATTTCTGTAAATTGAACAAATAACAACCCTTATAAATGTCCCTTGCACCATGAAAAGTGTAAGGGATTTTTTATTTTACATGAAGAAAATTGTACTTACAGGCGGTCCATGTGCAGGTAAAACAACCGCATTGGTGAAAATAATGGAACACTTTTCAAGTATTGGATATAAGGTGTTCATCATTCCAGAATTGCCAACTTTGTTTCTACAAGCTGGTATGGATTATCTTACCGATAACAAACAGTTCTTCTATGAAGGCGAAAAAGCTACATTGGAGATGCAAATTGCAATGGAAGATAGATTCCAACGCATGGCAGAAACTATCAAGCAACCTGTTTTAATGGTCTGCGATAGGGGAACAATGGATATTTCTGCCTACATGAAACCCGAACTTTGGGAGGAAATTACAGCGGTGGTAGGTACAAATACTGAAGCTTTACGGTCGCGTTACGATGCAGTACTCCACTTGGTTAGTGCTGCCGATGGGGCTGAACAATTCTATACCACCGCTACAAACAAAGAAAGAACCGAAGGATTGGAGTTAGCTCGCGAACTTGATAAGAAGGTTATTCATGCGTGGTCGGGACACTCTCGCTTGCGTGTCATCAATAATCATGAGAAGTTTGAAACAAAATTGGAACGTGTTTTGCAAGAAATTTCTGATGTATTAGAGATTCCTCGCCAAGCTATTAAAGAACGTAAGTACATCGTAAAGCTGACAGGAGAAATCCCAGAAGCGATAGAAAGCAAAATCATTCAAACTTATCTTACTTCCGAACCTAACAACGAAGTAAGGTTGCGCCGCCGTATTCTCAATGGTATTTCTGTCAATGTGCGTACGACAAAGAAAACTTTATCGAACAACGAACAAGTAGAAACAGAACGTCAAATCGACAATAATCTTTATAAATCGTTGCTCCGTTCAGCCGATCCATACCGCCAACAAATCAAGAAAACGCGTAAAACATTCATTTGGAAAGGACAGTTTTTCGAACTTGATACATTCATTGAGCCATACAATGGTCTGCAAATCCTTGAAACAAGGGGCATTATCGAACACGAAGTTGTAAATTTCCCACCATTTTTAGAGGTTCTTGAGGACATTACGGGGAATACAAAATATTATAATTACAACCTTGCGTTGAAGGAAAATAACCATTAACGCTTGTGTAACTCCAACCTGGTATGAACCAAAGTGGACAAAAAAAGAGTGGAGTGAGCATAAAATATCTATAATTAAGGGTGAAAGCGGAAAAAATATTGTAAGTTTGCATAAAGTAAAATTCAACTTTCACTTTATCATAAAACTTTAAACGTGAGCATCAACAACAATTATAGCTTTAGATTTCCAGCAGAATGGGAGCCACAAAGTGGCGTTATGCTAATTTGGCCGCATGCAGAAACAGATTGGAAACCCTATCTGGACGATATAACAACGACCTATTTGCAACTCGCAGATGCTATCACTCGGTATGAAAAATTGTTGCTTGTCGCACAAGAATTGCCCCAAGTTCAGCAACTCATAGCTTCACGAATTAGCGAAAAACAATACCAAAACATCATATTTTGCTCGGCAGAAAACGATGATACATGGGCTCGTGATGTTGCGCCAATCACCCTTATTCCGTGTGAAAAGGGTGAGAAAACAAGTTTGCCTTACCACCTTCTTGACTTTAAATTCAATGGGTGGGGCGACAAATTTGCTGCTGATAAAGACAATTGCATCAATCGAAAACTTTATTTTGAAGGCATCTTTAACGGCATATTAGAGAACCATAAGGACTTTATTTTGGAAGGTGGCTCGATTGAAAGTGACGGCAAACATACTTTGTTTACGACCACTTCGTGTCTTACAGCACCTCATCGCAACCAACCTTTGACACAAAACGATTTGGAGAAACGGTTGCTTATGCTCTTTCCCGATATGCAACGAGTGGTTTGGATAAATCATGGCGAACTTCAAGGCGACGATACCGACGGGCATATTGATACGATTTTGCGCTGCGCTCCCAACGATACGCTCCTTTATGTCAGCACTGACGACACTTCAGACCCACATTATGACGAGTTGAAAGCCTTGGACGAACAAGCTAAATCGCTAAGAACCATAGACGGAAAGCCTTACAAACGCTTCAAACTTCCTATTCCAAAAGCTATTTTTGACGACGGAGAACGATTGCCAGCTACCTACGCTAACTTCTTGATACTGAATGGTGCGGTGCTTGTTCCTACCTATAATCAGCCCGAATACGACAAGGTTGCATTGGAAAGGATACAGGCTGCGTTTCCAAATTACGATATTATCGGCATTGATTCATTGACGATTATTCGCCAACATGGGTCAATTCATTGCTTAACGATGCAGTTCCCAGAGGGTGTTTTATAGGAAATTATTGAAAGGAAAAACGAAAATGAAAGAATTAAAAATAGGAATGTTGCAGTTGCACAATACTGCTGATACACAAAAGAATATAGAAAATTTGACAGAGGGTATCAGAGATTTGGCAAAACGTGGTGCTGAACTCGTTGTATTGCAGGAATTGCACAACTCATTGTACTTTTGTCAGGTGGAAGACGTAAACAATTTCGACTTAGCCGAACCCATTCCTGGTCCTTCAACCGAGCATTTTGGAGCGTTAGCAAAGGAAAACAACATCGTCTTGGTAACATCTTTATTTGAAAAACGTGCGGCAGGATTGTATCATAATACGGCTGTGGTGTTCGAAAAAGACGGCACCATTGCTGGAAAGTATCGTAAAATGCACATTCCTGACGACCCTGCTTATTACGAAAAATTTTATTTTACACCAGGTGATTTAGGCTTTGAACCTATTAACACCAGTGTTGGACGTCTCGGCGTGCTCATTTGTTGGGACCAATGGTATCCTGAAGCTGCACGTTTAATGGCTTTGAAGGGCGCAGATATGCTGATTTACCCGACTGCAATCGGTTACGAAAGTTCTGATACTGAGGAAGAAAAGGAACGCCAACGCACGGCATGGACGACCGTTATGCGTGGGCATGCGGTGGCAAACGGTCTGCCTGTAATTGCTGTCAATCGTGTTGGGCATGAAGACGACCCAAGTGGTCAAACCAAAGGTATTAATTTTTGGGGCAGTAGCTTCATTGCAGGCCCTCAAGGCGAGTTGCATTATCAAGCATGCAATGATGATGAAGAGAGTTTAATAGTTGAAATTGATTTGCATCGAAGCGAAAACGTAAGACGTTGGTGGCCCTTCCTTCGCGACAGACGCATTGAAAACTATGGCGATATTACCAAACGATTTATCGATTAACTGCCAATCAATGTTCGAAATAAGGAAGTCGGAAAAGAAAGATTTAAACTTTGTCCTCGAATTGATAGCATCGGGGAGGAAGAAAATGATTGAATCGGGCAACACAAAGCAGTGGAGCAATGGTCAGCCGACTACAAAGCAAATTGAAAATGATATTGAAAACGGCAACAGCTACTTGGTTTTTTCAGCAGAAGGTAAGCCCATTGCCACGTTTGCATTCATCATTGGCGAAGACCCAACCTATTTGAAAATTGACGGAGTAGGGTGGTTGAACGATGAAAAATATGGAACAATTCACAGAATAGCCTCTGTATCAGGCGTTCACGGTATATTTGCGAGCGTTCTAAACTATTGTTTTCAAGCCATTGACAACATTAGAATTGATACCCACGAGGACAATATTCCGATGCGAAATGCCATTAAAAAGTTTGGTTTTACCTATTGTGGCATCATTTATTTAGCGAATGGCGACCCACGAAGGGCCTACCAAAAAGTAAAAAACGAGTAACGATATGACAGAAAAAGAAAAGCAAAATCAAGGTTTACCCTATATTGGCAGCGACCCAGAAGTGTTGAAAGGCTTGAACGAATGCAAAGACGAGTTGTTTCGTATCAACCAAATGATGCCTTCAGATGATGAGCAACGCAACGCAGCTTTTAGGAAATTGTTTGGAAAAACAGGGAAAACGTTCAAGATTATCGCCCCTTTTTTCTGCGATTATGGTTATAATATCGAGATAGGCGAGAAGTTTTTTGCTAATACCAACCTTGTAATTCTTGACGAAGCGAAGGTAAAGTTTGGCGACAACGTGTTTATTGCGCCCAATTGCGCCTTTTACACGGTTGGGCATGCACTCGACCCAATCGAAAGAAACAAAGATATTCAATATTGTTATCCTATTACTGTTGGCAATAATGTGTGGATTGGCGGCAACGTAGTGGTACTTCCTGGCGTAACCATAGGCAATAACGTTACCATCGGAGCTGGGTCTGTCGTTACAAAAGATATTCCCGACAACGTTGTAGCTGTTGGAAATCCTTGCCGAATCATCAAGACGATAGAGTAAAAAACCTTACTTATTTTTTCTTTTTCTTCTTTTTCTTGACACCAAATAAATCCCAAATGTTGGTGAAATCTTTCTTCATGATGACACCAATGCCTTGTGTGTTGAGCGAATTTCGGGTGAAATATCGGTCGTTGGCTCGGTTGTAGAAGTTCAGAGCTATATTTCCACTTGGTGTCAAAAGGTATTTGATGTCGAAATCACCGATAAATGCCGATGTGTTGGTGGCTACATTATCGCGATAACCAAACTCGCCATTGATGAGCAAACGGTTGTTTAGCAGACTGCCCGACAGAATTCCTTGATATTCGGCATTGCTAAATCCGTCGTTACCTGTGGCAATATTTGCACCAAAATTCCAATGATTATCCTTGATAACATTCGAGAGAATTGTGTTGATTTGCTGCGATAGCGTTCCCGAAAGAATACTTTGCATCACAAGCGACGCCTGTCCTTTTTGTCCAGGTGTGCGTTGTGCAGCGTTGTTAGAGGTCTGTGGGTAGAATCTTCCTACTGCCAACAAATAGAGAACTTGTTGGTTAAGGTCTTGTTCCGAGTTGAGTACCGATAAAACCATTTGCTTTGCATCTGACGAAAGGTTCGGCAAGTCCAATCCGAAAGTAACTTTTGGTGTCCCAGGTGTGCCGTTAATGTCTAACAAACAGTTCACTTCTGTATTGTTTGAGCGGAACGAATTGCCCATTTGCAAGTCGGATAGCGGCACAGAATTGAGGATATAAGAGCCTTTCAGACTGAGTGCTGCATCAAACGGATTTCCTCCGAAGGCAATTAACGAGCCAGGTTGGAAAGCAAATTGGCGTTTAATGATATTCTGAATGGTGAAATTATAGTGTCCTCGTTCAATGTTGTAATTGCCAAATATATTGAATGCGCCTTTATTATAGTAGGTAGCACGAATGACACCCGACCCATTGAGCTCAATATTGTCGCCCGAAGCCTCGTCCATAAGTACGCCGAGTGTGAAATTAGGATTCGTATTGATGAGACAATTGATGTGCAAATCACTTGCAATAGGGGAGATATTATTGTCAATTGAGTCGCGTTTTTGCCATTGTGTGGTTTGAGTTATGGTTGCCGAAAGCGTGTCTGGCGTCATATCACGCCAACGAATGAACGAATTTTCGTCAATAGAATTTTTTGCTGCATTGTAGGTTATGAACGAATTTTTGGTGGGTTCCATGTTCACATTGATAGTCGTTTCGTTCTCTCGCCCAATGAGTTGGCACATACCATTGCCATATACTTTGCCCCAAAAAGTATTGTTTGTGTCGTACCGCCCATGGTTGTAAACCATTAAATTCTTGGCATTTACATCAATATCGAACGTAAGATGTCGCAACGCTTGGTGGTGTAATCCGCCCGTAACAATGCCAATGTTGCCGTCAGCATCGTAGACTGTATCACGTTCAAAGTATATTTCGTTCGGAATAAGGCGCACTCTGCCCTCATGAAGGGTGTAGGTTGTGCCGAGAGCTTTTAGTCGCACAGACCCCGAAGCCAGCATATCGCCTTCAAGATTTACATCAGATAGCGGTCCAACCACCTTTACCCAGCCGTTTCCACGCAGGTTGATATTATCCATAAAGGCTTTGCAAAATTTGTTCAAGAAGTCTAATTTTGTATCGTGGGCAGTAATTGGCAAGTTAATATACTTGCGTTTGATGTCAATATATCCGCCCACATCGGTTATGTTATCGTCGCTAATGGCTTTTGCGTCCACATTAATGCGCCCTTCGCTATGGGTGTAATCGGCGTCTGCAAAGAGCGTTCCCATGTCAGTATCTTGAAATTCAAACTTCTTTACAGTAAGTTTTGCGTGCGCTTGCAGATTGGTAAAAAGCGATTTAATGGCAACTTCGCCCGATGCGATACCGTCGAATGTAACGCTATGGAAATTAACTGCTTCGAGAATATACGGCACATCAATATCTTTGAGTTGGACGATTAAGGAGTCAGACGGATTGCCCGATGCTTGCCCATTTATAATAATATGTTGTGCTTTATTCGATAATTCGAAGTAATTGATATACAAATTGTTGTGCGAATAGGTTAAATCGGAAGGTTGAACCTCCAATCCTATCGTATCGACCATAATTTTCGAAGGCGAGAAGTGGAGATGAGTTGCCAAATTTCCTCGTGTTCGCTTGAACGAAGCCGCACAATTGATTTGTCCACGGATAGGTTTTTTGCCATGCGTATCGAATGAAGACAGCGTTTGTAGTTGGTTGTTGCGAGCGATAGCGTGCGTGTTTAGTGAAATGTGCCGCCCCGAAAAGTCAGTACGATTGCCCTGTAACTGAATGTCCAACCCTTTGTTTTGCGTTGTAATATCTACCTGCAAATTTTCAATTTCGTTGTTGGCGTAAGTGATTTGAGGCGCATTGAGGCTTAAATCCAATGCGTTACGCGCTTCGTTTATGGTGGCATTAAGATTTAAATATTGTGGAATATCCACTTTAACTTTCGCCAATTCATGCAACAAATCGGTATTTTTGATGTTGGCAGTCAGAGTGAAAGCATTGTTGCCCACTCCTTTTGTCCAACGTTGCGGACTGCCTACTATCGCAGGAAGATAGGTTCCCACCACATTTTTAATACTTTGAACGAGTGTTTTATAGTTGAAACGTCCTGAAATAGAAGCAGTTCCAAAGTCGGAATTAAGCGTAATGGACTTATTCAACAGGCTAACTGATGTTTTCAAATCCAAATGATTTACCTTAATATTACGATGTGGCTCATGCAAAGTGAAGTCGTCTATTGATAATTGTCCTATCAAATCGTCTAAGGTCGTTCCACTGCCGACAATTTTCGAATTGAATGTGAACGAGCGATTGCCTAAAACATTGGTTAGACGTAGGTTATGAAGGTTCACAGCCTTGGCATTGATTTGCGCATCTACATTGATTTTTGCCCGCTTTGCCATGAATTTCCGAATATTTCCCACCGTTCCGTCAATGTAAATTCTACCATTTGGGTCGTCTAACGATAGTTTTCCACGGAACGCATCGTTGAGGTAAAATCCGTCCACTTTGATGTTGCGGTAGGCATAACCATTGTAGTCGAGGAGTGGAATAGAACCCTTGGCATACAGGTGGTTAAGGTCGGTAGTACCTTCGACAAACAAGTCGGCAACAAAAGCGTTGATGTGCGACGACGTAAGAATATTTCCCAACGCAAAATGTTGGGTATGTAGCTCGCCCCGAAGGTTTTTTCCGTTGAGCGAAACATCAACATCGGCATTGCCCGCAGCAAGTGTTAAAGTTCCTTTTACATGGTGATTTTGCCCTCCACCTGACACCTTTCCTTTAAAATTTATATCCCCAATATTGTAGATTTCCTTCGGTAGGTTAAAATGGAAAGCCTTCGCTACATTTTTAATAGTGCCGCTTTTGACGTGCAAAACAATAGCTTTTATGTTCCAAAATAGGCTGTTTTGCAAATTTTTCAATTGGCCCTGCAAATCGGCAACAATACTTCTGTCTTCGGCACGCAATACAATTTTTTTTATGTTCAACTGCTGCAAATCACCTGCAACGTTTGCTTTCAAATGCAATTTTGTCCCAAATGGGCGGAGTTGGGGTAGGAGGAAAGCCAAATCTTGTGGCGTAATATACGAATTTTTTATGCGCAATTCGTGTCTTGCACGGTTTAGATTAGGCTTCTTTTCACCCTTTTTGAAAGTTGCTTGATAGAAAGGTATAGAAATTTTCGATTGTGGAAGTTCCACAAAAACATCTTTCATTTCTATACTTTTCTGATTGGCTGTAAGATTTAAACGCAAGTTTTTAAGGTCTAAACCCGATGCTTCGGTGAACGAAAAGTTGCGGATTGCAGCTTTGATTTGTTGGTCGGTCAGTTCGTTTAAATTGATGTGTCCCGAAACATTGCGCAAGTCTAAATGGTTGAAATTCAGACGATGATGTGTCGTAGGTTGGGAAAGAACATCGTAACGCACGTTGGTATGGCGCACAATCAAACTTTGAATGCGCAAGTCTAACGGCTTTTTCGAAGTGGTATCGCGTGAAGCCAAGGAATCGATAACAAATTGAAAATTAGGCTTTGAAGTAGGGGTCGCACGATAAAGCTGGGCATTCATTCCGAAGATTTGCGCTGATGTGATGCGCACTTTCCCCTCCTTAATGAGTGTCCAAATATCAATTTTTGCTGCAATGCGTGTGGCTCTCGCCATGAGTTTGTCGGTTTGGTCGTTGATAACAACTCCGTCTACCACAAAATGGTTTAACATTCCTAAATCGACACGCTCTACCGAAACCTTTGTTCCAAGCTTTTCGGAGAGGGCATTTGCAACTTGTGAGCCTACAAAGTGCTGCACAAAAGACATGCGCAATAACACTATCGTAAGCAAGTACAGTCCTATTGCAGACCATACAAACCAGCGTATAAAAGTTCTTAGCTTCTTCAAATCAAGTGCAAATCTACAATTTTTCAATCTTATATTAAAATTAATGATACAAAAAGTTTCTAAACTCCCTAAAATTTGCTATATTTGCATGCTGAATTAGCATAAGAATTCATTAACTAAAAGTATGGTAAATTTAATAAGGTTGCGTAAGGGTTTAGACATAAAACTCAAAGGGCGTGCTAAAAAACAAACTATGCCAACGAAGTTATCGAAAGAGTTTGCGCTCGTTCCCGATGATTTTGTAGGCGTAACACCTAAGATGGCTGTAAAGGCAGGCGACCATGTTAAAGCTGGAGAAGCAATTTTTGTGAACAAGAATTCTGAGGAAATAAGATTCGCATCACCAGTGAGTGGAATTGTGAAAGAGGTGGTTAGAGGAGAACGAAGGAAGATTCTCTATGTAAGCATTGAAGCTGACGAAACCCAAGAAGCCGTAGATTTCGGAGCGAAAAACCTATCGAAAATCAATGGCGAAGAGGTGAAAAAGGCTTTGCTGGAAGCGGGGTTATTTGGTTATATTAACCAACTACCGTATGCTGTTTCAACCACTCCCGACACAATGCCGAAGGCTATTTTTGTGTCCGCATTAAGAGATAAACCATTACAAGGCGACTTCGAGTATGAACTTGAAGGACAGGAAGAAGCGTTTCAAACAGGATTAACCGCACTCTCAAAGATTGCAAAAGTTTATTTGTCAATTGGCGCAAAGCAAAGTAATGTAGCATTGACGGCGGCAAAGGACGTAGAAATCAATGTCTTTGACGGTCCTTGTCCAGCTGGAAACGTAGGAGTTCAGGTTAATCATCTATCACCTGTAAACAAAGGAGAAGTGGTTTGGACAGTAGAACCAACCGCAGTTATCTTTTTCGGGCGATTGTTTAAGACAGGTAAAGTAGACTTAACACGATTGGTTGCAGTGGCAGGAAGTAAGGTGAAAGAGCCTTCTTATGTGAAAGCCTTGGTGGGAACACCTATCAAAAACATTTTGGAAGATAAACTTACAACAACAGAACATGTGCGCATATTGAACGGAAACCCATTGACAGGAGTCATTGCAGGCGAAAATTCATACCTCGGTGCGCATACTTCAGAGATTGTTGCAATGCCAGAAGGCGACGATGTAGACGAAATGGCTGGTTGGATAATGCCACGTTTCAAAGATTTTTCTACATCACGAAGCTATTTCAGTTGGCTTTTAGGAAAGAATAAGGAATACGATTTGGACGCGCGCATCAAAGGCGGCGAACGTCATATCATTATGAGTGGCGAGTACGACCGCATGTTACCAATGGATATTTATGGTGAATACCTTATTAAATCTATTGTTTCGGGTAACATTGATAAGCAAGAACAACTCGGAATTTACGAAGTTAGTCCTGAAGACTTTGCATTAGCAGAGTTTGTGGATAGTTCAAAACAACCATTACAACAAATTGTGCGTAAAGGTTTGGACATTCTAAGAAAGGAAAACGCGTAACCTTTTATATTATTTGAGAATATTAAACTTTAAGTGATTAAAATATGAGTTTAAGAAATTATCTTGATAAGTTGCGTCCACAATTTGAAAAAGGTGGAAAATTGCATGCTTTCAAGAGTATTTACGATGGTATGGATACCTTCTTATACGTTCCTCACGAAACTTCTAAGAGCGGAACGTCTATCCATGATGCCATCGATTCAAAACGAATTATGAGCATGGTAGTGATTGCTTTGATTCCTGCAATGTTGTTCGGTATGTACAACATCGGTTATCAAAACGCATTAGCTGCTGGAAAATTAGGCGAAGCCACCTTTATGGGCATGTTCCTTTATGGTGCTATCATGCTTTTGCCTAAAATCTTAGTATCTTATATCGTTGGTCTTGGCATCGAATTTGCTTGGGCGCAATGGAAAGGCGAGGAAATTCAAGAAGGCTATTTGGTAAGTGGTATTCTTATTCCCCTTATCATTCCTATCACCTTACCCCTTTGGATGTTAGCATTGTCAGTAGCTTTTGCCGTGATATTCACCAAAGAAATCTTTGGCGGAACGGGTATGAACACCTTTAACGTGGCATTAGGAGCACGTGCTTTCCTTTTCTTCTCGTATCCAGCAAGCATGACAGGCGATACAATTTGGACTTCAACAACGCAAGCTTTCGGATTTGGATATACTCTTCCTGACGGTTTCACAATGGCAACCCCATTGGGTGAAATCGCACAAGGGGCGGATGTGAACACTTCGTTGAACGATATGATTATTGGTTTAATACCAGGTTCTGTGGGTGAAACGTCAGTTATTGCTATCGCAATCGGTGCGCTCATCTTAATTTGGACTAACATTGCCAGTTGGAAAACCATGCTTAGTGTGTTCCTCGGTGGTGCGGCTATGGGCTGGTTATTCCACTCTACAGGCGCAAGTCCACTGCAATGGTACGAACATATCGTCTTGGGTGGCTTCTGCTTTGGTGCAATCTTCATGGCTACCGACCCTGTAACATCTGCAAGAACCGAAACGGGTAAATGGTATTTTGGCTTCTTGGTAGGTGCTATGGCAGTCATTATTCGTGTGTTGAACCCAGGATATCCTGAAGGAATGATGCTCGCTATCCTTTTCGGAAATATGTGTGCTCCACTCATCGACTATTGTGTGGTACAATCAAACATCAACAAACGTGCTAAACGTGCTAAAAACTAAGGAGGCAAAAAATGAAAACAAATAGCAATTCTTACACTATCATTTATTCGATTGTACTTGTTGTTGTGGTGGCTTTCTTGCTTGCTTTCGTTTTTCAAGCATTGAAACCTGCGCAAGATGTGAATGTTCAGCTCGACCACCAAAAGCAAATTTTGTTTGCTCTCAACCAAAATAGAGACATGACTAACCCCGAAGCAGAACAGCTTTGGAAAAAAATCATTATCGCTGATGATGTGATTGACGAGAATGGAAAGGTCGTAGAAAAGGGCGAACAAGGCGGTGTGAAGGCTGGCTTTAAGCTTAATAGTGCTGATGCAAAGGCAGGAAAGTTGGCTTTGTTCCGTTGTAAAGTGGACGGACAAGACAAGTATGTAATTCCTGTTTATGGCAATGGACTTTGGGGACCAATCAATGGTTTCATCGCTTTGAATGCCGATAAATCGACTATCTTTGGCGTTTACTTCAACCACGAAAGCGAGACCGCTGGTTTGGGTGCTGAAATCAAAGATAATAAGGCTTGGCAAGATAAGTTCAAAGGGAAGACTCTCTTCGACGCACAAAAGCAAAACATCGTCTTTTGTGTAACTAAAAAGATTGACAACCCTAAAACTCAAGTTGATGCCGTTACAGGAGCAACCCTCACAAGCAACGGTGTAACAGAGATGTTTCAAGGACAAAAAGGTGGTCTTGCCTCTTATAAGAAGTTCCTTACAAATAAGTAATCAATTTGAACAATAAATAATAAAAACAAAAAATTATGAGTTTGTTCTCTAAACAAAATAAAGAGGTTTTCATGACCCCACTGAATTTAGACCACCCAATCTTAATTCAAGTGCTTGGTATCTGCTCAGCATTGGCAGTAACCTCACAATTGAAACCTTCTATCGTAATGGGATTGGCGGTAACAGTGATTACTGCTTTCTCAAACGTTATTGTTTCAATTATCAGAAACACTATTCCTAATCGCATTCGTATTATCGTGCAGCTTGTCGTTGTGGCAGCTCTCGTAACCATTGTGAGCCAAATTTTGAAGGCATATGCCTACGATGTTAGCGTACAACTATCTGTTTACGTGGGTCTTATCATTACAAACTGTATCCTTATGGGACGTTTGGAAGCCTTTGCAATGACCAATAAACCTTGGCCAAGTTTCTTAGATGGTATCGGAAACGGATTAGGCTATGCGTTTATCTTAATCCTTGTGGGTGGCTTCCGAGAACTTTTCGGACGTGGCAGCTTGCTCGGTTTTAAAATTATCCCACAAAGTTTCTACGATATGGGGTATGTTGATAATGGTATGATGGCTATGCCTGCCATGGCATTGATACTCCTCGGCTGCGTTATTTGGGCTCATCGTGCATATTTTTATAAGGAGGAAAAATAATTATGGAACATTTAATAAGTTTATTCTTCCGCTCCATCTTTGTGGACAACATGATATTCGCATTCTTTCTTGGAATGTGTTCATTCCTTGCGGTATCTAAAAATGTGAAAACATCGTTCGGATTGGGTGCAGCGGTTACTTTCGTACTCGTTGTAACAGTGCCTGCCAACTATCTTTTGCAAACAAAAGTGCTTGGCCCAGACTGTTTAATGGAAGGCGTAGACCTCTCTTATTTGAGTTTTATCCTCTTCATTGCCGTCATTGCAGGTATTGTGCAATTGGTTGAAATGGTTGTTGAAAAATATTCTCCTTCTCTCTATGGTGCATTGGGTATCTTCCTTCCACTCATCGCTGTGAACTGTGCCATTATGGGAGCATCGCTCTTTATGCAACAACGCATTGGACTTGACCCAGCAAGTTCACAATACATCGGCTCATTCTGGGACGCTGTCATCTACGGACTCGGTTCTGGTATTGGTTGGATGTTGGCTATTGTGCTAATGGGTGCTATTCGTGAGAAAATGGAATACTCTGATGTACCAAAGCCCTTGCAAGGTTTGGGCATCACCTTTATTACTGTAGGCCTTATGGCAATGGCTATGATGTGCTTCTCAGGACTTAAAATTTAATATCAAAATGGCAGAATTTATATTATATAGCATTGCTGTTTTCTTGGTTACAATCCTCCTTTTGGTGGTTATTCTTCTTGTGGCAAAGAAATATTTAAGCCCAAGCGGAAAGGTAACAATCACGATTAATGGCGATAGAAAGATAGAAGTAGAACAGGGTGGAACCATTATGGGAACGCTCAACGAGAACGGTATTTACCTTCCTTCGGCTTGTGGCGGTAAAGCAAGTTGCGGTCAATGTAAATGTAAAGTAGAAGAGGGTGGGGGCGAAATACTTGATTCTGAACGTCCACACTTCTCTCGTAAGGAAATAAAAGAGAACTGGCGATTGGGCTGTCAAGCCAAAGTCAAGGGCGACCTCTCTATTCGAGTGGCTGAATCAATCATGGGTGTGAAAGAGTGGGAATGCGAAGTTATTTCAAACAAGAACGTTTCGTCTTTCATCAAAGAGTTTAAAGTGGCTCTCCCGCCAGGCGAACACATGGATTTCGTGCCTGGTTCGTACGCTCAAATCCGCATTCCTAAGTACGATTGCATCGACTACGATAAGGATTTCGATAAGGAACTCATCGGTAAGGATTACCTTGGCACATGGGAAAAATTCAATATTCTTTCGCTTAAAGCAAGCAACCCTGAAGACACCGTGCGTGCTTACTCAATGGCGAACTATCCTGCTGAGGGCGACATCATTACCCTCACTGTGCGTATTGCTACCACTCCATTCTTGCCACGTCCACAAGTAGGATTCCAAAATGTACCAACAGGTATCGGTTCGTCTTACATCTTTAGCCTCAAACCAGGCGACAAGGTTATGATGAGTGGTCCTTATGGTGAATTTGCACCTAACTTTACGTCAGGAAAAGAAATGATTTGGATTGGTGGTGGTGCTGGTATGGCTCCTTTGCGTAGTCAAATCATGCACATGCTCAAGACTTTGCACACACGCGACCGTGAAATGCACTTCTTCTATGGTGCGCGTGCGTTGGGTGAAGCTTTCTTCTTGGAAGATTTCTGGGAATTGGAAAAGGAATATCCAAACTTCCACATGCACTTATCGTTAGACCGTCCCGACCCAGTTGCTGATGCAGCAGGTGTGAAATACTATCAAGGTTTTGCGGTTAATTGCATTCGCGATACTTATTTGAAGGACCATGAAGCCCCAGAAGATTGTGAATATTACCTTTGCGGTCCTCCTATGCTCATCAAAACCGTTACCGACTATCTTGATAGCCTCGGCGTAGAGAAAGATGCTATCCGCTTCGATGACTTCGGATAATAGCTTTCTTTCCTTAAAACAAAGGAATGAACGCAGAAAACATATTAAAAGGTGGAAACGCAATAGAGTTTCCACCTTTTTCTTGGATTCTACTAAACCTTACACTCTTATTATTTCCAACGAGCATGTACGAATTTCGTTTCACTCATTGGATAAGATATAGCTGCACGCTACAAATTGAACTTTGTTCTCGCTTGCAATATCTTTCGCATGCTTCGTCTGGCTTAACGAAATCGTTCTTTTTCAAGTGCGATTTCTCGCCACGAGCATGTACGAATTTCGTTTCACTCATTGGATAAGATATAGCTGCACGCTACAAATTGAACTTTGTTCTCGCTTGCAATATCTTTCGCATGCTTCGTCTGGCTTAACGAAATCGTTCTCTTTTAGAGTGCAAAATAGCTGCTTTCTGGCAAGTTATGATACTTTGTAGGGGCGTGATTTATCACGTTCCTCTCCGCAAATTTTAGTGTATTAGGAACGTGATAAATCACGCCCCTACAAAGTATCATTGCTCGAAAGGTTCTATTTCTCGTCACGACCATGTTCAAATTTCGTTTCGCTCATTTGTATGCTTCGTGTAGTTTAACGAAATCGTTCTTTTTCAAAGTGCGATTTCTCGCCACGAGCATGTTCAAATTTCGCTTTGCTCATTTGTATACTTCGTGTGGCTTAACGAAATCGTTGGTTTTATTGCTATGCTTTTGCACCGATTTAATATTATTCAAAGCTGCGGCAAAGTTGCAAAGTTTCTTTTTAAACTTTAAATTATATGCTATATTTTTGAGAAAATGCCTATTTGTCGAATAAAAATTGTATCTTTGCGTAATACAATTTAAAATAAAGGATAAGAAAAAGATATGAATAAGAACGAAATTCCAGTACTTCTTTTGACTGGCTATTTAGGAAGTGGAAAGACTACTTTGGTCAATAAAATATTAAGCAATAACAAGGGTATTAAGTTTGCAGTAATTGTGAACGATATTGGAGAGGTAAATATTGACGCAGACTTAATTGAAAAGGGTGGCGTTGTAGACCAAGCCGACGATTCTTTGGTTGCTTTGCAGAATGGTTGCATCTGTTGCACACTGAAAATGGACTTAGTGCAACAGTTGAGCGACATTGTAAAATTGGGAAAATTCGACTATATTGTCATCGAAGCGAGTGGAATTTGCGAGCCAGCACCTATCGCACAGAGCATTAGTGCCTACCCTCAACTTTATCCAGAGTTTGCCAAAGACGGCAAAGCTGTGTTGGACGCCATTGTAACCGTGGTTGATGCGCGTCGTATGTGCGATGAATTTTCTGCGGGCAACGACCTAATGAAGAAAAATTTGGAGGAAGACGACTTAGAAAATCTTATTATTCAGCAGATAGAATTTTGCAATTACATCATTCTCAACAAGGTAGATGATGTTTCAAAGGAAGAACTTGAAAAAGTAAAAAGCATTATCCGAGCTTTGCAACCAAAGGCAGAAATCTTGGAATGCAACTACGGCGATATTGATTTTGACAAGATTTTGGACAATAGAAACTTCGATTTCGATGCTGTAGCTACGTCAGCTTCATGGATAGCAGCCATTGAAAACGAAGAGGAAACCCATGACGAACCGCATCATCACGACCACGATGACAATGAAGACGAACATCACCATGAGCATGAAGGGCATCATCACGACCATCATGAGCATGGACATCACCACCATCATCACCACGACCACGACGATTTGCACAACGAAGAGAGTGGGGAAGCGTTAGAATACAACATCGGCACGTTTGTTTATTATGCAAGACGTCCAATGGATATAAATTTCTTCGATGATTTCGTAGCACGAAAGTGGCCAAAAAGCGTTATCCGCTGCAAGGGTTTGTGCTATTTTGAGCATGAAAAAGACATTTGTTATGTGTTCGAACAAGCTGGCAAACAGGTTACTTTGCGCAACGCAGGACAGTGGTATGCCACCATGCCAGCCTTTGAATTACGTGAATTCTTAGAGCGCAACCCACGATTGAAGAAGGATTGGGAAGAACCTTACGGCGACCGAATGCAAAAACTCGTGTTTATCGGGCAAAATATGGACAAGGAAGCCATTTGCAACGAACTTGATAAGTGTTTGAAATAGGTGTTCCGAACGCTGAAACAATAGATTGAGCATGAAAATAGAAGATATAAAACATTTCCTTACCATCGGAATGTGGCAAACAGATATCAATCAGTCGGTCAAAAAAAGCCGATTGATTGGTCTGCTGCAACGTCTTTATTTGGCAGTAAAGCTATATTTGGAGCAAGGACACGTTGCTGCTGCTACCGAATTAGCCTTTACAACCATTCTTGCTATTGTACCTATTGTGGCTATCATCTTCGGCATTGCCAACGGATTTGGCTTTGGAACTTATATCGAAAGTGTGTTCCGTGAGAGTTTTTCAGCGCAACCACAAGTTGCCGATTGGCTCATAAATCTTACTCGTTCCTACTTAGAACACGCCCAAACAGGGCTATTTATCGGAATTGGCTTGGTGTTTATGCTTTATAGTGTCATCGCTTTGATACACAATATTGAGTCAGTTTTCGATGATATTTGGCAAGTAAAAACAGCAAGACCGATTAGCCGAATCATTGTAGACTACACCGCTATGATGTTTCTCATGCCCATTGGCATCATCGTCATGTCGGGATTGAGCATCTTTGTTTTTAGTTATGTCGAAGGATTAACCCAATATTTATTTGTAGGAACTTTGACACGATTCACGTTCCATTATGTTGTGCCGTGGCTTATCCTCACCGTCATGTTTGTTGTGCTTTATACTTTCATGCCCAACGCAAAGATAAAAATCATGAAAGTAATATGTCCCGCTATGCTTGCAAGCTTTCTAATGCTCTGTTTGCAAGCAGTTTACATTCACGGACAAATATTTTTAACTTCCTATAATGCCATTTATGGTTCGCTTGCTGCCCTCCCTTTGTTCATGCTTTGGATGCAAGTATCGTGGCATATTTGCCTTTTTTGCGCAGAATTGAGCTATGCCAATCAAAATTTGGAATATTATGAGTATTTGGTACAAACCAGCGATGTCAATCATAACGACTTCTTACTCATGAGTGCCTTCATGCTTAGCTTGATATGTCATCGTTTTTCAGAAGGCAAAAAGCCCTATACTGCTTACGAACTCAAGAATTTGACCCACATACCTATCCGTGTAACCGTGGATATTCTTGCAAAACTTTGCGAAATAAAACTTGTTTCATCAAACCGAGCCACCAATTCTGAAGACGTAACCTATACGCCTACACGCGATACAGACACTATCACTGTGGGCGAAATGGTCGATTTATTAGAAACATTGCCAAAGAATAAAATTTTGTTCTTCGATATTCGCAAGCATAAAGACTTCGATAAACAATGGTTGAACACTATTTTGAAGACTCACAAAACTTATCTTTCCGACCTCAGCACTATAAAAATAAAAGATTTAAAGGCAACCGATTTGTAAGGCAAATCACCCTTTTCAACCCAAAAAGGCCCCACAAACGTGGAGCCTTTTATGCTATCAATTTTATTAAAAACGGATATTTCTATCCAAGATATTTCATTAATACCTTTGCATTACCGCTTAAACGGATTTTCTCAATAGCCTTTTCACGAATTTGGCGTACACGCTCACGCGTCAAAGCCATTTCCGTTCCAATCTCTTCCAACCCCTTTTCAGGACACCCAATGCCGAAACATTCTATCACGATTCTGCGTTCACGGTCTTTCAGCGTATTTTGTAATACAGCATTAAGGTCGTCAGACATCGATTCAAAATCCACTGCTTTGTCTGTTCGTGAGTCATCACCTGACGCCAACATATCGCTCATCGAGTTGTCATCGTCATCGCTAAATGGAGCATCAATACTCATGTGGTGATTGTCGGCACTTTGACTTTGTCGAATACGTGCTTCGTCAATGCCTGTTAAGTCAGCCAATTCGTGAATAGACGGACGACGATTGTGTTTCTGAATGAACTCATTTGACACTTGGTTAATCTTTGAGATTGCTCCCACTTGGTTCAGTGGCAATCTAACGATGCGACTTTGCTCTGCAATAGCTTGCAAAATGCTTTGTCGAATCCACCAAACTGCGTATGAGATAAACTTAAAGCCACGAGTTTCATCAAACTTTTCAGCCGCTTTTACTAAGCCGATATTTCCCTCATCGATAAGGTCGGTAAGCGACAATCCTTGATGTTGGTATTGTTTTGCAACAGAAACAACAAATCGAAGATTAGCCTTGATTAGTTTTTCTTTTGCTCGTTCACCTTTTCTGCCGCCTTTATGAATTTCTTGAGCAAGCTCAATTTCTTCATCAACGGTAATCATTGGCTCACGACCAATCTCCACTAAGTACTTGTCAAGTGCCTCGCTGGTGCGATTGGTAATACTTTTTGAAATCTTAAGTTGTCTCATTCGATAAAATACTTCCTGATTAAAATGGATTAAATTGCGCTCAAAAGAACGAAATTTCGTGCAAAGTTACAAAAAATAATCCATATAATCAAGTCAAACTTTATTTTTTATGTTAAGAAAACTATAAAACAAAGTTGTATTTAGCAAAAACGAAGTAATTATAGGCTTATTTTAATTCAGTGGATTATGGCTGAGTAGAAAAAAGGGGATTCGTTTTTGAGTGTTTTAGTACTCTTATAGCGGAATATAAGCAGGTCGGTGTAGGGGCGGAATTTATTCCGTTCCTAATATTAATAGAGATAATTTTTGCTGATAGGAACGTGATAAATCACGCCCCTACAAAACGTGTTGGCAATACGCTCGTTGGCAATATCTTTGCATAAGATATAGCTGCACTCGGCAATATGTAGGGGCGGAATTTATTCCGTTCCTAATAGAAAAAAGGAATACTTGGCTGATAGGAACGTGATAAATCACGCCCCTACAAGGAAATATGTTGGCAATACGCTCGTTGGCAATACCTTTGCATAAGATATAGCTGCACTTGGCAATATGTAGGGGCGGAATTTATTCCGTTCCTAATAAGCAAACCATACGCAGGTTGTTAGGAACGTGATAAATCACGCCCCTACGCCGTTCTGTTTTTCATGTTCAAACTGTCTAAATTGATTATGCGGAACGGAATAAATTCCGCCCCTACGCCGAAAACCTATTGTTTTGCGCCCTTAAAGTGCCTATTTTGCGCTTCAAAATAGGCGGTTTTGATTTTCTTAAAAATGCTATCAAGTCGCAGATGTTAATAAATTAATTGGCAAAAAGGTTAAAAATCCATTGAGCAGTAACAACAGCAAAGTAGATTAAAGCAAAAATGAGGATAAGGAAAATGATGATGAGTATGGATAAACTCACAGCTTGTCGGTTTACTTCCTTAATGGTTGCAACATCGCCCTCAACAAATCCTCGTACCAACTGCATGTTCTGACGGTTGGAACGATGGAAAAAGTCAATAATGTCGCCAATGTAAAAAGGAATTAAACCTAACAGAACATCGCGTAAAGTGTTGTAAATAATTGCCAAAGTGAGTGGGGTACTCTTTATTTTGGTCAAGGCAAACCACGCATAAGCAACACTGAAAAGCGCAGAAATAACATCGCCTATACCGTAAGGAATTAGACCCATAAAACCGTCAAGGCAGTATTGGTCTAAAACTTTCTGTATGGTTTCCAATCGTTGATAAGCCTTGCTATTTTGCAAACGTTGGCGAGCGATATTGCGCTTTTCGTCGTTCATATAGGTAACTTGTGCGGAAAGATTTTAACGTAAGTCGATAATTTCAGCCGAAGGCGCATTGGAACGTGAGAAACGGAAAAGCGAATCGGGTTGCGCAGCGGTGCGGAAATTATTGATATAAATGGTTACCCATTTTTTTCCTTGTAATAATTTGACTATTTTAGGGTGATATGACTTGGACAAAGTGATGTAAAACTCTTGAACAGAGCGTGCTGGGTGCATGGCTTTCAGATGAACCACATACGTATTGCCCTTTGTTTTCATCGAAATATTGTAGCCATTGCGATACATTGAAATAAAGGCATAAGGGTTGAGCGACATGCGTTGTGCCTCATTAGGAGTAGAAATGTTCACTTCGTTGGTACTTTTCATGTACGACCACTGGGTTTTCCCGTCAAACCAAATGGTAGCTTGGGGTGTGGTAGCCTTAAATTTGTTGCCTTTGATAGCAATATTTCCTGTGGTACGTCCCATTGTTCCACCAGAAATTGAGAAACTTGCGGCAGCACCACTACGACTTCCAACAATGGCAGCAGCACGGTCTAACACTTTGCGAGCTTGGGCAGATGATTGGGCAAAGGCATTGGCGCAAAGAAAAAATGCCAACGCTATGATAATATTTCTTTTTGTTTTCATATTCTAATTCCTTTCTTTTTCATTTAAAATTTACAGAAACAGTGTAAAACTACACCTTATTATATTACATACGGTTGCCGCGTAAACTTGAAAGCAATGACTCTAAACTCATTTCGTCGCTCAAAAGCACTTCGCGAGGCTTTGAACCTTGGGCAGCACCCACAATTCCAGCCTTTTCCATTTGGTCCATTAAGCGACCAGCACGATTGTAACCAATGGCAAAACGGCGTTGTATCATACTCGTTGAACCTTGTTGATTAAGCACAATGGCACGAGCTGCCTCCTCAAATAATGGGTCTAAGTTTTCGTCCAAACTGCCTCCGCCAACAGTACCGTCTTCTGTCATCGGCTCAGGAATTTCCAATGGAGAACGAGGACCTGGCTGATTGGCTATAAATTTAGAAATTTCATCAACCTCAGGCGTATCAACAAAAGCACATTGCACACGAGTTGGTTCGCCACCATTGAGGTAAAGCATATCGCCTCGACCCACTAATTGCTGCGCACCAGGGCGGTCAAGTATGATGCGAGAGTCCATCATAGCACCTACACGGAACGCAATGCGACCAGGGAAGTTGGCTTTAATGTTACCCGTAATAATGGAAGTAGTAGGGCGTTGGGTGGCAATAATCATGTGAATACCTACGGCACGTGCCAATTGGGCAATGCGTGTGATTGGCATTTCGATTTCTTTGCCCGCAGTAAGGATTAAATCGCCGAACTCATCAATAATTACGACAATGTAAGGCATGAACTCATGACCCTCTTCAGGGTTGAGATGATGACTTAAATATTTCTTGTTGTACTCCTTGATGTTGCGTGCGCCAGCAGCTTTTAGCAAGTCGTAACGATTATCCATGAGTGCGCAAAGACCTTTTAATGTCTTCACAACCTTTTGAACATCAGTGATAATTGGTTCGTCAGCGTTCTCATCTACGGCTGCCATGAATGGTTTGGCAATTGGAGCATAGATGCTAAATTCCACCTTTTTAGGGTCTACCAATACGATTTTCAAGTCGTTCGGGTGCTTCTTATATAATAAAGAGGTGATAATAGCATTCAGTCCTACGGATTTACCTTGACCCGTTGCACCCGCAACAAGCAAGTGTGGAATTTTGGCAAGGTCTACCATGTAAACATCATTGGTAATGGTTTTGCCCAAAGCAATTGGCAATTCCATCGTACTTTCTTGGAATTTTCGTGAATTCAAGATAGAGAACATTGACACGATAGAAGGTTTTGCGTTTGGCACTTCAATACCAATGGTTCCTTTACCTGGCATTGGTGCAATGATACGAATACCGATTGCGGCAAGGCTAAGGGCTATGTCGTCCTCAAGATTCTTAATCTTTGAGATGCGAACACCTTGTGCAGGCGTAATTTCGTAAAGCGTAATGGTAGGACCAACCGTAGCACGAATACTTCTGATTTGTACACCAAAGTCGCTCAAAACCTTAATAATTCTATTTTTATTTGCTTCTAATTCGTCCTTATCAACGAAGTTTACGTTGCTGTCAGAATCATATTGCTTGAGCAAAGCGAGGGTAGGGTACTTCCATTTTGTGAAAGGTTCGTGTGGGTTAATAGGTGTTGATAAGTCTTCCTTGCTTGCAACAACCTTGCCCAAAGTTTTCTCTTCGTGGTTAGGACGCTCCACTTCCAAACCGATTTCAGCATCATTTTTTGCCGATTTCTTCGGCTTTTCTATCGGCGTAACCTCTAATTCAGTAGGTTTTACAATTGGTTCTGGTATGTTATCCTGCAAGAAATCAACCATTTGTGGCTCGGTAGAAAGAAATTCTTCCACCTCTTTTGCATCAACAGCGTCATCGAGTTCTTTCACCACTTCCTTATCTCCATGGCGGCGAACAATGGTAAACTTCACTTTATCGCGAAGGTATCCCACAGGGTTGAGCATCTTTTTAACCACCGTAATGGTTTCCGAAGTGATGTAAGTGAGGAAGGTAATCATCGTAACCACCAAGATAACAATAAGTCCAGGAGGACCTATTACGTTTTCAATGTATTCAACCACGAATGCACCATGGTCGCCACCAGGGTTGAAAACATTTTCTCCCATGATAGGTGTAACAAACTTTGCGAAGGTGATACTGCTCCAAATCATTATCAAAGCAGCACCAAAGAACCATTTCCAAAGGTTTACTTTCTCGTAAGCCTTAATCATTTTAACACCACAAACGATGATAAAAAATGGAATGATGAAGGCTGGAATACCAAAACAACGTGCGATGAGGAAGTAAGAGAGCAAGGCTCCTACCGACCCACAATAGTTTTGAAACTCCTTTGCGGTATTTTCTATTTCACCAGGTCGCAACGCCATAACCAAACTTTGGTCGGCTTGCCCCGTATTAAAATAGCTTACAAAGGAAATAATAAGGTAAATAGCCAAACAGAGTAAGATTAATCCAAATACAAACCCTGTCTTATCGTTGATAATATAATTGATTCCAAGTGCCTCAGTAAATGTCTTCGGCTTTTTCTCTGTTTTCTTCTTTGCCATTATGAAAAGTTTAACCAAATGCAAAAGTACGAAAATTTTGGGAGAAAATAGGGTATAAATTCAGAAGAATTTGCTAATTTTGCAAAACGAAATAGACATCATGATTACTACATTATACAATAAGTTCGATAAAAAGAAGATTTCCACCTTGCCAAGAGTTATTTTCCCAGGCAAGATTGTGGTAGTTTTGACCGAATCGGAAGCCGAAAAAGCGGTTGATTATTTATTGTCAGCCGATATTCTTGGCATAGATTCTGAAACACGACCTGTATTCTGTAAAGGGAAGCATCATAAGGTTGCCTTGTTGCAAGTGAGCACTCACGATGTGTGTTTCCTATTCCGATTAAATTTAATCGGTATGCCTCCGTGCATCATTCGCTTATTGGAAGATACCACGGTTACCAAAGTTGGACTGTCATTGCATGATGATTTCATGATGTTGCACAAACGTACAGACTTCACAACTGGCAAGTTTATTGATTTGCAGAACATTGTACAAGAGTTTGGAATAGAAGACCTTAGTTTGCAAAAGCTATACGCTAACCTCTTTCACGAGCGCATCACAAAACGCGAACAACTATCTAATTGGGAAGCACCCATATTGTCTGACAAGCAAAAACTTTATGCTGCGACGGACGCATGGGCATGTATTCAAATTTATGAAAGACTGCGTGCGTTGCGTTCTACCAATAATTACGAAACAATAAAGGTAGCTGAACCTGAAAAAGTGGTATCACGACAGTCAGAAAATAGCGAATCCACCG
This sequence comes from Prevotella disiens, assembly GCF_900454955.1. Lineage (NCBI taxonomy): Bacteria > Pseudomonadati > Bacteroidota > Bacteroidia > Bacteroidales > Prevotellaceae > Prevotella > Prevotella disiens. Next base: position 231,397 of record NZ_UGTL01000002.1, on the reverse strand, counting down.
ATAAATAGACGATTATTATGTACAAAAAAATAAAATTAAAACGAGGGAAAGAGGAGAGTTTATTGCGTAAACACCCATGGGTCTTCTCTGGTGCTATCGCCAAAATGGACGAAAATTTGGAAGAGGGCGACCTTGTTAAGGTATATACGCATAACGAAGACTTCATCGGTGTAGGTCATTATCAAATTGGTTCTATCACGGTGCGCATTCTTTCGTTCAGCGATATAGCTATTGATGCCGACTTTTGGCAAAGTCGTTTGGCTGCAGCATTGGAAGTTCGCAATGCCATAGGAGTTATTCGTCCTGCCGAAAAGGTGGCTACAACGGGCGAAACTATCAATACGACCTATCGTTTGGTACATGGTGAGGGCGACAATCTGCCTGGATTAATCGTTGATGTTTACGATAAAACGTGCGTTGTGCAGGCTCACTCGGTGGGAATGCATGTGGCTCGTTACGAAATAGCAGATGCGCTGCGAGCTGTTTTGGGCGAAAATGTGGATAGTATCTATTATAAAAGTGAAACAACCCTACCATTTAAAGCCGATTTAGGACAAGAAAATGGTTTCCTTTATGGGGATACGGAAAATAATATTGCCATTGAAAATGGATTAAAATTCCATATTGACTGGTTGAAAGGACAGAAAACAGGATTTTTTGTAGACCAACGTGAGAATCGAAGTCTATTGGAATACTATGCCAAAGGTCGTTCTGTGCTGAATATGTTCTGCTATACGGGCGGATTTTCTGTATATGCTATGCGTGGTGGAGCTAAAATGGTACACTCGGTTGATAGTTCGGCAAAGGCGGTAGAACTAACCAATCAGAACATCGCACTTAACTTTCCTAACGACAAAAGGCATGCTGCCATTTGCGAAGATGCCTTTAAATATCTTGATGATAACGACGGAAAGTACGACCTTATCATACTTGACCCACCTGCTTTTGCCAAACATCGCAGTGCTTTAAAGAATGGTCTGCGTGGTTATACCCGATTAAACGTAAAAGGTTTCGAACGCATTAAGAAAGGAGGCATACTCTTTACCTTTAGTTGTTCGCAAGTTGTAACAAAGGAAAACTTCCGCCAAGCGGTGTTTACTGCTGCTGCTCAGGCTGGTAGAAGGGTTCGTATCTTACACCAAATACACCAACCAGCCGACCACCCAATTAATATTTACCACTTGGAAGGGGAATATTTAAAGGGGCTTGTCTTGTATGTTGAATAAAGTAAAAGCTTATATTGAAGCGCATCATTTACTCCATGAGGACGGCAAATATATTGTTGGACTTTCTGGTGGGGCTGATTCTGTTGCGCTTTTATTGGTGCTTAAACACTTAGGATATAACATTGAAGCAGCGCATTGTAACTTTAATTTACGAGGAGAGGAAAGCAATCGTGATGAAGAATATTGCAAAAAACTCTGCGAAAAACTAAATGTTCCATTTCATTTAATTCACTTTGATACAATACTTTATGCAGAATTACATAAAGTAAGCATTGAAATGGCGGCTCGAACCTTACGCTATGGCTATTTTGAAAACCTTAGACGTGATATTCAAGCTGATGCAATTTGCATCGCTCACCACCGAGATGATTCGGTAGAAACAATTTTACTCAACCTTATTCGTGGCACTGGTATGCGTGGATTAGTGGGCATTCGCCCTAAAAATAGCAACATCGTTCGACCAATGTTAGATTGTTCACGACACGAAATAGAACTTTTTTTAAAGGAAAAGGGGGTAAATTTTGTTACGGATAGCACCAATTTAATAAACGATGTAAAGCGTAACAAGCTGAGATTAAATGTTATTCCAGAATTGCGCAAGATGAATCCATCGTTCGATAATGCTGTTATGCGCATGGCAAATAATGTAAACGAAGCGAATAAAATCATTTTTTCAACGTTAGAATCGGCTTTTTCTTCTATTGTTACTGCCGACACAACTGACCCAAAAGCATTCTTCGAAGCCTTGAAATTAGGATTACCAACAACAGATTTGCCTTCTTTGCAGATTGATATTGTTCGCCTTCGTGCTTTCGTTTCACCCTCGTATTTCCTATTTTATTTGCTCACGCCATACGGATTCGCCGCTTCTATGATTGAAAGCATTGTAGAAAATTTAAATTTGCAAAGCGGAAAACAGTATATAACAAATGATTATATACTTTTATTCAATAGAAACTTTATATTGATTTCGCGTAAAAAAGACAGAGAAATGCCCACTTTAAGAATCCAAGAGGTGGGTAAATATATTTATTCTGACCAACTTTCGCTCTGCATTCAGTATGAAAAAGTAGACGAAAACTTTGTCCTTTCTCGGCAAAAAAATGAAATTATGTTGGACGTTTTAAAAGTAAATTTTCCCTTTACGCTGCGTCCTTTGACTGCTGGCGACCGCTTTCGTCCCTTTGGTATGACGGGTTCTAAACTTGTGAGCGACTATCTTACCGATGAAAAAGTAAATGTTTTAGACAAAAAAGCCCAACTCGTTCTCACAGATTCGGCAGGAGAAATCGTTTGGGTTGTGGGCAGAAGAAGTAGCGAAAAGGGTAGAGTAACTGCTGAAACAAACGCTGTTTATAGAATTTCTCTGTGCTAAAATAAAACCAAAAGATGTAGAAAAGTTATTTAAACGGCGTATTACATCGCTTGATAAAATATGTTTAAAAACAAATAACCCTCTCAACTGATGTTGAAAGGGTTACATTTTTTATCTCAAGTATTTCTTTACTTTATTATAATAGGCTTGACTCCCTTTTATGGTGTATTTTTCACCTCCATGCCACATTCTAATCGCTTTCTCAATATTGTTTTTAGGATTGTATTTTGACATGAAAAGCACAAACATTTCGCGCGATTTTTTAGGGCTAAAGCGGTCGGCAAGTGTGTAGCGTAGAGCCTTACCTTGGCTTTTTAAAATGTTATTACAAGCTGTTACGATACCTGATGAGATTTGTAAGATACCAACGTGAGGTCCATTTTTTGCTTTTGCGTTACCTCTACTCTCTACCATCATGATTGCGTCCATCACTGGTCGCCAATTAAACTTTTCTTTTGAAACGACTGCCTCTGCACTAGCAGAGAACGAAGTCAAAGACATTAAAACTGTTACACTAAATAATTTAATAATTCTCATTATTCTTTACTTTCCGAAATCTATAAAAATACCGATAAAATGGTATTTTTTGCGACTTGACGGGCGTGAGAATTTGCGCGACGAAGTCTTGATTTCATGTTTACTAAGTGCAAAGGTAAGCAAAAAAATGCTGAAAATCAATCTATTAAGGATTACTTAACAAAATTATAGATGGTAACGTTTGTATGATAACCTTCCTTTAAAAATGCTAAAAATCTTGGTAATTTCAATTGTTAATATTTAGCGCTTTAAATGTTACAATTAACAAAATATCCCCAACACTCCTTGTTTGCAGCAGGAGGATTGGAGGCATTGATGAGTGTATGCGTTCTATCGCGCTTCTAAAAAGGGATTAGCGCATTCGCTAAATCCTATTATGGGCGCATATCAAAGCCGATGCGCACTCCGTCATAATTCTTTGAGATATCGCCAATGGAAGAAAGCGTAGAATTGCCTGACATTGCTGAAATGGTTTGGAGCAATGAAAGTACTTTGCGAGATTCGAATAGAACGCTAATACCATTCGCTTCGCGCTTAACGTAGCCTTTCAAATTTAGCAAGAAACCACTAAAATTGATACTCTGAGTTCTTTCGTCGAAAGTGTACTGACCATTCCAAGGCTTACCGTCAATCTTTGCTGAAAAAGTTCCGTCTTGATTGAAAGTCAGATAGGTGTTTTGACTGTTAAATCCTATCTTTTTGTATTGTGCTGCCAACTTCTGTTCCACTTCGGTAGCGGCAACTTCGCCACCAGCTTTTGCCAAAGCGTTCTCTGAAGTAAAGGCACAACCAGGACCATTATATCGCCATGTACCCAATAAGTTACGAGATGATAACTTATCAAGACCGATAACCGATGTTAGAATGTTACTAATTGTTTCTCCATTGGTAGCTGCACCAATGATACTTCCAAGAATGTTGCCCGTTGTGCTACCAGTATTGGTATCCCTCATTGTTCCTAATCCTCCGCACGATGTCAATGCAAGCGCTGCAATCGCCGCAGCTGCAAAATAATTCTTTTTCATAATTCCGTATATCTATATTTGTTTCCTTTCTTAACTTTTGGAATTTACTTCGCAAATTCTTTTGCAAAGGTACGCAGAAAGGTTGGATTGGTCAAACAGAAATTCCTTATGTTCTGAGGGAATTCCCTTTATTTGATTAGAGTATAGGGGATTTTTCCCTATGGAATGGCTTTATTATGATGTTTTTTTAAACGAAATGAAGATTTGTCATACGTTGGTGTAGCAGCAAAAGCGGTTGTTTGAAAAATTAAAAAATCTGTTTTCATCAGCAAAAAACTATCATTCTGAAAAATTTCTGGTTCAAGAACTATACGACAATCGTGCATTTACCGATGAAGTGATTAGCGCTTTTGTTTAATAATTATCCAGAATTTTAGCATAAATAGCGCAAAAATGATAGTATTAAAGCGTTTAATATAACCGTTTTGGGTCATATTATTATTTATTAACATAATATTTTTGTAGTGAACACAATTATTCGATAACTTTGCAACGTGTTTTTCATGGTATTAGATTATTAAGGTTTGAAGATTGGTTGTCGTGAGACAGTCAATCTTTTTTGTCCCAACAAGTAATTGTTGGGACATTTATTTTAGGCGAATTGTTATTCATTTCGTGTGCTTTGTCCTATAAACTCCCTCTTTTTAATGTTTAAATATTTGTGTATGCCTTAAATTTGAGTCTCAATGTGCAATCGTTTGTATAGCATATAGGTTATTTAAAATACAAAAATACTTTTCTTTTTTCAAATTTGCAATACCTTTGCATAAGATATAGCTGCACTCGGCAAATTGAAAGTAAACTTTCTTTGCGCTCTTTTGCAATATCTTTGCATAAGATATAGCTGCACTCGGCAAATTGAAAGTAAACTTTCTTTGCGCTCGCTGGCATATCTTTGGATTGGACAAATAGTTAGTAGTGATAAATAATGTTGACATAACCTTCAATAAAGCGGAAATCACAAGATTGTAAGGCAATTGTGCCTAAGGTTAACAAGATATGATTTGGTATTTTAGATGATTGATTAGTACGACCAATGTAGTTTTTTACTAAATTGGGAAAACCCCACCTGCTGTTGAAGTAGGTGGGGTTTTGCATTGTATTTATAGCTAATTTTCTACGGTTTGTCTTTATTTATTTCAACTTTTCTTTTGCTTCTGCGAGTGCTAAAATCCAGTTTGTATCCAAAGAGAATGGAGTAGGATAGTCGTCTCGATTGTAATAAGCTAAAACTAATTCCTTATCTTCATCGCCATACAAAGGGTTGTTGATGCTTGAATCACGGAAAATCCTCATGACACGAATCTTTTCTTTTTCGGTAGACGCTTTGGCATATTCCTTCAAATATAGGTTTACGTAATCGTACATGTAATAAGCCATTGAATCCAATTGATTGTTCAAATGGGCTATATCGGCGTTTTTAAGATTTGCATTAGGGGCAGAGAAAGCCTCTAATGTCTTAGTTTTCAAGTAGGAAATGGCATCTACTTTGAACGAAGCAATCTTGCGCAACTCAGTATCTTCAGCTTTGTTGGCTGCGATTTTATAAGAACTTTTATAAATTTGTTCGTAAACACGTTGTGAATCCTGAGCGTAAGTTGTGGCTGTGAATGCTAAACCAATGATTGCCAAGGCGATTTTTCTTAATGTTGTCATATTTTATTGAGTTTGAAAATTCTTATTTTTATGCTTTGACTCCATAACGTACAAATGGTTTAAATGTTGTATGAAAGAGCCTTTGATACTATTATTTTAATATTCTGACACGCTTTTTATTTATTATTTCGATATTCTTGACTTATTTTTCAGTGCAAAATCTTTCCACGATGAGAAATGTTTTGCATCATTTTCGGGGCAATTCGATTGCAAAAAGTGGCAATATGCTGCGCCAAGTGCATCGGTTGCGTCCATGAACTGCGGCATTTCGTCGTCCTTTAAGTGTAAAAGTCGCTGCAACATACCTGCTACTTGGTTTTTAGAGGCTTGTCCATTGCCTGTAATAGCCATTTTAATTTTTAATGGAGCATACTCGTGTATGGGAACATCGCGCTGAATAGCTGCTGCTATCGCTACACCTTGCGCCCGTCCAAGTTTCAACATTGACTGAATATTCTTACCGAAAAATGGTGCTTCAATTGCCATTTCGTCAGGCAAATACTCTTCAATAATGCCCGTAACACGCTCGAAAATTTTGCCCAATCGCAAGTATGGGTCTTTCTCCTTACGCATATCAATAACGCCCATTACCACCATTTCGGCTTTATTGCCTTTTGCTCGAATGACACCATAGCCCATCACGTTAGTGCCAGGGTCTATTCCAAGAATGATGCGAGCAGGTTTTGATTGCGAAAGTGTCATGCTTATCTGTCCATATAAGGGTTGTGAGCCAACTCATAGCCGATAGTTGTAGCTTCGCCATGCCCTGCATAAACCGCTGTATTATCTGGAAGTTGTGATAATTCTCTCAAGCTATTAATCAACTGAAACATACTTCCACCTGGGAAATCAGTTCTACCCACGCTACCTTTGAATAGGGTATCGCCCGTAAAGGCAATGTTTTCTTCTTTACAATAGAAAGTTACACCCCCTGGGGTATGCCCTGGGGTGCGAATAATGGTAAGTTCGTGGTTGCCAAATTTTATGGTTTCGCCCTCTTCGAAGATATGTCCTACTGGTGGGAAATCGTAATCAAGTTGCATTCCGAACAGCGTTTGCGCCTGTTCTTTGAGCGTTTCGAGCGCTGGAGCATCTTTTTCGCTCACCTCAGGTTGCAATCCAAAGGCTTCGTTTATCGTGTTAATGCCAAAATTATGGTCTAAATGAGCATGTGTGGCAAGCAAGTGAACAGGTTTTAAGTTGTTCTCTTTGATGAAATGAACGATTGCATCACGTTCCTCTTGGTAGTAAGCACCGCAATCAATGAGGACACATTCGGAAGTTTCGTCCCACAAAATGTAGGTGTTTTCCTCAATCATGTTGCAAACAAACTTCTTTATTTTAATCATATTGTTTTTGTTTAATAAGATTATATAAACGATTAAATGCGAGGAACATATACAAGGTTCTTTTCTTTAAACCACTCTTCTGAAAACCATTGAGAAAGTTCTTCCATGACAGCTATCTTTTTAAATGGTTGTAACTCCTCTTGCAGGTTGCCTCCTTTGAGTACGATGACGCCATTTTCAAGTGCATTATGATTGTCAGCTGCTATGTTTTTGCGCACAATACGCATCAAATCGGGCAACGGCATAACAGCTCTTGAAACAATAAAATCGAACTTTCCTTTTTCTTCTTCGCCACGTTTGTGTTGTGGAAGCACATTTTCCAATCCTATTGCGTTAGCCACTTCGTTAGCGACTTTGATTTTTTTACCTGTGCCATCAATGAGTTTGAAGTTGGCATTGGGAAACATAATTGCCAAAGGAATGCCTGGGAAACCGCCACCTGTACCAAAATCGAGTACATTGGTATCGTCTTGAAAGTTAATAAACTTGGCAATGGCAAGCGAATGCAGCACATGATGCTCGTACAAATTCTCAATATCTTTGCGCGAAATAACATTGATTTTCGAATTCCAATCTACATATAAATTGTAGAGCGCTGCGAATTGCTCTTGCTGTTTGTTGGTAAGTTCAGGGAAATATTTAGTTAAAACTTCTATCATTGCTATTATTCAATTAGTTATCTATTGTTACTTTTACTTCCTTTTGACTGATTTCTCCCGCATTATACACAAACGTTACCGAGTCAGAATAGAGCATAAAATTGGGTGAAGCGTAGGGTGCTATGCCCACAAAGTAGCCTTTGCGTTGTGCCTCCTCTATATTATCATCGTCCCAATCATTGTCTTTCGCCATTTGTTCAACGATTTCCTTGACGAGTTTCTCTTTGTAATCGTCGCCAAAGGCGTCTTTTAGTGTTGTTTGCTTGCCTGTTTTCGGGTCAATATTGAAACATTGAACGTATTTATTAACCGTTTCGCCTGTTTTTATCATGATGTTTGAAACGTAAATAACACTTTTTTCTGTGCCAGGGAGTATCTTCGTGTCAATCGAAAGTTCCCAATTTAATTGTGAAGCATTGCGCTCTCTGTCTTTTAACCAACGTGCGAGTTCCAAATACTCTTTTCCATAGCGGCGTGCAATCTCTGGGATTACGATTTGGGGCGTAAGTTTCTCGTAACTTGCTGCAAAGTAATTAGGTTGCAAAGTTCCCATACGAAGCAGCGAATCGTTGGTTACGGCATATTCTTTTCCCTTTAAAAAAGCGTAATTGATGTGTATTTTACACGCTGCGTCCTTGTTGAAACTGATAATTGTATCAACTTGAACCGTTTCAACAGGCAAGTTCAACTGCGGTTTCGTGGGTTTGCTCATACAGCTTGCCAAAAAACAAACCACAGCCACTGCCGAAAAGTATATAAAATTCTTCTTTACCATATAATTGGGACAAAGTTACAAAAAACTTTCGTAACTTTGCACAACGATTACACAATTAAATGAAAATGATAAAAGCGTGTTTATTCGATTTAGATGGGGTGGTTTTCGACACAGAACCATTGTACACCTTATTTTATAGGGATATTTTCAAGGAATATTACCCCCACGAACAGGGAATCGAATACAAAATAAAGGGGCAAACACTCCGTGAAATTTATGATGCTTACTTCCCCAATGACGAAGCGTTGCAAGCATCACTTACGCGCCGACTTTATGCCTATGAAGCACAAATGCCGTATCGATTTATAGACGGATTGGAGGATTTCGTTCAACACTTGAAGCAAATCGGTGTAAAAACCGCAATAGTAACGAGTTCCAACAATGATAAAATGGAAAATGTTTACGCCCAACATGCAAATATTAAGCAGCTTTTCGACCGTGTTTTTACCGCTGATGATTTCACCGAAAGCAAACCTTCTCCCGAGCCATACCTCACGGCTGCACGCCAATTAGGAGTGTCAATAACCGATTGTGTTGTATTCGAGGATAGCTTTAACGGATTGCGTTCAGGTGTTGCTGCTAAGGCAAGAGTTGTAGGGCTGGCTACATCGAACTCGGTGGAAAGCATTCAAGCCTTTACAAGTGAAGTAATTGAAAATTTTGTTGGCTATCAGCTATAACATTTGATATAAAAACTAAAAATAATGGGTTATTTATCAACAGACAAAAAGAAAATAACGGCAACGACATTGCGCGACATGAAAGCTGCTGGAGAGAAGATTGCGCAGATTACTGCCTACGATTTCACAACGGCAAAGATTTTCGATGAAGCAGGAATTGACAGTATTTTGATTGGCGATTCGGCATCGAACGTAATGTGTGGCAACAACGATACGCTGCCTATAACGGTGGACGAAATGATTTATCATGCCAAGTCGGTGGCAAAAGCTTGCAACCATGCTTTTGTTGTTTGCGATATGCCGTTCGGCAGTTACCAAGTAAATCGTGAAGAAGGGGTGCGCAATGCTATCCGCATCATGAAAGAAAGTGGGGCAGATGCTGTGAAACTTGAAGGCGGAACAGAGATACTTGACACCATTAGAGGAATGCTTGCTGCGGGCATTCCCGTTGTCGGACATTTAGGACTTACGCCACAAAGTGTTCATAAGTTTGGCGGTTATGGTTTGCGTGCAAAGAATGAAGCCGAAGCAGCTAAACTTTTGGAAGATGCGAAGGCATTAGACGAAGCTGGAGTTTGCGCTTTGGTATTGGAAAAAGTGCCAAGTCAGTTGGCTAAAAAGGTGTCTGAAACCATCAAAGCCCCCACAATTGGTATTGGAGCAGGCAATGGTACCGATGGACAAGTTTTGGTTTATGCTGATGCAATGGGCATGACACGTGGTTTTAAACCTAAATTTTTGCGTTATTTCGCCGATGTAAACAAGTGTATGACAGACGGAATAACCGATTATATGCGTGCCGTGAAAGACCAAAGTTTCCCAAATGAGCAGGAATCTTATTGATTTTTTTCGCTGAAACAAAATCATATCAATAAAAAATAAAGGGAGTTAGTAGCGCAAAACTACCGACTCCCTTTTGTTTTTTGTTTCATCATTTTTTAAAACCATAGGTTTTGCAACTCAAAACAGGCTATTTTGGAGTTCAAAACAGGCTCTTTTGAAAATTAAAGCGTTAGGCTTTTTATTTTTCAGCCTCATACCACTCTTTGATATACATATAATGGTCGGCTGAAACGCGTGATTGTCCTGGCTCACATGCTTTGATGCGCTTGGCAGGAATACCGCCCCAAATTTCGTTGGGAGGAATAATGGTTCCTTTCACCACCACCGCCCCTGCGGCAACAATGGAGTTTTCGCCCACAATGGCATCGTCTAAAATGGTGGAATTCATACCGATAAGCGCACCTTTGCGTATGGTTGCACCATGAACTACGGCTGCATGGCCAATGCTTGCATCGTCTTCGATGATGACAGGGCTGCCCGCAGTTTGGTGAATGCACGCCAAATCTTGAATATTGGCACGATTGCCAATTTTAATAGCATCGACATCAGAGCGTACTACAGCTCCAAACCATACAGAGCAATCGTCGCCCATGATAATATCGCCAGCTAACGTGGCATTTTCGGCAATGTAACAGCGTTCGCCCCAATGTGGTTTTTTGCCACGAGCAGATAAAATTAACGGCATAATGTTTTAGTTTTATTGTTTGTTTTTTCTGTTTTAGAATTTATTCAACTCTGTCCAAATGCGCTGAACAGGCAGTCCCATGACGTTAAAGTAACTGCCTTCTAACGACGTAACCCCCACATAACCAATCCATTCCTGTATGCCGTATGCACCAGCCTTATCGAATGGTTCGTAAGTTTCAACGTAATAATTTATTTCAGCATCGGAAAGTTCTTTGAAAGTAACATCTGTTGAAACCGAAAAACTATGTTGTCGTTCCTTCGTTGTTAGGCAAACACCCGTAACAACTTGATGTTTTCGCCCACTAATCTTGTGTAACATGGCTTTGGCTTGCTCTGCATCGTGCGGTTTTCCGAGTATTTCACGGTCTATAATCACCACTGTGTCAGCTGTTAGCACGAGTTCTTTCTCGGTAATGGTGTCCAAATAAGCATTTGCTTTCACCTTACTGATGTATTCAGCAACGTCCTTTGGCTCAATGGTTTCGGGGAAATTTTCTGCAATATCGGGCAGTACACGCACATCGAAAGCAAGGTCTAAACCTCGCAAAAGTTCTCGGCGGCGTGGCGAATTGCTTGCCAATATGATGTGATAATCCTTGATATTCATTTTATTTTAGTAATATTTCTTTGCTTACCACCCGAAGGCTTTGGTGTCCATTTCCCATTTTCTTTGTGCCATTAACACCTGTTCTATGATGTCGCGCGCCACGCCGTAGCCACCATTATAATCGCTAACGTAAAGCGAAATGGCTTTAATGTCGGCACAAGCGTCCTTCGGACAGCACGCACAGCCTGCTCGTTGCATGATTTGATAGTCAGGAATATCGTCGCCCACATAGATAACCTCGTCTTCACGGAGTCCGTTTTTCTCTAAATAGGCATTCCAAATATCAAGTTTTATGGCACAATTAAGATATACATCTTTCACTCCGAGTGCTTGATAGCGTTTTTTTATTGATTCACTTCGTCCACCTGTCATAATCGCAATGTGCAAACCACGCTTTACAGCCAACTGTAATGCGTAGCCATCTTTGATGTTCACGGTGCGAATAGGCTCTCCCGCATCGTTCATTGGGACGGTGTTTGCTGACAGAACGCCATCAACATCAAACACAATAGCCTTAATCTTGTTTAAATCATAGTTTATCATAGTGTTACAATCACTTGTTAATCTTTTAGTTATACTTTCTTTTTACTTGTTTCATGAATACTTTTTGCCAATTCTTCGTATAGCTTTTTCGCTTCAGGCATATCCTTCATGAGTTCCATTTGCGCCTCTATCACATTCGTATCATATCGTATTGCTGGACCTGTTTGGGCTTCTCGTGGCGACAAATCGTGTACTTTTCGTGCCGTTTCGTCGGTCAATTCCAACATAACAGAGAAGGGTAGGTCGGCTTTTTTCAATACTTCGGCTGCCATATCGTAGCAATGATTGGCATAATTGCAAGCCCAAACGGCTGCCAAATGAAGATAGCGACGCTTGTCAGTTGATAGGTTTCGCACGTTTTTGCTAATGCTTTCAGCTACATCGGTGAGCTTTTGCAAAGTGAAATCATCGCTTGCTTCCAAGAAAATTGGAATGTTTTCGAACGCTACACGCCTTTGTTTGGAGAACGTTTGCATCGGGTAGAACACACCATAATGCTCCGCTTTCCCCTTAAAACAATCTAATGGCATTGAGCCAGCCGTATGTACAAAGACTTTTTGCGACTTATTTTTGCATATTCTATCGATTATTTCAGTCAGGATACTATCCTTTACTGAAAGAATATACAGGTCGGCTTCGTCGGTAATTGCGTCTAAATCGTTGGTTGGTACACTCTCAATTGCAGCCGCAAGTAGCTTAGCCGATGTCATTGTTCGACTAAAAACCTGCACTATATCATGGTTTGCTTCATGAAGTGCAAGTCCTAAATTGGTGGCAAGATTGCCTGCTCCTATCAAAACTATTTTCATAAGTCGGACAAAATTAGCAAAAATATACATAAAAAGCTATTTGTTTCTCGCTTTTTTAGAAAAGATTTACTATTTTTGCAATTATCAAAGTGCTTTTTAAATCCTTTTCATAATCTACTGAAAGAATAAAAACGAATGGCAATACAAATTGTAACGCGGAGCAAAGATTTGCCAAAATTGTGTGAAGGCAATTTCTTTCATAGTCGGGATTTGTTCGTTATGTTGGAACAAACCCCTCGTGTGATGCCGTGTATGGTGATTGCTACGAATGAAAAAGGCGAGGTATTGGGGCAAATTTTAGCCCAAGTGCGAACAAAAAGGCGCATCTTTTTTATTAATTTTACGCATCGAGCGCGCATTTATGGCGAGGGTTCTTATTATAAAGGAATAGAGTTTAAAGAAAAAAATGAGCTTTTCGAGGCAATGCTTACGGCATTAGTTCACTTTCTTAAACGCCGCTTTTGCTACCATATAGAATTGAGTGATACCTCAAAGAAGATGTTTGGCTATCGAGCCTTGCGCAAAAATGGATTTGTACCCATACCTTGGATTCAATTACACCACTCGCTCCACAGCAAAGCACCCAAAGAACGTGCCAACGAAAAGGTACTTCACCGTGTGCAACGTGCCTATGACAATGGATTTATTACGCGTGAAGCTGTGGGAGAACAGGAGATTCACCAGTTGTATACCTTAGTAAAGAAGTATTATATCTTGCGCAAACAACGCCACATACCAGCTGAAAAACTTTTCCAACAGATTGGTGCAAGCCAATATGGGCATGTTTATGTAACCACTTACAAAGACAAAATTGTTGGCGGAAGTGTTGTTGTGGAGTCGGGGAGAGAATCTATGTTATGGTTTGATGCCGCTTTGGACAAACGTTACCTATTTTATCACCCCCATTATGTAACGGTTTGGCACGCTTTGCAAGATGCTTTTGAGCGTGGGCAAGACCATATTCACATTCTGAATCTCGGTTTGCCATTCTCACATTCCCCCTATCGTGATTTTATGCTGAGCTTTGGCGGCAAACAAGTGAGTTCCTATCGTTGGTTTCGCTTCTCCAATTCGCTCATACGTAGCCTTATGTATTGGTATTATCGCTTGTAAAGGACCCAGTAGGAAAAGGTTGAGGATATTTCTACAAGCTTAGTTAGACGAAAATAAATTAATCTTTTGTACTTGGAAATAGTCTTGCGAAATAATGAAAGCCTTGTAGGGGCGAAATTTATTCCGTTCCTCATAACTAAAAAATAACTTTTTAATTGATAGTAACATGATACAAGTTTATGAGGAACGGAATAAATTCCGCCCCTACAAGGCAACTACAAGCAGTCCTAATTAACAAAAGATAGAAATCCAAATCCCACTTTTTTCCCAACTAAGCCTTGTAATGCTTCATAAAGGCAAACTCAAACATTTACAGACAAACAAGAAAGAGGAATCACCCACTGGTGAATCCCCTTTCAAACTTTACAAAAAAACTATTTTTATTTCTTCTTTTTCTTTCAGAAACGCTTATTTCATGCCTTTGTAAGCCTTGTTCATGCCTTTTACAACTTCGCTTGTGATGTTTGCAGAAGGGGCTGCGTAAAGGATATTGTCGCCACTTTTTGCAAGAATCATAGTGTATTTCCCATCTTTGTTGTATTCTTTCAAGTAGTTGTGAACGCTGTCAGAAAGTGCTTTGTTGTATTTTGTAACTTCCTTTTGATACTCTGTGCCTAATCTTTGGCGCAATGCTTCAGCGTCAGCAGCTTGCTTTTGTATGCCAGCTTGTATTTGTTCAGCCTGTTGTTGAGTGTATTTGTTGGCTTGAATATTCTGTTGGAAGTTTGCAGCAGCTTGTTGAATTTGCTGTTGTTTGCCTCCTAAAGTCTTTTGAATGTTTTTTTCTTTTGCTTCAAGAATCTTTGTTACTTCTTTCCAATAGGTGTATTGGCTCATGATAGAGTCAATTTCCACGTATGCTATCTGTTGTTCGCCTTTTGCAGGAGTTGCTTCTGCTGGTACAGGGCTTTCCTTTGTGTCATTTTGCTTTGGCTGTTTGTTGCATGACATGATGCTAAAAGCAACGGCTACGATAGCCATAGCAGTAAGAGTCTTTTTCATTTTTATATTTATCTTTTTTTTATTAATAATCGTTTAATATGCTTTGTTGGCTGTACGCGCCTCTTTATCTTGGTCGATAACGCAATGGATTCCTTTCTTACGCAAATGCTTGTTGTCGTGAATGTGCTGCGACTGAAAGGTTCCGCCTTTCTTAAAGATTACTCTGACCGATAACAAGAGTATCGCAATAGCAATTATTAACACACTCAACAATAAAGTCTTAACCATTTTTCGTATCTTTGCATTTATATTTTTGCAAAGGTAACACAAATCAAGAATATATCAAAAAAAAATACTATTAAAAATGACAAACATGGAATTAAAACCTGCTCGTGTTTTCGAGCAATTCGCAAAAATTAATCAGATTCCTCGCCCTTCAAAACATGAGGAAAAAATGATAGAATTTCTTAAAGAGTTTGGTAAAAGCCACAACTTGGAAACAAAAGTAGATAAGACTGGTAACGTTCTCATTACCAAATCTGCAACAAAAGGCATGGAAAACGCTCCTACAATTATTCTCCAAAGCCATATAGATATGGTGTGCGACAAGTTGGTGGACGTTGATTTCGATTTCTATAACGACCCTATTCAAACTTATGTAGATGGAGAATGGCTTACCGCAAAGGGTACAACGCTTGGTGCTGACGATGGTATCGGTGTTGCTTACGAATTGGCTATACTTGATTCTGACGATATTGAACACGGAAAAATAGAATGTCTTTTCACAGTAGACGAGGAAACAGGACTCACTGGAGCGTTTGGTTTAGAGCCTAATTGGCTGACAGGTAAGTATCTTATCAACCTTGATTCGGAAGATGAAGGACAAATTTTCGTAAGTTGTGCGGGTGGTGTTACAACCGACAACCTATTTAAATATAAGCGTGAAGAAGCTCCTGCGGGTTACTTTTTCATGGAAGCAAGCGTGAAAGGATTCATCGGTGGACACTCTGGTGATGATATTAACAAGAAGCGTGCGAATGCTATCAAGGTGTTAGGACGTTTCCTTTACATGGAGCAAAGCAAGATGGACTTGCGCCTTGTTGAGTGGAATTCAGGTAAAATGGACAACGCTATCCCTCGTGATGGCAAGGTTTTGTTTGCTGTTCCTGCTGCTGAAAAGGAAAATGTTATGGCAGATTGGAACATCTTCACAAAGGGAATCGAAGAAGAATACCACGTTTCTGACCCTAATGGCGTATTCAGCATCGAGAGCAAAGAGGCTCGCCCAGTAGTAGAAAAGGAAGTTGGTCGCCACCTCATCATGGCTATTCAAGCGGTAGACAATGGTCCTTTGACCAATTGCCAAGACGAAGTTATTGCTTATATGGTAGAAACTTCAAGCAATGTGGCTGTGGTAAAAACAGAAGAAGAGGTTATCACAGTTATTGCTTCACAACGTTCTAACGTGCCAAGTGCATTGACCAACATGGCAAACACTATCAAGGCTTGCTTCGAAATGGCTGGTGCTGAAGTAAATCAACATGACCAATATCCTGGTTGGAAGATGAATCCAAACTCTAAGCTCGTTGATGTAGCGGTTGCAGAATACAAGAAACTTTTCAACAAAGAGCCTGAAGTATTAGGTATTCACGCTGGTCTTGAATGTGGTTTGATTTCTGAAAAATATCCAAATGTAGACATGATGAGCGTTGGACCAACCCTCCGCTTCGTTCACACACCAGAGGAGCGTTTGTTGATTCCTACTGCTCAAATGGTTTGGGATCACTTATTGGCAATCTTGAAGAATATTAAGTAAAAAGAAATAAAGATTTCATTAATGTTAATTTTTTTATAATTACTTTTTAGTAAACTGATAAGAAGTGATGAGAATCACATAAACTTATTAAATAAAAATAGAAAGTGATGTGAATCACTTTCTATTTTTTTTGCAAAACCCACTGTTTTGGAGCATAAAATAGGCTGTTTTGGTGCGAAAAACAGCCTATTACGTTAATAAAACAATAAACTTCAAATAGGTATTGTTCGTTTTAAGGAAATGTTATTTTGAGCCAAATCAACTCAAAAAGTCGGCTACGACATAACTTGAACCACCTATAAAGATGAAATCATCGGGATTAGCATCTGCTAAAGCTGCTTCGTAAGCTGCTTTTACAGAGGTAAATAGACGACCATGCAAACCATTTTCGGCTCCAACCGAGGCGATTTTTTCAACTGGGAAGGCACGCTTTGTACTTGGTTGTGTCCAATAGTAAACGGCATCATCGGGCAACATCGACATGATAGCGTGAATATCCTTATCGTCTACCATGCCAAAAACGATGCGCAATGTTTTGTATGATTGGCTTTTAATTTGCTTTGAAAGGTCTAT
Source organism: Prevotella disiens (assembly GCF_900454955.1). Classification (NCBI taxonomy): domain Bacteria; kingdom Pseudomonadati; phylum Bacteroidota; class Bacteroidia; order Bacteroidales; family Prevotellaceae; genus Prevotella; species Prevotella disiens. The sequence goes on along the minus strand of NZ_UGTL01000002.1, from coordinate 214,182 downwards.
CCAACCTGCTTTGTTGTGCCCAGTATCGCAAACGACCTTCGGATTTGTTTGCATTTGCTGCCAACGCCCCATTAGTCCTGTTGATTTTGTAACCGTTGCAAAGCCTTTAGACACGCTGTCTATATTTCTAATAATCTGATTATTATACAATTGCATCACTGCTGTTAAAAGCGTATTGGTATTCTTGTCTTGATAAATACCCCCTAATTCGCCTTCAATTGTGCCGAACAATCGTGTTTCATATCGGCGTCCTACTGTTGGCAAAGCACGGGCAGACTCGACCATTGGCATATCTTCTGCGAAGACAATCATGGCGTCCATTTCTTGCGCTTTGGCTTCAAAAACGACACGCGTGTCTGGGTTAGCCTCGCCTATGACTACGGGTGTGCCTTGTTTGATGATGCCTGCTTTCTCGAAAGCTATCTTTGGCAGTGTATCGCCAAGGAATTGCGTGTGGTCTAACGAAATGTTTGTAATAATGGAGAGTAGGGGATTGATGATATTTGTACAATCTAAACGCCCTCCAAGCCCCACTTCTATAATGGCAAAGTCTACTTTTTGTTCGGCAAAGTATTTGAAAGCCATTGCCGTAGTTAGTTCAAAGAAAGACGGGTGAAGGGGTTCGAAAAATTTGCGATGCTCTTCGGTGAAGTCTATCACATATTGTTCGGAAATCGTTTCGCCATTTACTCTGATTCGTTCGCGGAAATCAACAAGGTGAGGACTGGTATAAAGTCCCACTTTGTAGCCGTCGGCTTGCAAAATAGAAGCTAATGTATGCGAACAAGAGCCTTTTCCGTTCGTGCCACCAATATGAATGGAGCGGAAATTCTGGTGCGGGTGTCCGAAATATTCGTCTAACGCAAGCGTTGTAGAGAGTCCTTCTTTATAAGCAGAAGCACCCACATGTTCAAAAACAGGGGTGCTATTGAATAAATATTCTATTGTTTCTTCGTAAGTCATATACCTTTTAAGCTAAGAAAGATTAGCTAAATAGTTTTTTGAAGTTTTCAAAAATGGAGCGTTTGGTATGGCTATCGCCTTTGAAATTGTCGCTTTCTTGAAATTCTTCTATTGCTTTTCGTTCTGTTTTTGATAGTGTTTTTGGAACGTAAACACTGATTTGAACAATCAATTCGCCCATTCCACGACCATAACCTTGTACGGCTGGCAAGCCTTTTCCTTTCAAACGGAGTATCTTTCCTGGTTGTGTCCCAGGTTCAATCTTTATTTTTACCGCACCACCGTCAATGGTTGGAATATCAACTTGACCACCGAGCACAGCAGTAGGGAAGTCGAGCAACAAGTTATAGATAACATTTTGTCCGTCGCGAATAAAGGTTTCGTTCTCTTCTTCCTCAATGTACACTTGAATATTGCCTGTAATTCCGTTGTGTTTTCCTGCGTTTCCTTTGTTTGGAACATTGACAACCATGCCTTCAGCTACACCTGCTGGAATGTTGATTTCCACAACTTCTTCGCCTTTTACAACGCCATCTCCACCGCAATGTGTACATTTGTTTTTAATAACTTTGCCTTCTCCGCCACAAACATGACAAGTTGTCTGGGTTTGCATCATACCAAAGATGCTTTGTTGGGTACGAATTTCCATACCACTACCATGACAATTTGGGCAAGTTTCTACGCCGCTACCGCTTTCTGCGCCTGTTCCATGGCAATGTTCACACACAACATCTTTGCGAACTTTAAACTTTTTGGTAACGCCTGTGGCTACTTCTTGCAATGAAAGTTTTACTTTCAAACGCAAATCGGCACCTTTATATTTAGGAGCTTGTCGGCTTCCACCGCCAAAACCTCCAAAGCCACCGCCTCCATGTCCGCCAAATACATCGCCGAACATAGAGAAAATATCGTCCATAGAGAAACCACCATCGCCAAAAGGATTGCCGCCACCGAAATTAGGAGCATCAAAACCAAATTGGTCGTACTGTTGTCGCTTCTGTGGGTCGTTTAAAACGCTGTATGCTTCAGCAGCTTCTTTGAATTTTTCTTCTGCATTTGCATCGTCAGGGTTTCTATCTGGGTGATACTTTATGGCGAGTTTTCTGTACGCCTTCTTTATTTCGTCGTCCGAAGCATTCTTATCAATGCCTAATACTTCGTAGTAATCTCTTTTTGCCATTGTTCTATTATTGTCCTACTGCAACCTTTGCGTGACGTATAACCTTATCGTTGAGCATGTAACCCGTTTGCACACAATCTATAATTTTTCCTTTTTTATCGTCGCCCATGCCTGGAACCATGGCGATAGCTTCGTGGAAATCGACATTGAAATCCTTGTCCTCAGTATCAATTTTGCTCACTCCGATGCCTTCCAAGGTCTTTAAAAACTTCTTGAAAATAAGGTCAAAGCCTTCTTTGATAGCTGCGACATCTTCTGTGTTGTCGGCAATAGCACGTTCAAAATCGTCAAGAATAGGGAGAATTGCTGTAATGGTTTTTTCGCCACCATTAAGGATTAGTTCTGTCTTTTCCTTTAAAGTGCGCTTCTTATAGTTTTCAAATTCAGCAAAAAGGCGGATATATTTGTCTTTCCATTCTTCTGCCTCGTTCACTTCTTCCTTTGTTTCCCCTTCTGTTTCCTTGTCAAAATCGGTTTCAACGTTATCGTCAGAAGTTTCATTTTGGGCAGTTTCGTCGTTCATTGCCTCTTCGTTCAACTTTGTTTCCTCGTCTTCGAGTTCTATGTTTTTATTCTTTTTGCTCATGATTATGTTTTTTATCTACTATATAAATGGAACAAATAGCGTGCCAAATTAAATAATAAATAGATTAAAAGTGCATGGCTGACATTTTATGCGCCATACATTTTATTGCGTTGCTCCTTAATTTTCTCGTCGTGAACGTATTCATCGTAACTCATCAACTTGTCAATTGTGCCGTTAGGAGTCAGTTCGATGATTCTATTTGCCACCGTTCCAATAAATTCATGGTCGTGTGAACTGAAAAGAACATTGCCTTTAAAGCCAACAAGATTATTGTTGAACGCTTGAATACTTTCAAGGTCGAGGTGGTTAGTAGGGGTATCGAGTATCAAACAGTTGGCATTTTGCAACTGCATACGTGCTATCATACAACGCATTTTCTCGCCTCCTGAAAGCACATTTACTTTCTTTTCCACTTCTTCTTGCTTGAATAACATTCTGCCTAAGAAGCCTTTCATAGCCACTTCGTTGCCTGGTCCATATTGTGAAAGCCAGTCTACGAGATTCATATCGCAGTCGAAATATTCTGTATTATCGAGTGGGAGATAGGCCGTTGTAATGGTAACACCCCAATTATAAGTGCCTGCTTGTGCTTCACGCTCACCATTTATAATATTAAAGAGGGCTGTCATCGCTTTTGAATTGCGTGAAAGGAACACAACTTTTTGTTCTTTTTCAACGTTGAAATTTACATGGTCGAACAAAACTGTGCCGTCTGCATCAACTGCTTTAAGGTCTTCTACTTCCAAAATTTGGTTGCCTGGCTCGCGTTCCATTTGGAAAATAATGCCTGGATATTTACGGCTTGATGGTCTGATTTCTTCCACATTAAGCTTTTCAAGCATCTTTTTGCGTGATGTAGTCTGCTTACTTTTGGCAACATTGGCAGAGAAACGACGAATAAACTCTTCCAATTGTTGTTTCTTTTCCTCCGCCTTCATCTTTTGATTTTGTGCCTGACGAAGTGCTAATTGAGAACTTTCGTACCAGAAAGAGTAGTTACCTGCAAAAACAGTAACCTTTCCAAAGTCAATATCAATAGTTTGCGTACTTACAGAGTCAAGGAAGTGGCGGTCGTGCGATACGACAAGCACAGTCTGTGTCTCCTCAATTTCGCCCAAATATTCTTCCAACCATTCAACTGTTTCGAGGTCAAGGTCGTTGGTAGGCTCATCGAGTAGGAGGTTTTCAGGCTTACCAAATAGGGCTTTAGCCAACATAACACGCACCTTTTGAGTATTAGATAATTCACCAACAAGCTTCTGGTGGTCAGTTTCTTGCACGCCAAGGTGTTGCAAAAGCTGTGCTGCTTCGCTGTCAGCTTCCCAACCATTCATCTCAGCAAACTTCAGTTCCAAGTCGGCTGCGCGGTTGCCATCTTCCTCAGTCATTTCAGGTTTAGCATATAATTCCTCACGTTCCTTCATGTTTTTCCATAAAGGTTCGTGTCCCATAAGGACTGTATCGATTACTCTAAATTCATCATATTTGAAGTGGTCCTGCTCCAAAACCGATAAACGCTCGCCAGAACCTAAGGTAATCGTACCTTTGTTAGGCTCTAAATCGCCTGAAATGGCACGAAGTAAAGTTGATTTTCCAGCACCATTAGCACCGATAACGCCGTAGATGTTACCTGGTGTGAACTTGATATTTACGTCTTTGTACAGAACTCTTTTGCCGAACTGAACTGCAATATTTGAAAGTGTAATCATTGTTTGTTTTTAAACCTATTTCTATTTTGCGTGCAAAGGTACAATAATAATGTGGTTCTGCCAAAAACAAATGGATAGGAGTGAACAAGAATAAATTATTAATTTGCCCTATTTATCATAACTATCATTAGTTTATAAAATAGGTTTCATTTATCAAAATAGGCTCTTTTGGTTGGCAAAACAATAGGTTTTGAACCGCAAAAGAGCCTGTTTTGATTTTTAAAGCAATCTTGATATTTTTACTTGCCGATATATTCTGGGCGAAGTTTTACTTTTGGAATTTTCATGGTGTCGCCTTCAGACATGGTTTCGGCATTGTTCAGCACTTGGAAATAGCCAACCATATCGGGACCCAACGTTTTTCGACTATACGACTCCATGGTTTGACCTTTCTTTAATACTACCACTTTTTCAATTCCTACAATATCGTATGCGCCATATCGAATGCGTCTGTCAGCACTCAGCTGCTTAAATTCGTTGGTTTCAACAGGTTGTGGGGCTTGTGCAGCTGCTTTTTTATCTGCTTTTTTAGGAGCAATTGGCGCAGTTGCTTTGACTTTCTTTGCAGTTTGACTCGGTTTTTCAGCAGGTTTTTGCGCCGTTTTTTCTTGAAAAGATGCAAGAATATTGTCACGTAATGCACAATCTTTGCCGTATTGATAGCCGAAAAATGCGAGTACAACAATCGCTAAAATGGCTACTATTATCCACCATTTTTTGTTGGAATTGGTTGGCTCGTTCTCTAAATCATCAGTTGTTTCAGCCTCATTTTCAAAGGTTTGCGTTTTATGTTCAGCTTTCTCGAACTGTTTTTCAGTAGACTTTTCTTCCTTTTCAACCGATTGTGTCCCCTGCTCTACTGCTTTGGGCTGCTCAACTTGCTCTTGTTCTGGGCGAGGAATAGGTGTCGCGTGAGTTGGCGGCGTTGGATTTTCAACTTTTTTAGCAGTATTTTGCTCTTCTTTTCGTTCTATTTTGGCGTTATTTTCCTCTGTTTTTACCGATTTTTCTACAATATTTTCGCTTTTTTCCGCAGCCTTTTCAGTGAGCGGAGTTGCAGTTTCAGACACTTTTTCAAGCGTGTTTTCCTCTTCAACCGATTGGTTTTCAGCATTTTCTGCCACCTCTTCGTTATCGAAGTCTACCCCATCGTTCAACACAACGGTTTCAAATTGCGCAAAAGGCTTATTGACAAGCTCTTTCATCGCAGCATCTGGAGTGAACGAAACCTTATCGTGTCCTGCAATTAGTACACGCTCGCCCGTATTCACATTGATGCTTTCACGAGGCTTTACGGCTTGCACTTTGAAAGTTCCAAGTCCCTTTACCTTTGCTATTTTGTCTTCGTGCAACCCTTCTTGAATGACTTCAAAGAGCTGACTGACAAACTTTTCCGACTCTTTTATGGTTAGTTTGTGCTTTTTTGCAACTGCATCAGCCACCAATTGTAATGCTGTTTTTGCCATTATTCAGCCCCTCCTTTCTTCAGTTTTTCCTTGACAGACTGAGTAGCACGGAAGCCTAAAACCAATTTTGGTGGCACTAACATGCGCTGTCCCGTACCAGGATTGACCATGATACGTTCCATTCTTTTTTTTACTTCAAAAGCTCCAAAGCCCGAAACCAAGAAAGGTTCGCCCGATTCAAAATTATCTCCCATTGCTTGCAAGGCTGTTTTCACAAGCTTTTCCGTTTCGTCTTGCGTGCGACCTGTCTTATTTGCTAATGCGGCTATGAATTCTTTATTGTTCATATCTTGGGATTTACTTTTGCGTTTATACTAATTGTTATCGTAGTACTTTAGAGTATTTTTGTAAGAACTATTATATCAGTCGTTTAAAACTTCTCCATAAAGGTCGAATTCATCAGCTTCTGTGATGCGGACTTGATAAAATTCGCCAATTTTCAATGTCTTGTCGGCTTGAATAAGCACTTCTGGGTCTACCTCTGGTGAGCAAAATTCGCTGCGTCCAATGTAGTATTCACCTTCTTTACGGTCAATAATAACTTTCAATACTTTGCCAATCTTTTCAGCTTCTATCTCTGCTGAAATCTCTTGCTGTATTGCCATTATTTCGTCCAACCGCTTTTGCTTCACTTCTTCGGGTACATCGTCTTCATAATGCAATGCGCTGTAAGTGCCTTCCTCGTGCGAATAGGCGAAAGCACCCATGCGTTCGAAGCGAGCCCAACGCACAAATTCTTTCAATTCTTCAAAGTCTTGCTCTGTTTCGCCAGGAAAACCCACTAAAAGCGTAGTACGAATGTGCAAATTAGGCACCTTTTCGCGCAATGAACGGATAAAATCCATAGTTTCTTGCTTGGTAACATTGCGGCGCATACGGGTCAGCATATTGTCGGAAACATGCTGTAAAGCCACATCTAAGTATTTGCAAACCTGTGGCTTTTCACGCATTACATCTAACAAATCCATAGGGAATTGATTTGGATAAGCATAGTGTAATCGAATCCACTCGACGCCAGGAATATCCGCCATGCGCGAAATCAATTCCGTGATGTGGTGTTTGCCATCCAAATCTACCCCATAATAGGTCAATTCCTGCTCAATTACTTGAAATTCTTTCGTCCCTGCAGCGGCTAATTCAGCCACTTCTTTGAGAATATCCTCCATTTTTCTTGAACGGTGTTTGCCCGTAATAAGTGGTATTGCACAATAAGCGCAATGGCGGTCGCAACCCTCCGCAATCTTAATATAAGCGTAATGATGCGGTGTAGTAAGGCTTCTACGCCCATTACATGCCGTTACTTCAGCTTTGCCAAGGTCGGTTAGCAATTCTTTGAAATTAAATTTTCCATAGAATTTGTCCACCTCTGGTATTTCTTTCTCTAAGTCTTCTTTGTATCTTTGTGATAGACAACCCATTACAAATAGTTTGCTCAGTTGTCCGTTTTCCTTTCTATTAACAAATTCAAGGATTGTGTTGATGCTTTCTTCCTTGGCAGTATCAATGAAACCGCAAGTATTTATGACTGCAATTTCGCCTTCTGGTTTTTCAGAATCGTGTACACAATCGTATCCATTGGCTTCAAATTGTTTCATGAGGAGTTCCGAATCAACAAGATTCTTGGAACACCCCATGGTGATAATATCTATTTGATTTTTCTTCATGCAATATTGGGCGCTTTTTTCGTCTTACAATTTAGATTTTTGCGCTGTATTTTAAGTTCTCAACTTGTAGGTTTAAACCTTTAGTCTTGCTTAAATAAACTATCTACAAATTGCTCTTTATTAAAGAGTTGCAAGTCTTCTATGCCTTCTCCTAAGCCGATATATCTTACAGGAACTTTCAATTGGTCGCTGATACCAATCACTACTCCACCCTTTGCAGTACCATCGAGTTTCGTGATAGCGAGTGATGTGATTTGCGTAACCGATGCAAATTGCTTCGCTTGCTCAAACGCATTTTGTCCAGTACTGCCGTCTAAGACCAACATAACATCGTCTGGTGCTTCTGGTAATATCTTTTTCATGACCTCTTTAATCTTTTTCAACTCGTTCATGAGTCCTACTTTATTGTGCAAACGACCAGCTGTATCAATGATAACAACGTCAGCCCCATTGGCTTTTGCACTTTGTAAGGTGTCGAAAGCAACACTTGCAGGGTCGGAACCCATTTGTTGTTTGATGACAGGAACGCCAACACGGTCGCCCCAAATCTGTATTTGCTCCACCGCAGCAGCACGGAAAGTGTCAGCAGCCCCAAGATAAACCTTCTTTCCAGCCTTCTTAAATTGGTAAGCAAGTTTGCCGATTGTCGTAGTTTTGCCTACTCCATTTACGCCCACAATGAGTATAACGTATGGTTTATGGTCGGTTGGCAAGTCCCAATCTTCAGCATTTTCAGTATTATTTTCCGTGAGTAGATTGGCAATTTCAGCGCGTAAAACATCGTTCAACTCCGATGTTGAAACGTATTTATCGCGTGCGATGCGCTCCTCAATACGCTCAATGATTTTCACTGTCGTATCAACGCCCACATCAGACGTGATTAAAATCTCTTCAAGGTTATCTAAAACCTCATCATCTACCTTTGATTTGCCGGCTACTGCGCGTGCAATTTTAGAGAATACACTTTGCTTTGTAGTCTCAAGACCCTTGTCGAGTACTTCTTTTTTCTTTTTGTTGAAAAGTCCGAAAAATCCCATAATTAGCTAATTTGCTACAAAGTTACAAAGTTTTTATTGAAAAATGTAGCACTTTGATGAATAAAAAAACTTCCCTAAACCCACCCTCGCCCTCCGACGAAGTCAGTTGAGTGGTAATGAAACATGCTAAATGCAGCGTAAACCATGCTAACGTGCGGGGCTTGATACGTAAATTTTATTTTATAACGCGCCCAAACGTTTCATGATCCTTTATTTTCAACTCGCCCTTCGCATTGGGTTACACCAAAATATCTTTAATCTTCCAATTCAACGAGGAAGTTTAGTCCTTGAATTTCAATATCCAATTTGCGCAATTTCTCTGCCAATTTATCAATTTGCTTGCTCAAATTGCGCACATCAATGGTGGTAATGAGTTTAATTTCAGAGCGAGAATAACGGTCATGTCCTTCGTTTGCTTTATTGAAAACATCTCGTAGAATGCTAACACGCAAGGTTAAAACCTCTTTTTCAGCCATCATTTCGGTCAATGTGCGCCCATTATGCAAGGTGTGCATATTGGTTTTATTGATGCGAGCAATCAATTCTTCCAATGTTTTCAAACTATTATCAAGCGACTTCATCAAATCTTCCACTGGTTCAGTGGGTTCATCACCTTCTTGTAGCTTTATATTTGCGAGTAATCGGGCTTGTAATTGCTCTATTTTTCTATTCAATTCTTTGCGAATTGACAATGCTTCTGCTAATTTCATTATTCTTATTTTGTTTTAAATACCTTTACATTCCGTCTTCTTCAGCCTGCTCGAGAGCTGTTTTAGGCTTCTCTTCGGACTTTTCTTGTCCCACTACGCTTTGCGTATCAAGTTCCACTGAAGAAGTAACACTCATGTTTCCTAAGTTATTGATATTGACATCGATAGGAATAAACTCATCGCTATTGGGGTCAGGCGAGCCTATACTGGCTCCAAACTTCAACACATTGCCTTCAATCCTATCGAACATCAAACCTATAAGCGCCCCATTTTTAACGTATTTATTATGTGCAAATGCTTTAAAATCATCTTTTTGGAATGTTTTATTAAAGAATTTCGTACCGTCAGAGTGCAAGATTGTGAGCGTTATTTTATTGTCATAATATTTCTTTTCATCGGAATCGGCTACCATAGGCAGCGATTTATCAGCATGGCGTTCAATAAGAATCGTATAATTCTTGCCCAACCACTCAATATTCTTTTGGTATTTAAAATTTGAAAGTTGTTGTGGTTGATGCGAAGCCTTGGGTTTTGGCTTTATTTTGGTGATAATGTTATCAGATTTTTTTTCTTCTTTGCACGATGTTATCACTACGGAAATTACTCCGAGCATAAGGATAACTACAATGTTGCGTGATACTTTCATCATCAGTTTTAAATTATTATATTATGCAAATTTACGACTTTTTCTTAACACTGCCAAACGTTGAAAAGAAAAACAACATGTTTTGGTGTTTTAAAGCTATTTATTGGTGGCACAAGGTGCTTGCTTTTACGATAGATGTGCGGCATTCAATGCCATAGATTTCTAAAGAAGCTAAAAAAAAATGCTAATTTCCGAAACGTTTTATGTAACTTTGCACCCTGAAAACGAAGAGAGTATGAGTACAAAAAAATACATCATAGCGATAGTTTTTTCCATGATAACATTGCCCATTTTGGCGCAAGAATATCACGGAGAAATGGAGCGGCTCTATCCAAACAAACCAGATAAGCAAAAAGAAGTGAAGCAAATGGTGGCTAAAACGACAAACGAGCCACCTACAACCCTGTTGCCACAACTACAAACCCTTGCTGCCGAGCTTTTAAAAGATAAGAAAGGAAGCATTGTAGCCCTGCGCCCTAAAACAGGAGAAATCATCTGTTTAGCTACCAATTCGCCTCAAGGAGAGAATTTAAGCCTCGCTATCGGAACGGCTTATGCACCAGGTTCTACCATAAAAGTGGCGAATGCGCTCGTTTATTTGCAAGAAGGAATCATTCAACCCACTACAAAATTGCATTGTGGAGGGGCTTTTCGTGAGGGTAATATAAAGGTAAATTGCCACAAACATCGCCAACCTTTGATGTTGGAAGGAGCTATTTCGGCTTCGTGCAATACCTATTTTTTGAAAGCATTCAAACTCATGATTGGCAATAAAGCCAAATATGGGAGCTATAATAACGCCTTAGACACGTGGCACGACTACATGATTAGCATGGGTTTGGGCGGACCATTAGGAGTTGATTTGCTCGATGAAAAAGGCGGATTAATTGCTAATTCAGCTTATATGGCACGCCGTTATAAAGGTGGGTGGAACCCATTGACCACCATTTGGACAGGTATGGGACAAGGCGATTTAACCTGTACGCCGCTTCAATTGTGCAATTTAGCAGCTACCATTGCCAATCGTGGCTTCTTTTATACGCCTCATATCACTCGCTCGGGCAAGGGATATACGTTGCCACAACGTTTTTTTGAACGCCATAATACGAAGATTGCGCCCAAATATTACGAGCCTATTATAAAAGGAATGCGTGGTGTGGTTACTTCAGGAACGGCTTATGCTATCAACACGCCCGACTATACCATTTGCGGAAAGACCGGAACGGTGGAAAATGAGGGTGCCGACCACTCCACTTTCATTGCTTTTGCGCCTATGAACAATCCGCAAATTGCTATTGCAGTGTTCATCGAAAATGGTGGTTGGGGGGCTGAAGTGGCTGCTCCAATTGCTGCTAAAATCATAAAAAAGGCACTCACAAAAGAAACAAAAGCAGCTATCAAACCAACGAAAAAGTCGATAAAAACGGCAAATACAACGAAAAAGAAGAAATAAAAGAATACAATTTATTCACTATCTATCGCAATATAAATCATTAAATAAAAAAAATGAAACATCTAAACGTTCTCTGTAAAGGCACGATATGCCTTTCGCTCATTTTACTTCTCGGCTCGTGTATCAAAGATGAAGCCTTAAATAAAGAGGCAGACATAACGAAAGCCACCTTGAAAGATTATAAAACCTCGCGTATGCCTATCATTACCAACAATGAAGTTCGGTTCTATATGAATGGTTGGGAGGATTTAACGAAGATGGCACCCGAGTTTGAACTGACCCCAGGTGCTACCATTGACCCTGCAAGTGGTACTGTTCGTAACTTCTTAACACCGCAAAATTACATTGTAACATCGGAAGATGGACAATGGAAAAAGCCATACAAAGTGTCGTTTATCACCGATGACGTGGCAACAAAATATCATTTTGAAAATGCAAAATATTACACTTATACCGATAGGGAAGGTGTTAAAAAAGAGTATTTCCACATCTTTTATGAAACAACCAATGGCAAAGATATCATGCAATGGGGAAGTGGAAACGCAGGATACCTCATTACGCACCAAGATGCAAAGGCTGAAGATTATCCAACTTGCCAAGTTGATGGTGGCGTCTTGGGCAAATGCGTAAAACTTACTACAAAAGATACAGGCGAATTGGGTAAAAGATTCAAAGCGCCTATTGCCGCTGGCAACTTGTTCATGGGTACTTTCAACATCGAATTAGGTAATATGGCGAAATCAACCCACTTTGGTTTGCCTTTCAGAAAGATACCTACCAAACTTTCAGGCTATTATAAGTACAAGGCAGGCGATGTTTATACCGATAAAAATAGCAGTATCGTAAGTGGCAAACGAGATGATTTTGATATTTACGCAGTATTGTTTGAAGTAACAGATGATACGCCTTACTTAGATGGAAATAACGCTCAGACCAGCAAGAATATAGTTCTTTTTGCTCAAGTAACAGATAAAAAAGAAACAAATGAGTGGACTCACTTCGTTATCGACTTTAATTCAGTGGACGGACGTGTGGTTGATATGGAAAAATTGAAAGACGGAAAGTATAGTTTAGCCATTATCATGTCGTCAAGTAAAGACGGAGCGAACTTTAATGGAGCCGTTGGCAGCACGCTTTATGTAGACGAAATGGAACTTTTTACCAAGTAATCAATTCTAATTAAACGTAAAAACAATGAACAATATATCAGCTATATACAATTTTTCATTAAAGAAAACAAGTAAGTTTGCTTGCCTTTTTCTTTTCCTTTTCACGGGTTTGACAGCACAAGCACAAGAAGAACTCATCTCAGCCATAGAACTTACCGACCGCAATGGTTGGGAACTTGAAGTAAGAGCTGGGGTGAATATTGGTGGTGCAAGCCCCCTTTCATTGCCTCAAGAAATAAGAAAAATCGATAGTTATAGTCCACGTTTAAACGCAACCTTAGAAGGTGTGGCAACAAAATGGTTTGGTCCTGAAATGAAATGGGGTGTTTCAGCAGGATTGAAATTTGAAGAAAAAGGTATGATAACAGGTGCAAAAACCAAAGCATACCACATGGAAATTATCAATGACGGCAGCAAAACTTCAGGTTATTGGACTGGTTATGTTAAAACACACTATAACAGTACGTTCCTTTCCATACCTATTATGGCGAATTATCGCATTAACAACGCATGGAAAATACGCGCAGGCATCTTTACCTCTTTCCGTCTTGACGGCGAATTTGCAGGTAAAGTGAGCAACGGATACTTGCGTGAAGGCGACCCAACAGGCGAAAAAGTAAGTTTTGATAACGACAAAGTGGCGACATACGACTTTAGCAGTAACCTCAATCACTTCAATTGGGGCGCACAAATCGGTGGTTCGTGGAATATGTTCCGCCATTTTACATTGAATGCAGACCTAACTTGGGGTTTCAAAGATATATTTGAAAGCAGTTTCAAAACCATTTCTTTCAACATGTACCCCATTTATATGAACATAGGATTTGGCTATAAATTTTAAAAACACACGATTAAAATAAAACGCAAGAATAAAGGGGATAGGTATGCTTAGGCTTATTCCCTTCTTCTTTTTTATATATGAAATGGAAATCAATTGCAGTCATCGTTAATTCAGCATAAATGACTTATTTCCCAAAACAGCCTGTTTTGCAATTCAAAACAGGCGGTTTTAAGATGAAAAACAGCCTATTTCAAAAAAAATAGGATAAGGTGCTGATTTTTAAAGTGAATACATTAAGTTGCGAAAGCGTCAATGTGGGATTATTACAACTCCACCACCGTGATACCAGCACCACCAAATTGGACATGTTCATCACGACAATTCGTAACATTAGGAATGGAATGGAGGAACTGACGAATCATGGTGCGCAAAATTCCATTTCCTTTGCCATGTAAAATGCGTACTTGACTGGCACCCACGAGGATAGCATCGTCAATGAAATATTGCACTTGATTCAACGCTTCATCGGTTCTCATACCACGCACATCAAGTTCTTGTTTAAATTGACTACGGTGTTGGTCAATCGTTTCACGTGTTTGGCGACTGTAATTGTAGGCTTGAAATTGTTTTTTGGTTTCTTCTATCGTTGCAGTGTCCACATGTTCCAATCGTGAAACAGCCATTTTAGTACGCATTCCACCAAAAATCACAGTGGCTTGCTTTCCGTCTGTGGTTTCAACCTTACCCACTGACGTTAAACCTTTTATGCGTACAGTGTCGCCATTGCCAATTGGACGATTCTTAGCACGCTTTTCTGTCGCTGCTTTCAACGATTCGGCAGCCGTTTGCTTGCGCTCTTCCTTCTCCTTTACATGACGTTCGTGGCGTTCCTTACGATTTTTTATTTTCTCAATCTTGGCTTTCAGCTCCTCGTCTGTCATGAGTCCACCCTCACGCATCGCTGCTTTGTTGGCAGGTTTCTTAGCCTTGGCTTTGTTTTTTTCGTTCAATTGAGCGACCGAATCGTTGAGCATCGCTTCCTCATATTCGGCTAATTCTTGGCGCAAACGCTTCGTTGCCTCCTTTTCGGCTTGCTGTTGGCGTATCTCACGAATCACGTTTTCAATGCGCTTATTGCTCTCTCGTATGATTTCTTCGGCTTCGGCTTTCGCTTTTTTGATAATTTCCTTTCGACTTTGGCGCAACTCCTCTATTTCTTTTTCGTATTTAGCGATGGTGCGCTCCAATTCTTTCTCGTGTCCATGCACAGTTTGTCGCTTGGCTTCCCAATAACGTTTGTCACGAACAATATCTTGTAAATACTTGTCGCTCTGTATGTAATCTGAGCCAACAATCTCGGAAGCATCGCTAATTACCTCCTCTGGAATACCCGTTTTGCGAGCTATTTCTATGGCAAACGAACTACCTGGGCGACCAATTGCCAACTGAAAAAGTGGGCGCATCTCGTGTCTGTCGTAAAGCATTGCACCATTTGCCACTCCCTTATGGTCTTCGGCAAAATGTTTTAGGTTCTGATAGTGGGTGGTAATGACTGCCCACGCTTGCTTTTTCCAAAATTGTTTCAATACCGATTCGGCAATCGCACCACCAATTTGTGGCTCCGTTCCTGTTCCAAACTCATCAATTAAAATGAGCGTATAGGGGTTGGCTTGCTTCATCATGTTCTTCATGTTCATCAAATGCGATGAGTAGGTACTCAAATCGTTCTCAATACTTTGTTCGTCACCTATGTCAATCATCAAGTTTTTGAACATTCCTACCATAGAACGCTCATCAACAGGGATTGACAAACCGCATTGAAGCATGTATTGAAGTAGTCCGATTGTCTTCAAACAAACCGACTTTCCGCCTGCATTCGGTCCCGAAATAATGAGCAAACGCTTCTCTTTTGTGATTTGAATATCCAATGGTACGACTGCCAAAGGAACATCATTATTTTCCGCAGTACGCTGTTTTCGGCTTAACGAAAGCTGCAAAAGAGGGTGAATGGCACGAATAAAATCGACGTGAGGTTCTGCTCCCACTTTGGGTTCTATCGCTTTGAACGTGCGAGCCAACTCCGCTTTGGCACGAACAAAATCAATCAGTGCAAGAAAATGGTAAGAATCGAGAATTTCACGCACATTGGGGCGCACTTGTTTGGCAAACTCTCGCAAGATGCGAATGATTTCTTTGCGCTCTTCGTTCTCCAATTCACGCACTTTATTGTTGGCTTCCACCACCTCAGTAGGTTCGATAAAAACAGTTTTTCCTGTGGCACTTTCATCGTGAACAATGCCCGAAATCTTGCGCTTCATGCCTGGAGCAACAGGAATTACCAGTCGTCCATCACGCAAAGTTGGGGTTACATCACGCTCAACAACACCCTCGCTTTGAGCTAAACGCAAGATACTGTTCAAAGTACGGGATATGCTGCCTTCCATACGAGCCAATTCACGGCGAATTTGGAGCAAATCGGGCGAAGCTGTATCACGCATTTTGCCAAATTTATCAATTATCTGACTGATGCGTTGCACCAATAAAGGGAACGTAGCCACACCGTCGGAAAGCGCATAAAGTGCTGGGTAAGTATGATTTATATCACCATTTGGCAATTCATCGCCCATGCTAAGAAAGCGCACAACGGCAATAATGGTTTCCATGGAACGCTTCAAATCGAAAAGTTCGCCCTCCTCCATGTAGGTTCCTTCAAGGCGAATGCGTGCCACACTTTCACGAACATCAAAAACATTGTCTAACGGAAATGGCTCTGTACCCTCTTGAATCAGCCGAAATTCACGAACTTCAGCCAACCAACGGTTCACTTGTTCAGTGTCGGTAGAGAACTCCATAAGGTCTACTTGTTCCTTGCCAAGCGTTGAAAGACAGCGTTCGCGCAACAAAGTGCGTATCTCGTTGAAACCTATTTTCTGCTCAAAATTGTTGGGATATATCATCTTTTTTTCTCAATATTCATTGTAGTAAGCCTGAGGGGGGATATTTTTTTTAGACGAGTTAGTTTTTTTCGGACGAGTCGGACAGGTCAGACGAATCAGACTTGTTCGACTTTGCTAAAAAGCCCCTAACACTCTCCCCACGTCTGACTTGTCTGACAATCCGACCCGTCCGATTCTTCCTCAAATTCCTCAAAGCCCCTCAAAGCCTTCAAGCCAAAAAGCCACTACAAAGTTACTATTTTTCTTTTTAATTTAAGTGGGTGTTCGTTTTTTAATTGCATAATTCGTAACTTTGTCCACAAAAAAATATGTTCAAAGACTTTTTGCTTGTAGGTTTTGGTAGTTTCTTTGGTGGGGGATTGCGTTTTCTTGTATCTCGCCTTTTAGCCGTTTCATGCAACTCAACCTTTCCGTTTGGCACTTTCACTGTCAATGTTTTAGGCTGCTTCATCATAGGTTTTATTTCTTCGCTATCGATGAATAATTGGCTAACACCTAACACTCGCCTGCTGCTTACAACAGGTTTTTGCGGCGGATTCACCACCTTTTCAACTTTTATGAACGAAAACGCTGCGATGATGAAGGACGGAATGCCTACCACTGCCCTACTCTACACGCTCGCAAGCCTCGTTCTCGGCTTTGTTGCCCTCATTATTGGACAACAATTGGCACGAGTTTTCTAATTTTCATCGTTGCTAACAAATCATTCGCAAATTGTTTGCCGACTTACAACCTTTTACTTTTTTAAAAAACAGCCTATTTTCAAAAGAAAAAAAGCGTCTATTTTGCAGTGCAAAACAAACGCTTTAATTTTTTAACTGACACAAGAAAAATTATTTTCTGCCCTCTGCCATGCGCAAAAGACACCCTGTTGGGCAAACAAAGCGACAATAAGGGCGGGGAATGAAGAGGGAAAGCACGACAACAACGATGCCAAGAGCAAGCACAATGTAAGAAGCGGAGGTGAAAAGGAAGGCTGAAAAAACTTCGTAGTCTATCCATTCCAAATAAATTCCGCTTAAAGTTACCACCAAAAGACCCAAGAAAAGCAACGAACGAAAGGTGCGTAAAACTTTGGTAGTCAATGGTGATAGACGCCATTTCTTGACTTTTGTTTTCGATAGCAAATCTTGTAAGGAACCACAAGGGCAAACATGGTTGCAATAATAATTCTTTTTTCCAAAAAGTGGGTAGATAAAAGCGGTTACAAGCATGACTATCGGAATGAGGGAAGCCCAAAAATAAATGCCACTCGATAGATAATTGATGAACAACGACCATGAAAGGAAGGTACCACAACCAAATCCTAAGACCAAAACGTTGAGCAACATTTGTGCCAAACGATAGTATTTGTTTTTGAAAAAGAGGGGAAGAATGGCGGCTAACAATACCACTGCTAAGCCCATATATACTTTAAAATCAAGCGATTGAAAGGTTACTTGCTCTTCTTTTGCTGCTTTTTTATCATAATAAGCCAATCCAAGGTGGAGGTTTTTGATAATGGCTTTCGATGAATAGGTAGCCCCACTGACGGCATCGACACGCATTTTCAAAGCCTCATCTACTGTTTTGCCGTTCCATGAAGACAACAACGAAGCGGCTTCTTGGAAGAAATCGGGCGTTTCGGTATTCTTCAGCGATTTCACTTGCGTGATTTTGCCATTGTTGATATAGATTTCCAACGGCACCGTGCCTGCATAACCCACAATTTTGTTGCCTAAATCGGTGGTATTCACCACGATAGTGCCGTCTTCTAAGGTGCGCAATGTTTCTATTTTAGCAGTCTTTGGCTTATCATTGAATAAGTCTTTAAAGTCTTTTCCCCACACTTTTCCGTCGCGTTGCACGGCAGCCACCATCAAAACGAGCAGACAAAGTGCTAACATGAGGATTTGTTGCAATTTCTTCATTGTCATATTCTTTGTGCGAAGCGTTCAAATCGCTTTCTTTTTTAACGAATTAGATATTCCAACAAGGGGTTTCACAACGTCATTTCCCCCACCCTGTCGGCGTTTCGTTTAGTAATTTTTGATAGCTCTGTCCATTTCGCGCCTGTCTTCTTTCTCCTTGAGTGTCTGACGCTTATCATATTCTTTCTTACCTCGGCAGAGTGCAATGTCCACTTTGGCATGTCCTTTGTCGTCGATGAATACAAGTGTCGGCACAATGGTGTAGCCTGGCGTTTTCGATTCTTCTTCCAATCGCTTGATTTCACGCTTATTGAGCAACAATTTACGCTTTCTTCTTGCCTCGTGATTAGAATAAGAGCCATAGAAATAAGGGGAGATATTCATGTTCTCAACCCACATTTCACCTTTATTGATGAAGCAAAACGTATCAACCAACGATGCCTTTCCCGCCCTAATAGACTTGATTTCAGTACCCGTTAAGACAATTCCTGCCGTATAAGTATCAATAAAATAATATTCGAAAGAAGCCTTTTTGTTGCGTATTTGCACGGGCGACTTCTTGCGTAATTCTTGTTCTTCTTTATTCATTTTCTATTGTAACAAAATCGTTAATGTGGTCGTCAATGTATTGAGCCACCTCGTTTGTCCATAATTCTTCATTGACAATGAAATCATCGTCCACCTCATCGAACTCAGGCATCTGCTCATAAAGTGCCATAAAGTCGTCGTCCGACATTTCCTTTTCTATTTGTTCGTGGTATTTTTCGTAGGCTTTCTTGGCTTTTCTGATGTGCGAATACAAATCGGTCAAGCCCCAATTGCGCATCGCCACGGCGAAAGGGTTCTTGAAAATAAAAGCTCCGTAACCATTATGTATCAGCTGTACGTAACCACCGTCCATAACTTCTTCGTGCAAATAGCTCCAACCGAGCAACGTTATTTGGTCGGGCGTGAGTTCTTGCATATTCTCTTGGGTGAGTTGTCCGCCAATTGCCTCGTTAATAGCGTCAATAAAAACTTGTACAAAGGCGTCTAATCCCTCTTGGGCAGCTTGTTGCAAAGTTGCATCTTTTATCTTTATTTCTATCATTTCTTTGTTTTTAAGTTGTGAAATAGACATTTTCTTTTCACGTTTCAGCGTTAAACTTCCTCGACAATGGTGTTCGGCACTTCGTGTTCCTTGATTAATTTGTCAAGACTTGTAAAGGTATAAGCCGCCTTATCCTTGACTATCATGGAAGTAAATCGATTGCGCAATTCCATTAATTTCTCTGCTGCTAACGGATAAATCTCCGCTGTGATGCGCTCCGACATGGTTTTTGCATTCTCCTGAGTGAACTCAAAATAGTGGACAAGCATCTGTTGGAAGTGGCGACGTTGCATTTCGTTCATCTGTTCCAGTTGTGCGTCCATCTTGTTTTTAGCCTTAAAGATATTGAAAATCAATTCATCTGGCTCACCGCCTCGCTGTCCATGGTCGTATTTCTTTTCGTATTCGAAGTAGCAATCGCACAATCCTTTGTCGGCTAACTCTTGCAATTCTTGTTGCGCAGGGTCAAGAACACGGCGACAAAAGTCGGAAAATTTCTTGTAATTATTCTCCAATCGCAACATTTTTCTGAATTCTAAGGTCTTGATAACGGTGCGTCCTTTGTCAATCCACGACTCTATGAACATGTAAATGCGCTGGGTATAGCGGTTCTTACAAGCGAAAACGATTTGCTTATTCAGGCTATGGTAGCCAAAATCTAACGACACTAAACGTTCGGCAACGGTTTGGTCGAGCTTCAAAATTGCGTATTTATTGTAAGAACTGTCCTCGGGAATGTAAACATCGCATAGGTTTGTCGCCTTTGTATACTTGCGTCCTTCGCTTGTTTTGTATGGAATTTCAACAGGAATAGAGGCCAACATTTTGAGCGAATTGCGCAGTTGCGGATAGTGATTGGGGTCTACTCCCAACTCTTTAAATGGCAATTTGATAGGCATTCGTCCGTCTTCGTCCAACTCATCGGTCTTAAAAATTTCGAGTTGGGGATTGCGTTTTTTATTGAGAATGCCGTGCAAAATCGATTGTAAACTCTCAACAATAGAAACAAGTATACGCACTTGAATGAGCGAATAGTCGTGTCGCATCATGGTTACGGCAATGGGTTGCAACAACCATGTTTCTTCTTCAATAGGAATGAGTTCGTTTGATATGCCACGCTTTACTGGAGCTTTCTTCGCTTTGGCCCCTTTTTTGGTTGCCGAAGCTGCTTTTTTCGTTGTTTTGCTTGCCGTCTTTTTTGTCGTTGCCATATAAATTAATGTATTATTTCTGTCGAAAAACGCTCCGCAAAAAGGCTTATCGCCCTATCAAACACGCTATTGGAGAGTTATCCTTGCAAAGATAATAAAAAAAAATAAGACAAAAAAGAAAAGCGACAAAATGTTTTCGATTTGTCGTACTTGCTCTTTTTCATGGTGAAAGTGATGGAAAATGGAAGCAAGTCGTGGGGAGAACGGTAGGAAACAGCGGATAGTTAGGTGGATAATGGTGGAAAAGCGTAAAAAAATAGTGGAGAAACGGCGTAAGGGCGGAATTTTTTCGCAAGCTCAACAACTCGTTTTCTGTTCCGAATACCAAATTTTGAGAATTAAGCACATGGAATAACGGCGTTTTTGATTGGGCGGAACGTGATAAATCACGCCCCTACAAAGAATTTGCAGTGGATTTGCGAACAATTCGCACAACTACTGCACGGTGAGAATGTAAATATCCGACCATATTTCGACATCAACGGTTACGGAAACATCTAATTTTCTAAATTCTAAGATATTCGTAGCACGGGGCGTATTGCGCATTACAAAGCCGATAGTGCGTAATTGCTGGGCAAAACGGCGATAATAAAGTTTATCCCAGAAGATGATTTCTGTTTTCCCCTCCTTTGTATCGACCACCGCCATAGCTGTTAAGTTGTTGCGTTGGAAGAGTTTGTAGAGTGGTTCTGATGTTTGATAGTTTTCGTTTGGGTGAATTTGCCACCCCCATATCTGCCGTGGGTCGTTGTCTTCCATTATTTTTGACGCTCTGATGCGCCTCATTCCGTAGCGGCGGAAAGGTGGTGTTGTCATCTGCTTTCGGTTTTTCTGCATTTGATATTGCAGCAAATCTAAAGCCGATAACTGTACATAATTGCCATATTGGGCATGTCCCAATATGGCAATCATGATAAAGAGGATTGTTAAAACGCTTCGTTTCATTTTTTTTGGAGTGTAGGGCGGGTCATAAAAGTTCTTTTTCAAAGTGCAAAATAGCTGCTTTCTGGCAAGTTATGATACTTTGTAGGGGCGTGATTTATCACGTTCCTAATACACTAAAATTTGCGGAGAGGAACGTGATAAATCACGCCCCTACAAAGTATCATTGCTCGAAAGGTTCGATTTCTCGCCACGAGCATGTTCAAATTTCGCTTCACTCTTTTGTATGCTTCGTGTGGCTTAACGAAATCGTGGGATTTTCAGCCTTAGCAACCCCGTCCTTACCTTAGAGTTGCTCTATTTCCGTCAACCAATTGGTGCTATCTGCATCGGAAGGCATGCGCCAATCGCCACGAGGAGAGAGGCTTACCATTCCTACTTTTGGTCCTTCAGGGAGGCATGAGCGTTTGAATTGATTATTGAAGAAGCGGCGCACAAAGGTGTAGAGCCATTTTTTGATTTCTTCATTTGTATATTTTCCTTCAAATGCTTGTCCTGCAAGATAATAGATTTTAGACGGTTGGAAGCCGTGACGGAGGAAGTAGTAGAGGAAGAAATCGTGCAATTCGTATGGTCCAACGATGTCTTCTGTCTTCTGTTGCACTTCTCCCGACTCATTTGTTGGCACTAATTCTGGTGAAATTGGTGTGTCTACAATATCACGGAGACTCTCTGCCACCTTAACATTGTCTGTTTGATTAGCCACATAGCCTACTAATTGTTTTACTAATGTCTTTGGCACGCTACCATTGACGGCATACATGCTCATGTGGTCGCCGTTATAGGTACACCAACCGAGGGCTAACTCGCTCAAATCGCCTGTTCCAATAACCAAACCATTGTATTCATTTGCCAAATCCATGAGAATTTGTGTGCGTTCTCGTGCTTGTGCGTTTTCGTAGGTAGCATCTTGAACGTTGATGTCGTGTTCAATGTCTTTGAAGTGCTGTGTTACTGAAGGTACAATGCTTATTTCTTTCATGGTTACGCCCAACTCTTGCATGAGTAAAAGGGCATTGTTGTGCGTGCGGTCTGATGTTCCGAAACCTGGCATGGTAACTGCGAGAATGTCTTTGCGGTCGAATTTAAGTCTGTCGAATGCTTCTATACAAACCAAGAGGGCGAGTGTAGAGTCTAAACCGCCACTAATGCCAAGGACAACTGTCTTACATTTAATGTGTAACAGGCGTTTCGCCAATCCTGTAACCTGAATATTGAACGCTTCTTCGCATGCTGCATCGATGGTTTCGCCTTGTAAGAAAGGTTGTGGGGCGATGTTTCGATTCAATACAAATTCACGTTCTGCATTTTCCTTTGGCATACAGTCGATATATTTCTTTTCGTATGTTCCAGCTCCAACTGGTAAAACGAACAGATTGTGCTGTGCATTGACGAAAGTTGTGTTTAAACGGCGTTCGCTGCGCAACTTTTCAATGTCTATATCGCAAATAACGACTTGTGATTCCATTTGAAAACGCTTGGCAGAAGCTAATTGCACACCATTTTCATATACAAAAGCGTTGCCGCCAAAGACTACATCTTGTGTGCTTTCGCCAAATCCGCAACTACTATATACGTAAGCCGAGAGCGTTCTTGCACTTTGTTGTGCCAGGAGAGCCTCTAAATAGCTGTGTTTTCCAATTTGTTCTGTACTTGCCGACAGGTTGAAAATGATTTCAGCACCATCTAAAGTCAGCACGCTGCTTGGTGGAATAGGCGACCATATATCTTCGCAAATTTCAATTCCAAACTTTACGCCGTCTGCTGTTCTATATATTTGTGGTTCAGGAGTTATGGGTAGAAGTTGTCCAGCATAGTGAACTTTTGTAGGACTCATATCGAATGCTGATGCGAACCAGCGTTTTTCGTAAAATTCTGCATAGTTAGGCAGATAAGTTTTCGGTACAATACCGAGTATTTTTCCGTGTTGAACCACTACTGCACAGTTGAGCAATATTGAGCCAACACTTACAGGTGTGCCCACAATAGCGATAATATCCAACTGGCGAGTGAAGTCGAGCAACCTAAGCATAGCTCGTTCAGCGTCGTCAAGGAGTTGCTGTTGGCGAAATAAATCTTGGCATGTGTAGCCTGTAATGCAAAACTCTGGGAAGACGATTATCTCAACCCCCTGCCCTTCAGCCATAACTATTTGCTTTTCAATAGCTTCCAGATTAAACTTAGTGTCTGCAATCCTTACTTCTGGTATTGCCGTAGCCACTTTGATAAATCCATATTTCATATCAAAATATATTAGGTGATTATTGTTACTTGAGTAGCACCATATCCATATTCACGGAAAGATGCGTCTTGAAACTGATATTTTTTATAGCGATAGTTCAATTCTCTGATAATGGTTCGGCGCAAAACACCCTCGCCTTTGCCATGAATAAAGACTATCTTTTGTCTATTTTTGTTTTTATATTGTTCGAGTGTAGCGTGGAAAATGCCCATTTGATATTCTAAAATATCGCCTGCTGTCATTCCTGCCGTTGTTTCCAACACTTCATTGGCGTGCAAATCTACAACAATTTTATCGTTTTGGAGTATTTGTTTGGCATGTTTTGCCTTGCTTTGGTTGTTTTCGTATCTTCGTTCCAAGGGCTTTCGTGCTGAAGCCGCTTTTATCTCGATTTTTTCGGTTTGACTTCCCTGCAATTTTTTAGGAAATTCGAATTTAGGTTCTATTATCTTTTCGATTGTTTTTTCCTCTTCGGTGATAGCGTAAAGGAGGGCTGGCTCGTCGAAAAAGTCGTTTTCTTTAAAGGTATTGAGTTTGTAAAACTTTGTTGCATCTAAGTGGATATGAACGTCTAAGGCTGGTTTTCGCTCGAAAGGCTTGTCGTATTTGTAGGCAAAAAGTTGCACACTCGACTCGCTAATGTTGTTCAAATCGGTGTAAGGAAACTGCTCTAAATACACTTTCGTGTTGGGTTCTATCTCGCCTACTTTCTTCACCGTCCATTCTTTGCCCGTGCCTACCATGTAAACGTAGTGTACATAGTAGTTTGAATCGTTCACCATGAAAGATTGGAACTCGGTGTTTTGCATGTCTTTGGGCTTGGTAGGCACAAAAGCTAAATAGGTTGTAAGCTTGTTTCCGCCCTCTCGCTCTTTGGGCGGAGCCACGAAATTGTCGGCAGGGTCGTAGTCGGGTTCTTCCGTTGCGTTCCAATCGGCATCAGCCTTATCATTTTGGTCGCTCAATCGTGCTTTGATTGATTTCGATTGGTCTTGTGTTTCCTCCTCAACAGTGGTTTCCAAACTTTTGATTTTGGCTTTTGCCATATCGTCATTGCCCACCAATACCACTTCATTGATAGGGGTCGGAATTTCGAAACCGTCTTCATCTTCTACCAATACGATTTTGTTGCCTTGAAATCCTGAAATGATTCCACCACCAACATCACTTAAAAATCTTACTTTATCACCTATTTTCATTGTTGCAAATATTTAGAGCTTGCGAGTTGTTTGCGCTTTGTACGAGTTGGAATAGTCAGACTGGTCAGACAAGTCCGACTATTCAAACCTCTTTCCCACAAGCTTACTGCAAAGGTACTAAAACAAAACACCTTTTCCAAACTATTTGGCAAATTTCTATTTTCTCGTAAAAAATAAAAACAATAGGTTTTGAGGTGCAAAACAGCCTATTTTGGACTTCAAAACCTATTGTTTCTAAAAAATTAGCGGTAAGTCTGAAAAAAACATCCTACGGTATGAGCAACGAACTATCGCCGTAGCTCAAGAAACGGAAGTCGTGCTGGAGAGCGTAATCGTATACTTTGTGCCAATCGCCATGGAGGAAGGCACTCACAAGAAGGAGCAACGTGGATTGTGGTTGGTGGAAATTGGTTACCAACATCTTCACTATCTTGTATTGAAAGCCTGGGGCTATGATAATTTGCGTACTCGAATGGAGTGCCTCTAAATCGTCTTTCTTCAAGTAATCCAAAAGGTTTTGAATGGCTCTTTGGACGGTAACCACTTGTCCGTTCACCTTGATAAATCCGTCTTCGGTAACGTCTTCAGCGTATGGCTCCCACTGATTAACGTGCAAATCGTCTTCCGTGGCATTAGCATTGCGTTCCAATTTTACGCCCATATAGTAAAGACTTTCAAGCGTACGCACAGAGGTTGTCCCCACGGCAATGGCAGAACAATCGTGAGAAAGAAGATTTTCCAACGTGTGGCGATGCACTACAATGTATTCGGTGTGCATGTTGTGTCCTTCTATCTCACTACTTTTCACGGGTTTAAACGTACCTGCGCCAACGTGGAGCGTAAGTTCATCACGCAAAATTCCTGCCTTGTCCAATTGCTCAAGTACGGCATCGGTGAAATGAAGTCCAGCCGTTGGGGCAGCCACCGACCCCTTTATCTTCGAGTAAATGGTTTGATAGGTTTCCTTGTCGCTCTCTTGGGTTTCACGATTGAGGTAAGGCGGAATGGGCAATTCGCCCACTGCTTCCAAGATTTCGGCAAATGAAACTTTCGCATTGTCCCACTTGAAATCCACCCAATGGTTCGTTCCACCTGCTAAGTCGCTTGCTTTCGAGCGGTCGACACTGGCAGTTAAAACCAATTTATTGCCGTTAATTTCGAACGAACGACGGAGTTCGCCCTCTTTCCATTTCTTCAAATTGCCTATCATACAGAGCCATGAACATTCAGAATTGGTCTGAAACATGAGTTCATAGTCAGTTGGTTGAGCAGGTTCCATGAGGAAAATCTCAATGAGTGCGCCTGTTTCCTTGCGGAAGTGCATGCGTGCTTGAATGACTTTCGTGTTGTTGAAAACCATCAATGCCCCATTAGGCAAATATTTCGGTAAGTTGCAAAACACATCTTCGCTCACTTCACCATGCTTATAAAGCAAGAGTTTGCTTTGGTCGCGTTGGTTTAAAGGGAATTTTGCGATGCGTTCATCGGGCAACGGATAATCGTAATCTGAAATTTTAATATGTTTTGTTTCGTCTAACATTGGTTTGTGAATTTTAAACATGAAGTATTGTGGTCGCAATAAGGTTTAATTCAATAAATTCCTGCCTCTATAAAAGCACGAAGCACACAATAAAGGCAGAGTAAAACCATGGTTGAAATGACCACGTCAATATCTATTAAACTATAACCCGTAGCGGTATATTGGCTTGAAACGTATGGGGATATGGGCGCAACACGCTTGCTCACTCTACTATAAGCAAGGTAACAGAGCGAAGCGAGCAACATGCCTACAACAGTACCAACCACTACATCGGAAAAATAATGGACACCGAGGAACAAACGAGTCCAAACCGAGAAGGCTGCCCACAGAAAAAGAAAGGCGGAAAGTATTTTGCTGCGCACTAAAAGTGTAAAGAAAGTGGCGACAGCAAAGGTGTTGCACGCATGGGCAGAGAAGAAACTGAACCCTTCGGCAGTATATCCATTAACCAAACGGACGATGCCCACCATGGAAGGGTCTAAAGAGGGGCGCAAACGACCAATGTATGGTTTTGTAAAAGCATTGTTCAAACTATAAGACAGCAACATACAAACGCCAATGGTGAACATAATGAGGAAAATGCGCGACCATTTTTCATTGTTTTTCATCACCAAATAGAACAGGGCAACATACAACGGAATCCATGTGAAACCTGACGTGAAAGCCAAAAAGAAGTGGTCTAAGAAAAGGTTATCGCTCCCATTGAAAGATGAGAGCAACAACTTGTCGAACGCTATGATGTTGGTTAAATCCATGCTATATACTTGATGATGTTTCTTTCAGACAAGTCAGATGGGGTCAGACGAGTCGGACAAGTCCGATGTGGGTGTTAAGGAAAATCGTAATTGCTGCACTCTAACGTCTTAATTCTAAAATCTAAATCTCTAAACTCTAAAATCTTAACTCTCAACTCTTAACTCTAAATCTCTTCTATCTGATTCGTTGGTATCCAACCCTTCTTATCGTCAGGCAAACGAATACCTCGCCACTCCTTCAAACTGCGGTCTATGATTTCAACTTTCGTCCCTTCGTGCAAGGTGGTAGCATTGTCTGACTTGCCATCGGGGTGGGTTTTCACGGTTGCAATAGAGGCCACTATGATGGCTTGGTTCTTGTTTGTTTTCTCGTTACGTTGAGTCTTAGCAAACGATATGGAGAAAATAAAAACTAAAAGGAAGAATAAGCCTGCGAAAAAGCCTAACTTGCGCCTACCCACTGTGGTTGCGAGGAAATACAAAAGGGCAAAAGACAAACTCAAAAAGAGAGAAACAAGTCCTACGATTGCCCATGCGTCAATGCTCATTAAATAGACCAAAGCGTGATACCAACGCACAAAAAACAAGTCGCTATCGGGCGAAAGGCGGTCAATGGTCTTGGATTGAGCAATCTGAAGATTAAATCTGGCATCTTCATCGCTGGGTCTTAACTTCAAAGCACGCTCGTAAGAAAGGATAGCATGGGTAATATCGTTGGCACGATACTGTGCATTTCCGAGATTATAATAGAGCGCAGCCGATGGATTTTCCTCAATTAATCGTTGATAAATCTTTGCCGCTTCGGTGTAATTACCTTTATCATAAGCCTTTGCAGCGTCCTCCATGCTTACGGCAAAGGCACGCTGTGGCATTGAGAAAAAGGCGATTGCAAGGGTCAAAAGCAAAAGAATGGACTTTACATTTGACTTGTCGTTGCTCTTATTTTTCATCGTTCTCATACGTTCTTCTATATCAATAATGGCTTTAACGGCTGCCGCATAGCTTGAAGACATGTTACCTCGCTCGTCGCCAGGGGCATAACGCTGAAATTCGCACTCATCTAAAGCAGCAATAAACTCATCGATAACATCGCTTTCAACACCGAGTTTTGCGAAATTTTCCTTCACATTGTCGCGCGAAAGCTGCTCAACTGGTATGTTCAACTTGTCGCTAACATATCCCCAAAGCGCACGCAAATTCTCGTCATAGAAATCCTCTGCTTTGCGTCTTTCAAGATAAACTTTGGCTTTATGCAAACGATTTAACGCCACACGTTCGGCATTTTTGCCCTTCAAACCTGCTATATCGCCACGAATATTGGCACGTTTGCGCAACAAGGTAAGCGCAATGACGAACAAACCAATAAACAATACGATGCAGAACCAATAGCCTACAGAACCATAGAAATTGGTATCAGCGGCTAAAATATCTTTCGCAGTCTTCAAACCCTTAATATCTTGATTGGCAACCGCATCGAAAGCCTCAGCATTTTGATTCGTTCCGTCGCCCTTTGCCACCTTGATTTTGAAAGGCGAAGTGGTCAAAGTTTTGTAAGAATTGGTCGCTGTGTCGAAGTAAACAAACGTTACTGGTGGTATGGTATAGTTGCCTTCTTTGCGTGGAACCGCCAAAAAGTCGTACACCATGCTACCCTCTACGCCATTGGAAGTGAGGTGGGTTTTATCGGAAAGCTTAGGGTCGTAAACGTCAAAGCCGTCAGGAAATTTAACTTCGGGCTTGCGCATGAGTTTCAAATTGCCCACTCCGCTGATAACAACTCGAAGGTTGATTGGGTCGCCCTCGACTGCATCGGTCTTGTTAAGTTGGGCAGTGATGTTCATTCGCCCTACCCCTCCAGAGAAAGAAGCGGGCTTTTGGGGCAATGGTAAAACCTTGATAGTCAAACCTTGTGCCGTAATCTTTTTCTGAATATCCTCTCCTTCAGACATGAAAGCAAACGGGTCGAAGTCGTC
Source organism: Prevotella disiens (assembly GCF_900454955.1). Lineage (NCBI taxonomy): Bacteria > Pseudomonadati > Bacteroidota > Bacteroidia > Bacteroidales > Prevotellaceae > Prevotella > Prevotella disiens. Next base: position 184,999 of record NZ_UGTL01000002.1, on the reverse strand, counting down.
AGCATTGGGTCTGATAATGCCCGTAAAGTTCACTGAAGGCACAGAAAGTCTGCCTATAACTTGCGGATAGACCACATATTGACTCCATTTTGTTACTCGATAGGTGCGTCCGTTGAGGCGTTCGGTGGTGAAAACTTTTTGTTGTGGCAAACTAATTTCCTGCACATGAGCACCTTTTATATCAGGCATTTTGCCTGCCATTTGCACCAAATTCACGTTGGTATATACCTTATAAGTGAGCAAAACTGGCTCTTGTTCGTGTACAACTCGCTTGTTTGCTGTTACCCGAACGAACAAATCTTTGCCACCAATAACCTTGCTTTCGGGTCGAGAGATACTAATATCTTGTCTACCGCCACCATTTGACTGTGCAGCACGATTGATATTCGCCACGCCAGTAGCTGTAATGCGCACAGGAGTTGATGCCAATGTTTGTCCTTTTACGGTAATTCGAGCAGGTGGAATGTTAAATGTTCCACGTTTTGTAGCAAGAAAAACGTATGTAAAAGATTCTGATGACGAACTGCTCATGTGCCCATTTGTCATCTGAATGTTCTTCTGTGATGAATAGTAAGGGCCTGCCATTAACTCAATACCATGCGGCATTTTTGCTAATTTAAGTCCTTCTACATCGTCAGTATAGACGATATATTCTATTTGGAATTGCTCTCCCACTTCCACTTGACGAGGTGCTGCAACACGAATATGTTGTGCTAAGGCGGTCAAAGGCAAGAGCATTGCCAAAAGTATGTTAATGTATCTTTTCATATTTTCCTTACCAATTTTTCTCAATAACCCTACTTGGAGGCTGTTGCATATACTTTTTGAGTCGTTCTTGCGTTGCTTTTTCCTCTTGCATGGCTGCATTGAGTAATTGCTCGGCATTGTCTTTACTCATTCCATCGTCCTCTTTTTTGCGTTTATCTTTATTGTTTTGAGGATTCTTTTTATCTTGTTTTTGCTTGTTTTTGTCGTTCTTATTGTCTTTCTGCTGCTTGTTATCATTCTGTTGTTGCTGCTTTTGATTTTTCATTTGGCGCAAACATTGTGTCAAATTGTAGCGAGCATTGTCGTGATGCGGATTGTTTCTAAGCGCATTCTTGTAGGCTTCGACTGCTTTTCCATAGTCTTTTTTAGCTTGATAGACTGTGCCTAAATTGTGAAAAGCACTGGCTTTACGCATTTTATTGCTCTCATTTTGCGCTGCCAACTGATAGTTTTTTATCGCCAAAGAGTCCTTATGGAGTGCTTGTGAAGCACACCCAAGATTGTAAGCTGCTATGGCATTTTGCCCATTTGCTGCCAATGCTTTCCGATAAAACAGCTCTGCATCGGCAAATTTCTTTGCAGCAAACGCCTTGTTACCGCTACGAATGAGTTGGCGGTCGGTCTGTGCTGATACGGCAAGTGCCATAAAAGCCACACAAAGCAATATGTAAATTCGTTTCATCATTGTTTCTTTGTAAAAAGATGGAAGCGACTGTACCACGGATTCTTACGCTCCATGAGCAACGCCTCGACGATTAAAAGAACGAGAGCCAACACAGCTATGGCTTGAAACTGCTCTGCGTAATCGCTATACGATACACTTTCGATTTCGCCACGCTGCATTTTTCCTATTTCGTTGTCCAAGATTGTTTCTGCTGCGGTGGTATTATCAACGTGGATATACATGCCTTTGCCCGCTTCAGCAATCTTTCGGCACATGTCTTCGTTAAGGCGTGTCATGACAATTTGACCGCTTGTGTCTTGTAAATAGCTACCGTTGCCCATTGGAATGGGTGCGCCTTGTGGCGAACCAATGCCGAGAATGAACACTCGAATGCCTTGTTTTTGGGCTTCACGTGCCATTTCTTCAGCTCCTTTTTCGTGGTTTTCACCATCTGTTATGATGATGATTGCCTTACCAAAGTTGGCTTTTTCCGAGAAACTATGCTCCGAAAGTTCAATGGCTTTGCCTATATCTGTGCCTTGACTGCCTATGAGTTCTGGACTAATATTGTTTAAAAACATTTTGGCAGAAATATAATCTGACGTGATAGGCAACTGAACGAAAGCATCACCTGCAAAGACTACGATTCCAATTTTATCGTTTGTGAAGCGATTAACGAGGTCTTCCACCAATCGTTTGCTGCGGTCTAAGCGTGTGGGAGCAACGTCTTGCGCCAACATGGAGTTGCTAATGTCCATTGCTATCATGGCTTCAATGCCTTCACGCTTGTCTTTCGATATTTTTGTTCCCACCTGTGGACGTGCAATAACGATGATAAGCAAGGCGAGAATGACCTCCATAATGTAGAATTTAAGCAGTGGACGCCACTTGGAATAACCTGGGGTGAGCTGCTTTAGGAGGGTTTTGTCGCCAAAACGAGCCATGCGTTTTTTGCATTGATACACCCAAACATGGTAGATTACTGCTAATATTGGAATTAGCAGCAATAGCCAAAGGTAGGTGGGATTAGCAAATCTAAACATGCTTTTTTATTTTTTCTTTCCGTTTGGGAATGTCTTTCCGCTACGGTATGCGTTTAAATACAGTTGTTCTCAACAAGATTTCAGCCACGAAAGTGAGCAAAGCCAGAATGGCAAAAGGCATGAAAGCCTCGTAACGTTTGCCGTATTGGGTGGCATTGATTTTTGTTTTCTCCAACTTATCAATGTCTTTGTATATCTGAGATAGTTCTGCTCTGCTCTGAGCGCGATAAAAGTCGCCGTCAGTTTGCATGGCAATGTCTTGTAATGTCTTATAATCTATTTCGCCAACAGGTCGCCCTTGAATGTCTTTGCCGTCGGTTCCGAGTCCGATGGTGTAGACACGAACACCGAATTTCCTTGCAATTGAGGCGGCAGTGAGGGGAGAAATATCGCCCACATTGTTGCTTCCGTCGGTCAAGAGTATGACTACTTTGCTTCCTTCCTTCACATCTTTCAATCGTCCCACGGCATTTGCCAATCCCATACCGATGGCTGTACCGTCTTGAATCAAATGATTGACCGACAAATCGGCACGTATTCCTGCCAAAAGGTTGAGCAATGAGGCGTGGTCGGTGGTCATTGGGCATTGCGTAAATGCCTCGCCTGCAAAGATAGTTAGCCCAATATTGTCGTTCGGACGTGAGGCAATGAACTCTTTTGCAACGTCTTTTGCCACCTCAATGCGGTTCGGGTCTACATCGTCTGACAGCATACTGGCTGAAATATCGACTGCCAACATAATGTTAATGCCCTCTACTTGTCCGTTATCGATAGGCGTTGTGGTTTGCGGACGTGCCAAAACGATGACGACCAAAGCGTAAACCAAACAACGAAGGAGCATGGGAAGATGGATTAAACGCATCTTCCAACTCTTTGGAGCATACTTGAACGTGAACGTATCGCTCATGCGCAACGATGGTTCTGTGCGGCGGCGATAGAGAAAATACCATATTATATAAGGTATAAGGAGCAGAAGCAGCAATAAATATTCTTTGTTGGCAAATTCCATTGTTACACTTCCTCCTTTTAATTCATTAGTTCCCAAATGCCCATAGCGGCAATTACGCCCAACGCTATGGCTGCCACGAGGGCAAGATATTTGCACCAACGCAAGATAAGGCGCATACGTTGATTGCGTTTATCTTCTTGTTCTGCTTTGGTTTCCTTTATTTCTTTCGGTGGCTGATAGCCTGCTTTTGTCTCTTCGATGAACTCCACGACGTTGCCAAGATAGTAGTCTTTCTCGTTGTCTTGGGTTGAATATTTCGCAAATTTCACCAAATCGGCAGTAGCAAAGACACGTTCCAACTCTTCTATTTTCTCTCTATCGCCCTCTTTACGCAAGGTTTCCACGATTTCTGCCGAGGTCATTTCCATAGCATTGATACCGAAACGGTCTTCCAAATATTCACGAAGAATATCGGTCAAGGCGGTATAATAAGCCTTTTGGTCGGCTGCTACCTCGTTGCGCTCTGCTTTCACCATCTGAATAGCCTGCATTGCCTTTTCGTGTGGCAAGAGTTTGCGCTCTGGTTGGCGTGCTTTGACGAGTGGTTTTTGACTTTTTAAGCGCAAATGTATGGTGTAAGCCACGCCTAAAAGCAGCAAAACAAAGACACTTAACCAGAAGTAGGGCCACCATTCGTCTAACAAGAAAGGTGGTTTTTGTATACCGTCTTCGGGGCGAGCCTTAGCGTTTGCGGTGGTATCCACCTTTACTTCCTTAACATCGAAAGCGAGTTTAGAGGTGGTATAGGTTTTTCCGTTTACCTTTACCGTAACGGCTGGCAACTCAAAGTTGCGTGTGTCCCATGCTGTAAGGGTGCGGCGGAAAGCTATTGTAGGGTTGTTGCCTTGTTGAAGGGTGTCAATGTGTTGCTCCAACACCTCTATTCCATGTGGAATGTTAGTGGTATCGGCAAATTGAGCATACTCTATTTTTGCGCCTTTGGGTGCAGAAACCAATACCGACCAATGGATTTGTTCGCCTATTAAAATCTTCGTTGAATCCAAAGCGGCCTTCACTTCCACTTGCGCCGTGGCAAGTAAAGCGTTGAAAAGGAGCAATATGGTAAACAAATATTTCTTCATTAGCTTCGTTGGGCAAATAATATCATGAGTTTTTTAACGTAATCTTCGTTGGTAGCAATGCTGATATTATCGACATTACTCTTGGTGAAAATCGTTTGTAAGGTGTGCTGTCGTTCCAACCAATTGGCTTTATAAGCCGTGCGGAGCTTCTTGCTACTGGTGTCGATGAGCATTTCATGACCCGTTTCGGCATCGGTAACGTTCATCAATCCTACATCGGGCAACTCTTTGGCACGTGGGTCGTAGACTTGAAGGGCTATGACATCGTGTTTGCGATTGGCTATTTGCAAGACTTGTTGGAAGTCGGAACGCACATAGAAATCGCTTAAAACAAAGGCTGTGCAAGGGTGTTTCACCACACGAGTAAGGAACTCTATGGCAGCGTTTAAGTCGGTTTTCTTGCTTTCGGGTTTGAAATCCAACATTTCACGAATGATGTACAAGATATGTTTACGTCCCTTTTTGGGTGCGATGTATTGCTCAATTCGGTCGGAAAAGAAGATAACGCCTATTTTATCATTGTTTTGTATGGCTGAAAAGGCTAACGTTGCCGCAATTTCTGTTGCCATATCGCGCTTCATTTGGTGGGTTGTACCGAAATCTAACGAGCCACTGACGTCGATGAGCAACATCACTGTGAGTTCTCGTTCTTCCTCGAACACCTTGACAAAGGGGTGGTGAAAACGAGCCGTTACGTTCCATTCTATATCGCGAACATCGTCGCCGTATTGGTATTCGCGCACTTCGGAAAACGCCATACCACGCCCCTTGAAGGCAGAATGGTATTGCCCTGCAAAAATATTCTGACTAAGACGCTTGGTCTTAATCTCTATTTTCCTTACTCGACTCAGCAATTCGGTGGCGTTCATGGGTTCTTCCTATCGTTTATTAAGGTACTTGCACCTTGTTAATTATCTCGCTTACAATGGCTTCGCTGGTCATATTGCTGGCTTCAGCCTCGTAAGACAAACCGATGCGGTGGCGCAAAACATCGTGTGCCACAGCACGAATATCTTCGGGAACAACGTAGCCACGACGCTTAATAAAGGCGTAGGCACGGGCAGCTTTGGCAAGATTGATACTTGCACGAGGGCTACCGCCGAAGGTTATCATTTGTTCAAGACTGTGCAAGCCGTAACGTTCTGGATAGCGAGTAGCAAAAACGATGTCGGCAATGTATTGTTCTATCTTTTCATCGATGTAAACTTCACGCACCACATTGCGGGCTTCTAAAATGTCTTGCGCCGTTGTAACAGGCAAAACAGTTGGCAAATGCTCACGCAAATTTTCACGAATGACACGTTTTTCCTCTTCCAATGTAGGGTAATCGATGACTACTTTAAGCATGAAACGGTCTACTTGTGCTTCTGGCAACATATAGGTACCTTCCTGTTCGATAGGGTTTTGCGTAGCCATGACCATGAAAGGCGTTGGCAAAGCAAACGTTTTTTCGCCAATGGTTACTTGGTGTTCCTGCATGGCTTCGAGCAAAGCACTCTGCACTTTGGCTGGTGCACGGTTGATTTCGTCTGCCAAAACAAAATTAGCGAATACAGGACCTTTCTTCACTTGGAAAGTTTCGTCCTTCTGCGAATAGATTTGTGTTCCCACAACATCGGCAGGAAGCAAATCAGGAGTAAACTGTATGCGACTATATTGTGCGTCAATGAGTTGCGAAAGGGTCTTAATAGCCAATGTTTTAGCCAATCCTGGTACACCCTCAAGGAGGATATGACCGTCGCTAAGTAGCCCGATGAGCAACGAATCGATGAGGTGTTGTTGTCCGATAATGACTTGGTTCATGCCCGTAACAAGATTGGTTACGAAAGCACTTTTTTGTTCTATTCTTATATTCAGTTCACGAATGTCAATAGCTTCTGCCATATTTCTTCTGTTTTTATCTGTCTTCTTTTTATTCTTACGCAAAAGTACTACATTAAAAAGAATATCCGCTCGCCCTACCAACTAAATAATATTAAAAATTGAACGTGTAAATTAAATTTTACTGATTATGGTGGTTTTTTCAAGATATTTCGCAGTTTCAAAGTGCTTTTTGGCTTTATTTTTTTTGTTAGATGGACAAAAAAATGGAAAACAGGGGGTTTTGAAAACAAAAACAGCCTGTTTTGGCTTTCAAAACAGGCTGTTTTTGTTTAGCTAAGGGAAAAGATAGTGAACCTAGTCCTGACTAGTATAAATAGAATCACTAGAACCTCTTCCCTTTTTTCTTTATGCGCGTTCGCCCAACTTTCTATCAATATGAGCGATAGTGTGGTGTGGCATTTGCTTAAAGAGTAAAAGAATATTGTGGCAATTCTTTTCTTCTTCTACTTGTTCGTCAATATATTTGGCGATGAAGTTCTGAGATGCACGGTCTTTTTGTTCGTCAGCAACGTCAGCGAGCTTGTTCACCATTTCTGTAACAGCTTGTTCGTGCTTCAAAGTAGCTTCAAAAACTTCCTTTGGACCGTCCCATTTTGTTTCAACAGCCTTGATTTCTCCTATTGTAACCTCACCACCACGATTGATTACATAGTTAGCCATGTCCATAGCATGCTCCTTTTCTTCTTCAGCTTGCTTAAACATCCAATTGGCAAAGCCGTTCCAACCTTCCTTGCGGAAGTAAAGACCCATACTAAGATAAAGATGTGATGACCAAAATTCGGCTGCTATTTGCTCATTGAAAGCGTCTTGCATTGCTTGATTAATATTCATAATACTCTAATTTTTGTTTGTTATTGCGACTTTTCGCCGCATTTGTTATTATTTATATATGCAAATGTAAACCTTTTTTTTGACAATACCAAATTAAAAACAAAGAAAAGTTTGTAATTAATACAAGTTTAATCTTACCATACAGATTCATTGGTGTTTTTACGAGAAAATGATTACCTTTGTTGGCAAACATGTTTTTCATCGAAAACTTAAACAAGAAGCACAAATGGCAGAAAACTCCTACAATCTTTTAGACAATAGCCAGAAAAAAGTGGTCGATGCGCAAACGGGACACCACCTTGTATTGGCATCTCCTGGCTGTGGCAAGACGCATATCTTGGCAGAACGTGTGAAACAGGCTCGCCTACAAGGCATTGCTTACGAGGATATGTTGTGTCTGACGTTTACCAATCGGGCGGCAAGGGAAATGCTCAGCAGAATAAAATCGGTGGTAGCAGAGGATTTTTCGGCTTTACAAGTGGGCAATGTTCACCATTTTTGTGCAAAATTTTTGTTCGATGAAGGGGTTGTTCCTGCTGAAACATCGATTATTGACGAAGAAGAATGTGTGAGTATCATTGCCGAATACAAACAACAGAGCGAGGAAGCGGTGATGAATAATTACGCCCAACAGAGGGAATACTACGAAATTATACATTTTGCCCACTTCCTTCAACAAATGGAAGACCAACAACCGTGGGAGGTTTTCGTTCACCCTGAATGTTTTACCGAGGACGACCGTGAGGCATTGAAGCATATTTGTAAGGTGCAAAAAATGGATTATAAGCGGAATACGGTGCTGGAAATCTATCACAATGCGGAGAATTATGCCGACGAAGCCAATGCTTGCAACATTGATTATGCACTGAAAAGGAAACTCAACAAGCTGATTTCGAAGATGTTTTATGCCAAGAATTTCAATCGTTACAAGGCGGAACACAACATGTTGGACTTTGAAGATTTGCTCATTTTCACCTATAATATATATAGAAACAATCCCGATGTGCGCCATTATGCGTGGGTTCAAGTGGACGAAGTGCAGGATTTAAATCCGTTACAATTGGCGATTGTAGACTTGCTTGTGGCGAAAGACAACCCAATGGTGATGTATCTTGGCGACGAACAGCAAGCCATTTTCTCGTTCATGGGGGCGAAAGTTGAAATTCTTAGTTTGCTGAAAGTGCGCTGCAAGGGCAACATTCACCACCTTTTGCGCAACCACCGCTCGCCAAAATACCTCTTGGACGTGTTCAACGACTATGCTGCCGACCAATTAAAAATTGACCGTGAATTGCTGCCAACAACTGATAACAAAACTCAAGCAACAGCGGGCGACTTGCTAATTATAGCTGATGAAAACATGGAAGCACAAACGCAGCATGTGGCAAGTGTAACCCACCGACTTTTAACAACCCACAAAGACGAAACGACAGCCATCATCGTGAACTCGAATGCCGATGCCGACAAGGTGAGCCAGGCATTGGAAAACGAACAAGTGGAGCATCTGAAGATTTCGGGAAGCGACATGTTCAACTCCAAAGACATGAAACTCTTGCTCGCACACCTCATGGTACTCGCCAACGAACACAACCTTTTGGCGTGGACGGAAATCATGCGCGACTTGAAAGTATTCGACTCTAAAGCGCTCACAAGGCGGTTTCTCTACAAACTAAGAGAGTGTGCTTTGTCGCCAACCGACTTGCTTTGCTACGAAAACTCAAATGAAACGGCAGAATTTTTAAAGGCTTTCTCGGGCGATATGGTGGTGTTCGACACCGAAACAACGGGGCTTGACGTTTACGAAGACGACATCATTGAGATTGCTGCCATACGCTTGCACAACGGAAAACCTGTGGGCGAACCCCTCGATTTGTACATCGAAACCAACCGACCCATATTGGAAAAGTTGGGCGAAAACGAAAATCCGCTCTACCCTATCTATCACGAAAAGTTGGCAAAGGGCGAACTTCTCCAACCGAATGAGGCGTTTCAGCTGTTTTGGAACTATGTGGGCGATGCTACTTTGTTAGGGCATAACGTGATGTACGACCGCAATATATTGCACTACAACCTCTTGCGCCACGCCCAAGACAGCATGGAAAACCATGCCAACCCTGTGTTCGACTCGCTTAAAATCATGCGTTTGCTGCAACCCAACCTACCCTCTTACAAGTTGGAAACGCTTTTGGAACGCTTCCAACTCGTGGGCGAAAATTCGCATAAAGCCATTGACGACGTCGCAGCAACCATCAGTTTGGTCGCCCTATGCGCCGAAAAAGCTGCCAAAAAGCAAGCCAAACAAGCGGAATTCCTGCAACATAAAAGAGTAATTCCCTTTGTTCGGAAATTTCGTGATGCCTATAAAGACTTGTATATCAGTGCAAAAAACGATTATTACACACTCCACAAAGACGATGAAAAAGCAGTGGTCAAGGAACTAAAACGAGCCTATGAAGAACTAAAATTGGCAGGAACTATCAAAGAAATTGACAGAATCGATTACGTTTTGCGCTATCTGCAAATGGATTTAATCGTGTCTGAAAGCGTGAAAAATGTTCTTTCAGAGCAAATTTCAACCTATCTGTTAGAAATTACCACCATGAAAGAAAGCGATTTCTGTAAAAGTCGCAGCATAACGGAGCGTGTCTACGTTACCACCGTCCATAAAGCCAAAGGATTAGAGTTCGATAACGTCATCGTTTTCGATGCTGCCGACGGTCGTTATCCAAGCAAAATGTGCAAAAAAGTACAAGAATACAACGAAGATGCCCGCAAGTTTTACGTTGCCATGTCGCGCGCCAAACGCCGATTAATCATTGCCTACGCCATGGAAGCCCGCGATTGGCATGGTGTTCCCTACCGCCGCGACATCACACCCTTCATGCGTTCGATAGAAAAACACTTTTAAACTGATGAGAAAGACTCCTTTTAGCGAACAGAAAGGCTTTTTAAGCTCACGAGAAAAGAATATTGAACGAAGCAAAAAGAAAATATAACTGAATGGAAAGAAAAAATATAACCATTGAGAAGAGAAATTAAAAATTACGGAATCGCTTATTAGTCAATGAGAAAAGGACTTCCTAAGCTCTAAAATAAGCAAAGAAAAGAAAAAAAGAAAGAAAAAAACAAGACAAAAATTTGGACAGTCAAAAAAAAATCTGTAATTTTGCACCCACTTACGAAACGTAAGGGCGTTTAGCTCAGTTGGTTTAGAGCATCTGCCTTACAAGCAGAGGGTCGGCGGTTCGAATCCGTCAACGCCCACAACACCAAAGGGTAGTTTCCAGAGTGGCCAAATGGGGCAGACTGTAAATCTGCTGCTTCTTGCTTCGGTGGTTCGAATCCATCACTACCCACAGATTTATTTATTTACTTTCTGCTGTTCCATAATAACATTTTTTTTTATGCACCCAAAGTTCAGAGTATGCTGATTTTTCGGGCAAAACCCTCAACAACTCGTCCTTTTTGTAGCAATAAAAAGGTAGTGGACGCAGCTAGCACAAGGTTTTGTAGGAAAATACTACCTGAAATGAAATGTAGGTGTGGAGATTTTCCGTACAAACCAAAGGCACAGACCTTGTGCAAGCCGTAACCCCTTACTACCTTTGCGAATAAAAAGAAATCAGCACCGACTTATGGCACATCAAAGTGGAATATGTGGACATAAGAAGCGAAAGTGCAACACCTTGTATGGAAAACAAAAAAGGGTGGCTACCTCAATTGAAATAACCACCCTATAAACAACAATTTTTTTTGGCTCATCCGACATTTACTGTACAAATAACAGTGCGTTTTGTTCTAAGCAGTATTTTGACACACCCTCTTTTGGTAGATTTTTTCTAATATTCATTTGCAAAATGAGCAAAGATGGTAATTACAATGGATGGTCATAATACCTTATTTTAGGTATTGTGCAAATTACCTTATTTTAGGTATTGTGCAAATTAAGGGATGTCTGTATATTTGCACCAATTTTTTCTTAGACTCTTATTGGGTCTATTAGACTCTTATTGGGTCTAATTGTCAATCAGGTTTAAGATATTGAAGTAAATAACTTAATAAAAAAAAGAATGAAAAAATTTTACTTATTGTTAATCATTTGTAGTATGTTCTTTGCATCTGCAAGAGCAGAAATAGGAGAAGGAGTTATAAAAATCAAGACCGACAAACTCATAGGTGAGAATATCAAAATGGATATTCTCATCTATGGTGGCTTGGATGAAGAAGGCGAAGTTCAGGATGAAGATCCTACTGAGGGGAAAAACATTTCATTTGAAGGTGCTACCGTAACATGGTCAAGCAGCATGAAAATTATACTGAAGATAAATTCTCCTGAAATAACTATTCGTGGCAAAGTGGATTATTTATCTATCGTAAATCAAAAATTGGTTGAAATTGACGTGAACAAAGCCGATGAGCTATATGAACTGCGAATCAATGAAAATCCTATCCAAAGCCTTGATATTAACCAAGCACCAAAACTAAAAGTACTTTGGGCAAGTTACTGTAAAGAACTTAGTGATGTAAAAATGGATAAAGCCGATAAAATCACAAGTATATCATTGCAGGGTACTAAGATTTCTTCTATTGATTTGAGTAACAAACCTTTAATTACAAATTTGAATCTTGGTGAAAATCCTCACTTAAAATCTATTGATGTAACAATGCTTCCACTTCTTGAAGAATTGTGGATAAACGCCAATGGTATAAAAAGTCTTGATGTTTCAAAGAATCCTAAACTCAATCACTTAGAATGTAGCAGAAACAAACTTACAGAACTGGATGTTACCAACAACACCAAATTGGAAGCTTTCTTCTGTTGGGGTAATCAAATCAAGGATAAAGCAATGGACAAACTAATTGCCTCATTGGTACAAGAAAGCGGTGATACAGAGCGTGAGTTCTGTGTTTACAACAAGTTGTATGCTGACGAAGGTAATGTTCTTACCGAAGAACAAGCAGCAGCGGTAAAGGCGCGCGGATGGATTCCAAAGCAGGCGACAGGCTCTATGGAATTCTTTATGTGGGAAGAATACAAGGGTGTTCCGACAGGTATTGAGAACCTGACTATTCAGAAAGAAGATAAGGGCGCATGGTACGATCTCAACGGACGTAGAATAGAAAAGCCATCTGCTAAGGGTATTTATATCCACAATGGTAAGAAAATACTTATCAAATAATTCAAAATATTAAACTGTTTCGACTCCGAAGTGCCATTGCTTACCTGTTCATGAAAGATAACAATGAACTTTGGAGTCTTAATGTTTTTTTGAAAAGCTATGGAAAGAAACTTTTCAAGATAACTTTTTAAAATTATAATAGGTGTTCAGAATGAAAGTGAAAGAAGAATATATATATAATTATGAACACCGACTTAAAACTAAAATGTAAGGCGTCATAAAAGAGTTGTGGAAAGAATTATAATGACATTTTTTGCATGCCTGTTCTTCGTTCAGATGCAGGCACAAATGCAATGCAAGGTACTTGAAAAAGGAACACGAACTCCTATAATCGGAGCAACAGTTATGGTTGTTGGAACAAAGAAAATCATTGCTGTTACTGATCAGAATGGATGTTTTGTGTTGTCCGATGGTTTCAATAAAACCATAAAGATAAGCTATATCGGTTATAAACCTTTACAAATTATACCGAAGAAAGCAGGTGTTTATTATCTTTCACCCAACATAAACAGCCTTCAAGAGGTTGTAGTAACTGCACAGGAAGGACACGGACTTTCGAGTGCTTCCACCATCAGTAGGCAAGCTATGGAACATTTGCAACCATCAAGTTTTGCAGACTTATTGGAACTTTTGCCAGGTGGTAGAGCACACGACCCACACTTAAATGTCCCCAACACCATAAATCTGAGAGAAGTACCGATAGGCAACGACCAATATAACACAACATCATTAGGTACACGCTTTGTGATAGACGGAGCACCTGTTAGCGTAAATGGTAATATGCAGTATCTATCAGGAGCAATAGACCGCACATCGGGTAAAAGAAATTTTGCAAATGCCGGTGTCGATATGCGCACACTCTCTACCGATGACATTCAAGAAGTAACAATCATACGCGGTATTCCGTCTGTGCAATATGGAGATTTAACGAGTGGTTTGGTGAAGGTGAAACGTCGCAAAGGCGGAAACGATATATCAGCAAGATTTAAGGCAGATATGGATACCAAGCTATTTTATCTTTCCAAAGCCTTTGAATGGCAGGAAAAGAAGCTTTCGCTCAATCTGAGTGCCGACTATTTGAATAATAAAGCTGAGCCAAGAAACCTGCTCGAAACCTATCAGCGCATTACTATTTCAGCACGTCTAAACAAACGATGGCACACAAAGCCTCTGAACTTCAACAGTTCGTTCAATCTTGACTATGGCGGCTCTTTCGATAATGACAAAAAAGACCCACAGTTTAATCATGGTGGAATAGACAAATATAAGTCCAAATATAATCGCTATGCTGCAAGCTGGGCATTCGACATGAACAGCAATAGCGACCGTTCTATCTTTAAGAGCGCAGAATTGTCAGCATCATTCTCCTACGAAAAGAATTTGCTGGAGCGCACACGACTTGTCCAACTGGATGGTGATACTCCCGCAGCCATGACGATGACAGAAGGAGAAAGCGATGCCGTACTGATAACTCCTTATAAATATACTGCTACACATACAGTAGATGGCAAGCCCATAAGTCTCTTTCTGAAAGCAAACGCAACTTTCAGCGCACCCATAAAAGGGCTTTCAAACACATTGCTCACAGGTATAGACTATCAGATGGATCGTAATTTAGGAGAAGGACAAATCTACGACCGACTACACCCTGTCTATACAGGTGCATCGTTTCGCCCACGCAGATATGCCGACATACCCGCTTCACAAATGTTAGCAGCTTATGCCGAAGAACGGTTAAGTATGGGAATTGGTAGTAATAAGCTCGATATTGAAGCGGGAGTAAGAGCAGAAACAATGCCTGGTATTGACAAGCGTTTCGCTACCTACAGAAAAGTCAATATAGACCCTCGTATAAATGCAGGCTGGACTTTTCCATCATTCAAGGTTGGAAAAGACAGAATGACTATCAACCTGACGGGAGGTATAGGTTGGCACAGCATGTTTCCAACCATCGACCTACTCTACCCAGAGCCTGCTTATATGGATATTGTCGAGTTGAACTATTATCACGAAAAGCCGGAATACAGAAGAATGTATCTCCAAACCTACGTTATCGACCCAACAAATCCAGACTTAAAAGCAGCCCGCAACCTAAAATGGGAGGTGAAAGGAGACATAGACTGGGCAGGAAACCGCCTCACCATGACCTATTTCGTTGAAGATATGAAGTCAGGATTTCGCTCAATGAGTGTTTATGCACCTTATCAATACAAAGAATACGACCCATCGGGAATAGATCCTGATGCGCTTTCCGACCGTCCCGATATTCACACGCTGCCTTATAAAATAAAGAATGTGATGAGATATTATGAGCATTCATCAAACGGAAGTCGCACATATAAAAGAGGATTGGAATGGATACTCTCTACTGTCAGATTTCCTGTTATCAACACACGACTTACTGTCAGCGGTGCATGGTTTCTTACGGAATATCACAATTCGCTCCCTATAATGTATAAACCAACAAAGATGATAGGTGGAGAACCTATGGAAATAGTAGGAATTTATAAGGACGACGAAGGCTTTATCAGAGAAATGGTAAATACAAATTTCACTTTCGATACCACTATTCCAAAGTTGAAATTGGGTTTTTCGCTGTCTGCACAATGTATTTGGCAAACAGCTGAACAATCCATGTATAAAGAAAACATCCCATTAAAATATATGGACGTGAACGGAAATATTCACCCATTTACCGAAGCAGACACGCATGACTTATATTTACAGCATCTTGTCAGAACTTATACCGACGGAATGTTTCTTCGACAAACTGTTCCTTTCAGTATGGATTTGAATTTCAAGGCTACCAAGAAACTATTCAACGACAAACTCATGGTGGCACTATTTGTAAACAAGATGTGGGACGCACATCCTGATTACGAACGAAACAACTTTGTTATACGCCGATATGTTACACCATATTTCGGATTGGAAATGAATGTAAAACTTTAATTTACGATGCTGTTATTTCACTCGTACAAGATAAAATAAAATGAAACAATTATCATATATATTCATTGTCATCCTATTTCTGTTTGGTGCAGGAAGTTGCCAGCAGAAAAATGACGATTATTACACACAAGCGTTCATTACACTTCAAGTGCCAGACACCATCACACCGCTGAAAATTCAAGGAACTGTTATTCTGAAGAATTTATCAAATGGGCGCAAATATGCAACATCAGATTTTAAAAGCAACACGGTAAGTATTGAGCTGCTTAGAGGCACCTATATGCTTGATGCCGAAGGCACCCTACTCTGCCGTATGCCTGACGGAAAAGAAGAAGTGAAATATTACAGAACATCGAAAAACTATATTGAAATTGTAGAACATCCCGTAAAGATTGATACGGAAATAATCTTTATGTAAAATGAATAAATCTTATCTATTCAAAACAAAGAAGACTGACATTACCAAAGATGTGGCTTTACGGAAGACAAAGCGCAGATGGGCGGTTTTGCTACTGTGTCTGCTGTTGCTAACTCCAACCTTTGCGCAAACAAAGGACACTACCGCAATAGCCGAACATCAGAACAAATGGAACGAAGTGTTGAAAGAATCAAGAAACAATCCCGCATTCATGCAAGATGCCTTCAATACCTCCATCACACGGATGGGAATTAACTTTGAACACAGAGATGCTAACCGACATTTCCAACTGGAAACAGGCAACGGACATAGCTTAGTAAATGCTCGGGTAGCATCTTATTTGCGATTAGATAAACACAACACAGTATGGGGCGGTGCTTCTTACCAAATAGGAAAGAAACGTAACATCCGCTTCAATTCAACTTCCGACTACGAGCTTCTCTATCCCTATGTAATGGCGGATACCATTGGAGGAAACATGGAAAACGAGCAGTATGCCTTCAACGGTGGTTATGCAGTGAAACTGAATCAATGGACTTTTGGTGCCAAATTAGATTTCAAAGCAGAACACGAATATCGCACGATTGATCCAAGACCGCGTGGTATATCGACCAACATAACGCTACGTTTAGGACTTGCCTATGATTTGCAACGCTATCGGTTGGGCGTAGGAATAGGAGGACACACCTATAAACAAACCAATAATGTTGATTTCTATAATCCACTCGGAGTGATTCCAGAATTTCACATGACAGGACTCGGTACCGACTATGTACGCTTTGCAGGTGCTGTACGCTCTGCCTACTATAAAGGAACGGGATATATTGTAGATTTTCAATTAACTCCTTTGCAGGAAAGCGGATGTTATGCCTCTATCGAAGAAAACTACATGCCTTATCAGAACATACTCACCGAGCTCAATGCACTTCCTATCAGTCAGCTCAATGTCTATCAGACAAACGCACAGATTGGTTGGAAGCACTCGGGGCGTTTGAACTGGACGGCATATTCGGGAGTAAACTACGAGAATCGGAAAGGCAACGAACATATTGCAGGAAGTTCGTCGAGTACGGAATATAAATCACTTATCACCCTGTCCATGTTCTCAAACCGAAAGACAGACCTTCATATCGGAGGAGGTCTGAACATGGGAACAAAGCATTGCATTACTCTTGACGCACGGTTTGGATTTATAGACGAAAAGTCGGAATATGTGGATTTGAAGCGAGAAATGGCTTTTACGAAAAGCTACGGAAAGCTAAGCGGACAATGGCTGTGGCGAAGCAATACGCATTGGCTCTTTGAATGGAATGGAAATGCAGCCTACTATCATAACAACTCAAAAAGAATCATTATGCCGTATGCTTGCATGGACAAGCAGATAACACAGCTGGTGAACGAGACATACACTGCAAAAACAGAACATTTATGGCAACTCGCCACACAAATTCAAATCTGCCATACCCCTGAGAAGTGGAAAGGTGTAGGCTTGTTCTTAAACTTCGGAAGCGAATATAGTCATACACCGACAATTCATCAGATAGAAATCAACAGTTCGGCAGGAATCGTATTCTGAGCGCAATAATCATCAGAAAAAATGAATAATAACAAATTATCCCAAATAAGGTGCAAAGACGAAGAAAAGCATAACATCTAAACGCTTTAAAAAGCCTTTCCGGGTTAATGACCAATTTGGGATTATTATTAACATAACAATACAAAAAAAATGAAAAGAAACAAAACAAAGAAATATTTATTCAAGATTGCTACAACTATTCTTGTACTATGCACAATATTGGTATCGTGCAACGAATACAATGAAGTCGACCATGAAATGATGCCTATCAGACATAAGCTCACCCTTAACATGCCGTTCAACATAAAAAATGCCACACTTACACAAAGCGAGGCAACACTCACAAATATCCAAAGTGGGAAACAATACACAATAGACAATTTCAAAGCAATAGAGGAAGGATACGTTGCAGAAACATTCATTCCAGAAGGCACTTACAACATAAAGGTAAAAGGTGCCATCTCCTATATGCTTAACAAACAAGAAATAAAAGCTAACGTAAAAGCAAAGCGTGAGAATGTCATCATTAAGAAAAATAACACAAGCGAAGAAAGCAGCCAAACCAACATAGCGCTCAATGTGTATTCCGCACAGGAGGGCTTTCTTATTTCGGAAATATTCTTCACGGGTACGACAACGCCCGACGGATTTATGTACACGGACGACCAATACATCAAAATCGGTAACAACAGCGACACAATCATGTATGCAGATGGGATAGCCTTCATCGAGTCGTTCTTCACTAGCGATGACAAACACGACTATCAACCCAACATCATGAACGAGGCAATGACCATTGTAACGATATACGTTGTACCGGGAACGGGAAAGGAACATCCTGTAAAACCGGGCGAAGAATTGGTTATAGCACTCACAGCCATTGACCATCGCCCCATCAATCCTAATTCATTCGACCTTAGCAAGGCTGATTTTGAGATCTACGACAAATCATCTCATCCCGAAGGCGATCAAGATAATCCCAAAATTCCTAATCTTATCAACTGGTATGCCAACTTTGAAGGGACATTTGTCATGCACACAAGAGGCGTAAAAAGCTACGCTCTGGCACGACCGATGGTTGATATGAAAACCTACATGACAAATTACCGCTACAAATTCGGCTATATATTCAAGCAAGGCGACATTGTTGTTCCAATGAACGAATACGAATATTTCATGCCGAACGCATGGATTATTGATGCTGTAAACCTTGCAGTCCCCACCGTTCACGAATGGAATCTGGTGTCGCCTGTACTCGATAAGGGGTTCACCTACTGCGGATACGTTGATTTTGACGAAAACCGATACAACAAATCTGTCATCCGAAAAAAAGAAGGAAAGAAATGGGTAGATACCAACAATTCCACTGACGATTTTGAGCCCAACGCTGTTCCCTCTTATCTCAGAAAAGAATGAAAAAGAACAACGTGTCATCGTGTATTAAAAAAACTATATATCGAACTTAAAAAAAGCTCGCCAGCTTTTTTGAAAAAACTGGCGAGCTTTTTTGACACAGCAAAACCAGACAATAAAAAAATATTTATAATATAAAAAAAGTAATTATGCGAAAACTTATCATTATCATCTTAGCCTGCATAGCCTGCAACGTCAGCGCACAGGAAAAAGTGATAGAAATGGACAAGACCATCCGAAAAGGAATACTGTCGAACGGAATGACCTATTACATCCGACACAACCACCAAACAAAGGGAGTAGCAGATTTTTACATCGCACAGAAAGTTGGTTCCATACAGGAAGAGCCTCATCAGCGTGGACTTGCACACTTCCTTGAACACATGGCATTCAACGGCACTCGCAATTTCCCCGGCGATTCCATTAAGCCCGGTATTGTAAAATGGTGCGAAAGTGTCGGTATTAAATTCGGAACAAACCTCAACGCCTACACCAGCGTTGAACAAACAGTATATAACATATCGGCAGCTCCCATAAACAGAGAAGGAGTGATAGACTCCTGCCTGCTCATTCTGCACGACTGGAGTCATGATCTCCTGCTCTCCGACAAAGAAATCGACCGCGAACGAGGCGTTATCGAAGAAGAATGGCGTTCAAGACGTATCGGAATGGCAATGCAAAGACTGGCTGAAAAGTCCATGCCTGTAATCTATGCCGGAACAAAATATGCCGACTGCATGCCAATAGGCGATATGAACATTGTCAGAAACTTCCCTTATCAGGCACTAAGAGATTATTATCATAAATGGTACAGACCTGACTTGCAGGCTATCATCATCGTAGGAGATATTGACGAGGACATCATGGAAGCCAAAATAAAAAAACTGTTCGGCTCTATCCCCGCACCCATCAATCCGGCAGAACGCATATACTATCCCGTTTCTGATAACAAAAAGATGATACTCTACACAGCAACTGACAAAGAACAGCCCACGGTGAACTTTACGCTGTATATGAAACGAGACGTAACGCCGAGAAACCAGCGCAATACGCTGCAAGCCTACACCGACGACTACAAAACAAGTATCGTAAGAATGATTATTAACGATCGCCTCGAAGCACTCACAAGAGCAACTGATGCGCCGCTTATCTCTGCATCTGTACGCGATGGCAACTTCTTCATGTCGTCCACAAAAGACGTTTTTGAACTTTCGGGCGTATTCAAGGAAGGCAAAGTAAACGAAGGAATACAACTCCTCACAGGAGAAGTAGAACGGGCAAGAACAAACGGATTTACGGAAAGCGAACTCAAACGTGGCAAGGCAGAAATGCTTTCATACGCCGAAAGCGGCTATAACGACCGGATAAACCGCAGAAACGGAGATTTCGTGGAAGCATGCGTAGAAAACTTCCTCGAAGAAGCACCTATCATTGACCCCGAAAAAGAACTTGCTATCGTAAAGAAACTTGATGAAACCATCACCCTTGACGACATCAACCAAATGGCAAAAGAAATTATTAGCAACAAGAATCAAGTAGTAACTCTCTTTGGACCCGACAAAGAAACATTCAAGATGCCAACGGCAAAGAACATCGAGAAGCTCATACTAAAAGCACAAAGAAAGACCTACGAGCCATACGCTGAAAAAGAACTTGCAGACAAACTCATAGAAAAACTACCCACACCGGGCAGAATTCTGTCAGAAAAAGAATACAAATATGGATACAGAGAGATAACTCTCTCCAACGGACTATGTGTCTATGTGCGACCAACCGACTTCGAAGCCGACGAGGTAAATCTCAAACTGTTCAGCATGGGTGGAAAAAACATGTACAAGGACGAAGATATGCCCAACCTCACCTACCTCATCTCAGGAGCAACCATAGGAGGCGCAGGACAGTTCGACGACCTCACACTCGAAAAAATGCTCGCAGGAAAGACGGCAACCGTCAGTCCATTCATTGACGACGAAACAGAAGGAATGACAGGAAGTTCGAACATAAAAGACATGAAAACGCTTTTCGAACTCGTCTATCTCTACTTTACACAGCCGCGAAAAGACATCGAAGCATTCAAAAATATGATGGAACAGCAAGAAGAATTTCTCACAAATGCACACGCCAATCCGATGATTGCATACAACGACACCCTGCATGCAGTAGCATACGGCACACAACGTCTGGAATCCATGAACAGTAAATTGCTGAAAAAGGTAAACTACGACCGCATCATGCAAATATACAAAGAGCGATTTGCCAATGCAGCAGACTTCAAACTCATACTGACAGGAAACATAGACCTTCAAAAACTAAGACCCTTACTCTGTCAATACATGGCAACACTTCCGACAGGAGGCGCAATAGAGAAAGTAGGCACACATGGTGCAAACCTCATAGACGGCGATACCTTGCACATCTTCAAGAAAGAACAGAAAACACCATCAGCCACCACCACCATCATTATCAAAGGAAAGATGAAGTACAACAATCGGAACGAACTCATCATGGATGCCATCGGACAGCTGCTGCGCATCGTATATACCGAGAAAGTACGCGAAGAAAAAGGCGGAACATACAGCGTACAGGCAGCAGGAAGTATGCAGCACCATCCGCACGACGAGGCGATGCTCCGAATAGCTTTCCAGACCGCACCCGAAAAATACGCAGAATTGATACCGATTGTTTATCAACAGCTCGAGAAAATGGCAGCCGAAGGACCTTCACAGGAAGACCTCGATAAAGTAAAAGCCTACGAACTGAAAATATACAACCAAGTGCTGCGTATGAACAACTACTGGGAATATGTCGTGTACAGCGACCTCTTTAACAACATAGACGTTGATACCGAATTTAAGTCTATCGTTGAAAGCATGACACGGCAAGACATACAAACCACACTTCAAGAACTACTCAAACAGAAAAATCGCATAGAAGTAACCATGACTAATTAAACCCAAATCGGTCGTTAGACTTCTTCGAGATTTGCGACCTTATTTTGAGCTATTTTTGGTTGTTTTTGAAGACGTTTAGCGAGCTAAACAACTAAAAAAAACAAACGAAAAGAGCCTAAATAAGGTGCAAAAACGAAGAAAAGCATAACATCTAAACGCTTTAAAAAGCCTTTGCAAACATCTTTTTTACGCACTAATCACATAATTCCAACTAAAGAAGTTACCTTTTTGCACGTAATTCCAACTAAAAACCATAGTTTTTTGCACATAATTCCAAATATCACAATCGTTTTATTTCGTCATTACCTGCACCTTTACCTCGGTATTTATTACTTGCAGTATTAAAACTATAACGCAAAGTAACATAAAACGCTTGTGCAGTACCTTTCAAACATTTTGTAAAAGATAGCCCTGGAGAATTTGCACCCCAATATTCACGTGATGTATTAAAAATATCGCTTATTATAAACGATAGTTGTAAACCACAAGGAAAATCTTTGACAACTGAAACAGAGGTATTTAAATTAGAATATCGATAAACCAATTCATCATTACCAGCAGATTTACCTACAAGATTAAAGGTTGCAAAGAATGATTTAGAAAACGACAGCATATTTTTAAATGCGTAAATTAATAAAGGTTTTGTATAACTCATTCCTTTATAATTAAGATGTTGAACATATCCGCCCAATGTAACAGTAGGTTTCCAAATTCCAAAAGTTGAGCTATACGTGGCTTGAACTCGCAAAGAGCTATAATCTGTATTAATATGTGTACTCAACGCAATGGGCTGATTGTCTATCAATGCTTTATAAAAACTAATACCATCTTTCAAGTAAACATAGTTTGCACTCATCACAAAATCTTTACAACGTAGAAGCAAACCTAAATCATACTTATAGCAAGGACGCAATGAGGGGTCGCCTCTTTCATAAGTATATCGGTCGTTGTAAGATATGCTGGAACGCAATACGCTATATGAAGGACGCATTATAGTAGAACGAAAAGATAGAGTAGCTCCGAATTGCTCTTTAGAATAACTGAGCGAAAGCGTTGGCAATAAACTGCTATACTTTTTAGATTGCTCTGCTTGCTTGATGTTATTCAACTTATAATTGAAGTTCACCCACTCATAACGCAATCCCATATTCGTACTCCAATGTTTCCATTGTTTGCTGTATTGTCCAAAAAGAGCTATCGAGTTTTGTATTGTTTGATTATTATTTGATGAAAGTATTGTAACGTGTGCGTCATCAGTAAGGTCAAACTTTTGTTTGCTATTACTATATATGTATTCTTCTCCAAAGGTAAATTTACCAATAGAAGATGGCTTAGACAACATTATATTTTCTGCATACACGTTCGACTTCCTATCGTTTTGACTTCCTACAATTACAGTTCTATTTTGTTCCATCTCCGTTGTACTAAGGTCGGTTATGAGGTTAAGACCTGCATACGAAACATTTGCTTCTATCTGCCATTTGTTTTTAAAAGTTCTTAGAAAATATCCCGTTACATTATGTTGCCCACCATAATTATTCTGAAAATAAAATGTATTCATTATATGGTCACCTTCTAAATCGGAAGAGCGAAGCTCTCCATTAGAAGTATAAGGCATTTTAATGGTTCGAGAATAGAAATACTTCATTCCTGCATACAAGCTATTGTCATTCGATGCATAATTTATTCCTACCACAGGAACAATATATTTAGCGGTAGACTTCATTGCAACTGTGCTATTTACAGCTATGGTTTTATCTAAATATGAAAGTAACATTTTATTTGTTTGGTCGCCTTCATTTCTACTTTCACGATAGTAGGTTGAAGCAAAAACATCAAAACCATTCTTACGATAATTAAACTTAGCAAAATTTTCTTGCGCAAATCTATGTGTTTGAATACCCGACCATTGAAACAAGCCTGACCAACCATCACCTTGGTTACGAATAGTGGTAATACGTATCACAGCCCCTACATTTGAAGCATAACAACTACCTGGATTCATTATCACCTCGACATTCTTTATTTGGTTTCCTTTCAATCCTTTCAGTTCTGTATTATCAGTTATTTTTCTACCATCAAGATAGATAAGAGGGCTGCCTTTGCCCAACACACTTATCACATCATTAGAGACATTAAGAAAAGGCAACTGATTGAGTACATCGGATAGTTCAGGAAGTTTGTTCAAAGCACTACCTTGAATAGTAGCACTAAGTCCTTCAGCTGTCATTCTATAAATACTTTGTTTTCCTTTCACAACTACTTCTCCCAACAGCTTGCTATCCTCAACCAAATTTATAGTAGCAGTAGGCTCACCAGTATAGTTTTTATAAAGCGTGGTATAGCCTATTGAGGAAAACCTTAATATACAGGGTACTGATTTACACTCAATGGAAAACTTACCTGTCTCATTCGTAGTTGTACCGCCAAGCAAGGTTGAGTCGGATACAGAAAGAACAGCAATATTTACAAAAGGTATTGCTTCGTTCTTATCGTTCACAACAACTCCATTTAAGACTTGCGCAGTCAATTGAATACTCACAACTTGTAGTAGTAAAAACAAAATACTTCTCATCGCTTTATATTATTTCTTAAATACATAAAGAAGACAACAAAATTATTATAACTCAAACACAAAAGATTAAAAGTTAATATTTTTTAACTCCAGCTTTGATGTTCTGTCCCCTTAAACCCAAATCGGTCGTTAGACTTCTTCGAGATTTGCGAGCTTATTTTGAGCTATTTTTGGTTGTTTTTGAAGACGTTTAGCGGGCTAAACAACTGAAAAAACAAACGAAAAGAGCCAAAATAAGGTGCAAAGACGAAGAAAAGCATAACATCTAAACGCTTTAAAAAGCCTTTGCGGGCTAATGACCGATTTGGGTTAAAATGTCAATCGGTCGTTAGAAGAAAAAGCATGAATAAGTAACCGCAGAGTCAACCAGCAAGTGCAAAATTATAAAACGTATTTGAAGAATTCATACTTTGGAGTAGAAAAGTTTAATTTTTCTCTCGGTCTTTCGTTTAATTTCTTTTGTATCGACATAATTCCTGATGAACCTATTTTTATGTTCTTGCTCATATCAAATACAAGTGAATTTTAAAACCTATTGTTTTGGCATTCAAAATAGGCTATTTTGGAGCTCAAAACAATAGGTTTTGAAAATAAAAGCATATCAACTGACTTTACCTAAATTTTCTATACACTTTTAGGCTATATAAACTAACTTTCTATGCACTTTCTTTTTTGCTATACTAAATTAGTAGACAGAGTCCTAAAGTTGCACTTAAAGTATGAGAGCTGGACTTGCTGACCCCCTACTTGTTGTTTGTCAAAATTGTATGCCCCTCAATGGGGCATGCAATTTTTTTCTTTCTTATCAGGGTTGCTGGCATGTGCTTTGCCCCTGACTTGTTGTTTGTCGCTGTAAAGTTACAATTTTGTTTTCTTTCGTCTCTTGTTTTTTATCATATTTTTTCTTTTTCCACTTTTTTTGTTGTGGTCCTTTCTCTTGATGCGCCATGGCAGGGGTTTTGTAGCCGATGCTCATGTGGGGGCGTTTGTTATTATAGAATTGTATGTATCGTCCGATAACTTCTTTTGCTTGTGCTTGGTTTGCAAATTGGTGGGTACGATAAACGTATTCTTCTTTGATAATACCATTTACTCGTTCGGCTATGGCGTTATCGGTGGGCTTGTAATCTTCTGTCATAGAGATGGATATACCATACGATTTTAAGACTTCAACATAGGCATCGCAGCAGTATTGTACGCCACGGTCGGAGTGGTGGATAAGTCCCTTTAGGCAGCTATTACCTGTGCTTTGAACTGCTTGGTCGATGGCTTGTTGGAGGGCTTCTATTGACATGGCTGCTTTTAAGGTATCGGTTAATACCCAACCTATTATCTTATGGGAGTAGGCATCAGTTATAAGATGTAGATAACAAACGCCTTGAGCCGTCCAAATATAAGTTATATCGGCTACCCATAGTTCGTTGGCAGAGTTTAGAGAAATGCCTTTTATAAGGTTCTTCCATTTATGATAACGATGATTGGAGTTGGTCGTATGCCGTACCTTAGGGGGAGGAAGCATCAACTTGTGTCTGCGAAGCAGGACATAGAAACGATCACGACCCATAACTGCCTCATAACCATAGATGTTTCTCATCATGAGCCAAAGCTTATAAGCACCGATACCAGGGTCTTCCGCCCTAATTTCGCAGACACTTTCAAGTACACGACGCTCGTTGGCAATATCCTTTTCAATATCAGACTTTAACTGGTAAAAAGACTGACGATGATGGTCAAATAGCTTACAAGCAAGCGTAACACTGAGGTTGTCTTGCTTGACCAGTGAAGTGGCTACTTGACCCCACATTTTTTTCTGATTGAAATGTTAAAGTATTCTTCTGCCTTATCAATGAGCATATCACGAGCTTTGGTCTCTAAACGAGAAATTTCCAAGGCTTTTTCTAACTCTGCATACTGCTTTTTCAATTCCGACAACTCTTTACGATAACCCTCTTTACTTATATTTGCCATGTCTATATCGAATGATTCAGAGGGCAAAGGTAAGCCTTTTTTCTCACAAGCGTAACGCTTTATCCAACTACTTAAGAGAGTTACATTGCAAATGTTGTGCAATTTAACAAACTTAGACTTACTCAAACCTGATTCGTAATACGAACGAACCAAACCTAAACGAGCTTCATCACTGTAATGTTTCCGATTTTTTACCATATTTCTTACTCATTTTATGCGCCGAAAATGTGTATAGAAATTTCAGGATAAGACAGGTTGATTTTTTCTTTTTTATAGAGCACTTCATCGTTCTATCCATAAGCTATTGTTGCAAAGCTATTGCAAACGAGGGCAAAAAAATGTATTTTCAATTTGCCGAGTGCAACTATGGGTTATGCAAAGATAGCGATTTAATTTTATAATTTCGCCCTCTGACCTATGAAAGTTGTTGTATGCACTAAAAAAAGAGAGGGGCATCTAGTTTGGCACACCCCCTTCTGCTATGCAATTCAGCCTGAATTCAAATGCCGTCAATGCTCTCCCTGGGGTTTTGACATCTGTTTTTTCTTTACATTTTAAGGACAGGAAACAGATTCTTTTAGTGAGCAGTTTGAGGTTGTCTGCCCCTGGGCAAGGCGTGTACTCGGGAAAGCATTCCTAAGCAGACGCTGCCAGCCGATAATCGCTCTTGTGTGGCTGAGCGGGTGTTTTCAAGGCACAAAAAAAAGCGACTCATTGAGCCGCTTCTTTTTAGTATGTTGTTATCAGTTTCCGCTATTACCAAGCCGGGCTTTTCAGCCAAGGGAGGAAATATTTCCCTCCTGCTGTTCCGGTTTGAAGATTCTGTGCAATACCATCAAGGTTGAAATCAGTGTAGGTTGACTTTGGCTCATTTGGCAGCAGGATTGTATTATCGTTGCTAAGCCAATAGGAACCCAACTGGAACTCACGTGAAATGATATCCTGACGATCCAGCTTCTTCCAGAAGTCAGGATGACAGATAAAATAACCTGCTACATTGAAGGACAGATTATAGTTTGGACCCAAATAATATGTTTCTACCTTTGCAACACCCAATTTAGCCTGAGGACCTGGGAAGGTCATCCTGACAGCCACCTTGTAGTTGTTTGTTGGGTTAGGGTCAATATCTTTCACAGGTTTCATATACATGATAGCATACATCACCTTGCTGTTTTTCTCAGCACAGTACCAGTTAGAGAACTTTCTTTGAACACCATTCAGGTCAACGAAGTAACGATGACTGTCAACGGTAAATGAGTTACCATATCCTGTTCCGGCATCGAAGGGGTCTAGTTTGCCTAACTTCTCGCCTTTGTCAAGCTGCAACTTAGGATTGTTGAAGACAGGGGTAAACTCGGTATACTTTGGCAATCTGTAGAGTTTGCTGCTCAGAAGAGGATAGTTTTTGTTGTCGACAGTCTGCCCCTGAGCAATCCTGTCAGCCTCGGTTCTTGTTTTTTTCTGCAGCCTATTACCGTACCTGTAAGCCCACAAACGCTCGATAGGGAGGTTAGGGCGGATGATCCTCAGCGTCATGTCATAGCTGGACCCCTTGCTGAGCTCGTTACTGAAGCTGCCCAAGAGATATCTGTTGCCCATATACGGACGCCATGTGTTTGGCTCAGTGGCATAAACTCCCGTATTGTTTGTAAAGTTCGTTCTTTTTGGATCCGTTACATCAACCTTTCCATAGAGGAGGGTCTCATTGACGATACCGACATGGTCGCTTGTCTTCTTGTAGTTGACAGGCATCAGGCAGAGAAGGAAACCACGGTTTGTCCTGGTGTTTGGTGTGTTAGTACCCGTTGATTTTTTATAGCTGTTGAAGTAAATGTAACTGTCGAGGTCGCTCTGACCGTTACGCAGCGTACCGTCATCCTTGCCCGAATTATAGTTGAGCTTGATGGTGCTTCTATAATGTTTTGCATTATACTTCTCGTAGACGCCAGACATACCGCTGATAGCCAGTTGGTTGTTTGGTTCCCAATAATCAGCTGCTAAGTCAGCATCCTCGCCAACGTTGTTGCCGACATTGAACTTATAAGAACCTGACGTACAGAAGGCATTGCTTTCGAGTGTGAGCTCACGGCTGATCTTTGTAGGAAGGGTCATACGGCTTTCCAATGACATGACAAGGAAGACACCCTGTGGCTTGAATACCATCTTGTTGCTTTCGTTGCTGAGTTTCAGCTTATTGCCGTTCTTGACAATGCGACGCCATGTGGTTGCAAAAGGACAAGGAGAAGTAAAGGTCTGACCCTTCTCAATCTGGTTGATTTCGGTTGGCATATCCACCTTCAACCCGTTATCGTTCTTCTCACCACCCATCAGCGACATAATGTACCATTCACCGTTAGCCAGGTCGCTCTTAATGTTCAGCTTGTTCAGGTTAAACTTTATGCCTGTAGCTTCCTTGATCACGCTCCAGTTTGCCTCGACAACTTCCTTGACATCATTATTCTTATTGTAGAGCACCACCACCGAAGGCATAGTCTTCTGTGTGATGTTCAGTTTCGGATACAGAACAGTCTTGCCCTTGATATTCTCTTCCGTAACCTTGAATGGCATAGCGGCCCTTGTTTTAGGTTCGTTGGCAGGCTCATTGGCCTGTGCTTCAATCTCCACTTCGTAGGTCTTCAATTCATTTGCAGATGTAGTGGTGGTTGTCATGGAATCGTAGTCTGTGCTTGTCTGGCTGCACGACACGGACAGCAGTGAGGCTAAGATAGCCATTGAAAAAACTTTAATAGACATATTTTTTTTAAGATGTTTCTGTTTTTATATTCTTGTTTCGTTATTAAAACCTGTATGAGTGTATAGACATTTGACATACGTTTGTCTATACGGAAGAGGATGCCTATTGGTCGTCTATCTCGTCGGTAAGGTTCTCCCCGTAATGAATGTCCTCAATAGTCGCTTTCGGATCTGAACCAGCCATCAGATGCACTGTTTCTATAGCCGTGATGTTGATACGCGGAGTAACGTACTGCTTACCTCGGTCTGATAGGGAATGGAATTCCTGCTCTTTGTTGTAGTTATAAAGCATAATGTAATTATTTTCTTAATTCCGCAACACTATTATAAATTAAACTTTTTAAGTATCTGAGCAACAATAAGTTGCTTGGGATTTTGTTATGTCAGAATTTTCACTTATCTTAGTGTTGCAAAATCAAACAAGCAAAAATCTGATATGAGGTGGCAAAGATACAAATTAAATCTGAGAAACTCACTCCTTTTGGGGGATTATTTTCAATCATAGAGCAAATTCAGTAATGAGAGGACGTGTAAACGCAATAAGGACGTTCAAGGGCTTAGTTGCGGATTTGAGGGTAAATGTTTTCCAAACAGAAATTTTTTACAGAAACAAGATTTCGGAATAAGAAGATTTTAACCAATAATAGGTAAACGGGAATACCTACAACAAGGTAGTTTGACAACCCGAAAAGCTAAAACAGCATTTTCCCCTCATCACATCTGGGTAAAATCTTCGTATTTTCTTACTTAAGATTTCATAATATTTAGGTATTGTCACATCGTATGAATCTTTATGTTTTTGTTTCCAAAAGTTAAGGATACCATTCTTACATGATAATATAAAACATATAATATAATAATGAACAAGAATTTACTTCTACTAGGACTTTTGTTCTGCGGACTTTACTCTTCCGCCTTAGCAGAAGAGAATGCAACCACAAACAAAGGAACAGAGTCTACCGTAAAAAGCGAAAGCAAGGACGACGATGGCAAAGTGAAGAAACTTGCCAACGCCCTTTCACGTTTATCTATCGGCGGATATGGCGAGGCTGTTACTTCGCGCAACTTCTACAGCCAGCACTTCAACCGCTACCGTAATCCTGCTACCTACAAGAATGACGACAGCCACGGACGCTTCGACCTGCCACACGTCACTCTCAACCTCGGCTATAACTTCGGCCATGGATGGACCATGGGTATGGAGATTGAGTTTGAGCATGGCGGCACAGAGAATGCCGTAGAGATTGATGCTGACGAGAGTGGCGAATACGAGGCTGAGACAGAGCGCGGCGGCGAGGTTGCCCTGGAGCAGTTTTGGATTAACAAGGCTTTCTGGGGAGGTAAGTTCAACATCAAGGCTGGTGAGATTATCATCCCTGTCGGAGAAATAAACGCCTACCACATGCCTAACGACTTCTTCTCCGTCTACCGTTCTGAGGGTGAAGCAAAGATGTTGCCAAACACATGGCACCAGGTCGGTATCTCTCTTTGGGGACGCATCAGCGACTGGCGCTACGAGGCTATCTTCACTTCCGGTCTTGATGCCGAGCGCTTTGGGCACAACTGCTACGTGCATTATGGCGCAACAAGCCCATACGAGTATAAGTTGGGAAATGTATATGCTGGTGCAGCACGCATCGACAACTATTCCATCCCTGGTGTCCGTCTCAGTCTGAGCGGATACTACGGCTATACTTTCAAGAACACGGAGCGAAAGGCAAGTGCATCTTATGATAAGGTACACGGAGCCTTGGCAATCGGAAGTTTAGGACTGGAGATGAAGCGCTGGAACTGGATAGTACGTGGTAATGTTACCTATTCTCATCTCGGCAATGCTGCCAAGATGACCACCTTCATGAACGCTTACCCCAAGCACACCCAACAGGACGGTTCGCCTTCAAAGCACTCTCCTATCGCAAGCAACGCCTACTCTGTAGGCCTTGAGGCTGGCTACAACATCTTCTCGCAGATTGGCAGCCTGAGCGACAAACAGAAGCTTTATATCTTCGGGCGCTATGAGGACTACAACACCTATGCCGCCGGTAAACAGAAAGTGGCTTACAAATACGACCGTGTTAAGAGAATGGCGGTCGGCGTAAACTACTCTCCTATCAAGCAGATTACAATCAAGGGAGAATACAGCAACCGCTTCCTCAGCCACGGCTACAACAACGAGCCAAGCGTTTCATTGGGAATAACCTATGCTGGATGGTTCCTGAAATAATTTAAAGTTTGGAATATAATATTAATTTAAGTTTCTGATTTGGAAAAGACATTAAAACGCCCATTTTATTCTGTACAGTCCAGTATTTGTGTAATGTATCTATGTCAATTACTTCAGTACTCTTAGGGAGATTACTCCAGTACTTACGCAAGAGTACTGCAGTACTTACGGGAGAGTACTGAGCAAGTTGACTTTGAAAACGACAATGACATTACTAAAATGGCGATGATATTAAAAACAAAATAAATGGTTTACTCTCAGTTTTACCATTACTCACATAAAAAAGAAAATTTAATAATAAAGTAAAAATCAAGAAAATGAACAATTTTTTTAAGTATTCAATGATGTTTGCAGCTGCATTGGCTTTCACAATGGGCTTAACAAGCTGCAGCGATGATGACAACGACGAACAGGAAGTAACAATCAACTCCAACGAGCTGAAGAAAGTCAACGCAGGCTATGTTGACAACACGATTGTTGCAACATACCGTAACCTTGCCGACTATAACAAGCAACTCGTTGCCGACCTCAACGCCATGTCTGACGATGCCGGCGTTGCAAAGGCTTGCGAGACATGGAAGCGGTCACGAAAATGGTGGGAGTTCTCCGAGGCTTTCCTCTTCGGAGCTGCCGGCGACTATGCTATCGACCCTCACACAGACACATGGCCATTCGACCGCACTCAGTTTGACAAATACATGAACAAGTATAAGGATGCTATGCTCGGAGAGGAAGGATATGAGGATGAGACTAATATCATCGACGAAGCTATCGCTACAGGACAGAACCTCACAGGCTTTCACGCTGTAGAATATCTTATCTTCCGCAACGGACAGCCACGTCACTTCGCTGACATGACACACAACGAAATCTACTTTGCCAAAGCTGCAGCACAGGATCTCTACCTCAGCTCCTTGAAGCTCGTTTCCGCATGGGGCGGCAAGGTTTCTGCCGACGAGCAGGCTCTCCTCGACAAAGTTGAATTCGCATCTTCCATCAACTATGGCGAGAACTTCAAGAACGCAGGCAATGCCGGTTCTACCTACTCTACCGTTGTACTTGCATCCAAGGAAATAATTGCCGGTGCAAACGACATCATCGGTGAGGTACGCGACTCTAAGATTGGTGCTCCTGCCACAGGTGCGGACGTCAACTACATCGAGTCTCCTCATGCCTATAACTCTATCCAGGACTTCTACGACAACATCATGTCTTGCAAGCACGCTCTCTATGGCGGCTGTACAGTCGACGGAACAACCCCTGAGGCAAAGTCTCTCATCGGCGTCTGTCTGAAAAACGACAAGACCAAGGCTGCCGCACAGAACGTCATGACTAACCTTGAGAATGCTCTATCCAAGATCAGCAACATGAAGAAGCCATTCGTTCTCTACTACACAGACCAGAGTGCAAGAGATGCAATGGAAGCTCTCGACGGACTGGAGAAGTCTCTGAACGTCCTCAACAATCTGCTCGACTAACAAGTCCATAGGATAAACATCCGAAAGAACATTAAAAATTTTAATAACCGTTGGTGGTCTGCTCCAAAACAGCCACCAACATTTCACGTCTAACAATAAACAACATTATGAAACAGATCTATTTAGTTCCTGCGTTGTTCTCGGTATTGGCATTAACAGCCTGCACCGATGACGACAAGCTCGACACCAATCTGCCGGAAGCCATCTACGGTAAAGCCAGCGATTGGTACTATGCCGGAGGAAAACTCGGCACGACAAGCATCCAGTCTGCCTACGCCTACCGCCAGGCTACCCAGGCTGTTGAGGACGCTGGTCTGTCGCTGAACTTCCAGATTGGCGAGTCGCTCTTCGAGAAAGACTACAACACGTCCAACGACGCCTTCGCTGGACTCGGTCCTGTCTACGTGCGCCGCGGCTGCCTCTACTGCCATCCCAACTATGGCCACGGTAAGCGTCAAACAGCCTATCGTGCCGATCAGGACGGCAACGGCTACCTGCTCGTAGTCTACGACAAGAAGACCAATGCCTATATCTATTCCGTAGCCGGAATGCCGCAGACCAAGGCTGTAAAGCCGTTCAAGCCTCAGATTGACGAGAGCAAGATCAATATTGAATGGAAGAACTATACAGACGAATGGGGCAACAAGTTCCCCGATGGCGAGACCTACTCGCTCATCTATCCTGAAGTTACCATCCCAGCCGACGCATACTACTCTCCCGTGACGGTGAAACGCAACGGACAGTATGTGGTTATCCCTGCCGACCAGGTGGCAAGTGAAATCGGCGTACGCCTGGAATCTACCATCGGAATCTACGGCACCGGACTTACCGATGCCATCCCCGACGACTCCATCACAGCAGAATGGAAGCGACAGAGCGAATACTTCAACTCCGTAGGCAAGACCAACGCCCTAAACCCTGCCTACTGGAGCCAGGCTGACAACAAGTGGGTCAGCTACTACGTGAACAAAGCCGGCGACAAGAAGCAGTATGTCCGTCGCTACACCTACGCCATAAGCCGCGGACCTATCCTCGACGGCCCCGGAGCAAACGCCATCTGGAACATCACGAACGTGACCCGTCCCGACCGCCGCTACCACTACTTGAGCCTCGACGGTACCATCTATGCCAAGTCGTCTATGGAAGACCCTGACGTTCAGGCTGGCTTTCCGGAATACATCAAGCAGATTGACCCGAACAACGCTCATCCTACGTGGCACACAGACGACGTGAAGCAGAACATCTACAACTACCTGATGGCCAAGGATCTCGATGCGGAAATGTCAAACCAACAGTACAAGAACTTCATGATATGGCACCGCGGACTTGCCGTCCCTGCAGCCCGCAACACGGGTACCGACCGCTTCAAGCAGGGCATGAAGCTCTTCAAGGAAATCGGATGCGCCAACTGCCACCGTCCGTCATGGACCACCGCCAACGACAACATCCAGGACCCTAACGGCATCTTCAAAAACGACGACATGCCACGCTATCCTCACCAGAAGATATGGCCATACACCGACTTCGTGCAGCACCGTCTCTTCATGGAGAACAACATCCGCACTGGCTGGTGCCGCACCACTCCTCTCTGGGGTCGCGGACTGTCTAAACTCTGTACCGGTGCCGAAGACCGTCTCCACGACTGCCGTGCACGCAACACCATAGAGGCTATTATGTGGCACGGCAACGCCAAGAGTGATGCTCGCTACACCATCGAGAAGTTCCGCAACCTCTCAAAGACCGACCGTGACAACATCATATTCTTCGTTGAGTCGATTTAACAAACACTTTAATACAAATATGAGCGTCTTTACCATCACCCAGGCGGTGAAACGCTCATAAATCCAACCGCACACTACCCATTATATACAATAAGGTGGCGTGTGGCTTTTCTTTGACCACACACCAATGAAACATCTAAAGAATCTGATTCTAATCGTGGCGACAGCGATAATCCTCGTTCTCATTGCCACAACAATTATCGAAAGCAGCAAAGGCACACCCTTTGTACGCCAGAATATCTACAGTTCCCTGTGGTTCATACTTCTGTGGGCAGTTCTTGCTGTGGCAGCCACATGCTACATCGTGCTCCGCAAACTGCACAGAACCCCCATCGTATTCCTCATCCACGCCTCATTCCTGGTGATTCTCCTTGGAGCCTTTGCCTCATGGAACATGTCCGAAAGCGGCAATATCCATCTGCGCCATGGCGAATCAACAAACCTGATGAAGAACTCGGAGGGAGAACCAGAGGAACTCGGCTTCAAGGTGGCGCTCAAAGACTTCTGCGTAGTCACTTATCCTGGCACCGACGCTCCGATGGACTACGTTACCACTCTCTCTGCCGACAGTCACGACATCAAGGTGTCGATGAACAACATCGGTAGCTACCAAGACTACCGCTTCATACAGTCGGGTTACGACAGCGACATGCAGGGCACCACGCTCATCCTCTATCACGACCCTTGGGGCATAGCCATAACATACTGCGGTTACGCCATGCTCTTCATTTCGCTCATCGCCGCCATGTTCAGCAAGCGTACAAGAATACGTTCTCTCTACCGCAAAGCCCTTTCGCAGCAAGGCTCAAAGGCACTCCTGCCTCTTCTGCTCCTCACCGCCCCAGCCCTCGTTCCTTCTGCCAGCGCACAGGAAAGGGTAAAGATTGACAGCAACATCGCCGACGACCTGGGCAGAATCTGCGTGCTCTACAACAGCAGGATAACTCCACTCAACACCGTTGCCACAAGCTTCGTCACCAAGCTTTGTGGCAAGTCCACCTGGGACGGGCTTTCCTCCACTCAGGTCTTTGCTGGATGGATATTCGACGTGCCTTATTGGGAAACGGTAAAGATGATAGAGGTAAAAGACTCAAAAGCGCAGGAGCTGCTCGGCATCAGCGGAAAATGGGCTTCTTTCTCTGACTTTTGGGACTCATACAACAACTATAAGCTCGATGCCCCTCTGAAGGAAGCATACAAGAAGGGCGACACAAAACTGCAGAAGCAGCTGCGCGACGCTGACGAGAAGTTCAACATCATCCGCATGCTCTATGGCGGAGAGATGCTGAAGATGTTCCCATACACCGACCGTCGTGGCAACATGCAATGGTTTGCTCCCGGCGAGCCGCTCGGCAACATTTCGCTCGACGAAAAGGAACTGACGTTCATCAAAAAGTCGATGGACTATCTTGCCGAAAGCATCATAACTGGCGACAAAACCCGTGCCGAAGAAATAGCAAAGAAGATATACAGCTACCAGCACGTAAGGGCAAAGTCTGTCGTACCCACCAAGTTCCGCATTCTAACGGAAATCCTCTACAACAGGATAAACGCACATCACTTTCCCGTCATACTCTACCTCACTATCTCGCTTCTGCTCGCCATAGTCTCTACGGTCAGCCTCAACAATAAGAAGCGCAAAGTAGCCTCAACCATCGGCAGCGCACTCATCTGGGTAATGCTCGTCCACACCACTCTGCTGCTCGCCCTGCGCTGGTACGTCTCCAGCCATCTGCCTATGTCAAACGGCTACGAAACGATGCAGTTCATGGCGTGGGCAACGCTCATCGTCACTCTCCTCATGCAGAAGCGCTTCCTGCCCATCAGGCAGTTCGGACCGTTGCTATCGTCGTTCGCCCTGCTCGTGGCAATGATAACCGACAGCAATCCGCAAGTCACACAGCTCATGCCCGTGCTGCAGTCGCCTCTGCTCTCCGTTCATGTTATGGTAATAATGTTCTCCTACGCCTTTTTCGGTCTTATGGCACTCATCGCCATACAGGGCATCGCCGCCCACTACCGCAGGGAGATGGAACAGGAAAGCCGCCTTGCCGCCCTCTCGCAGTTTCTGCTCTATCCAGCCGTGGCGCTCATTGCCATCGGCATCTTCATCGGAGCCGTATGGGCAAACGTCAGCTGGGGGCGATACTGGAGCTGGGACTCCAAAGAGACATGGGCTCTCATCACGATGCTCATCTACTCTGCCCCTCTCCACAGCGACCTGAAATGGCTGCGCAAGCCGCTCCACATCCACATCTACATGCTGTTGGCATTCCTCAGCGTACTGATGACGTACTTCGGAGTGAACTATTTCCTCAGCGGCATGCACTCTTATGCATAAACCCAAATCGGTCATTAACATAAAAAGGAAACGCTGGCTGCACGCTTCATCAGTCTGCGTTTCCTTCCGCCTTTATCTTCTTGACGTTAAGGATTCCTACCATCATGTTATATGAACCTCAGATACAGTTAAACACCTCTCCGTAGATGTCTATCTCCGGCGTATATTTCCATTCTTTGTCTTCCTTCAACGAATTGTTCTTTAAGCAAACAGCGGTTTTCAGACTGGTCTTATGCGGCGGCTGCAAACTGCGACCCATGGTGTAGCCTGTCCACAGCAGACAGGCAATAACACATACAACGGTATTCTTGCCTGTTGTAAAGGCAGCGCCACGTCCCGTATCAGACTTTACTTCTCTGACAAGCAAAGCTCTACTTTTATAACATTTCTTCATAAATTTACAGTTTAAGGTTTCGATTATAGCACAAATATAGCAAAATATTTTATAAACCTTAATTCCGTAACACTATTATAAATTACCCCACTTCGGGATAACTGAGTGTCTAATATGATATAAATGCAGCGTGAATACACCTCCTCCCCATACCATTAGGAGTGGGTAATAACAGAAGGCTGAAAGAAATTGTTTTGCCCTTAGAATAGTGACAGCTGTTTGGTGTCTTCGATGCAGTATCCCTGCAATGCCTTTGGCTTGTTGTCGAAGAAGCAATATGCTCCCAATGCTGAAATAAGGTTCATGATAAAGTTGCTTACAGATCTATGGCGTGAGTGTACAATCTGTGCCGTATTCTTCAGCATATCGTTGATTGTTTCGATGATGTATCTCTTGCGCAGCATCATTCTGTCATAGAATGGCATCAGCTTGTTTTTCATGTTTACGCGCAACCCAGTTATCAGTTGTATTCCATCCTCAAAGAGGAAGTCAAACAGCTTCTGCGAAATATAGCCTTTATCAGCGAACAGCTTGCCGTACAGTCGTTTAGCGAGAACCTTGAACACATTCGGATCCTTGTCGCTGACATTTGCGCCTGTAAGGACAAAGGCTATTATCTCGCCTCTGTCATTGCACGCAAGGTGGAGCTTAAAGCCATGGCACCAACCCATTGTTCCTTTTCCGTCAGTGGCAATTCCCTTGAATACCTTATTGGCATATCTCCTGAGATTATGGCATACGGGTATCATCGTGGAATCAACGAATGTTATGCCGGTACATCTTCCGAAAGCTCTCAGATTAAGGAAGAACATGAGCTGGAAGAATACGCGGCTTTCCAACTCCACAAAGCGGTTGTACGACACGGCTTTCGGAAAATAAGACTTCATCGTACCCTTGACGAAGAACAGATAGTAATGCTTGAAATTGCGGAATGTACCAAAATGAAAATACAACAAAATGGTCATGATTTCACTGTCGGACAACGACGCTTGGCGACGTCTACGCTTGACTACGCTATTGTCTTCAAGTAGATTTCCTGCATTTTCTGCATCAAAATGTTTGCAAAACTCGTCTATTATACAAAATAATTCTGTAACTTTGTAATCGGCAGTCATATCAAACATTTTTGTAACTAATTGATTTTCACCTATAAAGATACAAAATATTTGTGAGGCTACCAACTTGTTTATGAACTATTTCTTATCCCGAACTGGGGTAAGTGAATTTTAAAACCTATTGTTTTGGCATTCAAAATAGGCTATTTTGGAGCTCAAAACAATAGGTTTTGAAAATAAAAGCATATCAACCATTATTTCAGAGGAATTTTTCTATTGGTTTAAAAGAACTTAAGGAAGCAAATATGGTTTACACTTGTGATAAATCCAAGCACGCCTATAAGTTCAATAAGGATGAGAAATTAAACCAACGATTTCGTTAAGCCAGACGAAGCATACAAATGAGTGAAACGAAATTTGAACATGCTCGTGGCGAGAAATCGCACTTTGAAAAAGAACGATTTCGTTAAACCACACGAAGCATGCAAATGAGTGAAACGAAATTTAAACATGCTCGTGGCGAGAAATAGAATCTTTCGAGCAATGATACTTTGTAGGGGCGTGATTTATCACGTTCCTCTCCGCAAATTTTAGTGTATTAGGAACGTGATACGAGTTGTTGAGCAAAGCGAAAAAATCACGCCCCTACAAAGTATCATAACTTGCCAGAAAGCAGCTATTTTGTACTCTAAAAAAAGAACTTATTTGTGGTAAGTTGAGCAAAAAATGACAAATCGACCTTTCTCGTAGGGTTAAATGAGACGCAAACAAGTTTTGAGACAAACAAGGAAATTGTTTGCGGAAATAAGGTTAATTCCTTAATTCCGCAACACTATTATAACTTAAACTTTTTAAGTACCTGAGCAACAAAAAGTTGCCCAGGATTTTGCCATGTCAAAGAATTCACTTATCTTAGTGTTGCAAAACAAGCAAGCAAAACTCTGATATGGCATGGCAAAAATACATATTAAATCCGATAAACTCACTCCTTTTGGAGGAATATTTTCAATCATGGAGCAATTTGACTCCACATTGTCATCTGTAATCGACTCGACCCTCGGTCTAAGGTGTAGATCATTCGGTTATCAGTACAGCGAAATCATCCGTTCACTCATGAGTATCTACTTCTGTGGTGGCTCATGTGTTGAGGATGTCACTACTCATTTGATGAGCCATCTCTCGCTTCATCCGACACTTCGAACTTGTAGCTCTGATACTATCCTCAGAGCGATAAAGGAGCTGACGCAAGAAAACATTTCATACACATCAGATATGGGCAAGACCTACGATTTCAACACGGCTGACACTCTCAATACTTTACTGCTCAATTGTATGTTTGCATCTGGCCAACTGAAAGAGGACGAGATGTATGATGTTGATTTCGACCATCAGTTCATAGAGACAGAGAAGTATGATGCAAAGCCTACATACAAGAAGTTCCCTGGTTATCGCCCTGGCGTGGCGGTTATTGGCGACTTAATCGTTGGCATTGAGAATAGCGATGGCAACACAAATGTTCGTTTTCATCAGAAGGACACGCTGAAGAGGTTCTTTGAGAGATTTGAACAGAACGGCCTTACTATCAATCGTTTCAGAGCTGACTGTGGATCATGTTCCGAGGAAATCGTAGAAGAAGTAGAGGAACACTGCAAATCCTTCTATATCCGCGCAAACCGCTGCAGTTCGCTCTACAATGAAATCTTTGCTCTCAGAGGTTGGAAAACTGAGGAAATCAATGGCATTGAGTTCGAATTGAACTCTATCCTTATTGAAAAGTGGAAGGGTAAAGCATACCGACTTGTGATTCAAAGACAGAAACGGTTGGATGGTGTATTGGATCTCTGGGAAGGAGAATACACATACCGTTGTATCCTGACTAACGACTATGTATCTTCCGTAAGAGAGATTGTCGAGTTCTATAACCTTCGAGGGGGAAAGGAACGTATCTTCGATGATATGAACAATGGTTTCGGATGGGACCGATTGCCCAAATCCTTCATGGCAGAGAACACCGTGTTCCTTCTTCTTACAGCACTTATCCGTAACTTCTACAAGGCCATTATCCAAAGACTTGATGTAAAGAGGTTCGGACTCAATACAACAAGCCGCATAAAAGCGCTTGTCTTCAGGTTTGTCTCTGTACCAGCAAAGTGGATCAGGACATCAAGGCAGTATGTGCTGAATATCTATACTTGTAACAATGCTTACGCGGATGTGTTCCAGACAGATTTTGGATAACGCCTACAATTTATGGGTATGATACTGCGTATTGCCTCAAGTCGCATTGTGGGGTAAGGGGATGTTGTAGGCTGAAGTGGGGGATTTCAGTTCTAATTATCTGCAAATTCAGTAATGAGAGGATGTGTACACGCAAGAAGGACGTTGAAAAGTTAAGTTGCGGATTTGAGGTAATTGTGAATTTTGAATTAAAAAACCCGCAGGCCTTCTTCTCGAAAACCTGCGGGAATATTGTTATTGATGATTATTCAATCGAGTTTAGTCGATGACAATCTTAGAGGTCTGAACGTTGGTTCCGTCGGTGGCCTTGATG
This sequence comes from Prevotella disiens, assembly GCF_900454955.1. Classification (NCBI taxonomy): domain Bacteria; kingdom Pseudomonadati; phylum Bacteroidota; class Bacteroidia; order Bacteroidales; family Prevotellaceae; genus Prevotella; species Prevotella disiens. Next base: position 144,107 of record NZ_UGTL01000002.1, on the reverse strand, counting down.
AGGTAAACACCTGCGGGAACACGTCCCTTCAGCTTCTCTGCGTCGAGCGGCAGGCTAAAGGTGCCCATCTTGACGCCGGAGAGGTTGTAAACCTCAGCTTGACCCTTGGTCAGGGTAGTCGTCATTCCCTCAATACCGGCTATAGAACCAATAATCTTGGCGAAATCCGTCTCAGGAGTGTCCACGAATACGAAGCGGTTTGCTTGTACGCCATCCACCTCACCAGTGAAGAAGTACTTGGCCTTGTCGTCAACAAACGGAGTAACCGTCTTGTTCTTCAAGTCTACCAACTTCAAGTTCTGATAATCCAGATCCATAGCCGTAAGTTCCATGTTGTAGGTTTTGCCCTTACTAACTTCCACATTGAAAGCACTTCCAACGACACTCGGCACGGTCATCACCTGCACATTCTTGGCATCGGTGGTTGTTCCGAAGACCGAAGGCTCACCCATATTGAGTTTCTCGCCATCCAATCCGTTGTCGTAAGCAGTCGTAGCGTTTTGGCGCTGCAATATGGTGAACTTGTCGTACACTTGCTCGTTGTCCAGCTTCACAGCGATACCACCATTGCAATAGTCAGACTCCATGTAGAAAGGCTTGGCGCAAAGTTCGCCACCTTCTTTCACAAGGCCTTGATAAGGAATGGTGAGTTTGCCCGGAGTAGTGCTAAAGGTAGGATTCTTGTATTTCACCATGAAGCCCTGCATAGGTGCAAGGGTCTGGGTCATACCATTCTCTCCAGCCACACCAATAGGCACTGCCTCGTAGCCACCCTTGGCTTTCACTGAGTTGCCATAAGCATTCTTCCAGTCTTCCCAGCTACCGGTGGTGTAGATGTAAACCGTGTTGTCCATGTCCACACCATCTTTACCAGATTCTAACGTGATGTCCTTGATTGGCACACCAGCCATGAACGAGTTACCCACAATGTTGTAACCCAATCCGTAACGCTTGGCATCATCGCCTTCTGCCGTAGAAGCAGTAACGACAGCTGCCTGACGTGTCAGCTCAATAGTTTGCTCGCAGAGGTTCAGTTGTCCTTGAATCTTTTGTACACCCTTACCTGTATCGGTTATTGGAGCCACCTCATAGCCTACGAATGCCTTCATCTCGCTACCCTTAGGAACGTCTGTCCATTTGCGGTAATAGTGATTAGGGTCATTCAGTTTCTCACTGTAAGCACGGATATAAAGATCCTTAGAGCGTGTCTGCTTCTTGGTCGTTTTAACAGGCAATCCTATAAACTGCCAGTCAAACTCATTCCATACCGTCTTGTTGTAGTCTGGCGAAGTCTGATCCTTGTCATCCACGGCAGTACGACGTTTTACATACGTACCCAATGGCTTGAATTCAATAGTAGCATATACGGTAGAGGCGCATGGGTCAGTGTTGTTCAAGATGAACGTACCCACCTTCTTACCGTCGGTTGATGTCTTCATCACAAGCTTGTCCTTGTCACCGTCTGTGGTGAAGCCCTCCACGCTCTTCACGGTCAAACCACCGTCAGCGGGAACAACCACAGCTGGGTGACCAACGGTCTTGGTAGTGGCACCTTTCTCAAACTTCTCGTTCGGAGCGTTGTTCACCAACTTGTTTGCAGAGATAAACTTACCAGCAGGCAAGTACAGGTCGCGCTCTGCCACCTTCTTCTCACCCTTGATGTCTTTCTGGTTATTGGCAAAGATGATGCTTTGCCCGTCCTTAGGAACATCGTTGGTCCAGTTGTTCTTGTTATTGAAGTCGTTGTCCACGCCACCAATCCAATAGTTGTTGCCGCAGGCATTCTCTTCTGGGTCGTAAGCAGAACCAGCTCCCTGTCCGCCATTGGCAGCCACAGGAATACCGTTTTTATCTACTTTACCCTTGATGACACCGCCTTCAACCATGTCCTCAGTGATGTCGCCATCACCCTCTATTGCATCAGGACAGCCGTCTTCGTCGCTATCAAGGTCAAAGTAGTTAGGAATACCGTCCATGTCATCATCGCAAGGCAACATGATGGTTACCAAGGTGTTCACAATACCTGTTTTGTCAGGAGTCTGTGTAAACGCAAAGTACTTCTTGCCGGGATCGGTGTTCAGGTACGACAGTGCTACCATATTAGTAAGATTCACATCCTTGTTATTTATCAGCACTTTCTTGGTGCCTTGATCCTCGTAGACGGTGTAGCGGTCATCGTCCATTTTGGTGTACAACTCGGTCTGCGACAACGCATGCTCATTGGTGAGAACGTTGATGCCAAACTGGTTGTCCTGGTGGAACTGTGAAACTGGTGTGCTCTGCATCAGCACATACGGATGCATGGTTCCTCCAATTTCCCAAGTGGTGACAGTTCTGTCGCTATTTGTTCTAAAGTAACCTCTATCCAATGAGTAGTTTTGAACCGTTACAACTACTCTACCCGTACCAGCTTCGTATCCAAACTTATCGGAGAGGTCTACGGTATAAGTCTCGTCACCCGTTGCAGCTTGTGCACCAATCACAGAAGGCAACAAGGTAAGTACCCTACCAGGCTTAGGATTAGGATTGAGATAGTTCTCATCCTTCACTATATTAGCGAAGAGTTGCTGAGTCTTCACATTATCTCTATAACGTATCCACTTGCTTTCACCCAAGCCGTTTTTGTCAACCAGCGGTGTGAGGTTGGGCTCGGCAATGTCCGCACACTCCACCTCGTTCTTGATACCGTCATCGTCCCAATCGAGATCGCCGGGAGCCACAACACATTGCTTGAAGAATATCTGTGCACCGGTGCTTTGTGCGTACTGGCGTGTCTCGTCATAGGCACCCACGCAATCGTATATATACTCATTCTTGTCACCATCAGTCATGCTCTTCACGATGATGGTGTAGAGATACCCCTCTTCAACCTTGTTAGAAGGGAAGAGTTTGTCCCCCTTGATCGTAACATTGTCTGGGAATTCCTCGACCGTTACCTTCTTGGTGCCGTTCTGTACATAGCCGGTGATATTTCCGTCTTTATCGTAAACAGGTTCCAAGTTGGGAATTTCTTTTTCAATAGGAACTCTTTCTTTTAGCGTTTCCGCTACGGCACCTTCTACAATCCTTTCGGTGCTGTGTCCTTTCTGTTTCCATACATCGTAGGTAAAGGTGAACGGACCTTCGCCACCAATACTCTGGAACTTAGCCCAATATTCTGTATTGCCGGCACAGTAGGATGCGTATGTACTGCTCACACCTGGCTTGTCACTGTCGTTGGTGATGATGTCGGCATGTGGTTTCAGCACGTCAACCTCTGGACGAAGTTCAATTGGCTTACAGTCTACCTTCACACCTTGACCTTTGTCGCCTATCTCGGCATCGGTGGGATAGGTATAGCCCTGTCCAGTCGCTACGTTTGGCTCGGTAGGAACCTTAGGGTCGGTAGCGTAACCTGCATTGCCACCCTTATCATTCAGCCTTAAATTGGTAGTATAGGAATTAAAATTCAATTGCAATTTCGTGTTGGAAATCGAGATGGGGTTATAGCCCTTCGTACCTTTGGGTACAGCGATGTCTGCACCCCAAACAGCAGCACTCAGCTTTTTGCTGGTACTCATTCCTTGGTTGCCATAGAACACACAGCCATCCAACTTGTCGATGACATCTTCTGCACCAGGTCCAAATTTTCCACTACGTGTATAAACATAAATGGCACCACCGCTTCCGTCTGCTCCATAATCACCATCAGCGATGTTATTCACAAACTTGGCATTGACAATCTCGCAGTTTCTTTGTTGTGCTATATAAAAGTGTAAAGCACCTCCTACACCATTGTTCTTACCTTGCTTTCCGCCATTCAGCGCAAGTGTGGCTTGGTTTTGATAGAATACATCATTTGTAGACCAGAAGCCACTTGACCAATCGACACCTCCGTCGTCTAGGATACGAATGGCACCACCCTCTACTGCTTTGTTGCCATAATATTGGTTGTTGGCTGACTTCAGATAAGCATTGCTATAGTTATAGATGGCACCACCCATACCATTGGCAGTGTTGCCATTGAAAATACTATTCTTCACATCGGTACCAATGCAACCTTTTACAAAAATGGCACCACCGCCAGACCATTCAGAGGCTGAGTTTTGCTTGAAGATACAATTGTTGATAAATACCGGGAAGTTAGCGCCAACCTGTGCGATGGCACCACCGTTTTTAGCTTTATTGCTTTCGAACAGACAGTTGGTAAAATTAAAGATAGCATTTGTTACCTTGTAGGCAGAGCCAGCAAGGAATACGGCACCACCTTGTTTTGTACTTGTGTTGCCCACAAACTTACAGTTGGTGAAATCACCATAGCCACTTTCCACATTCACAGCACCACCGTTGTCTGAACCAACGGTACTTGTGGTTTGGTTGTGGATGAACATACAGTTTTTCACGTCGAACTTGCCCTGCTGTATACCAATAGACAAGGCATTGGCTTGTGCATCGCAACTGTTGTTCTCGAAATAACAGCCTTCCACCAACAGGCTTTTTGCATTGTTCGCTATACGGAAGGCACCACCGTATTTAAGACCACTGTTGTTACAGAACACAGTGTTGGTAACCTTGACATTGCCGTCTTGGTTTGCGATATAGAGTGCACCACCTTGATTCTTCGATGTATTGCCTTTGAAGTTACAGTTGTCTATTGTTACATCCACCGGAGCTGATGCATCTTCATCTTGAATCTGAAGCGCACCACCAGCATTGGTCGCAATATTGCCCTCGAACTCATTGTTGATGAAGGTAATTGTGCGGCGACCAGTTCCTGTTGGGATGTAGGCAGCTTTTCCTCCGCTCTGAACAGAAACAGCACCACCGGCGTCACCTGATGTACATTTGTGGAACTGGTTATTCTTGAACACTACCTCATGACATGACTGAACTCTGAAAGCTCCACCAATTCCTGATGTGGTATTGCGGAAGATAGAATTGGTGACACTCACTTTCTTGAAGCTTTGCAAAGAGATGGTTGTGATTTGCTGTCCAGCCGTACCACCAAGGTTGCGGTTCACCTGCACATGGTCGAGATTGACATAGGAATTGTCTTTTCCATCGGATGGTTGGTAGTTTCTCGCACCAATCACCGCATATTTCTGGTCTGGTCCCAAGTGGTTGATGTCATGAAACGTAACATATTTCATGTCAATCTGTATGTTCGTCGGCTTATATATAGTTTGCTCGTTGAACACCAAGAAGCCACCACCTGTTGCAGCCACGCGATCGCCTTGTAACACCTCTACACGCTCTATCTTAATCTTGGGATTTTTCATCGTACCGAAGAAGTAAATAGCTCCGCAGAATGACGACTTGTAATATTTAATGGAACAATCAATCATCTCAAAATATGGATTGTCATACCCATTGTTGTCAAAGGTAATCAATGCACCATCAGAGAGACTACCCACAAAGTTTTTAGAGTCGAACGTGATGCCGTGCAAAATCAACCCCTGATTGTGGTTGTTGGTGCGGAATACGGATGTTGTTATCTTATCCTTCGATACGAATTTTGTCACATGTCGTTGAGGGTTGCTGTTACACGTATCTTGAGGCAGCGTTTGAGAGCCTGGCGTGGGATATCCACCCATGAGCCACAGCTTCTGTCCTTCTTTTGACAAGGTGTAAAAGCCTGCGGTTCTTTTTTTGCCATCTTTATACTGAATCGCTTTCGTATCACTCACGTCATACTCACCCTCTGCCAAATAAATTTTGACCTGTGTGTTTGCACTACTCTCAGCTATTTTCAATGCTTGCGTGAGGGTTTTGTATGCATTGTTCCACGAAGAGCCATTACGCCAGTCGTTACCCGTCTTGGCAGACACATAAATCTTCAATGATGTATCTTCTTGAGCCTGCACCCCGAGTGCCATGAAGCACGCAAGGAGCATCGTCAGCAGATACCTTGCTGGTAATAAATGTTTCATGTTTGTGTTATTTTTTTTCATTTTCTTATTTACTATACGTCTGTTTACTTACGATCGCCGACATAGGGTTTATTATTCCCAGCCTGTGTCGTTCTCTTCGTCGTCAAACTCCATTTCTTTTGCATTGTTTGTTTTAGGCTTGTCAGGGTCATACTGGCTAAACGCCCCCAGACCTGCACCTGGACCCCCGCCGGGCACAAGCAAGATAACTGGACTCACATAATTTCTTTTTGCCATGTTTAATTTTTTGTTTTTATAAATAAATAAGTGTTCTATGTTTTGTTACCAGCTATAGCTGGCACATTCTTCTCTTTTTTACAAATGGTTATAGACAAACATTCATCCAAAGTATCTGTCTTACTTGGGGTTCTCCGTCCTACATTACCTTCATTCTATTTTGCATATCAGCGCAAAGGCTGTTTCAATTTCGATAATTTGTGAACTATATATAATAAGGTGGAATGGCAACAGCGATTCATCACCTAATAGTTCTTTTCCAAAGTGCGATTTCTCGCCACGAGCATGTACAAATTTCGCTTCACTCATTTGTATGCTTCGTCTGGCTTAACGAAATCGTTGCAAAAAGTTCGTATTTTGAACAATGCAAAAGTAATCATTACAAATGGAGTAAATGCACGAAAAAATATCAAAACGATAAATATATCTATCTACCCCCCCCACAAACGTTAATAGTATTTAATTACTTAATGTAAGTGTTAATATTTTATGTATTTACATTCTATACAACCATTATTTGCTTATCTTTGCAAAACTAATGTCTGTTTTCTTTTATTCTACAGATTTGCAAACATTTAGCACATGAAATTTTACAATTTAAACAAGCATCGCCAGTGTCCCAACTATATTGGCTCTAAAGCCATGGGTTTTGCTTTGATTACCGGCATGTGTGGTGATCGTGTGGGCGACATTCTACCCGTACCCGTGATGATATTTGTAATCAGTGGGAAAATTAAGTTATGCTATCAAAAGAACGTTGAAACCGTTGTCAATGCCGGAGAGATGATAACTGCCGTTTTCGGAAATGAGTCGTACGCCACCGCCATGGAAGATACGGTATGCATGCGACTCTACGTGCAGGGCGACGGACTGGATTTCTGTCATCGCATCGTGAACTCTAACTTGCTACAAAGGTTTGGTGAACAAGTAGGAGAACAGGGCAAGGTGTTGTCTATGATACCCGAGATACAAGCCATTGTGCGACAAATGACGGGCTACATCACCGACGGGCTGCTGTGCTGTAACGTGCATGCCATGAAACAACAAGAGTTAGCGGCGGTGCTGCAAGCCTATTACAGGCCAGAAGATTTGCTGCCCTTTATTGCTCCTATCTACGATCCGAATGCGCGTTTTTACAATGACGTGATGAAGTTGGCTGATGATTATCTCCCTGTGAAAGAAATGGCAGCAAGACTCAACATGAGCTACCCCTCGTTTGTCCGACACTTTCGCAAGGTATTCAAAGAGACGCCGTTGGAGTGGCAGTCGAAGCATCGCATGAAACGTTTGACGGATATGCTGCGCCAAACGGCGCACACGGAACAAGAGATTGCCGACGAACTAAAATTCTCTACGGTGCAGAACATGCGGGTTTTCTGTAAGTCAAGATGCGGGCAGACACCGGCACAGGTTAGAAATTCAAAATTGGGCTGCGCGGGGTAATTCAAAATTCTAAATTCTAAATTAGGTTGCGTGGGGTTAGGTGATATTCTGAGATTGTTTGCGCAGCAAACGGGAATATTTTCTGCGATAAGCCTTTCGTTCTTGAAAAATATTCTTCAGATATTCTAAGATTCGGCGAAGCCGAGCGGAGGAGTTTTTTCAATTCAAAATTCACAATTCATAATTAGTGTTTACTGAATAATTTATAATATTTTGATATACAATAAATTATATTGTTTTATCTTTGGTTATTTAACATAAAATTCGTACCTTTTCATTGTATATTTCTGAATACGATTCATTAAAACATACTCTTAGGTATAAGCCGCTCTTATGCTCATGTAAAGAGTTGTTCCCTCCAGGCAATTCCCCAAGATTATCATCTGTGAAATACACTTCTATCAATATTTCGGGCAAAACATGATTTACCTTATATTCTTGGATGCTTTCTATGTTGAATATGTGTGGAGTTACCTCAAACTTGTTTAGACCATACCCTAAGGCAAGAGATACAGCTTCCATCAGTGTGGATTTTCCTACACCATTGTTTCCTACAATAATATTTTTGAACGATACTGTCCTATAAAAGTGTGTAAGCCCATATTTCTATTATCTTTGTATTTAGATATAAAATAAGATAAAAAATGGAACTTACACAATTACAAATTTCGGAAATTATTTCCAATTACACAAGCAGTAGTGAGGGTTTTGTTACTCTTCAGTCTTTAATTATGAACTCCTTGATGTTTCACGAGCGTGAATTATTCGTCAATGAGAACACCGGTGAACAATGCAATGGCTTTCGTAGTCGTCGCTGGTATAGTCATGGCTTTGAGTTTTCTCTTCGTATTCCCCGTAGCCGTAGTGGTAATTTTTATCCTGTGCTTCTTGGCCTGATACGTAATGAGAGCGAGGAACGCGCTCGTCTGTTCAATCTTCTTTATACTAAGGGGCTCACAACAGAGCAGATAGGCGATATATCTGAGTGTGTCTATGGTCGTTCCTACAGCAAACAACAGGTTTCCTATTTGGCAAACAGTTGTCGTGATGATGTTGAGCAATGGCTTTGCCGTGGTCTTTCTTCTCACTATCTGGCAGTCTATATCGATGCAACCTTCATCTCCACTCGTAGGGACAGACAAGTGTCAAAAGAAGCTTATTATACGATATTGGGCGTACTTGAGGACGGCAGCAGAGAGGTGCTTTCCGTGGTGAATCATCCCACCGAGGGCGCCCTATGCTGGAAGGACGAACTTGATACTCTGAAAGAAAGAGGCGTTAAGGAAATAGACCTGGTTATCTCTGATGCACTAACAGGCATAGAGAACGCTGTCTGTGCCGCTTTCCCTTGTGCTGCGCATCAGTTCTGTGTGGCACATCTCAAGCGTCAGGTTATCAACAGTGTTGCCCACAAGGACAAACCCTCCATCGCCAGTGAACTCTCAGAAGTCTTCCGTATGGAAGATAACAGTGGGGATTCCTTGTGGGGATACGAACATTTTCTTACTTTTGTAGGCAGATGGGAAAAGAAGTATCCAACCCTTAAGAAATATAAGGCAGAAAGAAATATGGCATACTTCACCTATATGGACTTCCCGAAAGAAGTGCAAAGGTGTATATACACGACAAATTGGATTGAAAGACTCAACAGAAAGTATAAGAGGACTATCAACATGAGAACATCTATGCCATCAGCACAAGCGGTCATCTTGCTCTTGGGGTCCGTAGCAATGGAGGAGACTAAAAGTGCTTACAAAAGAAAAATATACCAATTCAAAAGTTGGGAGAAAATAAAGAAAAATGGAAATAACAAGGATAAAAGAGAAGAATAGCTTACACACTTTTAAGGACAGTACCGCTGCCGGACAGGTTGAGCGTCTTACGAGCAATAAACAGGGACGTCAGAGCGTTATAGTAGAAAGGATAGGCTACGATAAGGACGGGCACACCGTTTACCAGAAGCTCGGCAACGGTACCGAGACTACCTATACCTACGACAAGCAGCGTGAACGTCTGCAGGTGATGAACCTTACAGCGGACGGTCAGACTGTGATGGAAAACAGGTATCGTTATGATGCTGTGGATAATATCCTCGGTATTACGAATGCTGCCAACCCAACGTCGCTTACAAAACTCAATAGGGCGAAGTTAGGAGGAAGGAGTTCGTATACGTATGAGTATGACGAGCTGAACCGCCTTATTCATGCAAGCGGTAAGGCAAAGCGTGCATCGTATGATATGGTGATGTCGTTCGGGCGGATGAGTGAACCACTGACAAAAGTTCAAAAGGTGGACTCAACGACGACTGCCAAGTCTTATAACTTTGCTTATAAGTATGAGGACAATAACCACCCGACAGCTCCAACGCAGATTGGTCACGATCATTACACGTATGATGCCAACGGTAATCCTACGCTGGTAACGAACGACTCTACGAACACTACTCGTGAGATGTACTGGGATGAAGACAACCGTCTGATGGTTCTCTCTGACAACGGTAAGATAAGTCGTTATACTTACAACGCCGCTGGTGAGCGCATCATGAAGAGTTACGGTACGATGGAAGGTGTGTATATCAATGGTGCACCACAGGGCATTACTTTCCATGAGACGGACAACTTCACGCTTTATCCTGCCTCAATAATCAGCATTAATAAGAATCGCTTTACAAAGCATTACTTCCTTGGTGACAAACGAGTTGCCTCAAGGATAGGAACAGGTCTGTTTAATAATGTCTATGGGCGTAACGGCTCATATGTAACCGCTGGTCAGCAGGACTATGCTGAACGCATGAATCAGATACAGAAGCAGAAAGAGTCATACTATAAGCAGCAGGGCATTGCTCCTGGTGTACCTACAGAGAAGGGTGCGTATGGTGATCCAGAGAACACTGGTGTAGGGTATAATGCCGTCCTCACTGAACTCGGCAACCATGATGTGCCACAGGGTTGGGTACAGACTCCGAAGCCGAACACCACACCAAATACCAACCCCGGTCCGCCTGTAAGCTGGAACGACCCGAGCAACCCTGATGACCCGCAGGCTGGATATGGCTATATTCCAAACGACCCCACGAAGGAGGAAACCTTCTTCTATCACAGTGACCACCTCGGCAGCACAAGTTACATCACTGACAAAGACGCCAACATCACCCAGTTTGATGCTTACCTGCCCTATGGCGAATTGCTAGTGGATGAGCACACATCCTCAGAAGAGATGCCGTATAAGTTTAATGGAAAGGAACTCGACCAAGAGACGGGACTATACTACTATGGTGCGAGGTATATGAACCCTATTGCAAGTATTTGGTATGGGGTAGATGCACTAATGGAAAAACATCCAAATCTTGGTGGATATGTGTATAGTACAAGTAATCCCATCAAATTTGTAGATCCAAATGGAAAAGATTGGATTCGTCATAACCATACATATATGTATGATCCGATGGCAAGAAGCCAAGAAGATGTGAATAAAACTCATGGCGATGGTTGGGAATATTTGTTTCCCTCAGGAAGACTTTTTGCAACAAATGGCTCTTATAGTTATGATTTGACATTGGAAGGAGATATAAAAGATAGTTACACAGGTGAATTCATCCCAGGTGAATTTACAACTCCTTATGGAAGCACACTCATTAATAATAATCAATATCTCTCGCAATATGAGCCTTCATTTATGGAAAGATGGGCACAGTCGGATAACTTCTTTAGTCAAGTTGTTTATGAAACTGTTAATGATATTTACTTAACAGCACAGATTTTTGACTTTGGAAATTTTGCAGGTTCTGGTTCTGTAAATCCTTTAACTGGTGCCGAAGTACAATTTTATAATATGGATGGAAGTCCCAATTATAATCCATCTACATCTATTGTTACAACATTAGCTACTCAAGGTACAGGAGGATTAGGAACGATGGCAAAGGGGACTATTGGAAAAAAAGCAACTTCTATTATGAAGAATTTCAATAAACTAAATGCAGCACAATTTAGCTCAAGTTTTAATAAAGTATTTGCGAAATTTTCTCCTAGGACAAGGGGTTTCTTGAACCGTAATTATAATAAAGTAATAGATTGGTTAAATAAACCTCAACGAGCCGTGTCTGTATCAAAATCTACGGCAGGAGCAGTTAATGGCTCTGAAGGAGAAAATAAATAATTATTTTAACAATAGTTCGTTAAAATTTGAGTATATGGCTACGCAGCCTTAGGCTGCCAACCAATGAGTTCTTTGACAATCTTACTAATTAAAGTTCGGTTCGGTCGGCATCGGGATATATCGAAAATTAATTTCGTATAGTTCGCATTGAACATCAACGACTTAACTTTTGCCATGGAATTGTCCATGCCATTGTCTTTCATGAAGACCTTGGCGGCATTCAGTGAGGCGAACGATGCGTTGAACGCAAAGTCCAACTGGCTCTTGTGTCTTGCCTGACAATCCATAAGTCCCGTAAACTGCTTGCTGTCGCGATAGCAGAACTCTATCTGGAAACGAGTGCGGTATGTCTTCAATACTTCCTCACCCGTCATTGAGAGTTTTGTCGAGAAGAACAACTTGCACTTTCCACCGGGCATTCGCCAGATGACAAGCGTTGTCACGGAAGCGGCTGACCAGATAGAAGCCAAGTTCCGACATGCCCTTCTCGAACGTGGATGTGGAGAAGAATGCATCAGCCACTACTATATCGGTGATACTCAGCAGTTTCTTTGAATACCTCTTCATAACACTGATGTAATATTCGACGAGTGTCTTGTTCCTCATCTTCAGCGCGGAGTTCCCTATTGTCTGATGGGCACGCAGCATCATGCACTTGTTGTTGGCAACATCCAGCAAGCCGACGCCCATGATTTCAAGTCCGTGCTTCACCGCCCCTGCACATCCCGACCAGAACCGTCCGATATGAGGAGTCTTCTTCCCGGCCTTGCTGATATAGCATGGGTCTATGGCAATGGCAAGTAAGCCATCCATGTCCAACACACGCCTTGCAAGAGACAGGTTCAACAGAAGCCAATCGATGCAGTCTTTCTTCTTGCGGTTGAAATTCTGACGATAGGTCTGCTCGTCATGCTTGCCGTAGCGAGCCATCTGTGTGAAGTTTATCTTTCTGGGTAGAATCATATATAAAGTCAGTATCTCGATAAGCAGAGTCTGGAAAGTTTTTGCTAACTTTGCACCAGATTCTTTCATTGATGTACGGATTGCATCCTTGAGGATCTCCTCATATTGGCTAAGTGGTTCTGAAATCATCATACTTTTAAAGTCTTGAATAAATTATAAAAGTACTGAAAATCAAACACTTAGCCAAATTTATTTAGTTATGTTTTGTTAATCAATTCGCTCATTTTCAAACAATTATGTGATTATTAACAGAGTATTGTTTTAAAGAATAAGGTTTCTAAACAAGAACCTTATTCATTTTAGGTAAAAAATGAAAAAATATTTCTTAGATTTTATAGTAGCTATAATTTGTACTATTCTTTTCCTTGTCTATAGCCTTATAGACTATATAAACAATTACCTCGTTTTCCTACCTAACATACCAGAATCATATTTCTCTGAGAAAAAATGGAAAAAGAAACTTAGAAGATTCTATAAAAATAAACATGGATAAACTACCATTTGATTTCTCCCCCATTCCACCTATCTGGACACTGTGTTATGATTCCTATCCACAGAGTGAAATTCCTCAACGTAAAACACGTGGACGATACGCCGATATTCAGAGTAAACTTGGAGTATGCAAGTTCAGCAATGTCTATGGCATCAGCGGCAACAACGTTACGGCAGGTCAGAAAGACTATGCCGCTCGCATGATGCAGATAGAGAAGCAGCGTGAGGAGTATTACAAGAAGCTTGGCACGCCGCCGGGTATTCCGACGATGAAAGGCAACTATGCCGACCCAGAGAACACGGGGGTAGGCTATAACACCATTATCGGCGAACTCAGCGACCACAGCGTACCCAAAGGCTGGCCACAGACACCGAAGTTCAGTCAGCCGGGTACGCCTCTAGGACCGCCCGTGCAGTGGAATCCGCCCACCAACCCCGAGGACGTTCCCGCAGGCTATGGCTATGTGGCAAATGATACTACCAGTGAAGAGACGTTCTTCTATCACTCAGACCACCTTGGCAGCACGTCCTACATCACTGATGACCACGCCAACATCACCCAGTATGATGCTTACTTACCGTATGGTGAACTACTTGTCGATGAGCATAGTAGTAGCGAGGACCTACCGTATAAGTTCAATGGCAAGCAGTTCGATGAGGAAACTGGTCTATACTATTACGGCGCAAGGTACATGAACCCTGTCACGAGTTTATGGTATGGGGTAGATCCGTTGGCGGAGAAGTTCTTGCAAATATGCTCATATAACATTTGTCTAAGTAATCCTATTCGCTTTATAGATCGGACAGGAAAGGCTGCTGGAGATTATATTACTGGGGACGGTACATATTTAGGTTCTGATGGTAAAGATGATCAAAAACTATATGTGTTAAAGATGTCCAACAAAGAGAATATTGAATCGTATGGGAATGCCAAAATTAATGGGCTTGACAATAAGATAAGGAATCGTATAATAAAAGAAAACGATATTAGTAATAAAGAGAACTTCGTAGAAATAGATGGAAGTCGCAGAGTCCGAAATGAAGTTGTATCAAAGATTGGTGATAATGGGATGGGAGGAACATCTGACAACAATAATAGAGAATATGGTTTATCCTTCACTCGAAATGATCCAGAGACCTCAGTCTATTGTAGGATAGGAGATGTTGGTGATCCTGCTAAAAACAGTACTGTCAGTGTTAGTTCGGGAGATTATCCTGATTTGGTATATATCCATACACACCCTAGCGGAACAAATGGAAATTCTTATTGGATTCCAGGACCGTCTGCAGTGGATATAGATGTAGCGTCCTCTACACGTTATGTTATTTCCATGCGAGATAAGAATGTATATATTTATAATCATACAGGAATCCTATCTGAGATACAAATAGATGTTTATCAGAATTTTGGTCAAGTAACAAGAAGAGGTCTTAAGGAGGTTTCCGTTACAGATCAATAGAAATCATTCAAGAAATGAAAAAGAAAATTGTTTTTATTCAGTTCTGTATTGTATTGATTATATCTAGCGTAAATGTAAAAGGACAGAATGCTTCTTTAAACAAAGCATTGGAAATCTCATACTATAATTTCTTAAGAACAGTACCTGACAGGTGGAAAGATAAATTTGACAGAAAAGACTTCTATCTCGTCAATAATTATAATCCATATGGTTTTAATGTTCAAAGAATAAAGGGCTGGAATCATTTATACCTTAAGAACGGCAAGCCCATAACAGGAAAGAATCATGTCGGATATCCGCTTTTACAAATGATGGGCAGGGACACATTGCTGATAAAGATAGGGCAGCTCTCTTGCAGACAAGATGAAATGTATGCCTTTACAGACCAATATACATCACTCTTTAATGTAGATAATAAGGCTTTTAAGGAAATTAAAATCTCTCAGATGGACTTATGTTATAAGTATGAGAATGCTGTGAGGCAAGGAGAGCTTATAGACTTTGACAGTATTTATGCTAAGGCCGTTAAGAGAGCGATAGGCTCTTTGCAGAGGTCGGGAGTCCCTCGGCATTTAATATATATAAATAAGGATTATTTCCCAAGTTGGCTTTTCAAAAACCAACGAAAGAATGTAATTGAAGGTTCTGAATATAAAAAATACACCAACAAGAAATGTTACATTATCGGTTGGCCTATTTTATTTATAAAAAAAGGGAATATAGTTGTCAGACTGTATTGCGCAGACAAATCTAGTATAAGAAAGAAAATTATTTCAGAAGTACAATATAGATTTGATGAAAATAAAAAAAAGTGGACACTACGCAATGAATATTCCACTACGATGTCTATTAATATGAAATGACCAACACTGGTAACGAACGATTCAACCAAAACAACCTGCGAGATGTACTTGGATGAGGACAACCGACTGATGGTACTCTCTGACAATGGCAAGACGAGTCGTTATACTTACAACGCTGCTGGTGAACGTATTATGAAGAGCTATGGAACATTGGAAGGTGTGTATATCAATGGTGCGCCACAGGGTATCACATTCCACGAGACGGATAACTTCACGCTTTATCCTGCAAGTATCCTCTCTGTTAACAAGAATAGATTCACGAAGCATTACTTCCTTGGTGACAAACGAGTTGCTTCAAGGATAGGAACGGGTCTGTTCAATAATGTCTATGGGCGTAACGGCAGTTATGTCACCGCTGGTCAGCAGGACTATGCTGAACGCATGAATCAGATACAGAAGCAGAAGGAGGCTTACTATAAACAGCAGGGCATTGCTCCTGGTGTACCTACAATGAAGGGTGCGTATGGTGATCCAGAGAACACTGGTGTAGGGTATAATTCCGTTCTCACCGAACTCGGTAACCACGATGTGCCACAGGGTTGGATTCAGACTCCACGTCCCAACACCACACCGAATACCAACCCCGGTCCGCCTGTAAGCTGGAACGACCCGAGCAACCCTGATGACCCGCAGGCAGGTTATGGTTACATTCCAAACGACACCACAAAGGAAGAGACCTTCTTCTATCATAGTGACCACTTAGGCAGTACGTCTTACATCACAGATGAACACGCCAATATCACCCAGTATGATGCTTACCTACCTTATGGTGAACTGCTCGTGGATGAGCATACATCTTCAGAGGATATGCCTTATAAATTCAATGGTAAGGAACTTGACCAAGAGACAGGGTTGTATTATTATGGGGCGAGGTATATGAACCCAGTAATATCACTATGGTATGGAGAGGATCCAATGCAGGAAAAATCCCCTTTTATTTCAACTTATGTATATACTTTTAATAATCCTGTTCATTTTATTGATCCAAATGGTAAATGGGGAGAAGATGTTAATGGAAATCTGATAGCAAAAAAAGGAGATAATGCATGGACATTGGCTAAGTATCTTAATACATCTGCCGAGATCTCAACTAAAATGTTGAATGAACAGGGATATTTTATAAATGAGAACGGCATTTTGAATTTAAAAGTTGGTGATATTTTCAAAGTCGAACGGGAAAGCCCTAAACCCGAAGAAAGAATGGATTTAGGGTTTGTAGGAAATAATATAAGAAAAAGAGCCGGTTCCGAGTTTAGTAAAAACTTATTTGAAAATTATTGGAAAGGAAATGGAGATGTTGAATTATCAGGGGAAAGATTTGCTGGTATTTTACTTTATGTAAAAGAGAATGCTCCCAAGTCTTCCAATCAGACTCCTGTCACTCTTATAGATGCCCCTAGTGGAAAAGTTGTAGGTCATGGTAGTAAAAGAGCTGTTAGCTTTTATTCAAGTTCTGAATACGATAAAGCTTTCGGTACTGCAACCTTATATTATAATTCTAAAGGTAATATAATAGGCTTCTTTGATCATTATGATTTTGACTCGAAACCTTGGGGTGAAAGAAGTGTTAAAAATGAACTTATAACAAGAGCAGTAGAAATAGTTTCCCCTTCAGAGGCTAAGGATTTTAAAATTAGATATGGATATTCAAAAAGATAGATTTATGAGACATCTTACCTTATTTATTTTATGTTTTATTTTCATCGCCTGTGAGAGAGCATCTCTAAAAAGAGCAGAGAACCTTCTTAATTTTTCTCTCAATAATAGTGTGTACTTTCTACAAAAACATGAATATTGGAATGACTTTAATGGTAATGGCTTCAGGATAGAAGTTTATAATATTTTAGATATGAACTATATAAGGAATATGTCTGAGAAATCGCATCTTAAATCTTTTAATTGCAATAAAAAGTACGACGCAATTAGAAATAGTGAATGTGGTAAATTTATTAATAACGGTGCAGGTTTCTATAAGACAATATGGAAAGGTGACAATATAGAAACGGTTGTTATAGATACTCTTAATAAAAAGTTTTTATACTGTTATTGCTTTATATAGACAAAATCAAATAAGTTTATTAATGTCGTCTATAATTTGGGAAACAAGCGACCCACTCTCACACTTGATTAGCAAGTGGTATTGTAAACATCTTCCGCTCATATGGCTATACCGAAGAATTGGACTTCGATAACTACATCGACCGTTACTCATATGAATAAAATAGAGTCTCAGAAAAATTTCAAGCATTGGAACGCACAGTTTCAATGCTTGAAACTCCACGTATGCCAGTATTTGACAAATCACGCACTTATCAGTGATAAACGCATAGCAAGTAAGTTCGGTGTGGGCAAGTTCAACAATGTCTATGGGCGTAACGGCTCATACGTAACGGCTGGTCAGCAGGACTATGCTGAACGCATGAATCAGATACAGAAGCAGAAAGAGTCATACTATAAGCAGCAGGGCATTGCTCCTGGTGTACCTACAGAGAAGGGTGCGTATGGTGATCCAGAGAACACTGGTGTAGGGTATAATGCCGTCCTCACTGAACTCGGCAACCATGATGTGCCACAGGGTTGGGTACAGACTCCGAAGCCCAACACCACACCGAATACTAATCCCGGTCCACCTGTAAGCTGGAATGACCCGAGCACCCCTGATGACCCACAGACTGGTTATGGTTATATTCCAAACGACACCACAAAAGAAGAGACATTCTTCTATCATAGTGACCACCTCGGTAGTACTTCTTATATCACAGACGACAGAGGTAACATCACCCAGTATGATGCATATCTGCCGTATGGCGAACTGTTGGTTGACGAGCATAGCAGTAGTGAGGATCTACCGTATAAGTTCAATGGCAAGCAGTTCGATGAGGAGACAGGCTTGTACTATTACGGTGCAAGGTATATGAACCCTGTGGCAAGTATTTGGTATGGGGTGGATCCTTTAGCAGAGAAATACATTAACATTGGTAGTTACATTTATTGTCATAGCTCTCCTATTATATTGATAGATCCTACAGGTGAAGGTGATTATTATGCAAAAAATGGCTCATATTTGGGAACTGATAAGAAAAAAGATAATTTTATCTATATTCAATATTCTTCTGGCAAGACAAAGTTCGAGATAAATGGTAAGTACCAAAATTTCCAGAAGTTGGATGTTACAAGAAATACATTCTTAGCTTTTGCATCGGCAATAAATAATGAATCATCAGGAAATAAGCAGGAATCAATGGCTTTGGCAAATGTTGTAATGAATTTCATTAATGATGGAGGGAGTAAGACTCTTAAGACTTTAGATGATGTAGTACTTTATCGCAATTCATTTATGAGAGGTTCTAATCAAAAAGCAGTTAATGAATTTCAGGGATTACCTATAAATTCTAAAAATAGAACCCTTGCGATTGCTGCTGTTATAAACGCTTTAGGATATAATCAAGGCTTAACCGGCTTTTCTGATTATTCGGGAGGTGCCAATACATGGGAAGGTAAAGACTTAATGTATACTAATTGGCCAAATTCTCACAGGAACTATATTTGGAGTTCAGATTCCAAGCAGTTATTGAAACAATATAAATTATTAGTTCATGGAAGTGTTAATGTGGATGGCTTTAAATATAAAAATACTTATGGGGAAAACCATCAAATACAAGTAAATATTAAAGCTACTATGATTGCTGGTAAGACGCTCTTTACACATCTGTATGGAGGGCGAGGAGAAAAGAGATATGAACATTTAAACTTTTAGATAATGAAAAAACATCTATTATTTTCTTAATATTTTTTACTTTACTATCATTATATGCTTCATCAAGATCCCAAAAGGAAATAAAGAGTTCTCATGAATATAAATTCAAACTCTGGCTTAATGATACTGTTAAGCATATAAAAGGCAAATACACTATTAGTTATGATTCTACATTGTTAACTATAACTGACAGCTTTTCGTACATAGTTAGAAAGGGGAAAACAATTTATAGTACCAACAAAAAGAATTCAGATGCTATACAACAAATGCTTAAAGATGTTCATGAGCCTCCGTCTGTAAATTACAGAGTTATAGCAGTTAGACATGATGAGTTTACGCCATCAGAAATAGACTTCCTAAAATATGAGACTTATACAGAATTTCCTCTTATAAAAGTCTTAGAAAAAGATATAGTTAGAGATTATAATGAAAATAGAGCTAGTATCAAGAGTGCTTTTATAATAAATAAACAAATAAAAGATACAATATTAGTAGAATTTAGCTCTAACGGGAACAAGGTTGTAAAAAGAGTTTATAAAAGTAATCGAGCTAAGAATAGAAAAAAATAGGTGCTCTTGGATATTTACAAAATTAGGCTCTATAACGAATCGTGTGGGTTGTGTGTTGATATTCCACCGGTTTGGTGCGGGTGCTTTGCACATGTGGTGCGGATGGTATGCACCACATGTGCGAAGGATCAACACCATTTCTATATATGGAAGGGTAGGGATTTAATGTGAGTTAAGCGTATTAAGACTAAGGTCAATTTAGAGTTGTGTTTAGTTGGAGGCTATTCTTTTTGACATTTTTTTAGGCTCTATGCACTTTGGTACACGATACTATAACGTAAGTGGCATGACATCTTCTTCCATGTCGGCAAACAACTAACCCATGGTCTCATACTCTGAGTATATGACCATGACTATATGTTGAGAAAAGTGAGAGAATATCACTGCTCATCTTATTTTTAATACTCAAAAGCTTGAATATCTCGCTTAAATTATCTAAATTCGCAACTATAATGGTTACTCCTAAATTCTTTGATAATCAATGATGTATAGCACTACGAAGTTGCCATCCCAAATTCATTGTCACAGACATTCTAGAATATTATTACGCAAGTTCAACATAGAACTGCAATTTCAGGTGTAGGTTTAGCTTAATAATCTATACCAGAAAACACCGAGGGGTTTGGGGGCGAGCAGCCCCCATGAGTGGAAAATCAACAAGCAATGCTTAAAAAATAAAAAAGGGAGACCTCTGTCTCCCCAAGATTAATTAACTTTGTATTGTGAAATATCATCAATTAACCTCGGAGCAAAGGTACACAATTTTTGTGCTACTCCAAAATGGAATTATATTAAAAGATATTGCGAAAGCAATAAAAGTATGTCCAAGTACAGTATCTCGTGAAATAAAACGTAATAGTGGAACCAGAGGAAAGTATAATTGGAAAACTGCCCAAGCAAATGCTGTTCTCACAAAGCGAAAAACTCCCGGCAATCATTCAATCAAAAAGAATGTTATGGATGAGGCGAAACGTCTTCTTATTATAGAGCAATGGTCTCCGGAACAAATATCTGGTATATTGGCTAAGGAAGGCAAGTATATTGGCCATGAAACCATATATCGTACGATACGTAAGGACAAAGCAAAAGGTGGAACACTATATAAACACTGTCGTCACAAGCTAAAGCATCGTGCCAAGCCTGTTGGTAGCAGACGTATATCCATACCCAATAGAACAAGTATCAGCGAGAGACCTACTGAAGTTGACGGAAAACGCTTTGGGGACTTCGAGATGGATACAATTGTTGGAAGAGGAAATCATGGTGCTATTGTGACACTGATAGAACGCAGTACAAATATGCTATTTATGAGAAAACTTAAAAAGGGAAAGAATGCCAAGGAGTTAGCACGCACTGTAATACATTTGCTATCTCCATTCAAAGAGCATGTCAAGTCTATTACAACGGACAACGGCACAGAATTCGCTTGCCATGAAATGATAAGCAAAAGCCTTGGTGTCACCGTCTATTTTGCTAACCCATACGCTTCATGGCAGAAAGGGGCTATAGAAAATGCTAACGGACTGATTAGACAATACGTGCCAAAAAAAGAAACGTTTGAGCATGTCAGTCATCAACAAATAACAAAGTATTCAAAGAAAATTAACATGAGACCAAGAAAGAAATTAGAATTTAGAACACCACATGAGTGCTTTTACGAACTAATTAGGGTCTGCTGAATTATTATCTCTTCACAGACAGAGGGTAGCAGACGTAGACCCTCATAGTGACGATAATGATGAAAAACCGCCAGATTTCGGTCAGGGCAAGACAAAGTTCCCTCAGGAACTTCATCACGTTTTTAACGAAGTAGCACATTCCTGTCCAGCATCGTGCTGTATCTGGAAGCTTGGCTCTTATGTCATTGGCTCGATAGATTCTCTTGCCAGTACCGAATGAGCATTCGATTTCATTGCGCTCCCCGATGGCTTTGGCCATTCTGGATTTCATCTCATCTGAAGGAGGATCCTTCGATGGTCGCCCTAACGGTTTGCAGTATGAATGGATTTCAAAATCCTCAAG
The DNA here is from genome assembly GCF_900454955.1 of Prevotella disiens. Lineage (NCBI taxonomy): Bacteria > Pseudomonadati > Bacteroidota > Bacteroidia > Bacteroidales > Prevotellaceae > Prevotella > Prevotella disiens. Next base: position 122,237 of record NZ_UGTL01000002.1, on the reverse strand, counting down.
TATATCTCGGTTTGACCTGTTCAGGTAAATCTTATCCGCAAGGATGGTGGCCGGAAGGTAGCCGAAGCGTTCTTTGAAAAGTTGAATCTGTAGCAAGAGGTCCTGGCTCTCGTTGTAGGCATCCTAGCTGTGGTGGTCGATGAACGTATAGCCCTCGACTATGCTTGCACCTATCTTGGCCCCGAACTCAGTCCTTGCCTTGGCCTTTCCACGGACAATGGCACGGACGTGTGGCTGAAAGATGCTCAGTATGCGGTCTGCACAAGTATGACTCTTTGACCTGTACATCTCCTCCTGCTGATGGTACATCGTGAGGATTGCAGTCAAGGTGCGTTTCTCATATAGGAATAGGCTCTCGTAGTACATCTTGTTCTTTGCAAGCAAGTCCATTAAGATGCGGATGTCCTTGCGCAAGTAGTTGAGCATCACCCCGATAGTATCACGCACCATCTTGCCTTTCTTCTTGGCTTTCTTGACAAGCTGAAGGTATGCCTGACGTGCATGCTTGTAGTTCGTGCGTGGCTTGTGCAGCTCAAACATCTCGCACACCTTTATAATATAGTCGGTAACCTTGCGGCAACCGTCATGTATTATATCAACGTCAACAGGATAACGCATCTCTGCATCGGCGCAGGTAGCATCAATCTTCAGCACTCCCTTGTGCTCGCGACCTTTTGAATCGGTGAAGGAAGCGGCATTCGGATCCTCTGGTTTCGGAGTCGGTGGTTCCTCATCATTCTTTTTCGCCTCTTCTTCCTCACGCTTGCGTTTCTCTACAAGAAGACGTTTCTGCTTGTCGAGAAGCTTGACTGTCATCTTGTTGAGTTCTTCCTCTGAGATTCGCTTGCGTATCGTGACGAATAGGCTCGGGTCGAATATAGGCTTGTCGGTGAACTCATGCAATCCACAAAAGTACTGCATGTAGGGACTCTCTCTGATAATCTCGATGGTCTCGGCATCACTCAGGTTTAGTTTGTGCTTGATAATCATTGCGCCGAGAATCATGCGTGCCGGCTTGTTCCCTGCACCTTTCTTCTGATTGTCCAACCTTGAGTTGTATTCCTTCTCAAGTTCTGTCCATGGAAGAAGGTCACCGAGAGCCACCCATCGGTTTGTCTTGTCCAACTCATCAAGGGATGAGCGGAGCAAACCGAGGTCAAGTTGCTTGTATTTTGGAGCGTAAAACTTCATCTTGCTATGGATTTAACTATATAAAGGTACGATTTTTTTGTTAAACAAACAAAGAAATAAAGTTATATAAACTTAAATATCAGAGAGTTATAAATTATTCAGTAAACACTAATTAAGTAAATTTGCACTTGCTTGTTGAATTCACGCACGGAAACAAATAACGCATAATGTAAAAAATGCAAAATGGCAATATAATGTCAATATTGGCAATTTAATATTCTTTCTAAAGCCCTATTTGTTAAGAACTTTGCAGCATTATTTCTAACAAAAAGACGGATACATATGAAGACAAAGAAACAAAACTCCGGAAGTAATGCAAAATTCTACGTTGTACTTCCGACACTTGAAATCATGCTCTCCGCCAGCAAAAACTGCAAGCTAAGGGCAGGCTATGCCGATATGGAATATTCCAACTTTATGAAACACTGCAAGATGCAGACCGACCTTCGTATCAACACTTATGCAAGATGTGCCGCAGCCTTCGATATGGATGTGCTGCTGATACATCTCCCAAAGGGAATGATTGATTCCATGATTGCAACCACACCCCATAAAAGCCTTCGCTTCTCCACAATGGAGCAGGAAGATCTCATCGTTATTCTCAATCGGCTGTGCAAGCTAGACAGTAGAAGATTTAAGCAGCATCTTATGCAGTTATTGCACCAATTGGGGAAGGACTCTGAATTTCCAGACGGATGATAATCCACGGAGAGCAACAATTCAATCCTAAACTGAAAAGAGAAGTAGCATATGACAGAAGAAGATAATTTACAAAAGACGGTAATTGCAGAGTTACGCTCACTAAGGAACGACATGGAGCGAATAGCCAGCTTTATCGTGGAAATGAGACGCGATTATTCCGTTTTGGAGGATAAGATGGAACTCAGTTCCTCCGACGTCATCAGACTCTTGGGCATTTCGCGGGCATCCCTTGCCCGATGGAGGGACACCAACGCAATCCCGTTCAGGTATATATCATGCAACCACGTTGCTTATCCGTTCAAGGGACTTTACGTCGCCGTCAAGAGCGGACGTGCCTCCTTCAAGGGTTTCAGACGGGTGGAAGCCCTGCAACGACTCAACGCCTACAAGGATGGTGTCCTTAAAGGATATATGGGAAATGGTCAAACTTTATTTGAGGAACTATGAACATCAAAGAAGAAATACTAAGCCGAACCAACAAAGGACTGGATGTGTTCTGCTTCTATATGCCCATCGACTTTGTGCCAAAGCGCAATTTTCGAAATCCTTTGTATGACGACAAGCGTGCATCGTGCAATATCTATCTCGACAACAAGTCCGGCTGCTACCGAATGAAGGACTTTGGCAACGATGCCTACTCCGGCGACTGCTTTTGGTTTGCAGCCACAATGCTCGGACTGGACGTGAGGAAAGACTTTGTTAAGGTGCTTGAAACCATAAATCGGGACTTGCAGCTGAATATTTGCATTGAAAGGAAAGAACATAGTAATCCCCACACAATGATGATGAAGCCTTGTAAACCAACCTTAGTACAACCACCTAACCAGCTCAAGAAGATGGAAGGTAAAAAGTGGTACAAGCTAATTGAGCAATCTTTCAATGTCAAAGAACTAGACTATTGGGAGCAATATGGTATTGATACTAAGACTCTGCAACGTTTTTATGTAAAGTCGCTTGCTCGCTATGAATCTGTCTCCAATCAGGGTAAGCCGTTTACACTTGGTTCAACACATGAAGATCCGATGTTTGCATACAGTATGGGGAAGTTTGTAAAAGTCTATCGCCCTAAGAGTAAGCTGCGCTTTCTTTATGGGGGTGAGAAAGTGAACGACTATGTTTTTGGCTTCCAGCAGCTGCCCAGCAAAGGGGATGTTGTTTTCATCACAGGTGGGGAGAAAGACGTGCTTTCACTTTCGGCTCATGGTTTCAATGCCATCTGTTTCAACAGTGAGACGGCACAGATTCCAGAGAATATCATCGAAGGGTTACAGCTCCGCTTTCGCCACATTATTATATTGTACGACTCTGATGAGACAGGCATAAGAGAAGCTAAACGGCAGACAGATGCACTTGCTCAATACAAGGTATTGAGTCTAACCTTACCATTGCAAGGGGGTAAGTCGGAGAAGGATATATCGGACTTCTTTGCCTTGGGCAATGAAGCAAAGGACTTGAAAGTGCTTCTTAATGATATGTTCACCAATATGTATGCACAGACGATGATGATGCTGCGCTCTTGTGAAATTGACTATGATAACCCTCCTGATGCCTCGAAGTCTGTGGTGGCTGTCAATGGAGTTCCGCTCGGTACGCAGGACAATCTGTTTTGTATCACAGGTGGAGAAGGAACAGGCAAAAGCAACTACATTGCCGCCATCCTTGCCGGCACTCTTGGGAGAGAACGATTAAAGGCAGAGCAAACCTTGGGATTGGAGGTAACCGCCAACCTCAAAGGTTTGGCAGTTCTTCACTATGATACGGAACAGTCCGAGGCACAACTCTATAAGAACTTGGAGAAGACGCTTCGCAGGGCTGGTATCAAGTCCGTGCCTGAGTTTTATCATTCTCTCTATCTGGCATCGCTATCACGCAAGGACAGACTGAAGATTATTCGTGAAAGTATGGACTTGTTCCATCACAAGCACGGGGGAATACACCTTGTGGTCATTGACGGTATAGCAGACCTGATACGCTCCGCCAACGACGAAACGGAGAGTATAGCCATTGTGGATGAACTCTACCGCTTAGCAGGCATTTACAATACTTGTATCATTTGTGTACTCCATTTTGTACCTAATGGCATTAAACTAAGGGGACATATAGGCTCGGAGCTGCAACGTAAGGCTGCGGGCATTCTCTCCATCGAGAAAGATGACAATCCCGAATACTCGGTCGTCAAGGCTTTGAAAGTGCGTGATGGAAGCCCGCTAGATGTGCCGATAATGCTCTTTGGATGGGACAAGGAAGCCGATATGCACGTTTATCGTGGAGAAAAGTCGAAAGAGGATAAGGAAAAACGCAAGACCGATGAACTGTTGGCTGTCGTAAAGTCTGCATTCCGTGCCAAACTAAAGCTATCATATCAAGAGTTGTGCGATGTGTTGATGCGTGAAATGGAAATCAAGGATCGAACGGCAAAGAAGTACATTGCCTATATGAAGGAGCAGCGTATTTTGTCGCAAGACACAAGTGGTAACTATCAAAAAGGAGAATTATGTCATACATAGACCAAAGAACCGAAGAAACATGGCAGAAACGCTTGTTTGACAAGCTGATGACCGTCGAGGACAAACTTGATCGCTTGCTGGTTTTACAGGAACAATCCATCGACACGACCGTAAACCCTCCATTAAAACCCGAATACTTGGACATCATCGACGTTTCCAAGATACTCAAAGTGGAGCAGAAGACCATCTATAACTGGGTTTGGGCAGGAAAAATCCCTTATCTTAAAGCCAATGGACGGCTTCTTTTCCTGCGTGAAGAGATAGACGAGATGTTGCGCAAACGGGATAATTGGTAAGACCTTATCGTATGTTTTCACTCGGTATTTGCTGTTCAATGTTTTTTATTGTTCATTATTATTGAACGATCATGATTTATTGAACAGAAAATTTGGAACTATCATATTTGTTCATTATCTTTGCATTGTTCAATAGAATTGAACAGGTTTTGAATAATGAACAAATATGAGTGAATTACTTATTATTGAACAAGCAGTAAATGCTATGAAGTTACAATGGTTAGAAAGTAACGAAAGCATTACATACGATTTTATTCCACAAGAAAACCCTATGATTAAGGGACAAATAAAAATCTTGGGGATAAATTTTCTTTGCTTAATTGAAAACGAGGTGAACGGTGTTAATGTAACTCGTATCAAAGATACCATAAAAAACTGTCCTGATTTGCAGGCAATCCCTTTTTTGGTAGTAGCACGATATGTGCAACCCATGGTCTATGAAACTTTGAGAACGGCTGGCATCAACTTTGCCGATACCGCAGGAAACTATCAAATTCGGCATACAAAAGACAAGGGTATCATATTTCAACTCTCTCATACAGGCGAAAAAGCACCTACAACGCTTAACAAGAGTTATCCTATATTTCAAGAGGCAGGACTAAAGGTCATTTTCTTTTTGCTACAAGATGATAATAACATAAGTAAGACTTTCCGAGAAATTAAGGAACAATGTGCGGTTTCTTTGGGTACCGTAAAAAATGTACTTGATGAATTAGAGGTGCGTAAATTTGTTCTCACAACCAAGAAAAAACGCACTTTAAGGGATAAGCGTCGATTGCTTGACTTGTGGGTGGAGAATTACCATCAAGTACTTAAGCCTAAATTGCTGATTAAGCGTTTGGGGTTCAGAGACGCAAAGAGCAAAGAGCAATGGGATAAGATAACCTTGCCTAAGGGGATGTACTGGGGCGGAGAATGTGCAGCTTATCAAATTGATGGGTATTTAACACCACAGAAATTTGAGATTTACACAGATTTAGCTTTCGGCAACCTGATGAAAACTGGTGCCGTGCATACCATTGAGGGAGAAATAGAAATGTATCAAAAATTCTGGAAAGCCGGCAAGATGCCCGCAATCCTTATTTATGCGGACCTGTTAGGTGATGGAAACAGCCGTTCCATAGAAGCTGCAAACAAATTATTGAACGATGAACTTCCAGATTTCAAGTGATAAAATAGGCAATCCTCTTTTGATAGAATTGCTAAGCGTAGTCAATGAATGTTTCAAAGAAGTTGGACAAGACTTCTTTGTCATAGGTGCAACAGCCCGGGATATATTGATTCGACAGTTAGTAGGAATAAGTTCTGGTCGAAAGACAAGAGACTTGGATCTCGCTATTGCCATTCCTAACTGGAAAGCCTTTGACGATATTACGCAGACACTTTTATCGCATGGATTTACAAAAGAAGAGAAAATGTATCAGCGGTTTTATTATGGGGCTTACGAAATGGACGTTGTACCATACGGTGAAGTTACAAAGGAAGATGGCTATATTTACTGGCCACCGGAAGAAGATATTGCCATGTCGGTTAAAGGATTTGAGGAAGTGCTGAAAGATGCCATAACCGTAAGCATTGATAATAAATTCGACATCAAGATAGCATCGCTACATGGACTTTTCATCCTCAAACTCAATGCTTGGCTGGATCGCAATATCCAAACAAGCAAAGATGCGGATGACATGGGCTTTATCATAGATAACTATTTCTTTGCCAACTTAAACCGGAATGTTTATCAAGAAGTATATGATTGGGAGGACTTTGACGAGTTTGTTGTTGGTGCATATTGGCTTGCCAATGATATTGTCAGCTTTTTATCCATAGAGCATTTAGCCTATTATGGGCAATGCTTACAGGGAGAAATTGAAAAAGAGGAGGATAGCCGACTCCTTCAACAAGTGCTTGACAGTAACTCTGCTTTTCAATATGAGCAAATTCTTCAAGCTTTCAAAAAAATGATAGCGGTGTTTAATAAGAATCTTCGATGAATATACAGATTGAGTTTCAAAGTATTGCTGCTGGCGAAAAGAATGGCGACTTTGTCCTATATGAAGAATTAGCTGGTGGAACATTAGTGGTACTTGCCGATGGCATGGGAGGATTGTCCTTTCCCGAACAAGCTGCCAAAACAGTTTGTGAGGCTGTACGCTATTATTTTGTGCACAATGAAGTGTCCAATCCGCTTAACTTGATTAGACGGAGCATTGAGTATGCCGATAATATTCTGGGTGAATTATGCTACCAAAAGAAATCCAAGATGGGAGCTGCACTTACTCTTATGTACATCACTAATATGCAACTATATTACACTTCATTGGGTGATGTCCGATTATATCATAAAAGCATTGATGGAACAATTACGCAACTTACGACGGATGATGTCGTGTGCATAGAGAATGAATATTATCTCACAGTCTGTATTAACGGCAAAGGATTTAGGAACCCGATAGAAGTGCAAAATATACCCATGAAAATTGGCGACGGCTTTCTTCTTTGCAGCGATGGCTTTTATAAATGCCATCATATAAATGCTTATCTGCAAAACAAGGAATTGCCACCCTTGCAACATAGAAAAGATGATTGCTCCATAATAAAGGTGGATATTAGGTAAAGCAATTAGACTTGGCAATAAAGATTGTCAAGTCTAATTGCTTATACTTACACTTAAAGTCTCCATTTAGGGCGGATGCTTTGATAGTGATTGTCTTCTTCCTTTTCTTGTGTCTGAGTGGTACTACTCTTCATTGTCGTGGAATTTTCATTATTGGATATGTCCCTTTCCTCCTCCTTATCCTCTTTGTTATCTGTAATCGTCAAGGCAATCCTTCTGTCCAACTCTGCCGACTGCCCTTTGAGCGAACGAAGCTCGTCCTCTTTCTTCCACGTCCCATTAGCAATAGCAGTATAGATTTCCTTATTGGCTGCAACCTTCTCTTTCTCCTTCTCATGCGACTCTATCACCTTCGGGATACGTCCCAGCGCACCCAAGAAATTCTCACACGCAAGTTTCGGGTCGGTAGCCAACTTACCATTATTATAGGTATAGTAGATACTCTCCTGCCCTTTGACAAAGAAACGATTCACGGAGCAGTCAAACAAATCCTTTGAGGTACTTTCCGTTTTCACCATGATTGAAAAACCATAAATCTCACCGATTTTATTGTACTCGCCCTTGGTGCGTGCCTTGTCGTTAATCTCCTGCAGGCGTGCGGCAATGACCTTGATGTCCGTACTGTCCTCCACACCTTTAATGACAAGTTTATTGATAGGATTACTTTCTTTGTCACGCTCCACACGCTTCTCAAAGCACGCCAAGTCTACCTTGGCTTCCTTAATCTTGTCCGAATGAAAAGATACGGAGCTGTCAATCTCCGCCAACTTTCCCGTTGCGGCATCACGCTCACGGAGGAAGTTCTTACGCTCAGATTCCAGCGTGGCAATCTTCTTGTCGAGTTTGGCTTTCTCTAACAAGTCTGTATTACCAGATAGCACGGCAACATACTCTGAAAAGTTCATACCGCTATCCTCGTCCATCGAACCCTCGTCAATGGTACGACTACCGAGCGTATTGGTCTTCAACTGATTGATAAACAATTGCTTGTTATGCAGCAAGTTGAACTTATAACTGTCCAACGACCGCTCCACGGCATAAATAATCACATCGACTTTATTGTCCGCAAATTCTTTGGCAACCATATTACCTTTACGAATTGCCCGACCATTTCGCTGCTCCAAATCTGAAGGTCGCCAGGGCGTGTCAAGTTGATGCACCGCCACGGCACGCTGCTGGGCATTGACACCCGTGCCGAGCATGGAAGTAGAACCGAAGATAATACGGATGTCTCCACGATTCATTGCTTCGACCATCGCTTTCTTGGCTTTCTCATTCTTGCACTCCTGAATGAAGCGTATCTCGTAGGACGGGATATGATAATCTTCCACCAATTTACGCTTTACCTCCGAATAGATATTGAAATCTCCGCTGGGCTTGTAAGTCCCCAAATCAGAGAAAACAAACTGCGTTCCCTTTTGTGCATCATACTTCTGATAGTAGTCATTAAGTAGCTTTGCACAATGGCTTGCCTTGTTGTCAATATGATCCGAGTACCCATTTTCGTCTATCATGCGTAGATCCAAGCTCATCTTGCGGGCATAGTCAGTAAGATAATGACAATGAAAGAAGAAAGGATAAGGAAAAACAAAAGTAACTGAATAATAGTACTTTATACGCTTGGTTGCTTTTGGGGAATGAGCAGAAAGAAGCGAGAAACGGCATTAGTTCCGTTCCCAACTCGTAACCCATTGCACTAAAAGCAAAAAGGGGTTACGAATAGAATACAACTCATTGTATGTTAGTTGTTTATTCTTCTTTCCTCTTTGTTTTGCATAGCTCATAGACACTCCATAGTAAGTAACTTTGCAAACAAAAAAAAGACATGAAAGAAAACCAACTGAAAGTATCGTTTTTCGTGCAGGCGAAACGATTGGACAAGAAAGGAATGGTGCCCATCATTGGGCGCATAGAGTTAGGTAACAGGCATTCAGGCTTCTCCACCAAACAGAAAACACCGTTATCTCTTTGGGATAGCAGAAAGCAGCGACTATTGGGCAAAAGTGCCATTGCAACCACTATCAACCAATGGTTGGGGGAATGTACTGCGCTCATCCATACTCGCTACCTTGAATTACTTGAACGTGGAGAGAGTTTCAATGCTACCGATGTGCGCAATGCCTATCAGGGACAAATCAATCGCCAAACAATGCTATTGGAGTGTAACGCAACGTATCTTCAGCATACAAAGGAGCGCATTGGGATAGACAGAGCCTTAAAAACTTTCAAGCTCCGCACTTACCAATCTTCCTTACTTCGTGAGTATGTGAATAAGAAGTATAAATTGAGCGACATTCCTCTTGTTGGGTTGGACAAAACCTTTATTGAAGGCTATGAATACTATCTGACCGTAGATAGGAAACTCAAACGTGCCAGCATCAGCAGTACATTATCTGCCTTAAAGACCATTGTAAGTATGGCGGTTAAGAAAGGATTTTTGGATTTAGACCCATTCCTTGGGTACAGCTACGAGAAAGCCAAAGGAACACCGAGGAATATAACCCAAGAGGAACTGCAAAAAATCATCAGTCTGCATATTGAGTGGGATAACTACAGAATAGTGCGTGATTTATTTGTCTTTTCATGCTTCACAGGGTTGGCAATTTCCGATGTACGTAACCTTAAAGAGGAGAATATCGTATGTGAGGAGGGCAAACTCTGCATCAAGGGTAAGCGTGTCAAGACCAAAACACCTTACCGAGTGCAAATCCTCCCACCAGCAAAGGCAATTATGGAACGATATAGGGGCAAACGTGCAGGATATGTGTTTGATGTACCTACCGTAGACATTGTACACAATGCGATGCACCATATACAGCGAAACATCGGTATGAAAACGCCATTGACCTTTCACATGGCTCGCCATACCTTCGCTTCAGTCATCACCTTATCGGCAGGTGTGCCGATAGAAACGGTAAGCGGTATGTTGGGGCATACCAACCTCAGAACGACACAAGTATATGCAGCGGTCAATTCAGAAAGAATAAGGCAGGATATGAGGAGGGTTCAAACTTGCATACAAGATACATTCACCTTAAAATTATAGCTTATGGCACGCAGTACATTCAAGACATTGTTCTACATCAACCGTTCCAAACAGAAGAAAAACGGCAAATGCCCGATTATGGGACGTATTACTATCGACGGGCAGCAGGTGCAATACAGTTTGGGATTAGACATCAATCCGAGTAATTGGGATGCCAAACACGGCAGATGCAAAGGCAATACAGATGATATAAGGGAAATCAACCGCTTGTTGGCAGAGAAAGAAAAACAGGTACAGACTAAATACCAAGAGTGGATTTGGCAAAAGGGATATGTAAGCGCAGAGTTGCTTAAAAGTTTGCTGACAGAAGATAGTAATCGGAATGGTATACTGATAGAGGAAGCCAATCTCTTTATTGAGGAAAAGCGTCCTTGTGTTGGTCTGACCGTAGCAAAATCTACCTTTGCAAATTACATCTATGCCAAACAACTCATTGAAGCCTACTTAAAAGATAGGTTAGATATAACAGATATTCGCTACTCGCAGTTAGACTATGGTTTTATTGAGGGATTGGACTTTTATCTCAAAAGCCAACGGAAGCTTTCTCTTGCAACCATTCAGATTGTGATTATCTTCCTTAGAAAACTCATTGGTATAGGGCAGCAAAAGAAGTATATCCGCATAGACCCATTTGTAGAGTACAAGGCTGAACTGCCACAGCGAACTCGCAGGTATCTTACTACGGAAGAGTTACAACGAGTGTTGCAGACACCTATTATTGACAAGCAGTTTGAGCGTGCAAGGCAGTTGTTTCTTTTCTGCGCCTTTACAGGATTGGCAAGGGTTGATATGCAGAGGTTAACGCCCAAGCATATTCATCGGTATGAAGACGGTACTTTGGAAATACGCATCAAAAGGCAAAAGACGGATGTGGAAGCCATCATTCCATTACTACCCATTGCACGTTAGATACTTGACTTATACATCAAGGACAAACAAGATGACGAGTTGATTTTTCCTAACTTGACCGTGCGAAAGGCTTCTTTTGCGTGCGTGAACATCGGGCAGATATGCCAGATAGAGAAAGGCTTAACCTTTCACATGGCAAGACATACCTTTTCGACAACGATTTGTTTGTCAAATGGCATTTCAATGGAAACACTCAGTAAGATGCTTGGTCATAGTGATATTGGTACGACACAGATTTATGGAAAAATAACTGACTTGAAGATAAGGGAGGATATGAGCCAATTACAAGAGCGTGAGAGTGCTGAGTTTTCAAAATACTGTGATGCTATTGAGCAGCAAGCAACAACAGGCAGTTTGCAAATCCTTAATCATAATATGCAAGCACAGTTATAATGGAAAAATCCAACTTAATTATTCACATACAACATCTATAACAATGAAGGAAAACAAAAAGAAAGAACTTTCCTACTTCCGATTGAAGTTAGAAAGCTATATAAGTGAACATCACCCCGAAAGAATGAGTGATACGGAGTTTATCAAAGCGCGAGCAGATATGGCACTAACAGCCTGCTGCGATGCCGTGGCGCATGGTTTTAATCATTTAGAAGCAGAAAGCATAGCAAGTGAAGTGCTTTTTAGTGGGCTACACTTTTCAAAGTACGATACCCTTGTTTCCGTTTTGGAGAACGAATTTGAAAGAGAACTCCCTGCACCTCTCCCTAAAAGGCTTGCGCTGATATTGATAAGGAACAAAGCGATGCAAGCCATATTTGATGGTTATGAGCTGACCGATGACTTCTCCGCAACCGAGCAGTATGATAAATTATACACTGAACTTACAGGCACAATAGTGCTGCTCATCGAGAGCAATAATCTGCCAACGGTAAAACAGTTGTAATCAGATAACACGAAGATATTGTACATTTTTAGCATAATCCAAGTGCCTGAAGCCGTATTCTTATCGGGCAAAGGTACATCGATTGTCCTATGCCTTGCAAGGTCAAGCCCTGCGAGTGGAGCGAAAAATCTCCACCGCAGGGTGTTTTATTTTCGTCTATTCATTCCAAATAGCCTTCTTTGTGCGGTAGTATTTTTCGCTCCCAACCTTGCACGACATGGCAAGTCGATGAGTAAAAAGCCCGAACGAATACGGCATACTCAGGCTCTTTGGACGCAAAAGCGAATGATAGAAACAATAGTTAGAACTAACGATTGTCTTAACAATCTTATTATATGACAAGCTATTGTTTGTACAATTTGTTGTCATAACAATTTATTGTCAAGACTATCTGTTGTCAAGACTATTTGTTGTCAAGACAAACTATTGATAGTTCGACATCTCGATTTGTCGAACTATCGAACTGGCGATAGACCAACAACTATGCAATAAAAGGAAAGAACCAGCACCTCATCTCATTACCGCAATAATGCTGAGGGATTTCCTCGTGGGCTTTTCTCTTATTTTCCTAACATTTCCCTGCTTTTCCTCATTCCTTACAGCGATGCTTTTGAGGACTTACTTTTGCATCCGAGAAGTACGGCAACGGACTGCATAATAGTTCGTTTGCCGAATAACAATAAAGTAACCAAAACAGAATTAAGGCAATGAAACTTATTATTATCGACAGTAAAGCATGGGAGCGACACCGCTCCGAATTTGCAGACTTTATCCACCACGTGGAAAAACTCATCGGCAATCCGCCTGAGACCGAGCAATGGCTCGACAACGAAGCTGTGTGCAAGCGTTTGGGTATCAGCAAACGTACCCTGCAATCATATCGAGATACAGGTAAAATCCCTTTCTCCATGATTGGACACAAGTGTTATTACAAACAGACTGACATCAGTGAAATGCTGAATGCTGTCAAGGAATGAACCCAAAGAATGAATGAATTATGGCAGAGAATGAAATCATTACGCAGGAAGACCCTCAAATGCAGTTGTTTTCACAACAGATGGAAAGCACTTTGAAGAAGTTGGAGCGGTATTGTGACACAGCTCGTCCGATGCTGAATGGTGAGGTTTACCTTTCGAGCGAGGAAGTGTGCAGCCAGTTACGGCTTAGCACACGCACGCTCCAAGAGTACAGAAATGCAGGAACGCTTCCATACTATAAAATTGGTGGGAAGATACTTTACAAGCAGAGCGACATTCAAACTATGCTTGAAAGGCATTATAATCCGATACCAAAGAAGTCATGATAGCTATGGATGAAAACAGAAGACAACGTTTGGAACAAGCCATTAAAGACATGGAAAATTATGGCGTTAAGCCACATAAGCCCGAAGACCTCCCTTTTTATGACCAGCCTTCAGAGTTCGAGTTGGAAATGGAACGGAAGAGTTTTGCTCCTGTGGAAGCAGAGAAAGAAAGTGGTTTTGAAAATAGAAAAACAGACAAAGTTGAAGCACTTCATAGGGCAAGCAGGACAAAAAATAAGGATAGAGAAGAATTGGCTCTATTCCAAGAGAAGTACCTTCAGCCTATCCGCCTTAGCCATCGCAAAGCCGTGTATGTGTCGGAGGAAACCCAACGAAGGCTAAGTTTTATTGCGCGAAAAATTGGAGAGCAGGGAGCGAGCGTTTCAGGGTATGCGGAACAGGTACTTCGGGAACATCTTGACCAATGTAAAGAGGAGATTGAAAAATGGCGAAAACTCTGAACTATTGCATTCCACGAATGCAAGCCTGTGCTGAGTTACCGCATTCAGTGAATACAGTAACACAGCAGTGGGCTTATCAACCTCATTCTTGATATTGGCAAGGTGTGTCTTTGTACCACAAATTGCCATTTGTACCACAAAGACCCTTGCCCCGAAAGGGGATTAAATCACTCCAAAGTCGTGATTAGATAACAGAATAAAACATAAGATTAGGCTAAAATTAGAAGTAGCCAACAACAATCGTTACGGACACAGAGAGACAGAGGAAGTGCCATGCTGGGATAGATGGGACACCCGTATGACCGACGTGAAAGACCAGCTGCGTGTCATTGCCTTATACTTCTGCTGTAGAGGTTGCTATTCTCGTATAATCATCATAGGAATGATGCTCTTTCAAATAGCTATTAATAGAATTAGCCGTAAGAACAGCTTTTTTAAGGTCAGTTACAACCTTTCCATTACTGTCAACTATAGGCGTTCCTGAATCAGGATTTCGATTCTTTCCCCACGGATTTCCTCCTCCTGTTCCATTTATCGAAACGTATTTCCACCCTGAGGTTTCATTTCCAATGAGAACTGCAGCATGACCAAATCCATTAGCAGCCTCTCTGTCCAGTAGAAAGACAATATCTTTACCATCAGGATCTATAATCTTTAATGGGTTATTTAAACAATATACATAGGCACTAACATTCTGATATTTCTCCATCTTTGGATCCACAGTCATCCATAGACTCAACCGTGGCTCATAGTACCTCGCACCATAGTAGTACATTCCCGTTTCCTCGTCAAATTCTTTCGCATTGAAGAGATAAGGCGTGTTCCAAGTGTTGTTGCGCTCCTCGATGAATACCTCGCCGAACGGCACGTACTCGATATGCTGAGCTACCTCGCCGTCAAGGTTGGTGATGTAGCTTGAGCTGCCCAAGTGGTCGGAGTGATAGTAGAACTGCATCTTCTCGTACTCTTCATTCGGCTTGAAGTTACCATCAATAGAAGCACGAGCCATCGCCCTTGCTTGAGCAGCCTCTGGCGTACCATCGTTACAACAGAACCCTTGACCGCTTACATAGTCGTTATTGTCCTTTCCAGAATAAGGTAGGTCAAACGTTTTGTAGTTGTCTTTGATGGATTGCAGTTGCTGTGCATACTTGTCCTTGTAATTGATGGTCAAGCCATCAGCTTCATTACCTGCATAAGGAATGCGTCTTGGGTCTGTCTCTTATGTTCACCGATATATGCTGCTTTTTTTGATTTTACTTCAAATTCAATCATACTTTTAATTGTTTATAGTTATCAATTATTTAACGTCATTCTTTCCTGTTTATTGCTCTCTCCGTTTAATACCCTTGTATGGAGCGTGACTATTCTCATTTGTCCACTATTCTGTTCCTTTGTTGATTTTGGTTACTGCTGATTCATTCAAGGTTATCAACAGAGAGTTTAGGCAAATATAAACTGTCAATATCATTTCTGACAAGCAATTTCCCTTTCTTATAATAAATTAGGCTT
The DNA here is from genome assembly GCF_900454955.1 of Prevotella disiens. Lineage (NCBI taxonomy): Bacteria > Pseudomonadati > Bacteroidota > Bacteroidia > Bacteroidales > Prevotellaceae > Prevotella > Prevotella disiens. The sequence goes on along the minus strand of NZ_UGTL01000002.1, from coordinate 106,801 downwards.
GCCCTTTTTAGATAGTTCATAATGGGATTGTGACTATATACATTTTTATAAATACCTTAATTCCGCAACACTATTATAACTTAAACTTTTTAAGTACCTGAGCAACAAAAAGTTGCCCAGGATTTTGCCATGTCAAAGAATTCACTTATCTTAGTGTTGCAAAACAAGCAAGCAAAACTCTGATATGGCATGGCAAAAATACATATTAAATCCGATAAACTCACTCCTTTTGGAGGAATATTTTCAATCATGGAGCAATTTGACTCCACATTGTCATCTGTAATCGACTCGACCCTCGGTCTAAGGTGTAGATCATTCGGTTATCAGTACAGCGAAATCATCCGTTCACTCATGAGTATCTACTTCTGTGGTGGCTCATGTGTTGAGGATGTCACTACTCATTTGATGAGCCATCTCTCGCTTCATCCGACACTTCGAACTTGTAGCTCTGATACTATCCTCAGAGCGATAAAGGAGCTGACGCAAGAAAACATTTCATACACATCAGATATGGGCAAGACCTACGATTTCAACACGGCTGACACTCTCAATACTTTACTGCTCAATTGTATGTTTGCATCTGGCCAACTGAAAGAGGACGAGATGTATGATGTTGATTTCGACCATCAGTTCATAGAGACAGAGAAGTATGATGCAAAGCCTACATACAAGAAGTTCCCTGGTTATCGCCCTGGCGTGGCGGTTATTGGCGACTTAATCGTTGGCATTGAGAATAGCGATGGCAACACAAATGTTCGTTTTCATCAGAAGGACACGCTGAAGAGGTTCTTTGAGAGATTTGAACAGAACGGCCTTACTATCAATCGTTTCAGAGCTGACTGTGGATCATGTTCCGAGGAAATCGTAGAAGAAGTAGAGGAACACTGCAAATCCTTCTATATCCGCGCAAACCGCTGCAGTTCGCTCTACAATGAAATCTTTGCTCTCAGAGGTTGGAAAACTGAGGAAATCAATGGCATTGAGTTCGAATTGAACTCTATCCTTGTTGAAAAGTGGAAGGGTAAAGCATACCGACTTGTGATTCAAAGACAGAAACGGTTGGATGGTGTATTGGATCTCTGGGAAGGAGAATACACATACCGTTGTATCCTGACTAACGACTATGTATCTTCCGTAAGAGAGATTGTCGAGTTCTATAACCTTCGAGGGGGAAAGGAACGTATCTTCGATGATATGAACAATGGTTTCGGATGGGACCGATTGCCCAAATCCTTCATGGCAGAGAACACCGTGTTCCTTCTTCTTACAGCACTTATCCGTAACTTCTACAAGGCCATTATCCAAAGACTTGATGTAAAGAGGTTCGGACTCAATACAACAAGCCGCATAAAAGCGCTTGTCTTCAGGTTTGTCTCTGTACCAGCAAAGTGGATCAGGACATCAAGGCAGTATGTGCTGAATATCTATACTTGTAACAATGCTTACGCGGATGTGTTCCAGACAGATTTTGGATAACGCCTACAATTTATGGGTATGATACTGCGTATTGCCTCAAGTCGCATTGTGGGGTAAGGGGATGTTGTAGGCTGAAGTGGGGGATTTCAGTTCTAATTATCTGCAAATTCAGTAATGAGAGGATGTGTACACGCAAGAAGGACGTTGAAAAGTTAAGTTGCGGATTTGAGGAAATACAAAAACTATCCTGCCTACAGTATATTACAGTTCTTGCATGGTATAATGAATCAATAAAACTTGCATTAAAAAACTGTATATAAACAGTTTTATTCTTATATTTCAACAATTCGATATAGTTACCTTGTTCAGAATCTGGATATAAATTTTCATATAGGGGGCCAATTATAAATCCATTATTTATGTCTATTTTGTTTTCATGAAAAATCTTTTCTGTTTGCAGCATTAAATACGAATCATGGGCGAAATTATCTTTTTCAATATAACTTCTAACACTATCAAGAACTTCTTGTTTAAATATGTTCTTTAGTGGTGACCTATTACAGGACACCACTAAGAGTATACTTATTATAATCACGATCTTCTTCTTGTTCATCGTCATTTTTTATAACCTAGGTAATCTTCTGATGATACTTGACAAAGTTGTTTTTCCACTTAAAAGATTTTTCCTTGAAGCATCATAAGAATTCATATTAACAAACTTTCCACTTACACGCCCATTCTTATCAGTATACCCTCGGATACCATATATTTTACCATCGTAACTTATTGTAAAAACTGGCAGTGAATTGTTATTTTTTGAATAACCTAAGTCTCCATAACTATCTATTAAATATGTAGAAGGAGGAGCATCTCCCGATCTGTCTTGATGTGTGTGGACTTGTCCAATTACAGTAAAATGTTCCCTTCCTTTACTTAGGGTGCGATTATTAAGTTTATATCCACCTGCATCCATTTTGGTGGTGTTTCCATCATTCAAATAATCAGGTAAGACTAAGACTTCTTTATTTGAGAGAACAAATCCCCCAACTTCTCGCCCACCTTTTTCTCCTTTAGTACGATAATGTTTATCGGCTTGATTCCACATACGATTATAAGCCTGTGTTTCATTCTTGTATAAAATACTTCCATCATTTCTATATGAAATGGTATTGTTTTTATTAGTAAATGACTTCCCTATATATTTTTGTCCTTTTTCTAAATCTTTGGTTGAATGTACTTTAGGGCTATATTGGTATGTTTTATCAACATCTTCATACCAATCTTTTCCATCAGGGTCAATAAATATAACAGGGTTGTTATTAACGAAACAGTAAGATGAAATATTTGAATACTTCTCTTCCATCGGATCGGTTGATATCCACAGACTCAATCTCGGCTCATAGTACCTGGCACCATAATAGTACATACCTGTTTCTTCGTCAAATTCTTTGGCATTGAAGAGGTAAGGGGTATTCCATGAGTTGTTGCGTTCCTCGATGAACACCTCACCGAAGGGCACATACTCGATGTGCTGAGCTACCTCTCCGTCAAGGTTAGTGATGTAGCTTAAGCTGCCCAAGTGGTCGGGATGGTAGTAGAATTGCATCTTCTCATAATTGTCCTTGTCGTGGAAATTACCATTTGCAACCCTCGTACGTGCCATAGCCCTTGCCTGTGCTGCCTCTGGTGTACCATCGTTGCAGCAGAAGCCTTGACCATTTACATAGTCATCATTATCCTTACCATTATAAGGTAGGTCAAACGCCTTGTAGTTGTCCTTGATGGATTGCAGTTGCTGTGCATACTTGTCCTTGTAATTGATGGTCAAGCCATCTGCCTCATTTCCTGCATACGGTATTCGTCTTGGGTCTGCGCCATAACTTGCCAAGTCGCCCAATTTAGAAACGATTCTTTGACTACCTATGTAGATGTGCTTGGTGTACTTTCCACCTTGCCCAGCTACGAGGTATGGACTGACATAGAGTGAGAAGCGTGCCGTACCGGTGTTACCACCCGAGAACTCAGAGTTTACGTATATGGCTTCATTCTCGCCTGAGGTCTTCACCATGCGCTCACCATCGGCATCATACCAATAGTTGCTCACAAAGCCGTTCTCATCGGCTGCAAGGAGTCTGTTCTCCTCGTCCCACCTATACTTCTGCTCGGTTGTCTTCTCATCTTCCTTGCCGTCTTTCTTTACACGAGAGGTGTTGATGTAGACAAGGTTTCCGTTGGCATCATAAGTGTATTTGTGTCCGTTGTTGATGTTCGTGCTGTCCGTAGGAGTTTCTTCCGTGCGGTAGTTGATATCGCGAACATTGTCGAGTTGGAACTTCTTACCATCTGCCTTTTGATAAGTATAGGCGAGTTCATAGCCTGCGTTGAGCGTGCCCTCGAACTGCACACCTGTCTGCGAGAGATGTTGCTTCTTACTCGTGATGCGGTGCATGTTGTCGTAGCCCATAGCAAGGGTGTAGGATGCCGTCTTGCTGTTGGATCCTGCGTAGGTTCCCGTTGCGCTTGCCAAACGATATAGTGGGTCATAAGTATAACTGTGGCTCATCTGGCCGCCTGCCTTGCCACTCTGTGGGAGCGGAGCATTGTTCTTAATACCGAGCACGTTGCTCACAGCGTCATAACTATAGGCATTGTCCATAATAGTACCTGCCTTGACATTGACCATGAGGTTCTGCAATCGTCTGCGTGCAGGGTCGTAACTGTAGAAGGTTTCCGCTCCGTTGCAATACTTCAGATAAGTGCGCTGCTCGATGATGTCTGTTCCTCCACACATATCAATTATTTAACGTTGTTTTTTTCTGTTTATTGCTTACAGCTTTTAATACCCATATAAGGGTAATGATGAACACCCTTATAAGGGTATTGCCCGTTACCCTTATAAGGGTAAGTTCAAACAATCTATATGTGGTTTACCATAGACTTGCAGTTTTAATGTTATACATTCTGTTCTCTATCGCTATTGTGGCTTGCGTTTTCGTACCACGTTTTTTACTCTTTTATTTATGACGTCATATTTACTAAAATGAGACGTCATATTTACCAGGATTAGACGTCATATCCGTCAGATTGAGACGTCATATTTTAGAGTGTATGACATCATATTTTGAACCTTAATGCTCATTCTTTAAGAATCAGGTAGTTATTGGGATTACTCCCGATTTAGAGCATTACCGACTAAATCCCATAATCTTTATAAGTATAGTAATAATACTTGCTCTTTCTTACTTTATAAAAAAATACGAAACATCCTGATGAAACTATTCGGCGTTTTGAAATAGACTCCTGTATTAACTGACATATATTAAAATGTATACATAGTTTTTTGCCATGAGATTCCATTGTGTCTAGTATATATATAGAACGACTTTCTCCTACTCTAAGTTGCGGAAAGTCATTAGAAATTATATTTACTTTTTTTACTTTAATACTCTTGTCATTTAGAATAATATAAAGAGTATCAGAAGTATTTAAATATGAAGCTTGCAACAGAATTTTATGCAGTCTGCATATAGCATCATCATATAAAACTTCTTTATTCAATCTTTGTGCTTCTGCAGATATGCAGAAGCACAAAGATATTATATATATGAAATGTTTTAACATTATGGCAATATTATTTAAAAATTGAAATAGGGAATACTGCATTAACTCCCGATTTATCATATCGATATATTAATTTACTTCCCATTCCTATGACATATTCCGTTCTCTTTGCAGTACTAATGTCCTGCTTTGATGGTGGCTGTTGCCATGAAGCTGTTTGATCATTCTTTTGGCTAGTACCACTTGGGTGACTATGGTAAGAAGAAGTTCCTTCAGAGGAAACATTTCCTTTCCATGGATCCTGAACGTTTCCTGTTTTTTCGTCTACAACTCCAGTCCCTGATTTGTTAAAATTTCCTGAATATTCTCTGTTGTTTTGATCCGAAGTTCCACCTGTGCCATCATCTTTGATACTTTCAAGCATTGCTTTAATACGTTCTGTTTTTCCTATATAAACTATATTTTTTGAAGAAAAATCACCTTTTTTTATCTCCTCAACAGTTTTATCGTATTCTTTTTGTGATATTGGGTTGCTCTTTCCCTTTTGAGTAGGGTTAGAATCCTTGTAAATTACATCTGTACTTTGAGAGGTTTTAATAACATAGTTCTTTGTTTCTGTAGTATTACTCCCAAATGTACCTAACTTGGTTCCGTCTTGTCCCCAATATACACTATCTAATCCTATTGGATCAATATATTTCAAAGGATTCCCAAAACAATATACATAGGCACTCACGTTAGGACTTTTTTCTGTTAATGGATCCACACTCATCCACAGACTCAACCTCGGCTCATAGTATCTTGCTCCATAGTAGTACATACCTGTCTCCTCATCAAACTCTTTCGCATTGAAGAGATACGGCGTATTCCAAGTGTTGTTGCGTTCTTCAATGAATACTTCCCCAAATGGAACGTATTCGATATGCTGCGATACTTCGCCGTCCAAGTTGGTGATGTAACTACTGCTACCCAAATGGTCAGGATGATAGTAGAACTGCATCTTCTCGTAGTCGTCGTTAGGCTTGAAACCTTGTACCCACGAGTGCAAAGCAAGCTCGCTTGCAGTTTGCTGAATGCCGCCAAGGTTCAACTCCGTTAAGTTGCCGTCGATGGCTGCGCGTGTCATGGCTTTCGCCTGTGCCGCCTCCGGCATACCGTTGTAGTTGTCGTTTACCGCACGATTGTATCGTGTGGTAATAATGGAAACAAATCCATGCAATTGAATCGCACGACAACCTATAGAGGGTGTTAAACCCAATATTGTCACGCGATTCAATCGCACGGCAGCAGGGGGTAATATTGTGTTAAAATACAAAAACATCTCCGCATAATCATCAAAATTCATCAAGGACTCCCTTTGGTATTTCCTTGAATTCCTAGGCCACAACATACAATTGGTTTAAAGAAAACTGGTATACCCGTATTGATAGAATTATTTATAACGTCAAAAAAAACATATATGTAAAAGAAAGGAATTCGCTTATCAATTGATGTCGGAGAGATATTCCATTTAACAGCCAATTCCATGTTCTTTTTGCTATTCAGATAATCATTCGCTATACATAATCTAATCGCTTGTCCCTTCACAGAATAAACTTTATACACAAAAACAGAATCTGAGCATAAAGTATAGAAAAGATTTTGCTTCTTTAGAGGAACAGGACATATATTGGGGGCGATATAATTACCATATTCCCTATCAAATGGAGAAAACTTGTAAATTTCTACATTTTTATAGCAAGGAGAAACTAATGCCGAATAAATTTCTTTCGGACTCATTATACGAATACTATCTATTTGGGTCGTAAAATAAAAAGTTTCCATTGAGTGATCTATTGACAATGTATCCTTTCTAAAGATTTCTTTCTTGCTGTAACGCTCTATAAGAAATCCTTCTATCTTTACCATCTCTTTTTGACTATATGCATAAAATTGATAGTTCGCAAAGAAGATTAATGCAAAAAAATATTTATCCATAACCAATATCAAAATTAGAGCCACAATTACCTTTGACAAGCAAAAGCAATGTCAAAGGTAATTTAATTGGTTGTTTATTTATCTAGACCTAATAATTCCCAAATGACCTTTTCTGGGTTTATTTCTGTTGTCCAGCATAATTTTAACTCCTTTAGTATCTACCTTAGGATGAGTAATGGTAGGTGAGCTGGTAGTAGTACCTCCCAAAATATTTCCATCATGGAAAATTACATTCATTTGTGACATTATATCTGTCTTGTCCGAATGATCTAATCCAAGGTTGTGTCCAATTTCATGCACATATGTCCATTTAATCAAATCATCTTTATCAACATGATTGTTCCTAGCAAAATTGTCAATCGACGATTGGTTTATGTCAACACGATAGCCATTTGCAGATCCAAGATCGGTATTATTACTACCTTCATTTGCACGGGTTCCTAGTGAATTGCCAAAGAAAATATCTTGTCCACCTTCATTGGTTATAAAATCATTCATAATAGCCGTAGTTAACTTACCCTTTTCAACTTCTTCGGCAGATATATTAAAGCGCACATATGACTTTGTTCCATCATCATTCTTTATTTTACGGACTTTCCCTTTATTATTATATTCGCTTATGGCATTATTTAAACCCTTAATTTGCTGTTCGTTAAGAGAGCCCTTTTCATAATAATAGTTTGCCTTGATGATAAAAGGATCCTTTTCTGTACCTGTCCCTGTTATTTCCCCATCCTCCCCTGTTGGATCTATATACTTCACAGGATTATCAAATGTATAACAATATGGTGTGATGTATGCATATTTCTCCTGCATAGGATCACAGCTCATCCACAGGCTCAACCTCGGTTCATAGTATCTTGCACCATAGTAGTACATACCTGTCTCCTCGTCAAACTCCTTGGCATTGAAGAGGTAAGGGGTGTTCCAAGTGTTGTTGCGTTCCTCGATGAACACTTCACCAAATGGTACATATTCGATATGCTGTAATACTTCTCCGTCAAGGTTGGTGATGTAGCTACTGCTACCCAAATGGTCAGGATGGTAGTAGAACTGCATCTTCTCGTAATCTTCATTTGGTTTGAAGTTACCATTTGCAGACCTTGTGCGTGCCATTGCACGAGCCTGTTCCGCCTCCGGCGTAGCATCATTGCAACAGAAGCCCTGACCGTTTACGTAGTCGTCATTGTCCTTACCGTTATAAGGTTGGTCGAACGTCTTGTAGTTATCCTTAATGGATTGTAACTGCTGGTTGTACTTATCCTTGTAATTGATAGTCAAGCCATCAGCTTCATTGCCAGCGTATGGTATTTGTCTTGGGTCTGCACCATAAGAAGCCAAGTCGCCAAGCTTGCTGACGATTCTTTGTGAGCCAATGTAGATGTGCTTGGTGTACTTGCCACCTTGCCCTGCCACGAGGTATGGACTGACATAGAGACTGAACCTTGCCGTACCGGTGTTGCCTCCCGAGAACTCGGAGTTCACATAAATAGCTTCGTTTTCGCCTGATGTCTTCACTGTGCGCTCACCATCGGCATCATACCAATAGTTGCTCACAAAACCGTTCTCATCGACTGCTAGCAAGCGGTTCTCCTCGTCCCACTTATATTTCTGCTCGGTTGCCTTTTCATCTTCCTTGCCGTCTTTCTTTACACAAGAGGTGTTGATGTAGACAAGGTTTCCGTTGGCATCATAAGTGTATTTGTGTCCGTTGTTGATGTTCGTGCTGTCCGTCGGTGTCTCTTCCGTGCGGTAGTTGATATCACGCACATTGTCGAGTTGGGACTTCTTACCATCTGCCTTTTGATAAGTATAGGCGAGTTCATAGCCTGCGTTGAGCGTGCCCTCGAACTGCACACCTGTCTGCGAGAGATGTTGCTTCTTACTCGTGATACGATGCATGTTGTCGTAGCCCATAGATAACGTATAAGAAGCTGCTTTATTGTCCGTTCCCTTATAAGTACCTGTTGCGCTTGCCAAACGATATAGTGGGTCATAAGTATAACTATGGCTCATCTGTCCGCCTGCCTTGCCACTCTGTGGGAGCGGAGCATTGTTCTTAATACCGAGTACGTTACTCACTGCATCATAGCTGTAGGCATTGTCCATAATAATACCTGCCTTAGCATTCACCACGAGGTTCTGCAAACGTCTGCGTGCAGGGTCGTAGCTGTAGAAGGTCTCCGCTCCGTTACAATACTTCAGGTAGATGCGCTGCTCGAACTTGTCGTAACCTATCTTATTCACATAATCGTAGCCGTAAGACTTATAGCCACGCACATGGTCCACCTGTCCACCGAGGTTGTAGCCGTAGGTGACCTTTTCCTCATCGGGGTAAATCATTTCCAATAGGCGGTTATGGCTGTCGTACTTCCACTATGTGACGTAGGTTGCCACTGCCTGGTTGGGCACAATCAGCGTGCGTACAGTCTTCAATACCTCACCCATTTTACCATAGTAATACTCGATAGCGCCACTTCCGTCCTCACGAAGCATCAATCTGCCGATACGGTTGTGAGAAGAGTTGATACCACCGTAATGGTACTTCACGTTATTTTCCGGATGGTCAGGGTAGTTGATTGCCGTCAGACGACCGTAGTCGTACTCGTAATTGATGGTCTTGCCCTCCTTTTTGAGATTGGCTGTCTGCTTGGTGAGTACGTTGCCCAAAGCATCGTAGGTAAAGGTGGTGATACCGCTTGCAGGGTGATTTACCTCTGTACGACGATCGCCCATATCATAGACGGATGTCGTTACGTTGCCCTCCGTGTCTGTTACCTTGACCAATCGGTCGATACCATCATATTCGAAAGAAGTGGTAATCGTTCCGTCGGGTCCGCTGAGCTGCTCAGTCTTCACGGTCTTGCCACTACCACTGGTATAGGTTGCCTGACGATTACCCAACGCATCAGTTACAGTAGTTACGAGTGCATTGCTACCTGCGTCCGTAGAGTATTCCGTCTTGGTCTCAGCATTGTCTGGAAGCGTTACTTTCATAGCACGGTCAAGCACGTCATAAACCGTTACGGTTGGCGACACGTTGTCAAAAGCCTTGTTGAAAGTTGTCTTGTTTCCCACTGCTTCGGTTACAGGGTAATAAGCCTTAGCCACACGACCGAAAGCGTCATAGACGTTGCGTCCGCTGACAATCATCACGGTCTCGTCTTTCGGAGCACTACCCTTGGCAGCTGTCGTTACCACACCGTCTTTCTTCACCTGAACGGGACGCCCGAAGCCGTCCACGAAGGTTACGGTCTCCATATCATCGCTTGGGTGCTGTATGTCGTAATGCTTGGTCACTGCATAAGCAGGCGCTGTAATACCGTTGGTGCCGAAAGTAGCCTTAGGTTGATAGTCAAAGGCAATGATGTAAGGCACACCTGTTGCCAACTCATTAGGCCCACGCACAGCTTTCACACGTCCGAGGTTGTCTATATCCGTTTCATAATAGAAGTGGTTGAGATCCATACGGCGGAGTGCCATGCCATAGCGGTAGTCGAAGTTGGCAGCCTCGCTACGGTAGCCAAATGCATCGTCTACACGCTCCACATACATATTCATCACCGGCTCATAGCGGTAGGTATACCACATGCGCTGTCCCTTGCTGTTAGCAGGAAGCGTGGTCTTGATGATGTTGCCGTAAGCATCATAAGTATAGTCAGAGACGGCTTCGCTGCTTCCGAGTTGTTGTTTAATCTGCGTAATATGGTCGGCATAGTTCAAATCGTAAGTCGCAGAAACTTGATGATAAATCTTACCATCACCGCCCGTTACGGTTACGTTGGTAGGTAGCCCGAAGATATGTTTGTTATCATTGTGAGCATATTGTATTGCGGTTTGGTAGTCGAACTTACCCGAACCGTCAGCACCCAACTTGCCCTTATCACTGAACTTGTAGGACTTCAGTTCTCCGTGATAGCCAGTGAGGTAATACTCATTCCAAGCCTCTGAGGTGGTGATGCCGGTTGGCTGTCCCTCATACTGCTTATTGGCGGTATAGCGTAGCGGTACAAAGGCAGAAGCGCGGTCGCTACATAGCTTCTTCTGCTTGGTAAAAGTGTACTTGTCACCGTTGGCAGTGAGGTAGTAGCCGTCGTACTCATTGCGTGTCTCGGTGTACTTGTTGCCTTTGGCATCCTCTACAGATACTCCAAGCTGATTGCCCTGTGCATAGTAGGATAATTCTTTATCTTTATTATTATCAGTCATGTAACAGTATTATATCCTATTTATCAACCAACTATTCAACTTTACATTCTGGATATACAAATAAAACATATGTATTTATTGGTGAATATCTTCTGATATATTGAGGAGCATCAATTGATGTATGTTTCTTATTAAAAACAGACACATTCAATGCTACCAAAACAAAAAATATGGGTTTTTCCCTAAAAGAGTAAATATCATAGTGTTTTCGTTCTTTCTCCAATATATAATTGCAAAATCCTCCTATATAACAATTTGGTATTCTTTTATGTAAAGAAAATGGCAAATCGTAGTATATGTTATCACCTAATACATAGTGGGACGTATTTTCTATAAAGTAATTTATATTCTTCATGGGGATAGAATCTATTGAGGTATCCACAACATATCGTATATTTTTATATTCAATAATAATAGGATTATTAATATGAATTGTATCTAAAATAAATGCACTTCTCGTAGAAGTAGGAAGATTATATTCCACATTCCTATAGTTGGATATACATGAATTAAATATGATAGCACATAGAAGTGCCATTATATTTAATAATAAATAATTAATTAAACGCATAGCTATAATTCTTTAGATTTAATCTTACCTCGTTGCAAATCTTTTATGCTGAATGGAGAGTTATTTCTAAGGGTTCCTTTTCCAGCAGGAATTTGTCCTTTTTCTTGATTATATTCACTATTCACCTTCCCCTTTAGCGGATATTGTATCATATCCTTAATGCTACCTTTATCTAGTTCTTTATTCCGAAAGGAACTAGAAGACTCTGCTGTCATCAAACCTTTGCTTGAATGGACAACTCCCATTGCATGGGCAATTTCATGAGCACCGGTTTCTGTACCTTCCCGAGATTTTTTTACTTGAATATAATTTCCACCTAACGTGACTCCATTAACATTCTTATTTAATTTGTCATCAGGAACTACCTCAAAGGCATCATTAGAGCCATGGTTACTGGTGCCAACAACGGCAAAGCCGAGAGAACCAACGGATCGATTCAAGAAATCAAGACCATCGGCAGAGGATATGGTACTGCCGAACGCTATCGGATAGCGATTCTATTCTTCTATGGTGGTCTAGACATATGTTAACTCACACTAATTACAGTAGAACCCTTTTATTTATCGTTAGCCACTGGGATGTTTGCTATAGATATTGTCTTCGCCTCGTGGGGGAGATGCGCGATTATATCTATTAATACAATTACCACTTTAAATTGTAGGAAACTTATTTATCATTATATTTATGAAAAACATGTTCGTCTCCATCATCTTGATTTATATATATAAAAACGCTGTGAGGTATCTCCTCCTTAAAGATTATTAAATTGAGGATTCCAAGAACAGGCTGCCCATTCAAATCTTCTTCCATTACATCCTTTATATGTAAAATATTATCTTCAACTTTTACAAAAAAACCTTTGGAAAAATTTGAGTAATACCCTTGTCTTATTCTATTTTTATACACAATAATATTTCCAGATGAATGGGGACTTTCTTTTAGCCCAAATATATCTTCTTTTTTTAAAAAGGATATAGTGTCATTATCTGAATTAAGAATACTCCCCACAAAAAGAATTTCTGACTTACAGATATTATTTCTGTCTTTTGCTATTATAACAACCTTTTGTTTTATATGATTAACAATTTTATTTTCATATCTCACAACGGTCCTATCATATTTTTCAAAGGTTGTATAGATTGTGTCTCTTACAAAGCCCTGACTTATATTGTGAGATAAGCCTTTTGCATTATAATAGCTGTTGATGCCGCTTATAAAACAAAATAGTAAAAAAAATCTGTACATATATCTTCTTTTATAATCAGAACCATAAAAGCTATGGTTCTGATTGTTAACATTTATTTCATATGACTTATGTATGTATTCACCTTTTGTAGATAATTTTTTACTCCGCCACCATTATATCTCTGTATAGCAATTTGCCATCCTTTAAAATAGACATTTTTCCCGTCTGAACGTAGTCCCTTTTGATATAAAATCCCTATACCTGCATGAACGGATAATTGCGGTGTTGCCCCTCCCATTTTCCGAAGACCAAATTGTGATTTCGAATCGTTCCAATCGTTTGAACTCGCAGAATACCAAACATTTGCTTGCATAATATCACTTTTGGCATTATTTAAGCCACGTCCAGGGGCTGTTCCTATGCGAGTTTCTTGCATAATAATAGCTTTTACAATATCTGGATCTAAGTTTGGTATTGAACTAGGATTATTTATATAAAGTCCATTAGTATGCTTCGGGGTAATTCCCATATTTTTGTTTTGGTTGAAATAAGAAACTTCTGCAGCTATAAGGTAATCATATTTTTGATATTTTGACGAAGACAAATCAATATTGCCTTCATTGTAATTTATAACTCCAGGCATATCTGCTTCAATCCATCCAATGTGAGATTTTCCGCTTAGATTTTTTGTTTGAATATTCTTGGCTTTTAAATTGTGTACAAATGTAACATTATTTTTGCTTGAAATTCTTTTGGCTTCTGTCCCCCCTGGATTTACAAAAACAGTATCAGCTCCATTATAATCCAAGATTATGATAGGGTTTTGCAAACAATATACATACGGACTAGCATCTACAAATTTTTCCTGCAACGGATCTGTACTCATCCACAAACTCAACCTCGGCTCATAGTACCTTGCACCATAGTAGTACATACCCGTCTCCTCATCAAACTCCTTGGCATTGAAGAGGTAAGGCGTGTTCCAAGTGTTGTTGCGTTCTTCTATGAACACTTCGCCAAACGGTACATACTCGATATGCTGAGAGACTTCACCGTCCAAGTTGGTGATGTAACTACTGCTGCCCAAATGGTCGGGATGGTAGTAGAACTGCATCTTCTCATAGTCGTCGTTGGGCTTAAAGTTGCCGTTTACAGCTCTTGTGCGTGCCATTGTACGAGCCTGTGCTGCCTCCGGTGTACCGTCGTTGCAGCAGAAGCCCTGACCATTCACATAGTCGTCATTGTCCTTTCCAGAATAAGGCAAGTCAAACGTTTTGTAATTGTCTTTAATGGATTGTAACTGCAGATTGTACTTATCCTTGTAATTGATAGTCAAGCCATCTGCCTCATTTCCTGCATACGGTATTCGTCTTGGATCTGCACCATAAGAAGCCAAGTCGCCAAGTTTGCTGACGATTCTTTGTGAGCCGATGTAGATGTGCTTGGTGTACTTGCCACCTTGTCCTGCTACGAGGTAAGGGCTGACATAGAGTGAGAAGCGTGCTGTACCGGTGTTACCACCCGAGAACTCAGAGTTCACATAGATAGCTTCGTTCTCGCCACTGGTCTTCACTGTGCGCTCACCATCGGCATCATACCAATAGTTGCTTACAAAGCCGTTCTCATCGGCTGCCAACAAGCGGTTCTCCTCGTCCCAACGGAACTTCTGCTCGGTTGCCTTTTCATCCTCCTTGCCGTCTTTCTTTACACGAGAGGTATTGATATAGACAAGGTTTCCATTGGCATCGTAAGTGTACTTGTGTCCGTTGTTGATATTCGTACTGTCCGTAGGAGTTTCTTCCGTTCGGTAGTTGATATCACGCACATTGTCAAGCTGGAATAATGGGTCATAAGTCTCACCTATTTCCTCCACACACATAGCCTTGTGTATGGAGGAAAGATTAAGTGGATTATAGTTTTGAGCGTACATCAATTAGGCAAGCGGTGTGCTGTTAAGGATGCAGGTTTTCTTTCTCTTTGGGCTTTTCGTTATCGCCTTTCTTCTTTTTGACCACTCGGAGTTCTACAGATTTTGCTGCGTTACGCATGGCTGCTTTTGGCGTAAAGACTATTTTCGGTGCCTT
This sequence comes from Prevotella disiens, assembly GCF_900454955.1. Classification (NCBI taxonomy): domain Bacteria; kingdom Pseudomonadati; phylum Bacteroidota; class Bacteroidia; order Bacteroidales; family Prevotellaceae; genus Prevotella; species Prevotella disiens. Next base: position 91,797 of record NZ_UGTL01000002.1, on the reverse strand, counting down.
CAGGCTGTCGGCCGTAACTTCTACCTCTGTGTCCATCATCTTGGCTGGCACTACGATGCGGAACGAACCGAGGTCTGCCAAATCCACGCTCTGTCCCAATTCGAGGGCATCGCGCACGATTGCACCAAGTCTGATGAGGGCATTACTCACATCACCTGCCGAAAGCGAGGTCTCACGGACGATACGGTCTACTACCATCTTGTTTGTCAGATGCTGTTGCGATACTGGCTGTGCATAATACACGGTCTGTCCCTTGCGCTTGCCGATAGGCTGCGTCTTTGATTTTACTTCAAATTCTATCATACTCTTTAATTGTTTATGGTTATCAACTATATAACGTTGTTCTTTCCTGTTTATTGCTTACGGCTTTTAATACCCATATAAGGGTAATGATGAACACCCTTATAAGGGTATTGCCTGTTACCCTTATAAGGGTGTTGGGACATACCCTTGTATGGGTAAGTTCAAATCGATTATATATAGGCTAACCAACGAAACTATCTTTCGTTTCAAATTTATAATTGTCAAAATATTACTGATATACCACATTAGCACATTTTACTATTTTTGAAATATGATAATCAGAATCATAACTATATGAAATCAAGAAAAAGAGACATCCGGTATTACTTACTAAATAATTAGAAGTCGTAAATTGCCCATTCCCTTCTTTCTTTATTATTGTTTTATAGTCTATTCCACCACTTGTTGCATTTAATATAGTATCTCTAACTACCGAAAAAAATAATATGGAATCAGACGAGCTAAAGTATTCACCATCTTTTTTAAAAAAATGGTCCTTCTCTGTCTTTGTTGATGATTCTATTACTATTTCCTTTTTTGAATATGTTATATCGAAAGATTGACGTGTATTAGAGGATAAACTTTCCCTCCTCTCACTACATGAAGATAGTGGCATCAATAAAGATGCCACTATAATCGATAGAAACCACTTGCTATTTACCAAATTCCCTTTCATATCTTCTTTGCTCTTTATCAAATTCTTTCTTTGTGGAAGGATATCTCTTTATTAATTCTCTTTTTACTTGATTATAATTAGAGACACCCACATGTTTTTTATCTTGTTTTGCTAAAGATCTATGATCCATATCTCCATTAGGATCCTTTGTGAATAATTTCTGTACGGCTTCTATTCCATCCTTTTCATAGGCACTACGAACATCATTTACAGAGACTACAAAACATGCTAGATGTGCAATCCATAATCCAAATTAATTTTTTTGATTCAGGATAAATTTAAATCTCTGTATCCGTTTTGCATACAGTTATTTGTTTTTTTATATTCATAGTTTTATCTATTTATAACCAAGGAACATTTTCTTTTTGAGAGAAGATTTATAATTACCATATATTATAATGACAACTCCCAATCTAGGGCATTACCAATACTTTAAATATCGTTATTCAAAGTATTCTGCAACATTCTGAAAGTTTTGCTTTTTTTGTCTATTTTGTATAATTTATAGATACTATCATAGCTGCTTATAACAATTACTGAATCACTGATGCTTTTTATATTATATTTATCACCTCCTAAAATTAATAGACTATCATTATATAGCGACCACTTCTCGCTCCATAATTGATCGCGTAGATAATATTTTTGTATTTTATTTCTATCAATATGCTCGTAAATAAACCATTGCCCATCTTTGTTAAAATAATAATAAATAAAATGATTGTCATCTTCATGTTCCTTTGTTTTCCAAAAGCAATAAGAGTCTCCACAAATAATTTCAGCACCACTTTTTTTATGAGATTCACATGATATTATCCCCAAAAAAACAACAATAGAACCTATAAAATAAAAGTAATATATTTTACAGTCCACTAGCTTCTTGCCAGTGGACTGCACTTTATGTTTAAAATTGTATTTCATTTCCACCATTTAAATAAGTTGGAACACTATTTACCCCATTTGCTTTTAAAAGTTCGGATGCTTTTTCTATATACCCTTAATTCCGCAACACTATTATAACTTAAACTTTTTAAGTACCTGAGCAACAAAAAGTTGCCCAGGATTTTGCCATGTCAAAGAATTCACTTATCTTAGTGTTGCAAAACAAGCAAGCAAAACTCTGATATGGCATGGCAAAAATACATATTAAATCCGATAAACTCACTCCTTTTGGAGGAATATTTTCAATCATGGAGCAATTTGACTCCACATTGTCATCTGTAATCGACTCGACCCTCGGTCTAAGGTGTAGATCATTCGGTTATCAGTACAGCGAAATCATCCGTTCACTCATGAGTATCTACTTCTGTGGTGGCTCATGTGTTGAGGATGTCACTACTCATTTGATGAGCCATCTCTCGCTTCATCCGACACTTCGAACTTGTAGCTCTGATACTATCCTCAGAGCGATAAAGGAGCTGACGCAAGAAAACATTTCATACACATCAGATATGGGCAAGACCTACGATTTCAACACGGCTGACACTCTCAATACTTTACTGCTCAATTGTATGTTTGCATCTGGCCAACTGAAAGAGGACGAGATGTATGATGTTGATTTCGACCATCAGTTCATAGAGACAGAGAAGTATGATGCAAAGCCTACATACAAGAAGTTCCCTGGTTATCGCCCTGGCGTGGCGGTTATTGGCGACTTAATCGTTGGCATTGAGAATAGCGATGGCAACACAAATGTTCGTTTTCATCAGAAGGACACGCTGAAGAGGTTCTTTGAGAGATTTGAACAGAACGGCCTTACTATCAATCGTTTCAGAGCTGACTGTGGATCATGTTCCGAGGAAATCGTAGAAGAAGTAGAGGAACACTGCAAATCCTTCTATATCCGCGCAAACCGCTGCAGTTCGCTCTACAATGAAATCTTTGCTCTCAGAGGTTGGAAAACTGAGGAAATCAATGGCATTGAGTTCGAATTGAACTCTATCCTTGTTGAAAAGTGGAAGGGTAAAGCATACCGACTTGTGATTCAAAGACAGAAACGGTTGGATGGTGTATTGGATCTCTGGGAAGGAGAATACACATACCGTTGTATCCTGACTAACGACTATGTATCTTCCGTAAGAGAGATTGTCGAGTTCTATAACCTTCGAGGGGGAAAGGAACGTATCTTCGATGATATGAACAATGGTTTCGGATGGGACCGATTGCCCAAATCCTTCATGGCAGAGAACACCGTGTTCCTTCTTCTTACAGCACTTATCCGTAACTTCTACAAGGCCATTATCCAAAGACTTGATGTAAAGAGGTTCGGACTCAATACAACAAGCCGCATAAAAGCGCTTGTCTTCAGGTTTGTCTCTGTACCAGCAAAGTGGATCAGGACATCAAGGCAGTATGTGCTGAATATCTATACTTGTAACAATGCTTACGCGGATGTGTTCCAGACAGATTTTGGATAACGCCTACAATTTATGGGTATGATACTGCGTATTGCCTCAAGTCGCATTGTGGGGTAAGGGGATGTTGTAGGCTGAAGTGGGGGATTTCAGTTCTAATTATCTGCAAATTCAGTAATGAGAGGATGTGTACACGCAAGAAGGACGTTGAAAAGTTAAGTTGCGGATTTGAGGATAATGAAAAGATGCTTTTAAATTTAACCCAAACAGGAATAAGAGGATTGTTTAGATTAATTGACAAAAATGTAGATATCGTAAGAATTTTATCAAGTATAGGTCCTGTTAATAGGCTCAAATCCCTTATGGATTTAATAAAAGAAAAAACAATGCTCCCCGAACAACAGAAAATTATGGCTTTTAATACATTGAGAACTCCTTCAGAGGAAAGTGAACATAAAGGGTTTAGCAATTTTATAAAAGGTTTTTTTAGTATGTATCGTAATCCAAAAGCTCATACTCCAAGAATGACAGAGGATACACAATTATCAGCCATGATAGAGGTTTTAGTCGTTGCTTCCATAATTCATAACAAATTAGATATAACATATAAGACAGGATATTAGTTATTTGGCTTTTTGTTACTTTTGAGCCGTCTCAACTCGCTGCCAAAAGTAACGAGGTATTTTTTGTTGGGGTTTCTTTGCTCCTTTCTTTGTCCGCCCGAAGCTCACGAAAGAAAGGAGCGGTCGGCAAATCTGCCGACCGCTTTACGTTGTGTGCTCTTTTTGAACGATTATCCGTCCCGTCTTTACTTCGGGGTGTGTGGAGAAAGCCCAATTGATTTCCTCATCGGGAAGTGTGCTGTGAATGCTGCTACCCATAACCAACCCACAATTTTGCAGGACTTTCTGCCGTGCGTCTTCTTTGTTCTCCGCAACCACATCAAACACTCCATCGAAGATGTATTGCGTCCGTACTCTGTAAACTTTCTTCTTCATAATCTTAAAATTCAACTTTTAATAATCTATATTCCTTTGGCTCTCCATTTGACAATCTGCGGTGTTTGAGCCAAAAGTGATGTGCACCATAGCCGTATGCAAAGAACTTGTCAAGTTCTGTTTCTTCGGCTATTTGGTTGATAGCCGACCTTAACTCCTCTTTGTTGTCGGATAGGGTTATTGCGTTGATAACCCTGATGAGTATGTGTGGTATCTCGTCCGCACTGTTATAGATAATGTTTTCAATCTCTGTTTTCATATCTGTGTCTATTTAATTGTTTGTTTTATGCAGTAGCTTGCATCCGCTGGCTGATTAGCCTACGATTGGCATTGACAAGGTTTACTATCTGTTCGTGGTACTCGGTATTCTTGTTGCACACTCCACGACTTTGCACCACCTCAAATGATTTCAGTGATACCTCTATTGTTTCTATCCGCTTGCCCTCAATGGTTGCCGACAGGATTAGTGAGTCCTCTTTAAGATAATATTCGTTGGAGAATACGCAATGGTGCATGGTCGCTCCCTCCTCCAAATGTTCACGCACGCTCTCCAATACGTGGACTTGGATAGTGCCGTCCGTGAAATGGATACCGAAAAACTTGGATTTAAGTTCTTTGAAACGCTTTTCATCTTCCATTGCCTTCTTTTGCTTCTGTTCTATCTCCTCCCTTTCACGCAATCTGAGAAGTTCCTCGTGTCTGCGGTCGTGTTCGGTTTTAAGTTCTGCAGGGCATAAATATTTTGGATTATGAATATCCTTACCTAATCTTCTAAGTGTATCTACATAATCACTCCAAAGGGAAATGTCAGCTATCTCATAGCCGTTACGGACTGCAATCTTGTAGGACTGCCATAGTTCCTCAAAAGACTTCTTGTTACTAAGAAAGTAACGTAAATGGTCTGTTCGACCTGCTTTTAGCAATGTTTCCACACGGCTATCTGTAAGCAATGCAGGAATAAGCTGGGTAGGCACGATGCCATAGAAATTATCCTTAAAACCATTTCTACGAAGTATGTCTGTAACCTTGAACTTCGGATATATGGGTGAGTAGGCAATATGCTGATAGGCTTCATTATCGTTGCGGATTGCCATAGGACTATAATAGGAAAAGGTATCAACATAGTGTCCCAATATCCTCTGTATGGCAACCACAGCTTTTCGTCCCTGCATATTCCACCAATATTGCCCAATCTCAATTATAGAAGTCTGTGCTTTGTAACCTTTCTCCATACCCACAACAAGTAGGAACATACGCAATACTTGAAACTCTCCACAAGTGGTAAGTATGGTGAAATACTGCTTCTGCTGCAACTTGCGTTCGTAGGTTTCCTTGACCTGCAACTTTGCCCTACAACGAGGGCAAGTGCAAGTTTCTCTATGTTTGTCCATTACCCAACTATGCCCACAATCCATACAAGTAGTGCGACCTTTTGGAAAGCGGTAGGCGAAGTGGTCTATACACTCACGAAATGCCCACTTACTTTGTGTCTTGGTTATCGGGCGAAGATACTTGCTTTGTCCCAAAACTGCCTTTTCAAATTTGTTTCTTGGTTTCATAGGCTTAAAAATCAAATAATGATGGTTGTACTTGGGTTGCTATGCTCTCTGTCTTTTTTACTCGTGCGTTACGACTCTGTAACTTGGCAAGTTCCTCACGCTGATATTGCTTAATGGCTTCCTGCCTTGCTTCGGCTTTTTCTTCCTCCGTTAGTTCCACAACGTGATTAACGGCAACTTGGCAAGAAACAGCCTTGCCGACCTCTATATCGTCCTCATCGTAGTAGTGAACAGCCATAGAGAAGATTTCATCATCATCAAAGCCGTTGCAACCGCTTTTCTGCACTTCATTAAGAATGTAGGTGATGCACTCCTCGATATTCTTGTTTGGCTTCAACAAGTTAGAGGCAAATAATGGGTCTGTCATAGCACGCTGATTAAGATACTCGGCTATTGTCCGTGTGAAATGTTCTGTTCCTTTCATATTGCTTAGTATTTTGGGATTTGGCTTTCACTTCGTCCGCCGATTTTCAATTCTACTATTTGATTGATGCGCCCATATAGGTAGGCTCTTAGGCTGGTGCGGTCGGGTGCGTAATATTCTGTCCATTGTCCGTACTGATTGACAAGGTATTTCTTCAGCACATCGAAGAAGTTAAACCTCCAACCTTGCAGAGGTACGGCTGTGCGGAAATAGGTGTTTGAGTTCACCGCTTCACATAGCCAATTCTTTTTTTCGAGCCAAGCTCTCAACAACTCGTCCTCACGGCTCATACGCTCACCACGATTGAGTTTGGCACGCAGGAGATATACTTTGCTGTTACGGAGGTTCTCCAAAAGGGGAACGTCCCACTGCACAAACTTAATTGCCAATACTTGCTCACTCTTTTCAGCCGTAGGGTTAATGCGGTAATGAGAGGAGGAGTTATATCCTTTTCTGTTCATCGAAGATGTTGTATTTACCTTTTGCTTATCCATAGCGACATTTTTTTTATGCGTCCAAAGATCGGAGTATGCTGATTCCTTTTTGTAGCAAAATAGAGGTAGCGGGGCAGGCTTGCACAAGGTTTTGTCGGAAAATACTACCCGTAGGTGTGGAGATTTTCCAGACAAACCAAGCGGCATAGACCTTTTGAAAGCCACAAGCCCCGTACTACCTTTGCGGATAAAAAGGGACTAGCATCCGTCTTCTTGTCATCGCATATTGTGGAGCATCGGAAAAGAAGCAAAAGTGCAACGCTCATAGTGGAATATAGAAAAGGTAGCTATCTCAAAATGCGAGATAACCACCTGATGAAATAAAACGAAGGTTTTACAGAGCTGTGCTTCTCAAAGCACGCAGAGCAGGATGGCACAGAGAATCGCCAGCCAGAAGAGAATGCTCAGCAGCGTAAATGCCACTTTCAGAATTACCCTGACTATAAAGCGTAGTATCAGAAAGCCTGCAATGACTGACACGACAGTTACGACTTGTGGCGTTACTATCTTTGAGATCAGCCAAATGGCACCGATAACGATGGAAAGCAGAACGGCGAGTTCGATGAAGCGTGTCCAACCGAAGCGGCGGACTTGCTTGGGAGAAGTCGGCGGCTGCCTGTTCCTCTCGGTTTTATACGATGCGTCTGCCTTGATGAAGGCGGGCTGATGAATATCTTGATTCATGATGATTGTTTTCATAATCGGGGCTTTTAATAGTTCAAGAGCGATAACAAGATGCTCTAACGACCCAAAGACAAGTGTTTGTAAAACTCTTGGCGTGTGGAGTGGAGCGTTTATCTTGGCTCTTGAAACTACAAAAACTCCGAATAGTGCTACATCAAGCCATGTTCTCACCGCCTATCGTTGGCAGACCATTGACCTCGATGATCAGAACGATTGTCCCTGTCAGTTCGGTGTAGAGTTTCTCATACTCTGGATTTGCGCCAAAGTCGTCTGTCAGTTCATACTTATCGAAAACGCTTTGCACAGCCTTATTCTTCAGAAGCATTGGTGTTAGTCTTTCGGGGAGTGGAGAAGGAAGTTCTTTCTCGAACTCATTCTCTAAGACAGATACAAGTGTGTCATACTTGGAAAAATGAAGTCCTCGATACAAGACTTCACTTGCCATGGTCTCTGCTTCGGGATGCGAGAAGCCTTGTGCCGCAGCATCGCAGTAGGCAGTAAGGGCTTCATCGGCTCTTGACGTTATGAATGGTTTATCACCCAGCATTTCGGGGAAATGCTCACTGAGGTAGTTCTCTAACTTCAAACGGAAGTAAGAAAGCTCTTTCTTTGTTGTTGTCATAATCTTCTTGGTTTAGGGTTTTACATTATTTTGAGTTGATGCCCATAGCAACATTGAACTTGTCTAACTTGCCAGCCAATTGTTCCATATCGTGTTCTATCTTCTTATTGGTTATACGGGCATAAATTTGTGTAGTTTTAATGTTGGTATGCCCCAACATCTTCGATACACTTTCCATAGGAACACCCTTGCTGAGCGACATGGTTGCAAACGTATGTCGGGCAAGATGGAAGGTCAGATTCTTCTTGATGCCACAAATGTCGGCAATTTCTTTCAAATATGCGTTGGTTTTCTGATTCGTTAGGATGGGAAATAGTTTGCCGTCCCGATAGGTCTTATGACTGTACTTGGCAATGATACTCTTGGGAATGTCAAGCAATAAAACATTTGTCTCCACATTTGTTTTCTGTCTCTTGGTCATAATCCACTGCTTATCATCAAGTGTTACGATATTGTCTGGTGTGAGATTGGAAACATCAATATATGCTAGACCTGTGAAACATGAAAAGATGAAAACATCCCTTACTAACTCCAAGCGTTGAATAGCAATTTCCTTGTTGGCTATCTTCATAATTTCCTCATCCGTGAGAAAACCTCGATTGACAGGCTCCAAGTGAAAACGATGATTGAGGAAGGGGTCGTGAAGAAGATAACCACGTTTTTGAGCATAGATAGTTACGGTCTTGAGTGCCTTCATCTTCTTGACTGATGTGTTGTAAGCGCAACCTGCCACTGTACTCAGATATAACTCAAAATCCTGTACCACGGATGGTGTGAACTCTGTCAGTCCTACATCCTTTCTTCCATACTTATGAATAAGGAATTCTGCGAAATGCCTTCTTAAAACGCTGTACTTTTGTAGGCTGTCTTTGCTGATGGTATGTCCGACGCGTTGCCTGATGTCTTCGTTGAATCTGTCGAATACAGGGAGGAAAGTTGTATACTCTCTGTCTTTTCCCACAAAATAAGATCGGATTTTCTCCAATGACAGGGAGGAGTCGTCCTCAAATTTGTGATAGATGTTATTCAGTGTAGCAGAAATAGAGTCCAATGCGGCATTGGCGGATAAAGCTTCAGCCGTCCGACCTTTGAGCCGACTTGTGGCATTGTTCCATACTGTCTTGTCCACGAAGATTTTCGTAGATCCGAAATTTGCCATCTCTCCGTTAAGGAATACACGGAGCATTACAGGCGACTTTCCTTCTTTGTTCTCATAGTTTGAACGTAGGTAGAAGGACACCTTGAAATTTGTTCTCATAATGCATCATTCTTTTGTGTAGCACTCGGCTGCAAAGTTAATACTTAATACATTGAAAAAGAAAGAGTTGATGCCGTCAATATGGTATTCAAAATCCCGTCATTGCTACATTTTTTATTGCTACAATTTTTGTGTAGCAGTTTATGTAGCAGAATTTGACCGAATGATGATTGTCAAAACATAGGGTTATGCCGTCAGGCGATAGAGGTATATACAAAGAAAAATCGTTGTAAAACCTTGATTTTACAACGATTAGCTAATTTTTGAAGGCTAAATTGACAACCCTTGTGAAGCCCTTTTGAAGCCTATTAGCGGAGAGAGAGGAAAATGACCATTTCGCTGCAACTCCTTGTATCATAGTCTTTTATTTTTTTATCCTTTTTAATTGTAGCCATATTGTAGCCACAACAGAGTATTTTGAGAGTACTCGCAGATACTGCTACCCGAAATGCGCACTTGCATTTCTTGGGTTCAAAAGTACAAAAAAGTAGAACATCCTCCAAATTATTGTGGGAAAATGTTTTAGAAATCTTTTGGCTACAATTTTCAGTGCATGGTGCAAGTCTATATATATAGATAGACCTTGCACCATGCACTGACAGTCCCAAAGATGTGATTGATTGATATGGCAGGCTAAAGATTTTCGCCTACGTATTGGGCAACAAATAACGCATAATGTTAAAAATGCAAAATGGCAATATAATGCCAATATTGGCAATTTAATATTCTTTCTAAAGCCCTATTTGTTAAGAACTTTGCAGCATTATTTCTAACAAAAAGACGGATACATATGAAGACAAAGAAACAAAACTCTGGAAGTAACGCAAAATTCTACGTTGTACTTCCGACGCTTGAAATCATGCTCTCCGCCAGCAAAAACTGCAAGCTAAGGGCAGGCTATGCCGATATGGAATATTCCAACTTTATGAAACACTGCAAGATGCAGACCGACCTTCGTATCAACACTTATGCAAGATGTGCCGCAGCCTTCGATATGGATGTGCTGCTGATACATCTCCCAAAGGGAATGATTGATTCCATGATTGCAACCACACCCCATAAAAGCCTTCGCTTCTCCACAATGGAGCAGGAAGATCTCATCGTTATTCTCAATCGGCTGTGCAAGCTAGACAGTAGAAGATTTAAGCAGCATCTTATGCAGTTATTGCACCAATTGGGGAAGGACTCTGAATTTCCAGACGGATGATAATCCACGGAGAGCAACAATTCAATCCTAAACTGAAAAGAGAAGTAGCATATGACAGAAGAAGATAATTTACAAAAGACGGTAATTGCAGAGTTACGCTCACTAAGGAACGACATGGAGCGAATAGCCAGCTTTATCGTGGAAATGAGACGCGATTATTCCGTTTTGGAGGATAAGATGGAACTCAGTTCCTCCGACGTCATCAGACTCTTGGGCATTTCGCGGGCATCCCTTGCCCGATGGAGGGACACCAACGCAATCCCGTTCAGGTATATATCATGCAACCACGTTGCTTATCCGTTCAAGGGACTTTACGTCGCCGTCAAGAGCGGACGTGCCTCCTTCAAGGGTTTCAGACGGGTGGAAGCCCTGCAACGACTCAACGCCTACAAGGATGGTGTCCTTAAAGGATATATGGGAAATGGTCAAACTTTATTTGAGGAACTATGAACATCAAAGAAGAAATACTAAGCCGAACCAACAAAGGACTGGATGTGTTCTGCTTCTATATGCCCATCGACTTTGTGCCAAAGCGCAATTTTCGAAATCCTTTGTATGACGACAAGCGTGCATCGTGCAATATCTATCTCGACAACAAGTCCGGCTGCTACCGAATGAAGGACTTTGGCAACGATGCCTACTCCGGCGACTGCTTTTGGTTTGCAGCCACAATGCTCGGACTGGACGTGAGGAAAGACTTTGTTAAGGTGCTTGAAACCATAAATCGGGACTTGCAGCTGAATATTTGCATTGAAAGGAAAGAACATAGTAATCCCCACACAATGATGATGAAGCCTTGTAAACCAACCTTAGTACAACCACCTAACCAGCTCAAGAAGATGGAAGGTAAAAAGTGGTACAAGCTAATTGAGCAATCTTTCAATGTCAAAGAACTAGACTATTGGGAGCAATATGGTATTGATACTAAGACTCTGCAACGTTTTTATGTAAAGTCGCTTGCTCGCTATGAATCTGTCTCCAATCAGGGTAAGCCGTTTACACTTGGTTCAACACATGAAGATCCGATGTTTGCATACAGTATGGGGAAGTTTGTAAAAGTCTATCGCCCTAAGAGTAAGCTGCGCTTTCTTTATGGGGGTGAGAAAGTGAACGACTATGTTTTTGGCTTCCAGCAGCTGCCCAGCAAAGGGGATGTTGTTTTCATCACAGGTGGGGAGAAAGACGTGCTTTCACTTTCGGCTCATGGTTTCAATGCCATCTGTTTCAACAGTGAGACGGCACAGATTCCAGAGAATATCATCGAAGGGTTACAGCTCCGCTTTCGCCACATTATTATATTGTACGACTCTGATGAGACAGGCATAAGAGAAGCTAAACGGCAGACAGATGCACTTGCTCAATACAAGGTATTGAGTCTAACCTTACCATTGCAAGGGGGTAAGTCGGAGAAGGATATATCGGACTTCTTTGCCTTGGGCAATGAAGCAAAGGACTTGAAAGTGCTTCTTAATGATATGTTCACCAATATGTATGCACAGACGATGATGATGCTGCGCTCTTGTGAAATTGACTATGATAACCCTCCTGATGCCTCGAAGTCTGTGGTGGCTGTCAATGGAGTTCCGCTCGGTACGCAGGACAATCTGTTTTGTATCACAGGTGGAGAAGGAACAGGCAAAAGCAACTACATTGCCGCCATCCTTGCCGGCACTCTTGGGAGAGAACGATTAAAGGCAGAGCAAACCTTGGGATTGGAGGTAACCGCCAACCTCAAAGGTTTGGCAGTTCTTCACTATGATACGGAACAGTCCGAGGCACAACTCTATAAGAACTTGGAGAAGACGCTTCGCAGGGCTGGTATCAAGTCCGTGCCTGAGTTTTATCATTCTCTCTATCTGGCATCGCTATCACGCAAGGACAGACTGAAGATTATTCGTGAAAGTATGGACTTGTTCCATCACAAGCACGGGGGAATACACCTTGTGGTCATTGACGGTATAGCAGACCTGATACGCTCCGCCAACGACGAAACGGAGAGTATAGCCATTGTGGATGAACTCTACCGCTTAGCAGGCATTTACAATACTTGTATCATTTGTGTACTCCATTTTGTACCTAATGGCATTAAACTAAGGGGACATATAGGCTCGGAGCTGCAACGTAAGGCTGCGGGCATTCTCTCCATCGAGAAAGATGACAATCCCGAATACTCGGTCGTCAAGGCTTTGAAAGTGCGTGATGGAAGCCCGCTAGATGTGCCGATAATGCTCTTTGGATGGGACAAGGAAGCCGATATGCACGTTTATCGTGGAGAAAAGTCGAAAGAGGATAAGGAAAAACGCAAGACCGATGAACTGTTGGCTGTCGTAAAGTCTGCATTCCGTGCCAAACTAAAGCTATCATATCAAGAGTTGTGCGATGTGTTGATGCGTGAAATGGAAATCAAGGATCGAACGGCAAAGAAGTACATTGCCTATATGAAGGAGCAGCGTATCTTGTCGCAAGACACAAGTGGTAACTATCAAAAAGGAGAATTATGCCATACATAGAACATACTTCAGAAAAGGATTGGTGCAAGCGATTGTTTGACAGATTGAAAACTGTCGAGAATAAACTCGATCAACTGCTTGTACTGAAAGAGCAGTCTGTTGATACAACTACCCATCCGCCTCTTAAACCAGAGTATCTTGACATCATCGACGTATCGAAAATTCTCAAAGTGGAGCAAAAAACCATCTACAACTGGGTTTGGGCCCATAAGATACCATACCTAAAAGCTAACGGAAGACTTCTTTTTCTTCGTGAAGAGATAGACGAAATGCTACGCAAGCGTGATGAATGGTAATCATCTTTCACGATATGAATATGTATTTTGTTATGTAAATGCTTGCGTTTACATAACAAAATGTGTATCTTTGCACAAAGATTGAATTGTATGACAAGCAAGGGTATTAAGAAGAAAATATCAGAATTCGAAATGGGAAAAGTCTTTAAGTTAGAAGACTTAGGGCTTTTGCACACCGAGCATCAAGCAGCAGTGATGACTTTACGAAGACTTGTGGAAAAAGGAGAAATAGAGCGGCTCAGTCCGGGTCTCTACTATAAACCTAAAATAACACCTTTCGGAGAAGTCGGACCTACTATGGAAGAAAGATTTCGGGATTTATTATACAAAGATAACCGCCCTGTAGGTTATCTGACAGGATTCTACGCTTTCAACTTATTGGGACTTACCACACAGCAATCTACCACCCTCGAAATTGGGACAAACTTCCCTCGTCGAAATAGAAAACGAGGTATGTATGCAGTTCGGTTTGTAATACAAAAGAATGAGATAAACAAGGAGGTTATTGATATGCTACGCCTGTTGGATTGCCTTAAATGGATAAAAAAGATACCCGATACGACTGTTGACCAATCCTATTCTCGTTTGAAGAATTTAATAAATGCCTATTCTAAAAAAGAACAGGAGCGGATAGTGGAACTTTCGATGAAATACTCTCCTTTAACTCGTGCCCTGCTGGGTTCGATGCTTTCTGACAAATCATTGACAGATAAATTATATCAATCGCTTAGTCCGCTAACGCAATTTAGGATTGGACTTTCACCATCACTCGCAAAAAAACAATGGAACATACAATAGCCAAACAACTGCATTTGGAAAAAGAAAATTTCAGAGACCTGCTTCATGCCGCTTCTGAGGAGCTCACCATCCCTATCCAACTGGTAGAGAAGGATTACTACATATCGTCCATACTTCGTGCTCTTTCTGAAAGTAGTTATACCGAACAGATAGTATTCAAAGGTGGTACGTCCTTGTCTAAGGCTTATCAACTGATAAACAGATTTTCCGAAGATGTAGATTTTGCCGTCATAAGCGAACACATGAGTGGTAATCAAGTAAAAATGCTACTTTCGCACCTCATGAAAGAAGTTACAGCTAATTTGAAAGAGGATTTAGATTTCAGCGATATTTCCAAAGGATCAAAATATAGAAAACAAGCTTTTCTCTATAATACTCAAGTAGGATTGGATGAATTATCCAACCCTGTACCAGCAAGAATTATAGTGGAAATCAGTGCATTTGCCAATCCATTTCCCCATGAAATACGAATAATTGAGCCATTTGTAACTACATTTCTAAGAAAGAAGGGAATGAGTTCCTTTATAGAACTGTATAATCTTACACCCTTTGAGTTAAATGTGTTGTCACTCAGACAAACTTTATGTGAGAAAGTCGTATCGCTTATTCGTTTTTCAATGAGCGACACTCCATTGGCATCATTGACATCCAAAGTACGTCACTTCTATGATTTGGATGCACTCCTAAGCATAGAACAATTACAAAACTATATTTCCAGCGATGCGTTTGTGCCAGATTTGACAACACTGATAAAACACGATCAGCAAGCCTTTGATGAGCCAAGAGGCTGGAAACTTTTGGATAACCTAAATCAATCTCCCTTGATAAAAGACTTTGAAAATATATGGAGTTCTCTGACACCGAAATATATTGAGAATTTATCTAAAATCGCATACCGTAAGATACCATCACCAGACAATATAAAATCCTCTTTCACCAAGATTCTCCACTCGATAGAAAATATTGATTTAGGACGGCAAGAGAATTAAACATTTAGGAAAGAACGAATATTCATAAAGAAAATCTCTTTTGTTTTACAGAAAGACCCCAAAAGTTAGAAACAAAACTTTTGGGGTACATTATTTCGGAATTAGATGTTTTAATGCCGCCATTTCGGACGAAAACTCTGTGAGCGATTATCTGCTTCTTGTGTCTGTTCATTGCCTATTTTTATTGATATAGAAGTCTCATTTTCGGACAGACTATTTCCCTGTTCTTCTTTATCTTCTTTGTCCGCTGAAAGCGTTAATGCAATCTTCCTATCCAACTCTGCCACCTGCCCTTTGAGCGAGCGAAGTTCGTCCTCTTTCTTCCACGTCCCATTAGCAATAGCAGTATAGATTTCCTTATTGGCTGCAACCTTTTCTTTCTCCTTCTCATGCGATTCTATCACCTTGGGGATACGCCCCAGCGCACCCAAGAAGTTCTCACACGCAAGTTTCGGGTCGGTAGCCAACTTACCATTATTATAGGTATAGTAGATACTCTCCTGCCCTTTGACAAAGAAACGATTCATGGAGCAGTCAAACAAATCCTTTGAGGTACTTTCCGTTTTCACCATGATGGAAAAGCCATAAATCTCTCCGATTTTGTTGTACTCGCCCTTGGTGCGTGCCTTGTCGTTAATTTCTTGCAGGCGTGCGGCAATGACCTTGATGTCCGTACTGTCCTCCACACCTTTAATGACAAGTTTATTGATAGGATTACCTTCTTTGTCACGCTCCACACGCTTCTCAAAGCACGCCAAGTCTGCCTTGGCTTCCTTGATCTTGTCTGAATGGAAAGACACGGAGCTGTCAATCTCTGCCAACTTTCCCGTTGCGGCATCACGTTCACGGAGGAAGTTCTTACGCTCGGATTCCAGCGTGGCAATCTTCTTGTCGAGTTTGGCTTTCTCTAACAAGTCCGTATTACCAGATAGCACGGCAACATACTCTGAAAAGTTCATACCGCTATCCTCGTCCATCGAACCCTCGTCAATGGTACGACTACCGAGCGTATTGGTCTTCAACTGATTGATAAACAATTGCTTGTTATGTAGTAGGTTGAACTTGTAACTGTCCAACGACCGCTCCACGGCATAGATAATCACATCAACTTTATTGTCCGCAAATTCTTTGGCAACCATATTGCCTTTACGGATTGCCCGACCATTGCGCTGTTCTAAATCTGAGGGTCGCCAGGGTGTATCAAGTTGATGCACCGCCACCGCACGCTGCTGGGCGTTGACACCCGTTCCAAGCATAGAAGTAGAACCGAAGATGATACGGATGTCTCCACGATTCATCGCTTCTACCATCGCTTTTTTGGCTTTCTCGTTCTTGCACTCCTGAATAAAGCGTATCTCGTAAGACGGGATATGATAATCTTCTACCAATTTACGCTTCACCTCAGAATAGATATTGAAGTCCCCACCGGGCTTGTAAGTACCCAAGTCAGAAAACACAAATTGCGTACCTTTCTGTGCATCATACTTCTGATAGTAGTCATTGAGTAATTTCGCACAATGGCTTGCCTTGTTGTCGATATGGTCTGAGTACCCGTTTTCGTCTATCATGCGTAGATCCAAGCTCATCTTGCGGGCGTAATCAGTTGCAATCAGCATCTTTGCCTTTTCCTCACTCTCGCTCAACGGCGCACGCCCCAAAAGCGTGGCATCACCGTTTTTGGCAAACTCCATCAACTTGCCGATAAACTCCTCCTGTTCAGGTGTCGGCGGAATGTTATGGAGTATCTCGTTTTTTTCGGGACGATCGATGCCTATATCCTTTGCTGTGCGGAAATCGCAAATCTCCGCATAGAACGAGGCAAGTTCAGGCACTTTAATAAAGGTTCTGAAGCGTTCCTTCTGAATAATCTCATTGGTGATGGAAAACTCATAGTCAGTGGACTTCTTGGCAAAGACCGCAGCCCATGCGTCGAAACTGTTAATGCCCTGCTTCTCCAAGGCTTGCGGGCGCAAGTATTTGAAGAGCAAATATAATTCTGTTAGCGAATTACTGATAGTAGTTCCCGAAAGAAAAGTTGCTCCCAAGTCCTTGCCTGACCGCTCCTGTATGGTGCGAATGGCAAAGAGCATATTGAGCGCACGCTGTGAGCCATCCGGATTGCCCAAGCCCGACACTCTGTCGTGGCGAGTATTGAACATCAGGTTCTTGAATTGGTGGCTTTCATCTACAAAAAGGTGGTCAATACCCATCATCTTAAAGTCCACGGCATCGTCCTTGCGCTCGGCAATGCTGTCTTGAATGTCCTGTAACTTGGCTTCCAAGGTCTGCTTACGTTTTTCTAAGCCTTTGAGCATGGCACGGGAGATGTCCGCTCCCTGCATACGGAGCACTTCAAGATTTTCTTCTACAGAATCTTTTTCTTTCTGCAAAATCGCTTCTTGTATCTCCAATGCTTGCGGTATCATGCCGAACTGCTCATGCGTGAGGATAATGCAGTCCCAATCATTATTCTTGATGTCATTGAAGATGCGTTGGCGATTCTGCTTGCTGAAGTCATTCTTTCCCGGATAGAGTATCTTGGCATTGGGATAAGCCTTGCGAAAAGTGTCGGCAATATCGAATACATTTGCTTTGAGTCCAATAATCATCGGTTTGTTAGCCAATCCCAACCGCTTCATCTCGTAGGCTGCTGTACACATGATAAGCGTCTTACCTGCACCGACCTCGTGGTCGCAGATACCACCTCCATTGGTCTTCAGCATCCACACGGCATCTTTCTGACTCTTATAAAGGTCTTGTATGCCCAATCTTTTAAGGTCGAGGTCGGGAAACGACTGATGCGTACCGTCGAAGTTGGGACGCACAAAGCAGTTAAAAAGGCGGTTGTAACGGTCAGAGAGCTGCTCCTTGAACGTGTCGGGTGTCCGTCCGAGCCAATCTACAAAGCCTTGTCTGATTTCCTCAATCTTGGCATTTGCCATCTGTATGGCATGACCGTCACGAACCTTAATCGTCTTCTCATTACCCTCCGCATCAAGTATGGTCTTGCTTTTGTTAATGTCAGGAATGGTATTGTGAAGTGCGTGCTTCAATAAATTGAGTCCGTCATAGCGTCTAAACTCACCTTGTACAGCATATTTGTGCCAGATATTACCGTTCTTTTGGTCGCAGCCAATGGCATACTCGTCCATATTAGAATGATAACTCACCCTGATGTCCGTCTCGAAGAACTCCGAGGCGAACTTGCCATAGACTTTCGCGGGTATCCAGCGTTCACCGAGGTTGAAATCCAAATCAGCAAAGGGAATGGGCGTGGGAGTGGCGGCACGCAGGGCAGTCAGACTCTGTTTCGCTTCCTCATGCTCCGGATGATCCAAGAGCCACGACTCGATACGCTCCGCCTTTTCAATCACATTGCCAGAAATAAACTTGTCGGCTACCTCATAGCTGTCCTCTTCGGGATTGTAGAAGATGCGTCCTTCCAAAGCAGAAAGCATATCGCTCTCTTCCATATCGGGAAGCAAAGAACTCATATAGTCAAGCTCCACCGTGCCGTATTTGTTGAGTGATGCGCCCAATGCCTCCATCGGGTCTGAAGCTATGGACAGTTCGGAGGTGGAAAAAGCCGTCGGATGGTCGAAGATGTCCGCCTTGATGTACTTGCCGTTCTCGGAGCGTTCCAAGAACAGCATTTCCACTCCGGTGGCATCCATCTTGATGACATCGGTGTTTGTCTTCTGGTTGAAGTACCCCCAACGACCTACATAGCCGTCATAAAGCCGATTGAGTTTCTCACGCTCTTCCTTGTCCTCCGCTTGGTTGTTCGCCTCATAATCATAGAGTCGGTGATAACTCTCCCTAATCTCAATATATGCTTTCAGCCGTGAGAGCTGAGCAAAGGGTAAGTCCATCGGGTTGAAGGTAGGATGTCGTTTCAAGTCAGACAGGAAACCTACCTGCCCATTCTGTACGACTATCGAGCCGTCACGCAAATGTGAGTCGGGAGAAGAAAGGAACGGACGCGGTGAAGCATCAAACTCTTTCTTAACCTCTGCTATGGGCTGTGGCTTGCGAGGTTCGGCTTCCTCCATAAAGTCAAAGAGCGAGGGCTCTCTGACGGGAGCAGATGCAGTTTTCTTGCTTCTGCGGGAACTGCTTGGCGTGCTTCTTGCCGGCTTGGGTTGCCTGCTCGCAGAAAGTGGTTGGTTATCGCTGACCTTCTTTTGTTGAGCAGCCTCTTTGATTTCATTATTTACACGGGCTACATCTTGTGTCCAAAGACTATATTCCTCTGGGGCAAACAAGAACTGTTCCATGGCTTCTGTCTCTATGGTGCTATCCATAATCGGATGATGGTCTTCATCAAAGAATACCGTCTGACCGTTCATCTCGCGTGGGGCTTCCACGTCTGTGCGAATTTCACGGCTTTCTTGTTCGTATTGTCTTTGAAGGGTAATTACGGGGACACCTTCTGGGGCTGGTTCGGTTTCAGGCTCTGTATGTAAAACTGGCGCAGCTTCTTCGACTTTCAAAACCTCCTCGACTTGTTCTACCATTGCTTGTGGTTGATTGTCTTCCTGTACAGGTTTCTGCACTTCCTGACGGCTTTCATCCTTGATTTCCTCAATGATGGGTTCTTTAGTGTATTGTCCTCTGACAATCTCTTCCAGTTCTGCTATCTCGTGCAATTTAGTGGGTTTGAAGTATAAGTCCCGTTCTATACCCAATCCGTGTATCTTGACTTCCTCCATTTCTTTGAGGGACATATACCCAAGTTCCCAACCATAGCCCATCGTAACGGCTCCGAAGCCGATGCGTTCCTTGGGGTCGTATTCCAGCATATAGGCGGTATAGGCTCCCATAGGGAAAAAGTAGCGAGCGTATGCTGTGCGGTCGCCGATGAGTTGCTTTTCCGTTGCATAGAGTTTGGGAAGTTGCTTCTTAGTGCTGTCGGGCATCAAATTGTAAGCATTTTCTTCTTCTTTTTCTTCTTCTTTTTCATCTTCCTTATCCTCTTTCTTTTCCTCCTTATCCTTGGATTCTTGTAACAGAGGTGGTTGTTCTGTTTTTAGACCTCCTTGCACTTTCTGCACCATCTTGTCCACGTGTACCTGCCATTCCTCCTCGGTCATGGGTATGCCGGTTTCATAGAGTTTACGATCGAAACGCTGCTCCACTTCCAAAGAGAGCTGTGTACGCAGGCTGTCAGCCATATCCTCGATACTGCCGTCAAACGTGTATTCCCAAGCGGGCTTACCATAAGGGTCTGTACCCATCGTGCGCTCTGTGGCAATCGTGCGGTGGGAAATATCCTTCCATTCGCCCTCAAAGAGGGAGTTATGGTTAAACGCAATAGAAAAGCCGTCGCCTTTGGGAACAGAGGTGGTTTGTACAAATTGCTGTTCGATGCCCTCACCAATTTCCTTGCCCGACTGCTTTTGCAGGACAATGAGGTCGCTACCAACATCCGTACCCGCATTCTCGGAGAACATACCCGAAGGCAAACGGATAGCGGAAATAAGCCGGCTGTTCTGCATGAGGTAACGGCGGATGGCTTCATTCTTGGGGCTGTCCAATACGCCCTGCGAGGTAATAAATGCAAGAAGTCCGCCCTCCTTGATAGTGTCCAGCCCTTTCACAAAGAAATAATTGTGAATGGTTCTGGTGGATTCCCGTTTAAGGATATTCTCTCCCTTGCTATAACTACGATCATAGACCATAAAGTCGCCAAAGGGAATGTTACTTGTGATAAGGTCGTACTTGTCCTTGTCTTCTAGTTCACCAATGGCTTCAAAGGGTTCTTGGCGAACAAAGATATTCTCCTTACCGTAAGGATGGAGGGCTTGTGTGATGCGTGCCGTCAGCAGGTCTTTCTCCATCGCATCGACCATGCCTGCATTTTTGGCAAAGGTTTCGGTAAAGGCTCCCATACCTGCCGATGGATCTAAGCACCTTCTAATTTGTACATCGGTGACATTAAGGGCATCGGCAATGGCGGAGACGATACGGGTGTCGGTATAGAAGGAGGTCAGTACGCTTGCCTTGATACTCTCCCAATAGCGTTTGGCGGTGCTGGCATCGACGGCATCACGGTAAATCATCTGTTTGAGCCTTTGGGTAGGCGCGAACAGGTTTTGCTCCGATGCGCTCCAATAGCGGAGGTCATCGGGATTATCACAACGGTTCAACACGCATTTCAGACCACCGAAACCTTGATAACCTCTGAGCAGGACTTTCTCGGCTTCGGTGGCTTCACGGCGTTCTTTCTCTAATCGGAGGATCACACGGATGGCTTCCGTATTGCCCTCCAAGACTGCTTTCTTATTGTATGCCATAATTTTTCTGTTTAAGATGGAGAGGAAAAATTAGTCGGAAGATAATTTTTCCTATCTCCCAACTAATTTGTTTTATCTCTGAGTCTGTGGTAACTATCTCCCTCGTGCTTTTCCTTTCTTTCCTTCAAACTCAAAGGCGGTGGTGTGGTCTTCGCCCAAAACAAGACGTGCGTTGAACTTCTTGCCTGCCTTGCTCGTCAAGCCTTTGAGGATAGGCGTTCGCCCGGTAGTTATCAAATCACGGATATTGTCCTCGGAAAGGAACGTGCCGCAGATTTCACGGAAGATGTGAAAGTCGCAGCCCTCGTGCCTGCATTTCGCAATTTTGGCATAGATGCCCACACTCTCATTGCTGCATTTGGGGCAGTGGTAGGTGGGATAGGACTTTTGTACCTGTGGAGCAAGGGCAAGGAGTTCCTTGCAAATCGTCTCCACATAGGAGTTGATGCCTTGTGCGAACTTCTCGGGTGGCATTTGTCCAGCCTCGATGGCGGCAAGGGTCAGTTCCCACGAGCCTGTCATCTCTGCATTGGCAATTCGTTTATCCTTGACAATCTCATAGACTGCCAAGCCTTTCTCTGTCGGGACTACCGTTTTCTTTTCTCTTCGGATATAGTCTCGCAGAATCAATGTCTCGATGATATTGGCACGAGTGGCTGGTGTACCGATGCCGCACTCTGCCATTGCTCTTTTACTTTCTGCATCTGCGACCTCTTTCCCTGCGTTTTCCATAGCAGAAAGCAAAGTCGCTTCTGTATAGAGCGGTTTGGGCTTGGTCTTGTGCTCGGTAATTTCTGAAGAAAGCAGTGGTAACACCTCGTTTTCTATTAGATTGGGCAATACGGATAAAGTCTGTTCTTCTTCCTCTTTGCCTTTTTCATCGTTCGTGCCAGTACTATGCTGCACGGCTTTCCAGCCCAAGGAGATACTTCGGCACGCCTTCCAAATGTAGGTGTTTGTACCGTCTGTCAGTTCCGCCTGCATCCTCTCCTCCTCTGAATCGGGAGAAAAGGCTTCGATGAAACGATGGACTACCATTTGGTAGATGGTCGTTTCATCTGTCGATAGTCCCGATGTTGTTTCACCCGTAGGGATAATGGCGTGGTGATCAGTTACCTTGCCGTTGTCCACCGAGTGGCGGTTAAGTGGTGTCGGAAGTGCAGTGCCTATCTTGCCAAGTAAAGTGGGTACTTCCTCGAAAACGTCTTCACTGATGTATCGACTGCCGGTGCGGGGATAGTTCATAGAATAATGACAATGAAAGAAGAAAGGGCAAACACGAACGGAAACACTTGAACAATAACAACTTATGCACTTTTCTGCATTTTGTGATATGGCAAGATTGAGCGAAAAACGGCAATAGTTCCGTTACCAACTCGTAACCCATAGGGCACAAAGCAAAAAGGGGTTACGAATTGAATATAAACAACTGTGGCATAGGTTTTTATTCCTCATCTTTCATTTTTCTGCATAGCTCAAGAACTCTTGTTCGTATGTACCTTTGCAAGCAAAGGAAATTAGAAAAAAACGACAGAAAAATGAAAGAAAACAAACTGAAAGTCTCGTTTTTCACACAGGCTAAACGAGCGGACAAAAAAGGCATGGTGCCGCTTATCGGACGGATAGAACTGGGCAGGAAGCATTCCGCCTTTTCCGCCAAAAAGAAAGTCCCATTATCTCTTTGGGATAGCAGAAAGCAACGTCTTCTCGGCAAGAGTGCCATCGCAAATTCTATCAACCGGTATTTGAATGAATGCACTGCACTCATTCATGCACGCTATCGGGAACTTTGCGAAAGTGGAGAGTCATTCACGGCTACGGATGTGCGCAATGCCTATCAGGGACAGCTTTGTCAAAGCGCAATGCTTTTAGAGTGCTATGCTGAGTACCTCACACAGATTCATGAAAGAGTGGGCATAGACCGGGCAATGAAAACACTGGAGCTGCGTACCTATCAGCAAACTCTTCTTCGGGAGTATGTGTGTAGGAAATACAAGTTAAGTGATATTCCGCTCATGGAGCTGGATATTTCCTTTATAGAAGGCTATGAATACTTTCTGACAATAGACCGAAAACTGAAACGTGGCAGTATATGCAGTGCCTTGGCTGCATTGAAGGCGGTTGTGAACAAGGCTGTCAAAAATGGCATGATAGACCTGTATCCGTTCATTGGTTACAGTTACGAAAAGACGAAAGGAATGCCGAGAAACATCACGCAGGACGACCTGCAAAAGATTATCGACCTGCCCATCAAATGGGAGAAATATCGTGTCGTCCGTGATTTGTTCGTGTTCTCCTGCTTCAGCGGTCTTGCCATTTCAGATATACGCAATCTCAAAGAGGAAAACATCATCATTGAAGAAGGAAAGCTATGTATTAAAAGCAAGCGTGTCAAGACGAAGACTCCTTTTCGTGTAGTAGTTCTCTCCCCAGCCAAGACCATTATGGAAAGATATAGGGGCAGACGTGCGGGATATGTGTTTGACGTTCCCCCAAGAGACGTGGTTTACAATGCGATGCACCACATACAGAGAAGTATCGGTATGGAAACCCCTCTGACCTTTCACATGGCTCGCCATACTTTTGCTTCGGTCATTACCCTGTCGGCAGGTGTTCCGATAGAAACCGTAAGCGGTATGTTGGGACATACCAATTTGAGAACGACACAAGTGTATGCTGCGGTCAATTCAGAAAGAATAAGGCAGGATATGCAGAAGATTCAACAGCGGATAGAACACACTTTCACCTTAAAATTATAGCTTATGGCACACAGTACATTCAAGACATTGTTCTACATTAACCGTTCCAAACAGAAGAAGAACGGC
This sequence comes from Prevotella disiens, assembly GCF_900454955.1. NCBI lineage: Bacteria > Pseudomonadati > Bacteroidota > Bacteroidia > Bacteroidales > Prevotellaceae > Prevotella > Prevotella disiens. Next base: position 67,504 of record NZ_UGTL01000002.1, on the reverse strand, counting down.
AGATGCCCGATAATGGGGCGAATCACCATAAACGGGCAACAAGTACAATACAGTATGGGATTGGATGTCAATCCAAACAATTGGGACGCAAAGCATGGCAGATGCAAAGGCGACACTGATGAGATGAAGAACATCAATCGCATACTGACAGAAAAGGAAGGACAGATACAAACCAAATACAATGAGCTGGTTTGGCAAAAGGGGTATGTAAGTGCAGAACTGCTCAAAAATTGTCTGACGGAGGATTCACAAAGCAATGGAATGCTCATGGAAGAGGCAGACCGTTTCATAGAGGAAAAACGCCCTTGTGTGGGAATTTCCATCGCCCAATCCACTTTCCGCAACTACATCTATGACAAGCAGCTCATAGTATCCTTCCTGCTGGAAAAATACGGAATGTCCGATATTGGTTATTCACGGTTGGACTATGGCTTTGTCGAAGAATTGGATTTCTATCTTAAAAGCAAGCGCAGATTATCACCTGCCACCATTCAAATGACGGTTATTTTCTTGAGAAAGCTCATCAGCATCGGACAACAGAAAAAATACATCCGCCGAGACCCGTTTGTGGATTTTAAGGCGGAAAAACCACGTGGCACGAGAAGGTATCTCACAACGGAAGAACTCAAGCGCATTTTGCAAACGCCCATCTTAAACAAGCAGTTCGAGCGAGCAAGGCAACTCTTCATTTTCTGTGCCTTTACGGGACTGGCTCGTGTGGATATGTTGCGACTGACACCTAAACATATCCACCATTATGATGACGGAACTTGTGAGATACGTATCAAGCGACAGAAAACGGACGTAGAAGCCATCATTCCACTTCTGCCCATCGCAAAGGAGATACTTGACATTCATATAAAAGGGAAACAACACGATGATTTGATATTTCCAACATTGAACGTCAGCAAGGCATCTTTCGCCTGTATAAACATTGGTCAGATATGCCAAATTGAGAAAGGCTTGACCTTTCACATGGCTCGCCATACTTTCGCCACGACCATCTGCCTTTCCAATGGTATAGCAATGGAAACGCTCTGCAAGATGCTCGGGCACAGCGACATTGGAACGACACAGATTTATGGAAAAATTACCGACCTGAAAATCAGAGAGGACATGAACCGTTTGCAGGAACATAAAAGTAAGGCTTTTTCTGACTATACGGAAGCTATCGAAAAGCAAAACGCAACAATATTCTAGAAATCAGCAAAAATTTATGTATGAAAACAGATAATAGCAAAAAGGAACTTTCCTATTTTCGATTGAAGTTGGAAAGCTATATGAGTGAACATCATCCCGAAAGAATGAGTGATATGGAGTTTATCACGGCAAGAGCCGACATGGCACTGACCGCCTACTGCGATGCCGTGGCGCAAGGCTTTAATCATTTAGAAGCAGAAAGAATAGCAAGTGAAGTGCTTTTCAGTGGACTGCATTTCTCAAAGTACGATACCCTTGTTTCTGTCTTGGAGGACGAGTTTGAGAGGGAACTTCCTGCACCGCTCCCCGAGAGGCTTTCACTTTTATTGTTGGCGAACAAGGCTGTTCAAGCCACATTCGCTGGGTACGAACTGACGGACGCATTTGCCGCAAGCGGACAATACGACCGTCTTTACACCGAACTGACAGGCACGATAGTGCTGCTCATCGAGAGTAACAACCTGCCAACGGTCAAACTGGCGGAGGAAGCAAGCCCAAAGGCGTTGTAGGCAAAAGCAGACGCAAAGCCCCTGAAGCCGTTTCTTATCGTGCAAAGGTACAACGGCAGCCTATCTGCCCTGACAAGGTCGAGTCCTGCGGATGGAGAGAAGAATCTCCACCGCAGGATTTTTCTTTTCAAGTTGGTATTGCCATTTTCAATATTCGTGCGGTCGTATTCATCTCTCCCAACCTTGCAGGGCAGGGTTGCCGTAAGAGAGTATAGGCACGACAAGAATACGGCATACTCAGGCTCTTTGGACGCAAGGCGTAACAGCCAACAATAGATAGGACTGACGATAATACGGACAATCGGTTGTTTGTACAATTTGTTGTCATGACTATCTGTTGTCATGACTATCTGTTGTCATGATTATCTGTTGTCATGACTATCTGTTGTCAAAACTATATATCGTCAAAATAATCTATCGATAAAACTATCTATCGACACTTCGACATCTCGATTTGTCGAACTATCGAATTATCGATAAAACAACAAAATAATAAAAGGAAAGAGCCGGCACCTCATCTCATTACCGCAATAACACAAATGGATCTCCTTTGGTCTTTTCTCTTGTTTCCTCTCTATTTCCCTGCTTTTCCTCATTTCTTGCAGCGGTGCTTCCGAGGGTTTACTTTTGCACTCGATAAGTACGGCAATGGACTGCATAACAGTTTGTTTGCCGAGTAACAACAAAGTAATCAAAACAAAATCAAGGCAATGAAACTCATTATCATCAACCGCAAAGCGTGGGAGCGGCACTGCTCCGAATTTGCAGATTTTATCCACAGTATTGAACAACTCATCGGCAATCCGCCCGAAACGGACGAATGGCTCGACAATGAAGCCGTATGCCGCAGGCTCGGCATCAGCAAACGCACCCTGCAATCCTATCGCGACACGGGTAAAATACCCTTCTCCATCATTGGGCATAAATGCTATTATAAGGAGAGCGACATCGCAGAGTTACTGAATGCAAACAATGAATGAAATCAAACACAGAATGAACTATGGAAGAGAAAGAAATCATTACACAGCAAGACCCTCAAATGCAGATGTTTGCACAGTTGATGGAGGGTACTTTGAAGAAACTGGAGCGTTATTGTTCTACAGCCCGTCCAATGTTAGGCGGAGAGGTTTACCTCACTGGCGAGGAGGTTTGCAGCAAATTACGGCTCAGCACACGCACGCTCCAAGAGTACAGAAACTTAGGAACGCTTCCTTTCTACAAAATCGGAGGGAAGATACTTTACAAGCAGAGCGACATACAGACAATGCTTGAAAGGCATTATAATCCAATACCGCAAACAGGTAAGTTATGAGTTAAGTTAAGAAATCAGTCGCGACTTAAGTCAAATGGTCAGTTGTGACTTTGGTCAAGAAATTAGTTTCGACCTAAGTTAAAATTAACTTTAGTCAAAAATATGTCAGCTCATAAAGTCAGTAAGTCAAGAGATTAGTCTAAACTTATCTCTTGATTTACTTCTTGAACTTTGAACTCTCGTCTATCAAAAGCGCCCCAGAAAAGTTACTTTATGGAACATAACAAACTATCTCTTTCTTTATACTGGCAAGGTGTGTCTTTGTACCACAAATTGCCATTTGTACCACAAAGACCCTTGCCCCGAAAGGGGATTAAATCACTTCAAAGTCGTGATTAGAAAGCAATGAAAAAGCAGAAACAAAAGAAGCCAGACGGCAGATGTGCCACCTGCCCAAGATGGGACAGATGGCACATCAGGATACCTAATTCTGAAGACCAGCAGAAGCTTATCAGACTCTACCGAAAGTCGGGAGCAAAAACGAAAAGCGATTTTGTCCGAGCAAGACTTTTAGGTGAAGCCTTTAAGGTCATTACCCAAGACCCTGCAAAAGAGCCTTACTTGGAGAAACTCTCCGAAATCGTTGCCATGACTCATAAGATAGGCGTGCTATACAACGAAGCCGTGAAAGCTCTCAATACTTATCATTCTGTCGCCACTGCGCAACGAATACTGGATAAACTCGAAACTTATTCCCAACTTCTCATCAGATTCCTACATCAAGTAGTGCAACTGACAAAATCCCTTGAGAGAAGTCAAGAATGAATGCTGATAAATCATAACACCCAACGTTAGTATCGTGCTGTGATTGTCCAATCCATCTTTGGTCAGTTATCAATGTTAGGAAGATAGGCTTTGTATGTTGTAGACGGTAATAAAACTGTTCTGGCAATTCTTACATCGGTAGCGTTGTTTACCTGTACTACTTTTACCACTTTTGATAATATTGTTTGAGTGGCAATGCGGACATTGAAACTCAACTCCCAATCTGGAGCGTAAAGTGCCGAAGCGTTATCGTATATTCACTTTTCTTTGTTTGGGGTTACAAATATAACAAAAGGAAGAGAGTCTTTTCCTGCCTTTATACCTAATTATTTAGAACAAAATTGATTATTAAGTAGTTATTCTGACAAGTCCCAATTTGGAACATTACCAAAAATCATGTGTTATTTGTTTTCATATATAATTTCTTTTGTTTCATAGTGTCGTCTATATATTTTTTCTAATTTTACTATTCGATTATTTTTATCATAAGTAAATACACATGTATATGAAATAATGATGTCAGACATATTGGGCTTGTAAGTATAACTATATTGGGTAATAAGACTATCCTTGACTATAATGTTAATACTAAATACATAGTCAACACTGGCATCAAGATACGTGTAATACTTATTGATATCTTGTATAGAAATCTTTTTTCGCTCCCCTATAGGCTTTGTAAACGATAAGATTTCGCTTGGGTCATAACTTGACAAAATATCAGCAATAATACACGCATCTTTATATATGACCTCGGGATATTTTAGAATTATTCCATAATCAATCAGGCTATAAGATTGATCTAAAAATATCTTTTGATATTTGATATCATCTGCGGACAATTTAACCAATCTACCTCGTTTATTATACACCCCGATTTTTTTTTCGTTTAGAAATAAACTTCTCTCTACCTTACAACCATTGCTTAAAATTTTTACAACAGTTTGTGATTTCAATTCTAAACTATTTAGAATTGAAATCACAGAAAGTATCAATATAGCACAAAATCTCATTATTAATCTTTTATTTAGTTTCTTTCCAAAAAATAGTTCTTCCGTATACAGCTGTTGATTTTAATCTTGTTTTTCCAGCATTCATATTACGTTTTTTCTCACCACCAAGATACATTGGAGCAACGCGAGTTTGAGGTGCTTTAAAAGATTTTCCAACATTTTTCTTCCATTTCGCATAATGTTCATTGGAGATTTTCCATCCCATAGTGTTCATATGAATTTCGAAACGTCCAGTACTTCTACGCGTGTCATCTAAAGAGAATTGGGCTTGTTCTGCACCATCCCACATAGTTGCTCCATTGCTGTAATCTCTGCCGCCCAACAATGCATTAATTTCTGCTGCTATTGCTGTTCGCATAAGAGGTAATTCATTTCTTTGATTTTCATCTTTTTTACGAAAGTCTTTAGCAGGATCCGAATTTACACCATAAGCTTTGGAGTTTCTCTGATGTACACTTGCAATTGCATACATTTCTTTCATCATTTCATCACTCGGCTCGTCTGTTTTATTTCGAACGAGGTATGCACTACTCTCCCCATAGACGGCAGATGCTTGCCGGACAAACTTATCGTAAGATATACCTAACAATTTTGCATCTTTTGCATCATTAACTAATCCTCTTTTTGACTTAGTAACACTTTGAGCTGAATAAACCTTTTTATCATTCATCCCATCCGAACCTAACCATACTCCCTTTTCATTAAAGTAATCTCCCATTCCATCTGGATCGATTAAAATAAGGGGATTGTTATGACAGAATCCATATGTTGTGATAATGGGACTCTCTTCCTCTAAAGGATCGGTGCTTATCCACAGACTCAACCTCGGTTCATAGTATCTTGCACCATAGTAGTACATACCTGTTTCCTCGTCAAACTCCTTGGCATTGAAGAGGTACGGCGTGTTCCACGTATTGTTGCGTTCTTCTATGAATACTTCGCCGAATGGCACATATTCGATATGCTGAGCCACCTCGCCATCAAGATTGGTGATGTAGCTTGAGCTGCCCAAGTGGTCGGGGTGATAGTAGAACTGCATCTTCTCGTAGTCGTCATTCGGCTTGAAGTTGCCATCAATGGCTGACCGAGTCATGGCTTTCGCCTGTGCAGCCTCCAGCGAGCCGTCGTTGCAGCAGAAGCCCCGACCGTTCACGTAGTCGTCGTTGTCCTCACCGTTGTAGGCCACGCCGAAGTCCTTATAGTTGTCCTTGATGGACTGCTGTTGCAGGGCATACTTCGCCTTGTAGTCGACCGTGATGCCGTCCGCCTCGTTGCCTGCGTATGGTATTCGTCTCGGATCGGCACCGTAGCTTGCAAGGTTACCTAATTTGCTGACGATTCTCTGTGAACCGATGTAGATGTGCTTGGTGTATCTGCCGCCCTGACTTGCCACCAAGTACGGACTGACGTAGAGGGTGAACTTAGCCGTGTTGGTGCGTCCGCCTGAGAATTCGGAGTTCACGTAGATTTCCTCATTCTCGCCGCTCAACTTCACCGTGCGTTCGCCGTCGGTATCATACCAATAGTTGCTCACAAATCCATTCTCATCAGCTGCCAAGAGTCTGTTCTCCTCGTCCCAACGGTACTTCTGCTCGGTTGCCTTTTCATCCTCCTTGCCGTCACGCTTTACACGAGAGGTATTGATGTAGACAAGGTTTCCGTTGGCATCGTAGATGTACTTGTGTCCGTTGTTGATGTTCGTGCTGTCCGTAGGAGTTTCTTCCGTTCGGTAGTTGATATCACGAACATTGTCGAGTTGGAACTTCTTACCCTCTGCGCTACCATAGGTATAGACGAGTTCGTAGCCTGCGTTGAGCGTGCCGTCGAACTGCACACCTGTCTGCGAGAGATGTTGCTTCTTGCTCGTGATGCGGTGCATGTTGTCGTAGCCCATGGCAAGGGTGTAGGACGCCGTCTTGCTGTTGGCTCCTGCATAGGTTCCCGTTGCGCTTGCCAGACGGTACAGTGGGTCGTAGGTGTAACTATGGCTCATCTGCCCGCCTGCCTTGCCACTCTGTGGGAGTGGAGCATTGTTCTTAATACCAAGCACGTTGCTCACAGCGTCGTAGCTGTAGGCATTGTCCATAACAGTACCTGCCTTGGCATTGACTACGAGGTTCTGCAATCGTCTGCGTGCAGGGTCGTAACTGTAGAACGTTTCCGCTCCGTTACAATACTTCAGGTAGGTGCGCTGCCCAAACTTATCGTAACCAATCTTGTTCACATAATCGTAGCCATAGGACTTGTAACCACGGACGTGGTCTATCTGTCCGCCGAGGTTGTAGCCATAGGTTACCTTTTCCTCATCGGGATAGATCATCTCCAAGAGACGGTCATGGCTGTCGTACTTCCACTGTGTGACGTAGGTTGCCACTGCCTGATTGGGCACAATCAGCGTGCGCACGGTCTTGGCCACCTCACCCATCTTGCCGTAGTAATACTCGATAGCACCACTACCGTCCTCACGAAGCATCAGTCTGCCGATACGGTTGTAAGAAGAGTTGATACCACCGTAATGGTACTTCACGTTGTTTTCCGGATGGTCGGGATAGTTGATTGCCGTCAGACGTCCGTAATCATACTCGTAATTGATGGTCTTGCCCTCCTTTTTGAGATTGGCTGTCTGTTTGGTGAGCACATTACCCAAAGCATCGTAGGTAAAGGTGGTGATACCGCTGGCAGGGTGATTTACCTCTGTGCGACGGTCGCCCATATCATAGACGGATGTCGTTACGTTGCCCTCGGTGTCTGTTACCTTGACCAATCGGTCGATACCATCATACTCGAAAGAAGTGGTAATGATACCATCGGGTCCGCTGAGTTGCTCGGTCTTCACGGTCTTGCCGCTACCATCGGTGTAGGTAGCCTGCTTACCGCCGAGAGCGTCGGTAACGAGTGTCTTGAGAGTGTTGCTGCCCGCATCGGTAGAGTATTCGGTCTTGGTCTCGGTATTATCAGGAAGCGTTACTTTCATGGCACGGTCAAGCACGTCGTAAACCGTTACGGTTGGCGACACGTTATCAAAAGCCTTGTTGAAAGTTGTCTTTTTGCCCACTGCCTCTGTTGTTGGATAGTATGCCTTCGTCACACGACCGAAAGCGTCATAGACATTGCGTCCGCTGACAATCATCACGGTTTCGTCCTTGGGTGCACTGCCCTTGGCAGCTGTCGTTACCACACCGTCTTTCTTCACCTGAACGGGACGTCCGAAACCGTCCACGAAGGTGACGGTCTCCATATCATCGCTTGGGTGCTGTATGTCGTAATGCTTCGTCACTGCGTAAGCAGGTGCAGTGATGCCATTGGTGCCGAAAGTAGCCTTAGGCTGATAGTCAAAGGCAATGATGTAAGGCACACCTGTTGCCAACTCATTAGGACCACGCACAGCTTTCACACGTCCGAGGTTGTCTATATCCGTTTCATAATAGAAGTGGTTGAGATCCATACGGCGGAGTGCCATACCATAGCGGTAGTCGAAGTTGGCTGCCTCGCTACGGTAGCCAAATGCATCGTCTATGCGCTCCACATACATATTCATCACCGGCTCATAGCGGTAGGTGTACCACATGCGCTGTCCCTTGCTGTTAGCAGGAAGCGTAGTCTTGATAATGTTGCCGTAAGCATCATAAGTATAGTCAGAGACAGCTTCACCGCTTCCGAGTTGTTGCTTAATCTGCGTGATATGGTTGGCATAGTTCAAATCGTAAGTCGCAGAGACTTGATGATAAGTCTTACCATCACCGCCCGTTACGGTTACGTTGGTAGGTAGCCCGAAGATATGTTTGTTATCATTGTGAGCATATTGTATTGCGGTTTGGTAGTCGAACTTACCCGAACCGTCAGCACCCAACTTACCCTTATCACTGAACTTGTAAGACTTCAGCTCTCCGTGATAACCTGTGAGATAATACTCATTCCAAGCCTCTGAGGTGGTGATACCGGTTGCCTGCCCCTCATACTGCTTATTGGCGGTATAGCGGAGCGGCACGAAGGCAGAGGCGCGGTCGCTACAGAGCTTCTTCTGTTTGTTGAAAGTATAGCTGTCACCGTTGGCTGTGATATAATAGCCATCATATTCATTGCGTGTCTCGGTGTACTTGTTGCCTTTGGCATCCTCTACAGACGCTCCAAGCTCATTGCCCTGTGCATAGTAGGTGGACACATCGTAGAGTTGCACAGCCTGACGATAGACTGCGGATTCACCCTGTTCGGTGTCGATATTCTTGGTTACGACCTTTCCAAAGCCGAGGAACTCACGTTCGTGGCGATCCTTCTGTCCATCAGAATAGGCAAACATCGTCTTCATCATCGGTCCATCATCACGGATACCATCGTCAATGGTTACGGACGACATTACCCATTTACCACCGGGCAGGCCGTAGGTAGGCGTGCTGTGTTCGTAGTCCAGTGTAAAGGTTCCGCCAAGGGAGTTGGTCACGCTCTTGAGCATGTTCGTTCTGCCGATAGCAGAACGGGTTACTTTCAGTTCACTTTCCTTATCGGATTCCACAATGTCGAGGTAGCCGTCGCCGTCCACATCTTGCAAAGCATAGTTGTTACGATTTATACTATGACTGACAGAAACAACTGGATTTATGGAAATTTTGACAGGAATTAACTTTGGGGTAAAATTGACAGTAAATGCAACTTCAGCTCCCTCTGAAGTTGAGGCTGATTCGCTAAGAGAAGAAAGCCCTTTCCACTGAATGGCATCCATAAAGCCATTACCGATATTAAGTGCCACCATAATAGTCTTGCCATTGCGCCATACCTTATCTGGTAATCCGTCAGAATTTACATCAGAGAGATTATACTCTTCTCCATTCTTAGAGGTTACAACATTGTATCCCCCGGCGAAGCTTGATGACCCCTTATTGAAGCTACCACCTATATTGGCGTTATAAGTAATTCCCTTACCTCCTTGTATTCGATCAATTCCCCAATCAATCGGTTCTGTGAAGTTGTACCCTAAATTAAGTCGAACTTTATTTCCCTTAATAATTTTATCAGGTAGACCGTCTCCATTCACATCCATGAATGTTTCTGTGCTCCAATCCTTGTTAGAGGGAGGAATACTGACAGATCCAGACATACTAGCTTTTGCCTTGTTGCTGGAGCCTTGGTTGCTGGAATGATCCTTTCCTTTTACAATATGAGCAATCGTAGAACTTATCGAAATAATAGGGTCACTTCCCAATGCCCATCCTTCAGACTTATTTTCACTGCCAATGGTTCCGATTCCACTATACTTTTCGCCACTGATACCTCCTTGCGAATTTGTATATTGTATGATTCCCTTTTGAAAAATATCCGGGAAACCATCCCCATTGAAATCCATCATAGTGGAGCGAGTTACACTCTTACCACTTGCATCATTGTATGTAAAAGCAATGCCTGCCTGATTGACATCACTTGTTGCAACCATTTCCTGTGTTATAGCTACAGCACCGGTTCCTTGTAGACACGTACCGGAAACTCCTGTTATATCATCAATATGTTCGAAAGGGTTAGTTAATATTACATTTTGTTCAGTTAGTCTTGAAGCCCCAGCCTCTTTAGCTGTAAGGTACAATTCTGCTCGTTGTCCTATCCATCTGTCAAATGAACTTTGGTCTGTTCCTATTGGTACAAATGCCATTGTCAAAGGATCCATCTTGGCATCCTTGCTATCGGGGAGCTTCAGCAGTGATTCATCAATAGGTTTGCCATACCTACCTTCGGAAGCATTATAAACAAAGCCACCCCAACCACGATACATTGTGCCGAAGCCTTTGTTCTCTGTCTGGGCATAGAAGCCTGCCTGTGCTGTTCCTATGCCACTGACAGTAGCTGCAGAAGTTACTGTCTGACCTGAGATGTTACCTGAATAGAAGTAATCTATCCATATCTTGCCTGCACTGATACTGGTGATTATCAGTGGATCTCCTGAAAGACTGCCACCACTGAAAGTATAAGTCTTTTTACCCAGCAGTTTGTCTACAGTCTTGACAGTCATCGTTACCATTCCGTTTGCCGTTGGTGGTAGCATCGTGATACTCGGAGTAACTGTCAGGGTTGAAACATTGGAAGCAAGTACTACAGGCTTACCTTCACTAACCATGTCAGCAAAGAGAACATAATGGGTTGCCCCTGCCGTACGCTGCCTGCTACCATCCTTGCCTATGGTCTCTATTTGTGGGGTCCACTTTATTTTCGACCAGTCCACATTAGAAGAAGAACTGATTTCAAAGTTTAGATTTGTCAAGCCATCCGGATTAGGAATAGTCTGTTTAATTTCTCCGTCAAACGCTTCATTCCATGCTAAGGTACGGGTATAGATTTCTCTTTTTTTATAATTCGGATTATTATTACCCAAGCTGTCTTTTAACTCATTAGATGCGACAATTCTGAGCGTAACGTCATCTGTTGTGACGGGTTTGGTGAACTTGCCTGACAGGTTCAAAGAAGCGCTCTCTGCCACATTGGTCAGTGTATTGGCATCATAAATGGCACCCTCCTGAGGTTGATAAACAGTGGTAGATAATCCGCCGGGGAGTGTTTCTGCCGCACCTGTATAGGTAATGACAGGCGCCCATTTCACGTTGTCAAAGGCACCGTTGCTTGTTTCCTCCGTACCAGACTGGACACGGAAATAAATGCGGTCGTCTTTCTTGACAGTGATATTCTGTGCCGTAGCATTATAAGCCGTTGCATCTCCTTTGGTAATTTTCTTATTCCAGAGTTCCGTACGACCTTTCTGAATGGCTACGCGCACACCATCAGCATGAGCATACTCATCGGTATCGTATTCGCCTGTTGGAGTAATCAAACTAACTGTACCCGAGATGCTGATGATTCCATCTTTAGGTGCCTGCCATACACGTACCATATCTTCCATCGGAGAGGATTTAATCAGTTCTGCCTGTTCGGTAGGATCAACCTCTCCAATAGTTTTATCTATTTTCTTGGCATCATAGATGATGGGGCTTGGTGTATCGGCGCTGCTAAGCGTAAAATGAGGAATAGCATGACCTTGCGCATCAAATTCTATATGATTAAAATAAACCTTACCATTAGAAACTATATCTACAAGCCCATCACCATTAACATCACTGAAATATACAGAGGTTTTAGTAGTTGTGCGGGAGGTACTTGTAGCAACAGTAGCCATAATATACTGCCACCCAGCCTTGATGGCAGGTCCTCCGGAGAAAGTATTACTGGATGAAGCAGAAAATTTAGAGATACCAATAACTTTGATAGGTTCTCCATAGGTTATTTTCTTTTCGTCTGTGCATATTTGCGGACGATAGTACACAGAACCTCCATCCTGATATATCTTGTCGGGTAATCCATCTCCGTTAAGGTCTGCAAAAGTCAATAATCCCTTAGAATTATCATGAGAGTAATTAAAAGAACCACCAATAGTGCCGCTTGTTGAAGAACTTTGATCATCAACTCCTGCACCAGCATAGAAAGAACCACCATAAGAAAGGCTTGTTGTTCCTCCTAAGGCAGTAGGTTTGTCGCTGAATATGCCACCAACTTCTTTGAGAGGACTTATAAACCCTGCGTCAAGGCCGTCATTGTGCGTATTCCATATTTCCTGTTTTTCCTTAAAAGGCACATAACCCTTAGCAGCCTGTACATCATCATAATAGTCAAATTTCTGATACGACACTTCTGCACCTTTGTCGTCGAGTTGCTTCACACCCGTAAGCACATCTTTGTTGAACGCACCCTCGCTATAGGTAAAGGCATAACTGCGGAGCGTACTTCCTTGGAAGTGCACCGTTAGCTTCTCTAACAAACGATTCGATGAGGTTAGGAAGCCATATCTTGCATTGTTGTTTTTGAGTCGTTTCTGCTTACTGCCTTCTAAGACAACCACTGTGTGGGGTGCTTGTCCGCTATTACCAGCACGTACTTCCTTAAGATAAATGGCTTTTGCCACAAGTCCACCACGAACAGGTTCGTCGGCTGTCTCATAGACGTATTCGATATAATCACCGTGTGTTTCTTCCACACGTTTGAGCTTCCATTCGGTAATCACCTCACGGCTTTGACCGCTTGCATCGGTGATGGTACCTTTGAGAACGGCACCTTCTCCACCATAAATATATTTGATTCCTTGTTTGTCGGTTACTTCCCAAGTATAGTCGGCAGGAGAGTTACCCTTGCGGATGATACGGCTGAAGTCTCCTCCCTGACGAGTGTAGAACTGCCTGTCCGCTTTTCGGTTCATCTTCTCACCACGGTGAGCCACACCCATCTTGCCGTCGTCACCCATCGTAGAAAGCATAGAGCCCGACATCAAATAGGTCTCGGTTTCTTTACTTGTATCGTATCTTGGGACACCCCAGCGAGTATCCAACGTAATAGAAGGAACAGAGAGATTCCAACCCTCTCCAAGCCATCCACTACCGCCTTCACTACTGTACTGTATGCCCAAAGATGGAGCCATACCATTGCGTGCGGGAGGCATTTCAAAGCCATACTGAAGATTGGCAGAACCTCGGTTGTTGGCTGTAGGAGGTGTAATGAGATTGATTTTTGATGTCGGATCCGCTGCCTTGATGTCGTTCATCATCGTCGGGGTAAATCCATCGGTCTGTGGTGATTCCGGTGCCTTGATTACACCATTGATCATATCGGTGAAGTGCGTCGTTTTCGATACCACGCAGGCTGTAGCCTTATCCACCTTCACACGTTCCAAAGCCACCCAGTGCCTGGTGTCTTGGTCGAAGTAATAGGTATTGATGTCGTCTTCTGTAAAACCGCTCGGGATTCGCGTGCGGTCGTATTTTATCTTCACCGTTGCACCCTTGCCCTCGAAGTGGTTGCCGTGGGGCAGAAAGCGGTAGCCGTCTCCCTTGGCGGTGACGTTGGTCATGCCGTAGTCAAGGGCAGGAATGTCCGTCTCGCGGAGTGCCGTGATGGAGTATCTGCCATCCCTTGCGATGTCCGCAGCCTTCACGGAAAGGACGTTGCCGCCGATGGCGATGCTGTCCGCCCTGTGTGCGAGGAACTGCTTCTCCGCCTTTCCACCGACGGACACGAGGGCACGGGCATAGTCCGCCCTGCCTCCTTGTATGGGTGTTATTTTCCTACTGATGTTCCTGCCATCAATGACTGCCGTGAGCTTGAGCTGTCTGCCCGTCGATGGCACGATGCCCTCGAATTCTCCGTCATGGACGGTGATGGTTGTGCCGTTCACTGAGATACGGCTTGCCTTCCCTCGTACGAAGCCGTAGAGGTAGGTCTGACCGTCATAGGCTATGGGGGCGGAGGAAAGGATTATTTCTTCCTGCTTATTGGTATTAGTCTTTGTCTTAGCATCCGCTACGGTTTCGATATGTACGTTCCTGACCGAATAGGCGTAGGAAGCATCCGTCGGAATGGTGAAGAGGACGGTGTTCCTGCCGTCCTTCAGCCACTCGGGGCTTATTTCCTCCCTGACGGTCTTCCAGTCCTTGGAGAGAATCGTAAGGTAGCCGCCGACTGCCATGCGGTCGTTGATGCTCCTGCTGATACCCTGACCAGAACTTACGCCCTTGAGGTCATAGACCAGCCATGCGCGCATATTTGGAGAAACTTTCTCGACTGTTATCTCGAAGATGTTGTCCTCGGGGTTGTCCGAAACCCGTCCGTCGGGCTGTCCTATGATGCCCGATGGATGGTCTGCTGCATAGGTGGCTGCGCGGGATGCTGTCACTGTTTTAGTATTACCCCTTCTAATAGCCTGTGAGTTTCCCTGTGCAGCCTTCGCCGTGTTATGTGTGTTCGACGTGAACGTCTCGGTCTGTGCTGTCTCTTGTGATATACTCGTGCCGTTGTTCTCACGTACACTGTCCTGTCCCTTGTATATATGCGTCGCAGCGATGGCTGCGGTGATGGCTATCAGTAATGTCGCCGATATGAGGTAATGCTTTGTCTTCATAGCCGTTGGGGTTTAGTAGTTTGCCATTATCTTCCTTGTGAATTCCTCTTCTAAGGTGAGTGCTTTAACGACGTACACGCCCGTCTGCGGTACGGTGAAGTCGGCACGCTTGATGGTGCCTCCCGTCATGTCCGTCCGGCTCAGCAGTCTTCCTGATGTGTCATAGACGAGCAGTTCGGCATCGGTCTCCTTGGCAAGTCTCAGCTCGGCACTGAACGCCATACCAGTCCCGTCCTTCCTTGTCACGGTGAGGGCAGAATGGGCTTGTCTCTCGATGGAGGAGGTGTTTTCTGCCGACCTTGCCTGTGCCTTGGGCACGTTCGGGCTGCACTCGCTGCCGATAATTACCGCCATGCTGTCCTCGACCGCCTTCTTCGTCTCGTAGGCCACGCCCCTCGAAACGCTCGTCAGGGCGAAGTCTCCACCGTCGATGCTCAGCCCGTCGATGGTCGAGAGTCCCTTGTTGAAGCCCATGCCGAAGAGCCAGCCGAGACCGGCTTTCTTGGCCGCACGGTGGACGACGATGCCGTTTACCGTATAGCTTACCGTGTCGGGGGTGAAGATGATGCCGAGTGCGTCACCTCCATTCAGGGTGACGGCAGCACCCATGGGTTTACCCTCGACCACGACTTGTGCCGTGGCATTCTTCACGTCGAAGCCGTGGAGGATGTTCTTTCCCAGTCCGAGCGTGGTGCAGAGTCCCGCCCTGTAGTCGGAGGTGAGCGAGGGAATAGTCCATGTGACCTCTCCCTGCTTTCGTCGACCGACCGCATGGGCATACTCGACGCCTCCCGTGCTCTCCGCCGTGATGTCGATGCCCGCGTTCTGCTTAATGAGCAGACTGTAGTTTCCCGGGAGCAGGTTCTTCACCGTGTATGTCTTCGTGGTGAAGTTTCCCCGTGAAGCTACGGCACCTTTCTCCATATTCTCCACGGAGTCCGCCAACAGGCTGTATGAAAAACTCGGCAGGCCGACCACCATGCTGATGTCAAGACTGCCGTCCTTTCGCGGCTTTCCGCCCGTGCAGCTCGCATCGTGCGGTGTCAGCCGTGTCAGTATGCCGTCGAAGCTGGCGAAGGTGAACGTGTCGGATCCACTGCCGTCGGTGTCCATGAAGATGTTGTCGAAGACGAGTTTTTCACGGCTCGCGTCCTTGCGCGAGCATCTGATGATGGTGTTTTCCCGTATGTCTGTCTTGTCGCCCGCACCTCTGTCTATGAGCATGAAGACGTTGCGGTAGTCCGTGCCTGCGAACTTGTTGCCTTTGGCGAGGACTCCATATCCGAGCTCGACCATGTTGCCGCTGTCTCCGAATCCATTTCTGCGCAGTCTGGGGATATTTAATGCAGTCTCGCCGCTTGCGATCTCGAAAATCATGCAGGCTGCCTTTGCCGTGCTTTCACCAGGTACGGTTATCTGCAGTTCCTTGCTGCCCCGGCCGTCTATGAGCAGAGTTACGCTGTTTCCTTTCCTGCGTACGATGAAACTCTTTTCGCCCGTATTGCCTGTTAAAACACGATTCTGTATTGTTCCGTCCTCTACGATTCGGATCTCGCCGCGTACGCTGACGTTGAAGCCGTAGGCGCACTTCGTGCCCGATGCCTCGGTGAAGCCCACGTTGTAGGCGGGATGGAGCCTCGGGTTGGTGTATTCCATCGTGCCGTTTCCTGTGTCGAGCGGGGAGCTGACAATATATGCCCCCTCCTTGGGTTCTGCCTGCGACACGGCATCCGTGAAGCCGTCTGAGGTGACGGTGATGCCGTTCTGCGTCCAGATGTCCTTCCTGTACTCGGTGGAGTCGATGTTCGTCCTGACGAGCCACCTGCGACTCATGACGTGCCACGGCGTCTTGCCTTCTGTCTCTTCGGTGGTCGTGGAGCCGTTGTCATCGCCCCATAGCATGTAGCCGCCGTCGGGCATGGGCGAGCCATCCTCGCGTCCCATGACGAGAAGGCGTTGGATCGTCGGCAGGCCGTATGGGTCTGCGTCTCTGAAGCTGTCGTATGTCTTTTCAGTAGAGTATCTTGGTGCTTCCTCGTAGCTCGTCGTGGAGAGGGGCTGGAAGAGGTCGCCCGCATCATCGCGCCAGATGCCCGTCACCCTGTGGTGGTAGGCGGCGCTTTCGTCCCTGTCCCATGAGAGGTCGCCCGTACCCGTGTAGTACGAGCCGCTGAGCGTGATGCCGTACCTGATGGCGAGGTAGGTCTCCACCTGCCTGCGCTCCAGCGGTGTAAGTGTCCTGCCGTATGCGATGAGCTCGGGCGTGTAGCCATTGAGCGCACCGCCCCCGAACAGGGACTTGTCAAAGGCTGTCGTGAAATTGACGTCTCCGTCCCGGTATATTCCCGTGGTGATGGTCGCACGTCTGCCTTCTCCCCACACGGAATGCACGGGGGCGTATGCCCTGATGTATGAGACGATGCGGGGACTCGTGGACTTGAACTCCTCTGCGGTCTGCCTCTCGCCGCCCGAATAAAGAAGATCCTCGCCGACGGTGCTTCCGTAGTTGAGCGGTTCTATGCCCTGCTGCCCGACCGCCTTGTCCCTGTTCACGAGGCTTCCCGCACCCTTGCGTCCGTTGACGGCATATAGCACCTCGTCCTTGTTATAGGCGATAGTCGTCGGGGCAAACACCCCGATGACGGTCATCTGCGCGAGGTTGGAGTATTTCAGCAGGCTCTCCTTCGGCTGATTCCCCTCGGAGAAGTTCAGGGCGGGGTTGAAGTTGAAAGTCCGTATCCATGTGTGCCGCTGCGTGAACTCACCACCGTAGGCTGCGCCCTTGGCATCGTAGAGGTTGGTTCTAACGGAGTCGCCCGAGAAGTCGCGCCAATGATAGTACCCATGCAGATCCATCGTCAGGGGGACGGTCTTCAGCCATGCCTCCGCACCGCTGACCTGACCGGGTGACTGCGCACGGGACTGCACGGGAATGAATAAGGCTGTAACTATTAGAAATGCTGTTTCGTGTAAATGTCGTCCCATAAGTTAATACTGTCTATGTTCTTTTTCAGTCTGATAAGATACCCGCAATAAAAACGGTAAAGAGAGAAAATCCGTAAAATAAAAGTGGGATGGATTGTATCGTGTGTGCGAAAATTGATTAATGCAAAGCCTTTTCAACGAGTCCTGCATATCTCTCTTGACTGCCGAAAGTGGCGTTCCTTATGTCAAGGGGGCTGAAATTGGTAAAATCAACGTTGTCTTCATAAGCATGAGCGTTTAAGTTGTTTTTTCCTAAGTTCAAATATAGGTTATTCTTCTTTAATTTGCAAGGAATTGCACAGAAAAATTTTATTTTTAACACGCAAAAGGATGATGAAGACAATAAAAAGGAAGTATTAGACAGCAAATTCACGATGAGATGGGCTTTGGGCATAAAACGGCAATTCAAGTGCGGAAAAATGAAACGGACTGATAAAAGTGTGGATTTCTTTTGTTTTCATCGAAAATAAAGACTACCTTTGCAACGTTAGATAAGTGGTCTTTGAGGCATTGCAGAATAAAGAGAGGGAAAGAAACTCGCTCGTTTCCAAATCGTAACCCTTTTCTTCTTTATTCGGTGTTATTCTATTGATTATCTGAAAGATATAAAATTCTGAAATCTTTTGCGGGGATAGGTCGTGATTTTCTTCTCATAGAGGCTCTGGGCAATCGAGAGGGTTTTGTCTGCAGAAAAGCCTTGGCGTCTGTTGGCTTCCTTCTGCAAGGCAGTGAGGTCGTACAAGAGGGGTGGCGACGTATGTCCCACCTTTTTTGCGACCGAAGTCACGGTAAGCCGGCTCTGTTCGCGAAGCATGGCGAGAGCGGACTGTGCATCGGCTTCATTGTCAAATGCACTTCCGCTCACGGCTTTCAGCGATACGCCCTCTTTCTCTGCTGCTACGGAGAGTTTCCAATAGGGGACGGAAGAAAAATCACGATTTTCTATGTACCGACGGCAGACCATAGCGAGTGTAGGGGTTTGTACTCGTCCCAAAGAGTAACCGCCTTTGCGTGCGATGGACAGGGCACGGCTTGCATTGATACCCACCAGCCAGTCAGCTTCGCTTCTTGCCTTGGCAGAATGATAGAGATTATCGTAATGGCTTCCCGGCTTAAGATTGGAAAGTCCTTCACGGATGGCTTTATCCGTGAGGGAGGAAATCCAAAGTCTGTCAAAAGGTTTGTGGCAGTTCAAATGGTTGTAGATATAGCGGAAGATGAGTTCACCTTCACGCCCGGCATCGGTGGCTACGATGATGCGGTCAGCCTTGTCAAAGCAAACTCGAATGGCTTTGAGTTGCTTGAGTGCTGCGGGGTCTGATGTGTACTCCTTATCCTTGCGCACTTGTCGCACGATAAGTTGGAAGGGATTGGGACGAATGGGCAGGTCTTCGGCTTTGTAGGCGGAAAAGCCGTAGGCTTCGGGCATGGCAAGGGTAATAAGATGTCCCATCGCCCAAGTAACCACATAGCCACTACCTTCTATATATCCGTCTTGTCTATTATTTGCCCCAACGATACGGGCAATGTCTCTGGCTACCGAGGGTTTCTCGGCGATAATACAAGTTGTCATAGTCGGTAAAGGATTAAGGGTTACATCTTACGTCCACGGGACTTCTTCTGCTTGTTTTCGTCCTGCTTCTGCTTTTGGGCGGCAGTAGGTTGTGTCTGCCCGGTCTTCAACGGCTCCTTCACGTTCTTGGTGGCTTCATTGGTCTTACCGTGATTATTCACGGCAACCTGTGTCTTGTGTTCCTCCGCCACGGCTTCGACCTTGACGTTTTTTTGGCTCTTATCGGGATTCCATTTATAGAAACGAGGACGGTTCTGCTCCTTGTCCATACGGACATAGGCATTAAATGAGTTGCCCTCCTTATCGACCATGTTCTTCAGATAGAGCGTGCGCCCATTGTCCAAGGCTTCACGCTGCTTCGCTGAGAGTTCCAAGCCGCAGAGTTTGCGGGGTGCGCCCTGCTGTTGTGTCTGCTGCTGGCGTTCCTTGAAACCACGGTTGTTGTCGAAGATAAACTCAATCCCCTTCCGTTCGGCATTGACCTGCAGGGTGGCATTGAAGGTCTTGCCGCTCTTGGCTGTCATGCCCTCCATCTTCACGGCTTTGCCCTCCACGAGGTCTTTGTATTGTGCATCGGAAAGCGTAACACCCTTGATTTCCTTGGGAATGTTCACGCGGTCGGCACGCAGGGCGACAAGTTCATTGGTCTGTGGGTCGATGGAAACGTAGGCGGCAAAAGGCTCTCCGTTCTTGGGTGTTACCTCAATGGTCTTGCCGAGGTTGCCTGTAGTGAGTAGTTGCTCCTTATCTTCGGGCGAGAACTTATACCCCATATAGGGAAAATCGAGTTGTGGCTCTTTCCTCAAAGGATGGATAGCCAGCCCGATGTTGCCCTCGCCGTCCGTGCGGAAGGCAAGACGTGCATCGGTGTAGATGGTGGTATCGCCCATCGGGATGGCAATCGTAACGAGATTGCTTTTCTGCCAGTTGAGCATATTTGTGAGTTCTCCGCTCTGCTCCAACTGCTCACGGGAAAGTCCGAGGCGGTCGAGTTGCTTCCAGTCCACTTTCTCCGGGTCGATGGCGGTGGTGTTCTTCTGCTGTGGCAGATAGTCCTCAAAGGGTACGCCAATCTCTGCCAGCTGCTGCTTGCTTTCGGGCTTCTCACGGCTTTGGAGCAGGGTGCGCAGGTTGCCCACGCCCTGCTCCACATTGCTTGCCACCACCTTGTACAGTCCGAAACGGGTCGGCTCGTTGAACTGACGAAGGAAATTCTTCATGAAGTTCTCCAAGAGTCCCTCCTTGCTGTTGAACTTCAGAAATGCTGCTTGGTTGACGGCGGTGGCTTCGGTGGTCTTGAGGTTGCCCTTGTCGTCGATACCAGATACTACGGAGAGTTTCCCCGTTTCTTTCTCGTTCTTTACCTCTGTGCGGTCTTCCAAGACCAGCACATAGTTGTCATTGCTGTTTGATTCCATTTTTTATAAATTGTAATGATGAATACTAAAATCATCTGCTAAATTATAGTTATAATAAGAGAATGAAGAAGATGAAAGAAAAGCGGGAATTATTGGGAAATAACAAGAAAGTCTTTCTGTTTTAAATGAGTTTTTATCAGATGGAATCTGAATGATTGTCACCGTAAAAGTGTTGCGAAAAGTTAAAAAATAGCATTATGAGCATTTTTTTTATTTTTTATTGCGAACGATGCAAAAAAATTGCTATCTTTATGCCGTCAAAGACAATAGATGATTCCGGAATTTTATCGCGTCAAAAGACCTTACTATGGGATTCATAGTTCGTATATGTTTAACTTAAAGCACTTCATCGCTATGAAATTACTAAAAGTTGAA
This sequence comes from Prevotella disiens, assembly GCF_900454955.1. Classification (NCBI taxonomy): domain Bacteria; kingdom Pseudomonadati; phylum Bacteroidota; class Bacteroidia; order Bacteroidales; family Prevotellaceae; genus Prevotella; species Prevotella disiens. The sequence continues at coordinate 46,435 of NZ_UGTL01000002.1, read as the reverse complement.
GCCATTGAAGACCTTTTCGCTGTAAAAGGTGGCATAGGAGAGAATGAGCCTGTTGAGCAGGACACTACAATCGTGGTTCATTGTAATGTTGCAAACTCAGGGATTATCGTAAAACATCAAACAGCTGGATAATCCCCACTATTAGGTAGGATTGGAGAATTTATGGTCTCCAATCCTACTTTTAAATATTCACGGTCGCAATGTATATTGTTTTTAATCCCAAATATGCTCTTCGTAGTGATGAAAAGAGAGTCGTTATCTTTGACTCTACTGATGGAGATGGTTGGATGTCATATATACATCCTATCCACGCTATTGTATTGGCTACAATAAGTTACACAAATAATGTAGCAGAAACAGAATCTTGGTTTTATGAAAACATGGGAATTTCTAAACAGATAATTACTTCTTTTGTACATTCTCTATTAGATAATCAAGAGATTACCTATGTTAAATTTGGGGATATGAACATTTCGTTCCCTCCTAATACATTAATATCATCTACAGAAGTAAATAAAAGGAAATTTGATGATATTATCCATATATCTCTGAATATGAACGATGTGGACTTGAAAACGAAAAGATTATATACAAGTCCCGACAAGATCGTTATTATGCTAAATAATAAATGTGCTGTCAAGTGTAATTATTGTTATGCTGATACATACACGACAAGCAGCGATTTAAATTTTGACGATTTTTGTAATCTCATTACAGAATGTAAGACCATTGGAGTAAGGAAAATAGAACTAATTGGAGGAGATGTTTTCGTCAAACCAAATTGGGAAGAATATATTTCATTCTTATTAAATTCTGGTTATCCTGTTGATTTTTTATCAACAAAAAAACCGTTGAAAGAGTCTGATGTCAATAAGTTAATAAATCTTCAATACAGAGGGGATTTGCAAATTTCATTAGACACAGTTGATGAAACAATACATAAATCATTATTATATGCTCCCAATGATTATTTAAAACAATTGCAACAGACATTTGATATATTATCTTCATTTCGTGAGTTACCATTTAAAGTAAGAATAAGTACAGTTCTTTGCTCTAATAACGCATCTTTTGATTCCATATTCCAACTGTTCTCTTTTTTAAATCAGTATAGTATAATTTCTCGATGGGATATTTGTTATGCATTATTGCCATTCAAAAAGGGCAATATTGAGTTATGTACATCTAGGCAAGAAAGTTTAGTACGCCAATACATTCGAAAGATTCAATTATCTTATAATCCATTTTTTGAGATTGTACTAAATGCCAAGGGTGTTGATTCCAAAAGCACAGAATTGCTTTGTAAAAATCAAGATGCTAATTATCGTTGTTCAGCCAATGTTAGTTCATGCTTTATTCTTCCAGATGGAAAAGTTACTTTGTGCGAACGATTATATTGGAACAAAAATTTTATCATAGGAGATTTGAAGCAAGATTCATTGGCAAAAATTTGGAGATCCCCACGAGCGATCTATCTGTCAGAATTAGAAAAACATATTGATGAGAAGAGTCCTTGTTTTTCTTGTATTGGCAAAACTGATTGTTATGGAAAAAACAAAAGATGTCTTGTTAATGTATTCTTACGATATGGTAATAATATTACCTTTCCAGACCCTTCATGTATAAATAGTATTTGAAAATGAAAAGATTCTTTATTTTTTTTATAGTTTTATTCTCGAATATCGTTATGTTCGCTCAGAATCAGAACTATAATATCAGATCACGAGTTTTAACCTTAGAAGATTCCATCCCAGTAAGTTTCGCAACAGTGAGACTCATGCAGACCGACTCCGTTATGGTTGGCTCAACCCTTACGGATTTGAACGGTCTGTTCGGTTTCGACACCCCATTAAAAGAAGGGATGTTTCTTTCCATATCCTCCGTAGGATGCAAAACCACAGATGTAATCCTTCCGTGTGATACCACGATTTATATTGAAAGCACCAATAAACTTGCAGAAGTCGTGGTTCGGGGAAGTAAGAGATATGTCAAGGGAACGCCGAGGGGCTTGCAAATCTCAATGGCAGGAAATCCTATTGCAAAACTTGGCAATGCTATGGAGGCGATCAAGTACCTTCCGATGATTGACGCATCTGGCGGTGGGATATCTGTCCTTGGACATGGAACACCCGTTATCTATATCAACAACAGGCTTGTGCGTTCAATAAGTGAGTTGTCTTCACTTTCCGCCAACGATATATCCAATGTAGAAATTATCACCAACCCTTCATCAAAATATGGCGCCAATGTGTCATCTGTCATTCTCATACGCACAAAAAAACTTAATGAGGGATTCCATGCTGTCGCAGCAGGTAATGTTTCGGCAAGTGAAGAATGGTCAGAATCTGTCGATGTGTCACTGAATTACCATACAGAAAGCGGACTTACCGTCTTGGGAGATTTATCATACGGCTTTTCTGGCTTCAAACAGGATAGACATTATATTGAAGGTTTTTATTCAGAGAGTAACCCTGAATCAAAATATCGTACTGATACTTATTCCAAAGCCAAAAGCAGAAGCCAGTCCCTCATGGCAGACGCTGGCCTAAACTACGATTTCGGGAACAACTCCATTGGTGCAAAATACACGTTTCAGCGCACTCCCAAGAGTCACTATAGCGGCAATGCCAAATCCGTTATGGAAAATCAAGGGACCGAAGATGTAATAGCATCAATAAGTGACCTGCATAGTCAAAGCTCTATGCATCATGTCAACACCTTCGGCAGTTTTTCCTTGCCTGCCAATATCGGGTTACGCATAGACGCCGATTATGTAAAATCCTATCGTACTTCCAACTCGGGTGTAGATGAGAACAATTCTACCAATATGATCTACAATTCGAATGTAAGCAAAGCCTCTTTATGGTCAGGAAAAATTGTACTGTCAAGAAAAATCAGCAAGGTAGAGATAGAGGCTGGCACGGAAATCTCATATACACGCAACAATCAGGATTATTTGGGGTCCTCCACCGGGAATCAGGATTTTATTGCTCCAGAAACAGACAATGTAAAACAAAATCTCTATGCAGGATTTGTCGGTTTTAACTGGACACCCAACAACACATGGAATATGTATGGTGGACTTAGACTTGAATCAACCAATACAGATTTCAGACAAAACAACGTTCTTCGTGAAGATTTATCAAAATCATATACAGACTTGTTGCCTAATCTGGGCATATCCTTTAACTCATCTATTCGTATGAGCTTGTTTTACAGAGCATCCGTGTCTCGTCCGGGATACCAATCTCTTGACAACACATACGTTTATGTTACTCCTACCCTTTGGGAAACGGGCAATCCTGAACTTCGTTCAACTCTCCGCCACAAAATAGGATTGAATCTTTATTATAAGAAATTTATCCTTCAAAGCTCATTCACAATGAACAAACGGAATGTGACCTCAATATATCGCTATGACAACACCGATCGTATTAATGTTGTACAACCAGTCAATCTGCCAGATTATAACTCATTCCAACTTGTGGCTGTCCAACAACTTGATTTCGGCTTTTGGCATCCCACCATACAGGGCGTGTTCTACGTTCAGGATTTGAAGTATGGCTCACCCGTAAGAAAATACAACAAACCACTCTATACTCTGTCGCTTAACAACCGGTTCGATATTCCCAGCAGCTTCTATGCTTATTTTAATCTGTTCGGTCTCGGGACCGGCAATCAAGATGTGATTTATAGCCGTGGTTCGTGGCAGGCATCGGTGACCTTGAACAAAACTTGGAGAAACTGGGTTTTCACACTCTCGGCTAATGATGTATTCAATACATGGAGACAGAAAATTGACACGTTCACCAATACTGTCGATTATTCTTCTGACATCCAAGGGGCATCCCGTTCAATCACATTAAGCATACGATATACTCTTAATGCAGCAAAGGGTAAATATAAAGGAAAAACATCTCGACAGGACGAGATAGATAGATTATAACTCCATACAATGAAGAAGATGAAAATTATCATGCAACGTGATGCTATGCAATGCGGTATAGCATCATTAGCTATGATTTCTAATTATTTTGGTCGATTTATTTCAATCGAAGAACTCTCCAAAATATGTTTTGCATCTTCGGAAGGTGTTTCTTTACAAGGACTATGTGAAGCCGCAACCACTCTAGGCTTTCATTCTATTCCTGGCAAAGTAACTATTGAGTCTTTGTGTAATGAAAATCTTCCATGCATACTTCATTGGAATCAGAATCATTTTGTTGTATTATACAAGGTTAAAAGGAATAAGTTTTATATTGCTGACCCAAGTAAAGGTATCCAGAAATGCACTATTGATCAAGTGAAAACACATTGGATAGCCACAACTTCTAATAACGAAGAGAAAGGAATTGCTTTATTCCTTGAACCGAATGATAATTTCAAAACCTCAAAGCAACAGAAGAGATTCCATCCTCGATCTTTTAGATTTCTATATGGATATTTTAAACAATACCGTAATTTTTTTACTCAAATAATCATTGGCTTAGTTTTAGGATGTGTTTTGCAACTAATCCTACCATTTCTAACACAGTCAATCGTAGATATTGGAATTAAAAATAATAATATTGGTTTCATTTGGCTTATATTATTAGGAGAGTTTTTGATTGTTATAGGGCGCACGGCTACGGATTTTATTCGCAGATGGTTATTATTGCACATATCAATGCGGATTAACATTTCGTTGGTGAGCGACTTCTTTATCAAACTCTTAAAACTGCCCATGTCGTTCTTCGACACCAAACTGATGGGCGACCTTATGCAGCGTATGAGCGACCACAGCCGTGTAAACTCGTTTCTGACACAGCAAACGCTCAGCATCGTGTTCTCGCTTTTTACATTTGTGGTATTCAGCGTTGTACTGCTGTCTTATAACTGGCTCATCTTTACCATTTTCATGCTCGGCAGTCTGCTCTATGGCGGTTGGCTTGCGCTATTTCTCAGACGTAGAAAGATGTTGGACTATGAACTCTTCGAGCAACAAACCATCAATAACAACAAGACCTACGAGTTCATCACCTCCATGCAGGAGATAAAGCTCCAAGATTGTGAACAACGCCGTCGCTGGGAATGGGAGGATGTTCAGGCAGACCTTTTCGGGGTGCAGATGAAGTCGCTGAAGCTCCAACAGACACAGGAGGCAGGCAGCATCTTCATTAACGAACTCAAGAACATTGTCATCACGGTGGTGGCTGCAACAGCCGTCATTCACGGACAGCTTACTTTAGGTATGATGCTTGCCGTGCAGTATATCATCGGACAACTCAACTCCCCCGTTGAGCAGTTGATGAGTTTCTTCTATTCAGTGCAGGACGTGAAGATAAGCCTTGAGCGTATCAATGAGATACACCGCATAGATGATGAGAACGGAAAGCAAGGATTGGAAATGGCAGTAAAAGAAGAACATAAGGGAATTGACCTTGAAAGCGTAAACTTCAAGTACGACCCTCACGCCCTGAAAACTATCATTGATGATGTAAGCCTCACAATCCCCAAAGGCAAGGTAACAGCTATCGTAGGCGCATCGGGCAGCGGTAAGACAACACTCATCAAGCTTATGCTGGGCTATTACCCTGTATTGGGCGGAAAAATCACCATTGGAGGAACTGATGTAAATGAGCTCAATAAGAAGTGGTGGCGCAGACAATGTGGCGTAGTGATGCAGGACGGTGTGATATTCTCCGAGAGCATAGCAAGGAACATTGCCGTAGATGATGGCGAGATAGACAAGGAGCGGTTGCAGAAAGCTGCAGAAATAGCCTGTATTCACGATTATGTGATGGGGCTGCCCTTAAAATACAACACAAAGATTGGTCGCGATGGCGTGGGGTTGAGTCAGGGACAGAAACAGCGTATTCTGATAGCAAGAGCCGTGTATAAGAATCCCGATTACATCTTCCTTGACGAAGCCACCAACTCGCTCGATGCCAACAATGAGCGCATGATTGTGGAACATTTGGACGGGTTCTACAAAGGCAAGACAGTCGTTATCGTGGCGCATAGACTAAGCACAGTAAAAAATGCCGACCAGATAGTGGTGTTAGATAAAGGTAAGGTAGTAGAGACAGGCAACCACGAAGCACTTACAGCGAAGCGTGGTGCTTATTACAACCTTGTAAAGAATCAATTGGAATTGGGTAACTGACAGCAGAAAGGAAGATTATGGCAGACAACAAGATAGAACTCCGCAGCGAGAAGGTAAAACACATCATTGGCGAGATTCCTTCAGGTATTGTACGCTATGGCATCACTATTATCACCATTGTAATATTGGGACTGCTGGTGGGCGCATACTTTATACCTTATCCCGAAACCGTCAGTGCAAAGGTACAGATGACAAATGCCCGTCAAGGCACAATAGACATTCCCTATAAATACGTGAATACGATAACGAGAGGAATGACGGTAAACATCGAAGTTGAGGGTTACGATGCAGAAACATACGGAGCTGCCAATGGTATCATAACATCCACATCGCATACACCCCGACAAACGGCAGCAGGCAGCGTGTTCACGGCACAGATAAGGATAACGGATTGCAGGTATAAAATTATCAGTGGAATGACTGGTACAGCATCTATATTAATAAGCAATGAAAGCATACTTCAAAAGATTGTAAGGCGAATTATAAATGTCCAGTAACTTCCATTGTAATAAAGCGATGAAAGAGGGCAATGTCTATGTTAATATGTCCACATTGCTGTTCAATGGAAATGATCAAAAGTGAGAAGAAACGCAATGGCAAACGGTGCTACTAATGCAAACATTGCCAAAAACGTTTTATTACCGGTTACACCGACAAAGCCTATCTTCCTGACACTGATTCTGAAATCATTCAACTGACCAAAGAAAAGTGGAGTATTCGTAGTACGGCACGAGTATTGGAAAGTTCAATTACCACTTTGCTTAAAAGGATTTTACAGATAACAAGTAAAATCAAATAACCGTCTATCGCTGTACGATAGAGAAATAAATCATGTAGTTGCCTTCAATGTAGGCAGAGTACCAATCGTACTTTGTCGGTAATACTTAAAAGCCCTTTCCTCTTCAAAGCTGAATTTATTTATACCGATAAATTGAAAAACTATGGCTATCTTATCAGTTAGGAAATACTCCATACCCGTTTTTCATTCCACCAACCATATCGAGCTGTACAATCTTACACTTCTCACTCACCTAAAACGGCTAAACCGGAAAACGATTTGTTACAGCCGTAGTTTATCAATGCTAACAGCTATCATAAGGATTTATCTGTGGGTATAGCCATGTTCCGTAATCATCACACTGCAACTACAATACCCAATCCGTGTTTGTATTATTTGTCTGGAATGAGATGGGACAAGGCAGGGGTGTTCTTTATCCTTTGAATCTCTGAATCAACCAGCGAGAGTATTTCTTGCTTTATCTTACGATAATTGGCTTCGATGGTTTCTTTGAGATTGTCTGAGCCATCTTCATTTTTGAATTCCACTATCATAGGGATGGGCTGGTATGCTTTCATTTCAGCCGACACCTTGGCACTATCCACAACAATCTCCGCGTGAAAAATCTTTTGGTCGATACGTTCATCAAAGTTGTCGGACACTGCACCCACAAACATACCCTGTGTAAGGTTACTGATTTTCGATGCAGGGATAAGGCTGTCCATCTGTGTGGAGATAGAGGTGGATTTGTCGTTTCGGTTGATGGTCATAGATTGTCGCTGCTGAAGTACCTTGCCGAAACGCTCGGAAAGAGTTTTGGCTGTTTCTCCAACCACCTGCCCTGAGAACACATTACCCACCGTATTCTGGATTACCTTGCTCTCCTTGTCGCCATAGTCACGGGTAAGCTGCGAAAAGTCCTGAAAACCCAAGCACACTGCCACTTTATTGCTTCGTGCTGTGGCTATGAGATTATCCAATCCACGGAAGTAAATCGTTGGCAACTCGTCGATAATTACCGAGCTTTTAAGTTGCTTCTTCTTGTTGATGAGCTTTACGATACGGCTATTGTAAAGTCCGAGTGCTGCCGAATAGATATTCTGCCGGTCGGGATTATTGCCCACAACAAGTACTTTCGGCTCGTTGGGATTGTTGATGTCAAGCGAGAAATCATCACCTGTCATCACCCAATAGAGAGCCGGAGAAATCATTCTTGAAAGCGGTATCTTGGCACTGGCAATCTGTCCCTGCAACTGGTCTTGCGCCCCTCCTTCCCACGCATCCATGAAGGGAGAAAGGTAGTTGGCAAGTTCATCGTAGGAGGTGAGTATGGGGAAAATCTGTGCGTAGGGGCGATTCAGAAACTCAATAGCGTGTGGAAATGTGCAATACTTCCCGTTTTCATAGATTTTCAGAAACCAAATGATGGCAGCCAGCAAGATAATCGGTGACTCGACGAAGAAATCTCCCTGCTTCTGTATCCACGAGCGGTTGAGGTTAAGCATGATGGTGTAGGCACTCTCGTAGGCATCCGATATATCCGTCATAAAGGCAGGATTGATGGGGTTGCAACGATGCGACTTGCGTGGGTCGTCGAAGTTTATCACATAGAACTGCGGCTTTACTTTGTAGGCGTCCAAATGATGAAGCAAGTGATTGTAGGCTATCTCCGACAAGTCGGGGAACTTGTAGTCATAGATATACATCGCAAAGCCTTTTTCTATCTGCTGCTTGATATAGTTGTTCACGATAGCGTATGATTTTCCCGAACCGGGAGTGCCTAACACCATTGAGGCACGAAACGGATTGACCACGTTAATCCAGCCTTTGTTCCACCTTTTCTTATAATAGAAGCGTGTAGGAAGATTGACCGAGTATTCATTTTCCATCAGCCTTGTTTCCTGCATAAAGCTCTCGTTCTCGGTATTGAACACATCGTCCATCAAGTTGTTTTTGAGCAGTCGGCTCATCCACACACCTGCCATCAGCAGACAGACATAGCCCACAGACAGCGTGAAGATATAGAGCGAAGCAGCACCCACCTTACCAATGGGCAATGCCAACAACCACCAATTCAGAAAGAAGAACACGAACCCGGCGAAAAGCACTGTCCAAATCTTTGGCCATGTGATTTTCTCCTCCTTCACGCCTTTTGTGCCTAAACACGATAAAGCGAGGAATACCACACAAAAGAGTTTCGTCCATAGGATGGATGAAAACAATCCTGTGGTACGCTGGAAATTCATCAGTATCTTATCAATGATTCCAAGCGTAAAACCCCAGACATGAAAAGCCTCGTAGCAGAACCAATAACAGTTAACGAGGAGGAAAATCACCGATATACCCCGCATAAAGTCCATGACCTTACCTAATGCCCTTAAATCATCTTCTTGTGCCATAATGCTGTGTTTTTAGCCTCCCCCAACCCCTCCGAAGGGAGGGGAGTTGTAAAGATCTTGTTTGTTGAATGAGTTTATTTAATGTTTTCTTCGTCTAAGTTTTACCTTACTTTGTCTTCGGAGCTTACGCTGCCATGCTGCTTCCTTCCAATCATCGTTGCCCGAAGAAGAGAAAGATTCTCCCACCATATCGTCGATAAGTTCATCGACAAGATTGTCGCTTTCCTGCTCATCAGACTGTATTGTCTGCATCTGCTGCTGTAAGGTGGTATCAATCTTTCCATAAAGCGATTCATCCAAGAATGGATTGTGTGCTGGATTAGATAGATATGCGTTGAATACATTGGCAGCATATCCTTTACCCAATCGGGAACCATTGAGCGCAATGCCTTCTTTGTCATCAATGAACGTAATACCATAGATGCGTCCATTATCATTCTTTCGGATTACCACTCGCAAGCCTTGTTCCTCCAATCTTTGTCGGAGTATTCCCTCCGTGTGGGGAGAAGTACGCATTACTTCTAATACCTTTCTTCTGATGGTTGGTATCAATGGCTTAACTATCTGCTTCGATTTCAGCATCTTGTTCTGAACGGCAGCATAGCCCACACCTCTACCAATGTCCGAGGCGTGAATGGGCGTGCTCACCTTATTGCCCTTGTCATCGGTAGGCACATAGACCAGTCCGTCATATCGCTTTCCTCGATACTCCGTTTTAACCTCCTCTACCGCAAGGTTGTATTTATGCAGAACGGCATTTAGTTCACCTAAGGAGCAGAATGTATAATGCTTCATCGCAGAACGAACAGTATTTGCCACTTGTTCCTTGATATTTCCTTGCGTAGTATCGACCTTTGGCGTTTCTGTTGTTGTTCTATCACTGACCTTTGAATTTGGAATGAGGTTATATTTCTTTTCCAGAGCATCAGTAATCTTTTTGCTTCGCCTGCCCTCATACCTGTCATTGATTTTTCTGCCTTGGCTATCCACCCGAAGCGAAACGATGTGGATATGCTCACGGGCAATGTCATTATGCTTAAAGACGATGTAGGGTTGCTTGCCATAGCCGAGTTCCTCCATATACTCCTTCGCAATCTGTGTGAGCCTTTCATCAGACAGCTTCTCGTCTGGGTGCGGATTGAGGGAGCAGTGAAAGACCGTTTTCTTTGTTCTGCATTGCTCAGGTATTGCCTTTTGCATATCGGCAAGTACCTTATCCATTTGAAAAGTGCCATCGAAGCCTTTCCGAAGTTCGTTCACGCAGAGAACTGCCGCTTCGTCGTGCTGCACCTTTTTGAAGTTATATCCCAATGCTCCTCCAAGGTTCTCGGTAGAAGAAATCTTTGCAATCATATTCCTTTATCGACTATCAAATTGTTCCGTCAGTTGGATGGCTTTCTGTTGTAGCGTGATGATTTGACCAGAGATTTTTTCCAATTTTTCAAGTAAAATCTGTGCAGTTTTCACGCTGTGATAAGAGTTTATTGCGCGTACTGTTTGGTTGTAGAGTACGCCTATCCGATGATTTTCGGCAATCAATTCCGAGAGTTTACGATAATAGTCCACAGCGGATTTATCCACTGTTATCACCTTGAACTTCCCTCCAAGAATACATCCACGCACAAAATCAGACTTCGATTTTGCACCGGATTTATGGAAAAGTTCAATGACTTTTTGCTGGTCTTTGGGATTGGGAAGGCGGGTATCCCATCTATCCCATCGTTCAATCTTTCCATTCATTGTTTTTATCCTTATCTAATTACGACTTTGGAGTAATTCTCTCCCCTTCGGGGCAAGGGTCTTTGTCGGCAGAAACGGAGTTTGTCGGACAAAGACACACCTTGCCAATATCAAGAAATGATACGATTGAAGTATCCACCCTTGTGGGGTGTCTGCTTCGGGATTTTACCTCCATGTATTATTCTCGCCTGCAAAGTTACGGCGAGTTTTCAAATATCTCATTATCAGTGGTATTCACTCTTTTTCCTCGCATTTCCCTGCACTTCATCGGTGGTTGAAAGTTAGGATAAAACCTTGTTATTTTGCAACCGAATTCAGTGAAAAGTCAACTTAAAATTCATTTGAATGAAGAGTGCAAGAAGATAGTTTCAACCTCTGTGATTCTTATCCGAATGAAATTCAGGATATAGTCAATTTTAATCCTTTGAGCTGAGTCAATTTTAATCTAAGTCAAAATTCGACTTTTGAGTCGGGTCAAGAATAAGGTTTCAACTTTGGACGTAATCAGACTTATCAGTCAAGTTAAAAAATAATTTATAACACAACTAACGACCATTCAAGATTATGAAAAAGAAAAACGAAACACCCATCTATCTGGGCTTCGCCTCACAGAAGGGCGGAGTGGGCAAAAGCAGCCTTGCGGAAATCTTGGCGGCTATCTTATACTACGAAAAGAATATCCCTCTTGCCGTCGTGGACTGCGATGGCACACAGGAATCGTTCTTCAAGCTACGCGAACGGGACAGAGACCTTATCGAGTCCTCCCCCGAACTGGGCAAGGAACTTCACGAGCGTCTGGCTTGCTATGGCAAAAAGTCATACCCAATCATCCGAAGTAAACCGGAGAGTGCCGTCGGTGATATTGAGAAATATATTAAAAAGAAAGCATCCCCTCCGCAACTCGTTATTTTTGACTTTCCCGGTCATGCTGTTACAAGTGCCTTGATGGACTTGTCCATTACGATGGACTACATTATCTCTCCGATAGAAGCCGACCCTCAGTCGCTGGCATCGAGTTTCGCCTATGCCAAAACCATCTGTGAGTTGGGGATTGGCTTTGAAGGTTCACGTATTCAGGACTTCTTCCTGCTTTGGAACAAGATCAATCGCAGTGCGAGTACCACGGTCATTGATTTGTTCACTGAAAACGCAAAAGAACAAGGACTGACCATCCTTGATTCACGTATCTACCATTCTGTTAGGATTAGTCGAGAACTGGCACAGGGAGGAACAAGAGGCGTGTTCCGATGCTCTTACCTTCCTCCTGCAATTTCCCTCCGTCCGCAGACGGGAGTGGATGAATGGGTGGCGGAAGTCATGCGGAAAATCAAACTGTAAACGGAGGATAGTGTATGAGTTCATTAAAGGAACAACGAGAACAGCTGCTTCAGAAAAAAATGAAGGAGATGGCGGATATTGGTGTCAAGAAACGCACGGCAGAAAACACTCCTGATTTTGATGAGCCTATCGACTTGGACGAAGAGATCATTTCGGAAGCCCCAGTCTCTGGGGGTGTGGAAAAAGAGGAAAAGACCAACGAGGTTTCTACCGAATTGATTGCTCTATCTCCTAAACGCAAGAAAGCAGGCAAAGGTATAACTACTCCTTCCATGCCAATGGACTTTGCAGAATACGAGCAGCGTTTTCTCACAAGTGTGCGCAACGGGCGCAACAAGTCAGGTTTCAGCATTCACACCGAAATCCTGCAAATTCTGCGTGATGTGTTGAGCGACCTTCGCTCGGAGGCTTCCATTACAGGATATATAGAAAACATTCTTCTTGACCACCTGAAGACCTATCAGGATATGTTGAACCACACCGCCTCACAGCGCAGGCGCAATAAAACCATAAACTTATGATGATGGAATTACTTATGAATATCTTGTTGCTGCTTGGAATTGTATGGATGCTTTTGGGCATCGCATACCTTTGGAGAATATTCCGACACACAGCACCACAACCGGCAGAAAAAGCCAAAAAGCGACCTGCCGTAACAAATGAGCAGATAGCACAAGCTCGCCATGTTCTGGTGGGCAGAAGTAAACCCTTCGTTTCCCCGTCTGTCCCCGAAGTTCCCGCCGTTTCCCCGTCTGAAAATTCAGCCGATAATCCCGATACCTTTGCAGCGCAAAATGTACGCAAAGAAGATGAAACGGAGTCGCCAATCCCACCTCAATCGCCATCGGAGCATACCGACGAACGGGAGAAGGACAATGAAATGCAGGTCGCCTACACAATGGACGAACCTGACGAGGATTCCATTTTAAAGGAAGACCTGCTGATTGCCGATGAAGCCATGCCCGAAGTTTCACCGACTTCAATCCTCTCACGGGACATCGCCCGTGTCAGTGGCTGGCACAAGAATGACGATGCGCTTCAGACAGAAAATGAGGAAACCATCCATGAGACCCTTCAAGCCATACGAGGCACGGAGTTGATGGAACACCTCAAAGAGAGCACGCTCAAGCAAGAACACGACCATCAACGACTTCTTGCCGCCATTCGCAAAGCTGAGGAGGCGGAACAGCAGGAAAAAGAAACAGCATCCTCTTCCGAGTCCGAAGCGGACGAAAGAGGAGACGACAAAGAAAACACGGCGGACGACAGACCGCTGTCCTATTATCTGTAAAAATGGTTTCTTGATTTTCATATTTCGGAGGAATGCAGGGGTGGCTCAAAAGTAAAATAATCAGCCAATATCTATCATACGATAAAACCGAGCCACCCCTGACACCTCCACAAGAAGACAATTCGTTTAACAACTTAAAATAAACAGCAAAATGAACAACAAAAAAATCACAATGATGCTGCTCCTGACGGCACTGACCACCGCAGCAGCGTACGCACAGGGAAACGGTATGGCAGGTATCAACGAAGCCACAAAAATGGTAACCTCCTACTTCGACCCGGGTACAAAACTCATCTATGCCATCGGTGCCGTAGTGGGTCTTATCGGAGGAATAAAAGTATACAACAAGTTCTCAAGTGGCGACCCCGATACGAGCAAGACAGCCGCTTCTTGGTTCGGTGCGTGTATCTTCCTGATTGTGGCTGCCACCATCTTACGTTCCTTCTTCCTGTAAACGATGGCACAGTGGGAAATCAATAAAGGTGTAGGTCGGACGGTAGAGTTCAAGGGTTTGAAGGCGCAATATCTCTTCCTATTTGCGGGAGGACTGTTGGCGGTCTTCTTTCTCGTGGTGGTGCTCTATCTCTGCGGCATTGACCAGTTGGTCTGCCTTGGTCTTGGCTTAGTGGGTGCAACACTCGTTGTGTGGCAAACGTTCGCCATGAACCGCAAGTACGGCAGATACGGACTGATGAAGCAGGGAGCCATTAAGATGCACCCTCGCTACCTATTGAACCGCCGTACCGTCTTTCACCTGATTCGTAACCTCAAACCAAAACGCAAGGCATAATGAGAAACAACAGTAAAATCACGACCTTGGAAGCGAAGTTCCCGCTACTCTCCATCGAGCAGGGTTGTATGGTGAGCAAGGATGCCGACATCTCGGTGGCTTTCCGTGTGGAGCTGCCCGAACTCTTCACCGTCACCTCCGCCGAATATGAGGCGATGCACTCCGCATGGCACAAGGCAATCAAGGTGCTGCCCAACTATACCATCGTGCATAAGCAGGACTGGTTTATCAAAGAATGCTATCAGCCCAAATCCACAGAGATAGGACTGAGCTTCCTGTCCCGTGCGTCTGAGCGACATTTCAACGAGCGACCCTACCTGCACCATTCGGTCTATCTCTTCCTGACAAAGACCAACAAGCAGCGTATGCAGCGACAGAGCAACTTCTCGTCGCTCTGCCGTGGACACTTACTTCCCAAGGAGATTACCGACAAGGAGGAAGTGATCAAGTTTATGGAAGCGGTGGACCAGTTCGAGCGTATCATCAACGACACGGAGCAAATCCAGCTCAGCCGTATGACGGAGGAGGGTTTGGTGGGTACAGCTGAGAAAAGCGGACTCTTAGACCGCTACTTCTCCCTTTCTGAAGAGGGACACGCCTCTTTGGAAGACATACGATTAGGAGCAGACCTTGTGCGTGTGGGGGACAACCGCCTTTGCCTGCATACGCTGTCAGATACGGACGACCTGCCCACAAGTGTTTCCACCGACACACGCTATGAACGACTATCGACCGACCGCAGCGACTGCCGACTTTCCTTTGCCGCTCCCGTAGGTTTGATGCTGCCCTGCAACCATATCTATAATCAGTACATCTTCATCGAGGATAGCGACGATAACCTGCAAAGGTTTGAGAAGCAGGCACGCAACATGCACTCGCTTGCAAGATACAGCAGAAGCAATCAGATTAACGAAGAGTGGATACAAGAGTATCTCAACGTCGCCCACTCACAGGGCTTGACCTCCATTCGTGCCCACTTCAACGTGCTGGCATGGAGCGATGACAAGGAAGAACTCCGTAACATCAAGAACGATGTGGGCAGCGCGTTGGCACTGATGGAGTGCAAGCCACGCCACAACACCGTTGATACGGCTACCCTCTATTGGGCGGGTATTCCCGGCAATGCCGCCGACTTTCCAAGTGAGGAGAGTTTCTATACCTTTATCGAGCCGGCTCTCTGTTTCTTCACGGCAGAGACCAACTACAAGGACTCGCTCTCTCCCTTCGGCATCAAAATGGCTGACCGACTTTCGGGCAAGCCAATCCACTTGGACATTTCCGACCTGCCGATGAAGAAAGGTATCATTACCAACCGCAACAAGTTCATTCTCGGTCCTTCAGGTAGTGGCAAGTCTTTCTTTACCAACCACATGGTACGCCAGTATTACGAGCAAGGGGCGCACGTGCTTTTGGTCGATACGGGTAACAGCTATCAAGGCTTGTGCGAGCTTATCCACCGCAAGACCAAGGGCGAGGACGGTGTTTATTTCACCTATACCGATGAGCATCCTATCTCTTTTAATCCTTTCTTCACCGATGATTACTTCTTTGACGTGGAGAAAAGAGAAAGTATCTGCACCTTATTGCTTACGCTTTGGAAGAGTGCCGATGAACATATTACCAAGACAGAAGCAGGCGAACTTGGTTCTGCCGTCAACACCTACATCGAACTTATCAGGACGGATCACACCATCGTTCCCTGCTTCAACACCTTCTATGAGTATCTTCGTGATGTGTATCGGGAGGATATGGAGCATCGGGACATTAAGGTAACGCTCTCTGACTTCAATATCAATAACCTCCTAACGACACTCAAGCAGTATTATAAAGGTGGCAGGTATGACTTCCTGCTGAACTCGGACAAGAACATCGACCTGCTCTCGAAACGTTTCATCGTCTTTGAAATCGACCAAGTGAAGGACAACAAGGATTTGTTTCCTGTCGTAACGATTATCATCATGGAAGCTTTCATTAACAAGATGCGCCGATTAAAAGGCATCCGCAAGATGATTCTCATCGAGGAAGCATGGAAGGCGATTGCATCCGCTAATATGGCAGACTATATAAAATATTTATATAAGACGGTCAGAAAGTATTTCGGGGAAGCCATCGTCGTGACACAGGAGGTGGACGACATCATTCAGTCGCCCATTGTCAAAGAGAGTATCATCAACAACTCCGACTGCAAAATCCTGCTTGACCAGCGCAAGTACATGACCAAGTTTGACGGCATACAAGCCATGCTCGGACTCTCCGAAAAGGAGAAGAGTCAGATACTTTCCATCAACCAGAACAACGATACCAACCGACTATATAAAGAGGTGTGGATAGGTTTAGGCGGTATGCAGAGTGCCGTCTATGCCACGGAGGTGAGCATGGAGGAATACCTTACCTATACCACCGAGGAGACGGAAAAGGTGGAGGTGATGCAACGTGCGGAACAGCTGGGTGGCGACATCGAAACGGCTATCAGGCAGTTGGCAAGTGAAAAACGGGAGAAAAGAAAGTAATTTTTCAACAACTTAAATATGACAACAACAATGAAAAAACAAGTTTTTATGCTACTTACCGCTTTGACTTTATTCTGCGGTGGTCAGGCACACGCACAATGGGTAGTAACCGACCCGGGCAACTTTGCGGGTAACATCGCCAATTCCGTCAAGGAAATAGCCACCGCCTCGAAGACGGTGAAGAACACCTTGGACGGATTCAAGGAGGTGGAGAAACTCTACAACGACACGAAGAAGTATTACGACGATTTGCGTAAGATCAAGAACTTAATCGGTGATGCCTATAAAGTAAAAGAATGTATCCTGATGGTGGGCGACATCTCGGAGATCTACGTTACCTCGTACAAGAAGATGCTCTCAGACAAGAATTTTCGTCCTTCGGAACTTGCTGCAATGGCTTCCGGCTATACCAAGTTATTGGAATTGAGCGGCGAGAGCCTGAAAGAACTCAAATCGGTTGCCAAAAGCAATGTGTTCTCGATGAACGACCACGAACGTATGCAGCAGATAGACCATATCTATACCACGCTACGTGAATATCGTTCGCTGGTATCTTACTACACCCGTAAGAACATATCGGTGAGTTTCGTGCGTGCCAGAGAGAAGGGAGAACTGAGCGAGGTAAAATCCCTCTACGGTAATATGGCAAGCCGCTATTGGTAATCAAGTAAGGAAAGGACAAACTTATGGATTTTGCCAGTTTACACGATTTGCTCCGCTCGACCTATGACGAGATGATGCCGCTTTGTTCGGATATGACAGGTGTGGCAAAGGGGATTGCGGGCTTGGGCGCGCTCTTCTATATCGCACTGAGGGTATGGGCTTCGCTTGCCCGTGCCGAGGCAATCGACGTGTTTCCGCTCCTACGTCCCTTTGTGATTGGTTTTTGCATTATGTTTTTCCCTACGATAGTGCTTGGCACAATGAATGGCGTACTCTCCCCAATCGTCAAGGGTACGGAAATGATGGTGGACAAGCAGGAGGGGACACTTGCCAAACTTATAGCACAAAGGGATAAGTTGCAGGAGGAAGCCTATCTGCGCAACCCCGAAACGGCATTTTTGGTATCGAATGAAGCCTTTGACCAAAAGATAGAAGAGATGGGCATCGTCGGTCCGGAGGATGCCATAACCATTGCGGGAATGTATGCGGAACGCTCTGCCTACCAAATGAAACAATGGATTTTGAAGTGTGTTCACGATATTATGGAGATACTCTTCCACGCTGCGGGATTGATTATTGACACGCTGCGCACTTTCATTCTGATTGTGCTCTCCATTCTTGGACCCGTCGTATTCGGCATTGCCGTATGGGACGGACTTTCGGGGTCGATGACGGCTTGGTTTTCTCGCTATATATCGGTGTATCTATGGCTACCGGTGAGCAGCATCTTGACCGCCCTTCTGACAAAGATACAAGTGCTGATGGTGCAGAAAGATATTGAAACCCTTAGCGATCCGAATTTCCTCCCCGATGCGGGCAGTTGGTATCACATCGTCTTCTTCCTCATCGGTATCGTGGGCTACTTCTGTGTTCCAACGGTCGCTGGCTGGATTATCGAAGCGGGTGGCGGCATCGGCTCATACGGTCGCAACGTCAATCAGACGGCTCAACGTGGAGCGCAGGGCGCATACACCGGAGGCAAGTATTTGGCAGGTGGAGCCAGAGCCGTTGCAGGCAATGCCATCGGACGTATCAAGGGTGCATTACTCAAAGGTAAATAACAAAAAACGAAAAAAACAATGGAATTCAAATCACTCACCAATATAGAGACCTCATTCCGTCAGATCAGGCTCTATGCCTTTGTCTTTGCCATCGTATGCGTGGCGGTCAGCGGCTATGCCGTCTATGCCTCGTATGGCTTTGCCAAAGAGCAAAGAGAGAAAATCTATGTGCTTGACCAAGGAAAATCCTTGATGCTCGCACTGAGTCAGGATGCTAGCAAGAACCGCCCTGTGGAAGCGAGGGAACACGTCCGCCGTTTCCATGAACTGTTCTTCACCATCGCGCCCGATAAGGATGCCATCGAGAAGAACATGGAGCGTGCCTTTCTGCTCTGCGACAAGTCGGCGTTCAACTATTACAAGGACTTGGCGGAAAAGGGCTATTACAACCGTGCCATTTCGGGCAATGTCAATCAGCGTATTGAGGTGGACTCCATCCGCTGCAATTTCGAGGTGTACCCCTACGAGGTAACGACCTACGCCCGTCAGTTCATCGTGCGACCGAGCAACATCACGGAGCGTAACCTGATAACGACCTGCACCTTGCAGAACTCTGTCCGCTCGGACAACAATCCGCAGGGCTTCCTCATGGAGCAGTTTATGGTGCGACAGAATCAAGACCTCCAAACCTATAAACGATAGCACGATGAAAAGGACAAGGGGATTTTCATTCGCACGGTACTATCTGAGGGCGCACTTGTGGCTCCGCCATCATTGCGACAGGCTCACGGCAAGGCAGCGCAAGCTGATTGTGTTCGGATTAAGTTTTGTCTATCTCGTCTGTTCCTTAGTGATGATAGCGCAGTTTTTCCTGCCGCACGATAAGGAGGAAAGACTACCTATCCCCAAGGGAAAAATAATAGACAGCGACATCCATACAGATAGCGTATTTATACGACTTTATCAACAATATTCAACTAACAGTAATGAAAATGGATAATAAACAGAAAGAACAACTGAAAAAAGGACTGGTATTCGGTGGGCTGGGACTGCTTTTCGCCCTCTCGATGTGGTTCATCTTTGCCCCGTCGGACAAGGACAAGAGTGCGGCGCAGCAGGGACTGAACGACAGCATACCGCAGGCGACCACCGAACAGTTGACGGGAAACAAACTCAAAGCCTACGAATTGGGCGACAAGAGCCGCCATGACGAACAGACACGCGAGGAGATGGGCAGGCTTTCGGATTACTTTGATAGTAATACCGCCCCCTCGGAAAGCGAGCGTGCGGAAGCAGCCGCTTCGACGGCAAAGATTGAAAGTTCGATGCACCGCTATGAGGAGAACAACCGCCTGCTGAACTCTTTTTATGCGCCCGACCCCAATGAGCAGGAGCGTGAGGCACTGCGCTCGGAGTTGGATAATCTCAAAAAGGAGTTGGCAGCGAAGAACGAGAATGAGGATGCGGAGGAGAAGCGACAGCTCGCACTTATGGAAAAGAGTTACCAAATGGCGGCAAAGTATCTGCCACAGTCTTCTTCAACTACCACTGCTGCCAATGCTTTTACACCCGCAAAGGAAAAAGGTGCTTTGAAAACATCGGCAACAAAACAAGTATCGGTAGCCGGTTCTCTTCCTGCAATGGAGGTATTGGCAGAACGTAAGCAGGTGGTGTCTTCGCTCGACCAGCCGATGACAGATGCCGACTTTGTTCAGCAATACGGCACGAAGCCACGCAATATGGGCTTTCATTCGCTCACGAGTGCGGTTGCTGCCGTGTCCCGCAACACGCTCAGCGTGGTGGTGGACAGGACAGCGACACTCAAGGAGGGCGATAATGTGGCGTTGCGCATGCTCGAAACTGCCCAAGTGCAGGGCTTGCGTATTCCACGACAAAGCCGACTCATAGCCATTGCCAAGATTGAAGGCAACCGTATGCACCTGCTCATTAAGAGTATTGAGGTGGACGGGCATATCATAGCCGTCAAGCTCTCGGCTTACGACACGGACGGACAGGAGGGGGTGTATATACCAGGCTCGGAGGACATCAATGCGCTTAAGGAAGTTGGGGCGAACATCGGCGGTTCAATGGGAACATCCTTTACCTTCGCTTCCTCTGCCAAAGACCAAATTATCTCCGAGACTGCCCGTGGGGTGATGCAAGGTGCAAGTCAGCTGCTTCAGAAGAAACTGCGCACTATCAAGGTAACGCTCAAAGGGGGCTATCGCCTTTTCTTGGTTCAGTCCAAATAAAACAATCAAAAATTACAAGTAAAAAAATAACATCAAATCAACAGCAACAATGAAGAAACTTATTTTATCAATGGCTATGCTTGCCATGGTGGGAGCAACAGCCACAGCACAGGGAAACAATGATGGTCTTACACCAAACCGTCCGCTTACTTCGGGAGAGCTCTTTCAAGGTATGAGCCGTGCCATTCCTACGGGGCGTGTCGTACTGCCGTATGGTCTGGAGGTTACCTTTGACAAAACTGTGCATCTTATCTTCCCTTCTGCCATTCGCTATGTAGACTTAGGTTCGCAGAACATCATCGCAGGGAAGGCGGAGGATGCTGAGAACGTGTTACGTGTAAAGGCTTCGGTGAAGGACTTTGAAACGGAAACCAACATGAGCGTGATTTGTGAGGACGGCTCGTTTTACGCTTTCAGTGCGCCCATAATAGGGGCTTGATAATAATCACTTTGGCAAGTGATTAGGTTAGTATTCCAATTTATAAACCTATCCCAGACCGACTTATCCGAATGGGAAACCAAACGGGGAGTGAAGCATGTCGGTAACGCGATAAGTCAGTTAATTGCTAAACTGCGACTGAATTGCTATGGGAAAAGACAGACACGAGGATGAAACCTGATTGGTTGAACAATAGTCCTATGACTAATGTAGAGGTGGCAACGGAAAGCAGTTATATACGTTGCCTCGCAGTACCCACGCTTATTGAACGGAGTGATGGGCAAGGAATTTACTGCGACATATCCGTCAGAGAACAGAAAAGGATGTACGTTGCATCCGACAGTCTGTCAAGCCAAGTTATCAAGTCCACTAAATGGGGATTGCCTACACGGAGATGCCGAAAGGCTATGAGCACAGGCTCTGAAAACTCCGCATGGCAACGGAGTTCCCGTAGTAGTCTGAGCGTGGGAAAGCCACGTACATGGCGAAGGGGAACAGCTCGGTAATTTTAATATTGTCAAACGATAACGTGTGAGACGTATGAGAAATCCAGAGACCATATTAAACAGTTTATCTGCACATAGCAAAGATGTGCATTACAAGTACGAAAGGTTGTACCGCATCCTATTCAATGAACAGATGTTTTATGTAGCCTACCAGCGCATTTATGCGAAACCGGGCAACATGACACCTGGTTCAGACGGCAAGACCATTGACGGAATGAGTGTTGATAGAATAGGACATCTGATAGCTGCGCTAAAGGATGAAAGTTACATGCCAACGCCTGCCCGAAGAGTCTATATACCTAAAAAGAATGGGAAGAAAAGACCATTGGGCATCCCATCAATTGAAGACAAGATGGTGCAAGAGGTCGTTAGACTTATTCTTGAAGCTGTCTATGAGGGGCATTTTGAGAACACCTCGCATGGATTCAGACCAAGAAGAAGCTGTCATACGGCTTTGCGTTCCATCCAAACTCTTTTCACTGGTGCGAATTGGTTTATCGAAGGTGACATCAAAGGATTCTTCGACAATATTGACCACCATATTCTGATTGAAACTCTTCGTGAGCGCATATCAGATGAAAGATTTCTTCGACTGATATGGAAATTCCTAAAGGCAGGCTATATCGAAGATTTTACATTTCACAAGACGTATTCGGGAACTCCTCAAGGAGGGATAATAAGTCCTATCTTGGCTAATATATACCTTGATAAGTTCGACAAATACATGCGTGAATATGCGGAATCTTTTGACAAGGGTAAGAAAAGGCGGGAAAACCCACTCCACGCAAGTTATAGTCGAAAGGCTGTAAGATTACGCAAGGCTATCCGAAACGCCACTAATGAAGACACGAAACGTAAATTGCTGACACAACTGAAAGAGATGGAAGCAAAGACACGGAGAGTGCCGGCATCTATGGCAATGGATAGTAACTACAAGAGACTTAAATATATCAGATATGCCGATGACTTTCTAATCGGTGTAATTGGTAGTAAAGCAGATTGCGCAAGAATGAAAGAGGACTTTACAAACTTCATGAGAGACAAGCTAAAACTTGAATTATCCGAAGAAAAGACCTTAATCACTAATGCACAGGATTCTGCAAAGTTTCTTGGGTATGAAATCTCTATCAGAAAATCCGAGGCCATGAAGCGAAATAAGCTGGGATGGTTGAAGAGACCGTTCAGCGGACGCATAATGCTGACTCTGCCTATTGCCACAGTCCAAAAGAAATTATTGGAACTGAAAGCAATGGAACTTAGGGTAATCAATGGAAAGGAAATTTGGTATGCCATGCCACGCAATTACCTGACCAAAGAAGACCCTGCTACAATCTGCGCACGCTATACAACTGAAATCAGAGGATTGTACCAATATTATAGGATTGCGGACAACATCTCTTATGCAGGAAGTAAATTCGGTTACATAATGCGATATAGTTTCTGCAAAACTTTGGCAAAGAAACTAAATTCATCAACTGCCAAGGTTATACGAAAGTACAGAAGAGACCATGACTTGGCGATACCCTACCAAGCAAAGAAAGGAGAAACCAAGTTCCGAATATTCTATAATGATGGCTTTGCGAGGCAAGAGCCGGACAAAGACGCAACCTGCGATAATCTACCTAACACATTTGTACTTCCTTTCCCTACTCTTGCGGAGAGACTTATGGAGCGCAAATGTGAATTGTGTGGAGCAACCAATGTCAAGACCATAATGTATCAAGTCCGTAAACTCAGAGGTATAAATACCGATACTGAATGGCACCGACTGATGATTAAGAAATGGCGTAAGACATTGGCTGTATGCAAACATTGTAATGCAAAAATTCATGCCCATGACAAATAAACTGATATTACCAGTGGAGAGCCGTATGCAGGGAGACTTGCACGTACGGTTCGGGGGCAGGCCATGGGAAACCTACCACCGAAAGGTGGCAAGGCACCCATTGCCGAGCCTACACGTGAAGTATGCCGATGAGCCAGAGAAGCTGAGCGTGGAGATGAAGGACTTTCTGTCGCCCGTCGAGGGACGTTTGCCGAGCAATCGTGCGGACATCTACTTCAAGGAACTCGGCAACGAGTCGCCCGTACTCGTCAAGCTGATGATGAAGACCATTTATCAAAATGATAAACGTGTATTTAGGCATATCGGCGCCCAAATGTTCGGTATGAAATTCCTGCTTAGGGGATTGTATGCGCACAATGGCTTGCTATATTTTCATACCCGAATAGACAATATGACCAACATGCCGTATTCGGTGGACTTTATCACCTTCAAGGTTGTGGATAAGAAAGTAGCTAAACGCACTGCCATTCAGGAGAGAGTGCAACAACCACTCCGTGCCTATCATCAGGTGAACTATATCAAGGGAAAGCACACCGAAAGTTCAGTGTTTGCCTTGGAACAGTTCTCACTATCAGAGGATAAACAGCTTGAAGTGACGCTTTATGAGCATAATGGTGGACGAACGCTTACCTTCTATGTCGAGCCGCAAGATTTACTTTTGGCTCAGAAGATTGATAACCTCAAACTTAAATGGTAATGAAGAAGTATCTTTTCCTTCTTATGTGTGCGGTGGCCATTGCGCTGCCCACACAGGCACAACGGCTGATTCCAAAGCAAAAAGGCTTGGAAATAGTAGGTAACGTGCCAATTATCAAAGGCGAGAATTTGTTTGCCAAAGACAATTTTGGCATAGGTATTTTGCTCACTCGCTATCTGAAGCGTGAGAATTATTCATTTCTTACGGTAGAATATGAGCAACAAAATATGCCGTATCGCAGCTATGATGTGAAACTCAAAGATGCCTTCGTGCATTTGGGTTATATGCAGCCTATTGTTTCTGACAATGGTAAAAATGTATTTGCCTATGCTGGAATATCCGCTTTGGGTGGCTATGAGGAACTTAACGAAGATAAGAAACTACTTCTTGATGGCGCAAAACTACTCGATGACTCTCACTTCGTCTATGGTGGAGCGGTGCATCTATCCATAGAATGTTTCTTATCGGACAATGTGCTGTTGCTACTCAAAGGACAGGGACGCATACTCTTTGGTACGGATGTTCATCATTTTCGCCCTGCTGTATCGGCAGGAATCAGGTTTAATCTATAAATGTAGGGAACAATGAAAAAGAAAATTTTTAATAGTATATGGGTAATGGGAGTACTTGCCCTTGCCGTGTTTTGTTTATCTGCTTGTGATAGGGAGTTGGATGTTCAGCAGTCTTACCCGTTCACTGTCGAGACGATGCCCGTTCAGAAGAACATCGTCAAGGGACAGACGGCAGAAATCAGGTGTACACTCAAACGTGAAGGCTACTTTGCCGACACTCGCTACACCATCAGATATTTCCAGCTGGACGGGAAAGGAACGCTAAGAATGGATAATGGATTAGTCTTTAAGCCCAACGACCGCTATCCACTCACAAAAGATGTGTTTCGACTCTACTACACCTCCGCTTCGACAGACCGACAAACCATTGATGTGTATGTGGAGGACAACTTCAAGCAAATCGCCAAACTGTCGTTCAACTTCAACAATGAGAAGGCGGAGGACAAAGGAAAGTCCGGCGCAGTAGTAACCAAAGCCTTGAACGATGCGAACAGCTAAACGCTTTGCTTTATTCTGTATAATATGTTTGTTCTGTCAATCACTCCCGGCTCAGCGTGGGGTGCGATTGGCAGACTTATCACCTTTTGAGCGTGTCGTAGTGGTCGTAAAATACTTCGAGGGACTACATAGAAAGGATTGTTATCCCTATGTAGGATACGGTCATCGGTTGCAGCCACACGAGCATTTTTCTCCTAATATGTCAGAGCGGCAGGCAGACTCTCTCCTGCGTGCCGATCTTTGGAAATGCTTTGAACACTTCAAAGGATATGGTAAGGATGCACTACTACTTACTTTGCTTGCCTACAATGTAGGAGTAGGTCGTTTGATCGGTTATGGTAATCATCCCAAAAGCCGACTAATACGAAAGATAGAGTTGGGCGACAGGAACTATTATCGTGAATTTGTCTCTTTCTGCCGATACAAAGGAAAGGTGCTACGAGGACTTGTCAAACGACGAAAGGTGGAGTTTGCCCTGTTTTACATACCCTGATTATCAAATACACCCCTTGCGACATTTTTATGCTCCGTAAGGGGCGTTTTCTTGTCGTTTTAGTCGCCTTCTTCGTTATGATTGAGTAACTTTGCAAAAAATGGAAATTGTCAGACTTTTTGTATGTAACCTTAATTCCGCAACACTATTATAACTTAAACTTTTTAAGTACCTGAGCAACAAAAAGTTGCCCAGGATTTTGCCATGTCAAAGAATTCACTTATCTTAGTGTTGCAAAACAAGCAAGCAAAACTCTGATATGGCATGGCAAAAATACATATTAAATCCGATAAACTCACTCCTTTTGGAGGAATATTTTCAATCATGGAGCAATTTGACTCCACATTGTCATCTGTAATCGCCTCGACCCTCGGTCTAAGGTGTAGATCATTCGGTTATCAGTACAGCGAAATCATCCGTTCACTCATGAGTATCTACTTCTGTGGTGGCTCATGTGTTGAGGATGTCACTACTCATTTGATGAGCCATCTCTCGCTTCATCCGACACTTCGAACTTGTAGCTCTGATACTATCCTCAGAGCGATAAAGGAGCTGACGCAAGAAAACATCTCATACACGTCAGATACGGGTAAGAACTACGATTTCAACACGGCTGACACTCTCAATACTTTACTGCTCAATTGTATGTTTGCATCTGGCCAACTGAAAGAGGACGAGATGTATGATGTTGATTTCGACCATCAGTTCATAGAGACAGAGAAGTATGATGCAAAGCCTACATACAAGAAGTTCCCTGGTTATCGCCCTGGCGTGGCGGTTATTGGCGACTTAATCGTTGGCATTGAGAATAGCGATGGCAACACAAATGTTCGTTTTCATCAGAAGGACACGCTGAAGAGGTTCTTTGAGAGATTTGAACAGAACGGCCTTACTATCAATCGTTTCAGAGCTGACTGTGGATCATGTTCCGAGGAAATCGTAGAAGAAGTAGAGGAACACTGCAAATCCTTCTATATCCGCGCAAACCGCTGCAGTTCGCTCTACAATGAAATCTTTGCTCTCAGAGGTTGGAAAACTGAGGAAATCAATGGCATTGAGTTCGAATTGAACTCTATCCTTATTGAAAAGTGGAAGGGTAAAGCATACCGACTTGTGATTCAAAGACAGAAACGGTTGGATGGTGTATTGGATCTCTGGGAAGGAGAATACACATACCGTTGTATCCTGACTAACGACTATGTATCTTCCGTAAGAGAGATTGTCGAGTTCTATAACCTTCGAGGGGGAAAGGAACGTATCTTCGATGATATGAACAATGGTTTCGGATGGGACCGATTGCCCAAATCCTTCATGGCAGAGAACACCGTGTTCCTTCTTCTTACAGCACTTATCCGTAACTTCTACAAGGCCATTATCCAAAGACTTGATGTAAAGAGGTTCGGACTCAATACAACAAGCCGCATAAAAGCGCTTGTCTTCAGGTTTGTCTCTGTACCAGCAAAGTGGATCAGGACATCAAGGCAGTATGTGCTGAATATCTATACTTGTAACAATGCTTACGCGGATGTGTTCCAGACAGATTTTGGATAACGCCTACAATTTATGGGTATGATACTGCGTATTGCCTCAAGTCGCATTGTGGGGTAAGGGGATGTTGTAGGCTGAAGTGGGGGATTTCAGTTCTAATTATCTGCAAATTCAGTAATGAGAGGATGTGTACACGCAAGAAGGACGTTGAAAAGTTAAGTTGCGGATTTGAGGTGTAATTAAATTATAATGCAATTATTGCGACTTTCTTTTGCTTCTTTTCTTTGGTCGCCTGCTCGTTCAAAGAAAAAGAAAAGAAGCCACGCAATTTTTTAAGGTTGCGTGGCTCATTGTGTTAGAGATTTTCGGTTGTTTCAATTATCCGCTCTTCGGGGTGGGTATTAAAAGCCCAGTTGATTTGTTCATCGGGTAGTGTGCTGTGTATTCCTCTGCCCATCACCATTCCACAATCTTCAAGGATTTTGCGCTCGGCTTCTTCTCGGTCTGTGGCTACAACCTCAAACACACCTTCAAAAACGTATTGGGTGCATACTCTGTAAACTTTCCTTTCCATATTTTCAAAACTCAGCGATTAGTAATCTGTGTTCCATTGGTTCACCATTCGATAGCCAACGGTGGGTTAGCCAAAAATGATGTGCACCGTAACCATAGACAAAAAACTTGTCAAGTTCCGTTTCTTGGGAGATTTGGAGGAGTGCGGTCTGCAACTCCTCCTTGTTCTCGGCTATGCTTATGGCATTGATAACTCTCACGATGATGATGGGTATTTCATCTGCCCACGAGTTGTTGAGAGCTTTGCTCGAAAAATTATGAATAATGCCTTCTACTTGTACTTTCATATTGTTGTCGTTTATAGGTTGATGTTTTTATTTACTCTCTGCAAATAAGGGTGCAGTCCTCTACTTCGGTTGGTAGTCCAAAGGCTGGAACGTGGGTAAAATAAGGTTGCATATTCCCCTCTATGTCTGTGTGGGGCGATATAACCTCCGCTTTGGTGTCCTTACTCCATTGGTCTGCGAGTGCGATTTCTTCGTCTGTCAGTCCTGTACTATCTCCATTGATAAGGTAGCCTAAACTCCACGTTGGAATTTTCTCTATTGTCTTGTATGTCGCCATAATCGTTGTTATTATAGGATTGTTATGCGGTTGCTCTCTGTGCTATCATTCTCATATTCTTCTGCATCAAGGCGAGTATCTGTTCGTGATACTCGGTGTTCTTGTTGCACACTCCACGACTTTGTACCACTTTCATCGTTTCCAATGATACCTCAATGGTTTCGATGCGCTCTCCGTCCTTTGTGGCAGAGAAGATAAGCGACTGCGGTTTGCTGTAATAGTGTGCGTCATATACGCAATGGTGCATTGCCGTGCCTTCCTCTAAATGCTCTTGCACACTCTCCAAAACGTGGATACGGATAATGCCGTCAGTAAACTCTATGCCAAAGAATTTTGCTTTGAGTTGCTTGTACTCTTGTTCGGCTTCTATTGCTTCCTTACGCTTCTTGATAATGTTCTCACGCTCTTTCATCGCTCTGCTCTTGGCTTGGTAATGGTCGTGCGCTGCTCTTAGGTCGGTGGGGCAAACATACTTGGCATTGTGAATATCCTTGCCTAATTGATTGAGCATATCCACCATATCACACCATAGACTTCCGTCCTCTATATGGTAGCCGTTTCGCAAACAGATGCGGATAGATGCCCAATAGCTATCAATGCTTCTTCGACCATTGTGCATGAAGAATTTGAGTAGCGGGATTTGCCCCGACTTCAACAAGGTTTCCACACGGCTATCGGAAAGCAGTGCCGGTATAAGTTCGGTAGGCACTATATTGTGGAAGTTTCCCTCAAAACCATTTCTGCGGAGTGTGTCCGTAACCTTGAACTTGGGATATATCGGTGAGTACGATATATGGCGGTAGGCTTCGTTGTCGTTGCGTACTGCCATTGGCGAACAGAAAGAAAAGGTGTCAATGTATCTGCCTAATGTTCGTTGAACGGCAATAATCGTTTTTCTTCCTTGTGCGTTCCACCAATACTGACCGATTTCAAAGGTATATGAAGATGCCTTGCAACCTTTCTCCATTTCCACAGAAAGGAGGAACATTCTTAGTATTTGGTATTCTCCGCAAGTGGTAAGTATTGTAAAGTACTGCTTCTGCCTAATCTTGCGTTCAAAGGTTTCCTTGACCTGCAACCTTGCCCCGCAATGGGGGCAGATGCAAGTGTCCGTAGGCTTTTCTATTGTCCAACTATGCCCACAATCCATACACGTTGTGCGACCTTTGGGCAGTCGGTAGGCGAAATGGTCTATACATTCACGGAATGCCCATTTGCTCTGTGTCTTGGTTATCGGGCGAAGGTGCTTACTCTCGGCAAGGACTGCCTTCTCATATTTGTTTCTTGGTTTCATAGGCTTAAAAATCAAATAGTGACGGTTGTGTTTGGGGTGCTGCGCTTTCGGTTTTCTTCACTCGTGCGTTACGGCTCTGTATCTTGGCGAGTTCCTCACGTTGGTACTGCTTGATGGCTTCTTGCCTTGCTTCGGCTTTCTCCTCCTCTGTGAGTTCCACAATATGATTTACTGCCACTCTGCAAGTGATTTCCTTTTCTACTTCAATTTCATCCTCGTCATAGTAGTGTACTGCCATTGAGTAGATTTCATCGTCCTCAAATCCATTGCAGCCACTCGTCTGCACTTGGTTCAAGATGTAGGTTACACATTCCTCGATGCTCTTGTTAGGCTTCATCAAGTTGGGTGCAAACAAAGAGTCTGTCGCTGCACGTTGGTTCAGATACTCGGCTATTGCTCTCGTAAAATGTTCTGTTCCTTTCATATCGCTTAGTATTTAGGGATTTCTACAATTTGGTTTATCTGTCCGCAAAGGAAACTTCTTAGGCTGGTGCGGTCGGGTGCATAATACTCTGACCAATGTCCGTATTGATTGACCAAATACTTCTTCAATACGTCCATAAAGTCAAACCGATAACCCATAAGGGGTACGGCTGTACGGAAGTAGGTGTTAGTGTTCACCGCTTCGGCAAGCCAATTCTTTTCCTCACGGCTCATTCGCTCCCCACGATTGAGTTTCACACGCAATAAATAAACCTTGCTGTGGCTCAAAGTTTCCAAAGGCTCAACTTCCCACTGCACAAACTTAGTTGCCACCAAACGCTCACTTTCTTCAACCACCGAACTTATGCGGTAATGAGAGGAGGAGCTATATCCTTTTTTCTTCATCGAAGATGTGATATTTACTTTCTGCTGTTCCATAATGACATTTTTTTTATGCGTCCAAAGATCGGAGTATGCTGATTCCTTTTTGTAGCAAGAACAAGGTAGGGGGCGCAGCCGGCACAAGGTTTTGTAGGAAAATACTACCCGGAATGAAATGTAGGTGTGGAGATTTTCCGTGCAAACCAAAGGCACAGACCTTGTGCAAGCCGTAGCCCCTTACTACCTTTGCGAATAAAAAGAAATCAGCACCGACTTATGGCACATCAAAGTGGAATAGATGGATGTGAGAAGCGAAAGTGCAACGCCTGTATGGAAAACGAAAAAGGTGGCTACCTCACGTGAGATAACCACCCATAAAGAAGAATGAATCGAAGAATATCTTTCCTTGTGCCTTAGAGCACACAGAGCAGGATTGCCAAGATGACGGCAAGCCAGAACAGCCAACGCAGGATTGTAAAGGTTACTTGCAGAATAACTTTGACAATGAAGCGTAGTATAAGGAAACCGAGAATAACCGAAACGGCGGTTACGACTTGCGGCGTAAC
Source organism: Prevotella disiens (assembly GCF_900454955.1). Lineage (NCBI taxonomy): Bacteria > Pseudomonadati > Bacteroidota > Bacteroidia > Bacteroidales > Prevotellaceae > Prevotella > Prevotella disiens. The sequence continues at coordinate 15,188 of NZ_UGTL01000002.1, read as the reverse complement.
TATCTTCGAGATGAGGTAAATCGCACCGATAACGATGGAAAGCAGAACGGCGAGTTCGATGAAGCGTGTCCAACCAAAGCGGCGGACTTGCTTGGAAGAAGTCGGCGGCTGCCTGTTCTTATCGGTTTTGTTCGATGCGTCTGCCTTGATGAAGGCGGGCTGATGAATATCTTGATTCATGATGATTGTTTTCATAATCGGGGCTTTTAATAGTTCAAGAGCGATAACAAGATGCTCTAACGACCCAAAGACAAGTGTTTGGAAAACTCTTGACGTGTGGAGTGGAGCGTTTATCTTGGCTCTTGACACTACAAAAGCCCCCGATGGTGAAGTATCAAGCCATGTTCTCACCGCCTATCGTTGGCAGACCATTGACCTTAATGAGCAGCACGATTGTACCAGTCAGCTCGGTGTACAGTTTGTCGTATTCTGTACCTGCCGCAAAGTCGTCCGTGAGTTCGTACTTGGCAAATACCGCTTGAATTGCCTTGTTGTTCAGCAAAATTAGTGCTAACCTTTCGGGAAGCGGACTTGGCAGTTCCTTCTCAAACTCCTGCTCCAGTACGGAAACAAGGGTATCATACTTTGAGAAGTGTAGGTTGTGGTACAGCACCTCGCTTGCCATCGTCTCTGCTTCGGGATGTGAGAAACCTTGCGCCACGGCATCGCAGTAAGCCGTCAATGCCTCGTCTGCGCGAGCGGTTATAAACGCATTGTCATTCTCTCTCTCAGGGAAATGCTCTCCGAGATACGCTTCCAACTTCAGATGGAAGTAGGAAAGTTCTTTCTTTGTCGTTGTCATAAATTCAAAATTTTAGGGTTATATACATTATTTTTTGGAAATGCCTAATGCCGTATTGAAAGTACCCAACTTGTCAGCCAGCTCATCCATATCGTGTTCTATCTTCTTATTGGTAATACGGGCATAGATTTGCGTTGTCTTGATGTTGGTGTGTCCTAACATCTTACTTACGGATTCGATGGGAACTCCCTTGGATAGGGACATCGTGGCAAATGTGTGCCGGGCGAGGTGGAATGTCAGGTTCTTCTTGATACCGCAAATATCGGCAATTTCTTTCAGATAACTGTTCAGTTTTTGATTCGTCAGCATGGGGAAAAGTTTGCCATCACGATAGGTCTTGCCACTATATTTTGCAATGATGCTCTTGGGTATATCGAGTAAAAGAACGTTGGTTTCCACGCTTGTCTTCTGCCGCTTGGTCATTATCCACTGCTTGCCGTTGAGCGTGACGATGTTTTCAGGAGCGAGGTTGTACACGTCTATGTACGCAAGTCCCGTGAAGCACGAGAACACGAACACGTCCCTTACAAGTTCCAAACGACCGATGCCGAAATCTTTGTTGGCAATTTTAAGGATTTCCTCGTCTGTGAGGAATCCACGATTGACCGGTTCCATGTGAAAACGGATGTTGAGGAACGGATCATGGTGCAGGACACCTAGTTTCCTGCCCAGAATGGTAATCGTCTTGAAGGTTTTCATCATCCTCGTGGCTGTGTTGGGATTCTGCCCGACAACCGTTCGAAGATAAATGTCGAAGTCGTGTATCACGATATAGCCGAGTTCGGACAGGCGGATGTCAGACCGACCGTATTTATCACGAAGGAAATTTGAGAAGTGTTTCTTGCAGACGTTGTATTTCTGTAAGGTTGCAGCTTCGACCGACACGCCTACCTGCCGTGCAACGTCACTATTGTGCTTGTTGAAGAGGCTCATTAGGGTGTCCACATCCTCCTTCTTACCAAGATACTCCGACTTGATACGCTCCAAGGACACCTCGTCCGTCATCTCGACTTTCTTGAAGATGGTCTGGAGTCCGCTCTGAATGTTGTCAAGTTCGAGGTTGGTGGAAAGTGCTTCAGTTGTCCTTCCCTTCAATCGTTCCTTCTCCCTGTCCCATTGAGACTGTTGGACAGCAATGCCCGTCGAGCCGATGGAAAGGCGTTCGTTGTTGAGATAGATTCTCAGCATGACAGGGGTCTTGCCCTCCTTGTTCACATAATTGCTTCTGAGATAGAAGACTGCTCTGAAAATAGCTTTCATACATTTTACTGCTTTTAGTTGTAGCCTGAATAGAGGTCTTGTCCTAACACCTGCCATCTGTAGCCGTAGCTTGTCGGACACATTGTTGCCCGAAGTGGTGTATGGTAACAAAAACACCTCTGTAATCACGCTGCAAAGTTCAACATATTTGTTTGAATAGCAGTAATTTACGCATACTCCTTATGTACTCTGTATGTACTCTTGGCTACATTTTTATTTTGCCTTGAAAATGTGTAGCCTGATTGTAGCCTTTTTAGAGTATTTTGGGAGTTTCTGCCCCCTCCGTGCATACTCTGAAATTTGGGATGGGTATAAAAGAAAAGTATCATAACTACTTGTAGCTATGATACTTACGATTTTCTTAGGTTTCCCTCTGATGTTCATTTCAGAGTACCTAAAGCGGAGAGAGAGGTTTATGAACCAAACTCTGCTAACTCGTTGTAATTAAATGTTCTATCAATTTTGACAAATCGGTAGTGTAGCATTTTTGTAGCAGTATTTTGACCGCTTGATGACTACCATTCTGACTACCTGTTGAAAGCACAACTGCTCTCTTTTCTTGGGTACAAAAGTATATAAAATTGTACTAACCTCCAAATCTTTGTACCATAAATATTTAGATATTTTACTGCTACACTTTCCAGTGCAAGGTGCAAGCCCCTATATATAAGGGGACTTGCACCTTGCACTGGAGGGATTTTCTCAAAATTATTTGATTTTGTTCTGGAATGATTGTTATTACAATGTATTTTCGTTTATGAATTCTAGAAAACAAACCAATTAAATCATCCCATGTTGACATCGCCCATCATATTCATCTGCACCTAATGCAAGCCACCTTGCATGGGATGCAAACATTTGAATGTGGCGGGTTGCTCAAATTTAGGTGCTTTTGTAACTTTATACATATGAAACAGTTGCACAAAACCCTAAAGGAAAAGCGAGAACATGAAGGATACTCACAGGAGTATATCGCTGAAAAACTGAAAGTTAGCTCAAGTACCATCTCAAGATGGGAAACAGGAGCCGTATCCATGAGTATAGTACAAATTTGCAGCTATGCCAAAGTTTTGGAAATGGATGAGAGTGATCTGCTTGCATCTATTGCAAGGAGAAGAAGAGAAATACCACCCCCATTTATCCGACTGGGCATAGACGTGTTTGACGAAGAGACTTATGGAAAGATAATGGATCTCGCCAAGGAATTGGGACCGCAGCACATTATCTTACAAACCAAATTATAAAGGCTGATGGAAATAATAGCAGTAGAAAGCCAAGCCTATCAGGAACTGATAGACAGGCTCAACCGAATTGAGCAGTATGTTGAGCGCACCTCCCGTCTTATCCAAGATATAGATGATGAGCTGGAGATGACCACGAAAGACCTTATCGGGACTCTGAATGTTTCAGAGTCCACCCTTTACCGTTGGCGCAAGAAGCAGTTGGTGAGGTATCGCTACACCGAGGGTGGTGATGTGCGTTATTTTTTCAAGTCTATCGTGATTGCCACGAAATGCAACCGCCTCCGTGTTTCCGGTATGAGGAATGACGAGGTTCTTGGTCGGCTCAACCGTTTTAAGGATAATCTTATCATGAGTTCATGTCTTAACCCTAAAAACAGACAACTATGATAGAAAAAGAACAGATTCTTTTGCTTACTCAAGGAGGTTTGAATGTATTTTCCCATTTCCTTGGTTTTGAGGTGAATCTTCACCGAAACTTCCGTAGCCCCTTTTATGACGACAAACGGGCTTCCTGTCATATCTACTATGATAGGAAAACTTCTTCTTATAAATTCTATGATCATGGCGATACCACCTATTCAGGGGATTGCTTCTGGTTTGTGGCAACGTTGCGTAGTTTGAATTTGAAAACGAATTTTCCCGAGGTGTTGGAAATCATCGTACAAGAACTTGGATTATATTCTTTATGTGATGCTGAAAAGCATAACAAGCATATCACACCGTCATATAAAAATCCTATAGCCTCCAGTCCTACGGTCGAAAAGACCAAGCGGACGAAAGAACGACCATATAGTTTCGAGATACAGCCATTTGACGATGGACTGCTGAACTATTGGGCGCATTATGGTATCCATGAAGATACACTCCGGCTTTTTCGGGTACGGAGTCTTAAACGGTATGAGAGCGTATCTGCCGAGGGCAAGAAGTTTGAACTTCACAGCTCACCGACAGAACCTATATTTGCCTATATCGGAAACGGCTATGTAAAGATATACCGACCACACAGTCCGAAAATCCGCTTTCTCTATGGTGGAAGAATGCCTGCCACCTATTGCTTCGGTATGGAGCAGATTCCCACCAAAGGAGATATGCTTTTCATTACAGGTGGTGAAAAGGATGTACTCTCATTGTATGCACACGGCTTCAATGCAATTTGTTTCAACAGTGAAACCGCACAGATACCGACAAGTATCATCGAGAGCCTTCAGCTTCGCTTCCGACATATCATACTTCTGTATGATGCTGACGAGACAGGCGTACGCGAGAGTCACAGACAAGCAGAACATCTGACAGAATACAAAGTATTGAACCTTTCACTTCCGCTAAGTGGTACGAAGTCTGAAAAAGACATTTCAGATTTCTTTGCCTTGGGCAACGGTGCAAAGGAACTGAAAGAGCTGCTTGCCAAGATGTTCTCAGACCTATACAGCCAAACCATGATGATGTTACGTTCATGTGAAATTGATTATGAGAATCCACCAGACATTTCCAAATCAGTAGTAGCAGTAAACGGTGTGCCACTCGGCACGCAGGATAACCTGTTCTGCATTACTGGAGGTGAGGGGACAGGCAAGAGCAACTATGTCGGAGCCATCCTTGCCGGAGCGTTGGGAGAAAAACGATTGCCGATAGAGAATACCTTGGGATTGGAGATTACCGCCAATCCCAAAGGCTTGGCGGTCCTACACTATGACACGGAACAGTCCGAGGCACAACTCCACAAGAATTTGGGCAAGACATTACGCAGGGCTTCTCTGACAGCAGTACCTGAATATTATCATTCTCTGTATCTTGCTTCGCTTTCCCGTAAAGACCGGTTGAAACTTATCCGTGAGAGTATGGACCTGTTTCATCACAAGCATGGGGGCATCCATCTTGTGGTGATTGACGGCATAGCTGACTTGATACGTTCCGCCAACGATGAAACGGAAAGTATTGCCATTGTGGATGAGCTTTACCGTCTGGCAGGGATTTACAACACCTGCATCATCTGCGTACTGCACTTCGTACCGAATGGTATCAAACTCCGTGGGCATATTGGCTCCGAACTTCAACGCAAGGCGGCAGGCATTCTCTCCATAGAGAAAGATGACAATCCTGAATACTCTGTGGTGAAAGCTCTGAAAGTCCGTGACGGAAGTCCGTTGGACGTACCGATAATGCTTTTCGGCTGGGATAAGGCTGAGGACATGCACGTCTATCGTGGCGAGAAGTCTAAAGAGGACAAGGAAAAGCGCAAGACCGATGAATTGATTGGCGTTGTCAAAGAAGCCTTCCGAAATTCTTTCAAGCTCACTTACCAAGAACTTTGTGAAGTTCTGATGCGAGAAATGGAAATCAAGGAAAGAACCGCAAAGAAGTACATCGCCTATATGAAAGAACAACGTATCTTGGCACAAGATACCAATGGTAACTATCAAAAAGGAGAACTATGCCGTACATAGATTATAAAACCGAAGACACTTGGCAAAAACGCCTGTTCAACAAGCTGATAAGCGTCGAGGATAAACTCGACCGCCTGCTGATCCTGCAAGAGCAATCTGTTGATACAACTGTCCATCCTCCCCTGAAACCGGAATATCTGGATATCATAGATGTATCCAAGATACTCAAAGTAGAACAAAAGACCATCTATAATTGGGTGTGGGCAGGAAAAATTCCCTATCTTAAAGCCAATGGCAGGTTACTTTTTCTTCGGGAAGAGATAGATAAAATGGTACGGAAGCGAGATGATTGGTAATTTTTATCACTTAAAAAATATCTGCAATTATTTTGCTGAAACAAAAAAAATACTTACCTTTGCAATCAGAAAGTTAGTTGTGGATTTCCACACTCAAAGATAACAGTACTCGCTTGGCATACCGTAAGATCTGCTGGCGAGTCATTTTTTTTATAGATACTATGGCGAATAAAGAATCACGTTCCATTCAGGAACAAATCGATTTACTGAAGCATAGAGGCATGATTATAGAAGATGAGGAGTTTGCCCATCTTCATTTAAGTCATATCAGCTACTACCGTTTGAAGGGGTATTGGTGGGATATGCAAACAGACAAAGAACGGCATATATTCAAGAATGACGCCAATTTTAAGGACGTTATCACACGATATTTCTTTGATAAGGAGTTGCGTCTTATCTTGTTCGATGCCATTGAAGCCATAGAGATTGCGTTGCGGACGAAGATGATTTATCATCTTTCACAATCATACGGTGGGCTGTACTATATGGATAAGGGACTTTTCAACAATGAAGAGCTCCAACAGCAACATATACATGATCTGATGGGCGAGTTTATGCGTAGCAGTGAGATTTTCATAAAAGACTACAAATGCAAATATGGAGTGTGGGAGGACAGAAAATGTATATCTCTTACCCAACAGCCTGACGCATGGATTATTTTTGAAGTTGCGACTTTTGGAACACTTTCAAAGATATATAAGAATCTTAATCATCAGTTACCGGAAAAGGCAAGAATTGCCAATGAATTCGGACTTAATATGCATACAGAACTCTCAAGCTGGCTTGAAGCCATCTCCTATTTGAGAAATATTGTCGCCCATCATTCAAGAGTATGGAGTCGAAATATGGTAAAACGTCCAATGGATATTAGTAATCCAAGAGGCATTTGGCTGCAACATCCTCTTTCGGAATTCTCTAAAAAGAAGCCATTTCTAATCATTACTTCCATGTTATACTTGTGCAATGCTATCAATGCTGGAGATACATATAAGAGAAAGACAATCTCACTGATAGAGAAAAATCCGGACATTCCTATTTATAAGATAGGTTTTCCAGACCATTGGAATAGGGAATCTATCTGGCAATAATTTTGTACGGGAATTTCAATTGCAATATTCCCGTACTTTATTTATGTCTACTAAAAAAAATGAAAGTAAGACATTTTTGCTTCCATTGGATAATAAACATGCGTTTAGTGTCTCCATTTGGGTCTGAAGTTTTGTGAACGATTGTCTTCTTTCTTGTCATGAGTAGGATAACTCTCGTTCTTTACTCCAGCTGAGTGATTGTTGTTAGACAAATTCTCTCCTTGGTTTACTTTCTCCGTCTCTTCTTTTTCCTCCTCTGGCGGTGCAAGCGTAAGCGCAATCTTTCTGTCCAATTCTGCTGCCTCCCCCTTGAGCACGCGCAGTTCGCCCTCTTTCTTCCATGAGCCATTGGCAATATTGGTGTAAACGTCTTTGTTGGCTGCTGCCTTTGCCATTTCCTTCTCATGCGACTCTATCACTTTAGGGATACGCTCCAAGGCATTTACGAAGTTCTCGCAGGCAAGTTTCGGGTCTGCCGCTAACTTACCGTTATTATAGGTATAGTGGATGCTTTCCTGTCCCTTGACAAAGAAGCGGTTCATCGAGCAGTCGAACAAGTCCTTGGAAGTGCTCTCCGTCTTGACCATGATGGAAAAGCCGTAAACCTCGCCAATCTTGTTGTACTCGCTCTTGGTACGAGCCTTTTCCTCTATCTCATGCAGACGGGCGGCGATGACCTTTATGTCGGTGCTGTCCTCTACACCTTTGATTGTCAGTTTATTGACGGGCAGTCCCTCCTTGTCCCGTTCCACACGCTGCTCAAAGCAAGCCAAGTCAGCTTTAGCTTCCTTAATCTTGTCGGAATGGAAGGACACGGAACTCTCAATCTCTGCCAGCTTGCCCGTTGCGGCATCACGCTCACGGAGAAAATTCTTGCGCTCTGATTCCAAGGTGGTAATCTTCTTATCCAATCTTGCTTTCTCCAAAAGGTCTGTGTTGCCTGAAAGCACTGCTACATATTCTGAGAAGTTCATACCACTGTCCTCGTCCATCGAACCCTCATCAATGGTACGGCTACCCAAGGTGTTTGTTTTTAGCTGGTTGATAAAGAGCTGTTTGTTGTGCAACAGATTGAACTTATAGCTATCCAAGGAACGCTCTACGGCATAGATGATGACATCGACCTTGTTGTCCGCAAACTCCTTGGCGACAAGATTTCCCTTTCGGATGGCACGCCCATTGCGCTGCTCCAAGTCCGAAGGTCGCCAAGGCGTGTCCAAATGATGGATAGCCACAGCTCGTTGCTGGGCATTGACTCCAGTTCCCAACATAGAGGTAGAACCGAAGATAATGCGAATGTCACCACGATTCATCGCATCTACCATCGCTTTCTTTGCTTTCTCGTTCTTGCACTCCTGAATAAAACGTATCTCGTATGCCGGGATATGGTAGTCCTCCACTAATTTACGCTTTATCTCCGAATAGACATTCCATTCGCCGGGCTTGTAAGTCCCCAAATCAGAGAAAACAAACTGCGTCCCTTTCTGCGCATCATACTTTTGATAATAGTCATTGAGCATCTTGGCACAGTGACTTGCCTTGTTGTCGATATGATCTGAGTAAGCATTTTCATCTATCATGCGTAAATCTAAGCTCATCTTGCGGGCGTAGTCGGTTGCTATCAACATCTTTGCCTTTTCCTCGCTCTCGCTGAGCGGTGCACGTCCCAAGAGTGTGGCATTGCCCGTCTTGGCGAACTCCATCAGCTTGCCGATGAATTCTTCCTGCTCTGGCGTGGGCGGTATGTTGTGCAGTATCTCGTTTTTCTCGGGACGGTCGATACCGATGTCCTTTGCCGTGCGGAAATCGCAAATCTCCGCATAAAAGGCAGCCAGCTCTGGCACCTTGATGAAGGTGCGGAACCGCTCTTTCTGGATAATCTCATTGGTGATGGAGAACTCATAGTCGGTCGATTTCTTGGCAAAAACTGCTGCCCAAGCATCAAAACTGTTGATACCCTGCTTCTCCAAAGCCTGCGGGCGCAGATACTTGAACAGAAGATACAGTTCCGTCAGACTATTGGAAATGGTCGTTCCTGAAAGGAAAGTAGCTCCCAAATCCTTGCCCGACCGTTCTTGTATGGTACGAATGGCAAAGAGCATGTTCAGGGCACGCTGCGAGCCGTCCGGATTGCCCAAGCCCGACACTCTGTCATGGCGAGTGTTGAACATCAGGTTTTTGAATTGGTGGCTCTCATCCACGAACAAATGGTCGATACCCATCATCTTGAAGTCCACGGCATCGTCTTTTTTTTCGGCGATGCTGTCCTGTATGTTCTGTAACTTGGCTTCAAGTGTCTGCTTGCGCTTTTCCAAGCCTTTGAGCATACCACGGGAAATCTCCGCTCCTTGCATACGCAGGACTTCGAGGTTTTCCTCCACAGAGTCCTTCTCCTTCTGCAAGATAGCCTCTTGTACTTCCAAGGCTTGCGGTATCATGCCGAACTGCTCGTGCGTGAGTATGATACAATCCCAGTCATTGTTTTTGATGTCATTAAAGATGCGCTGGCGGTTCTGCTTGCTGAAATCATTCTTGCCCGGATAGAGAATCCTTGCATTGGGATAAGCCTTGCGGAAGGTATCGGCAATATCGAATACATTTGCCTTCAGTCCGATAATCATCGGCTTGTTTGCCAGTCCCAACCGCTTCATCTCATAGGCTGCCGTACACATGATGAGTGTCTTTCCCGCTCCCACCTCGTGGTCGCAGATGCCGCCACCATTGGTTTTGAGCATCCATACGGCATCCTTCTGACTCTTGTAGAGGTCGGCAATGCCCAATCGTCTAAGGTCAAGGTCTGGAAACGTCTGGTGCGTGCCGTCAAAGTTGGGTCGTACAAAACAATTGAAAAGGCGGTTGTAACGGTCGGATAACTGCTGCTTGAAGGTGTCTGGCGTGCGTCCGAGCCAATCGACAAAGCCCTGTCTGATTTCCTCAATCTTGGCATTTGCCATCTGTATGGCGTGTCCGTCACGCACCTTGATGGTCTTGATTTCTCCCGTAACCTTATCCGCCACCTCCTTGCTCTTGTTGATGTCGGGAATGGTATTGTGCAGGGCGTGCTTCAGGAGATTGATACCGTCATAACGGCGGAACTCACCCTGTACGGCATACTTGTGCCAGATATTGGCATTCTTTCGGTCGCAGACAATGCTGTACTCGTCCATGTTGGAATGGTAGGATACGCCAATATCCGTGCCGAAAAACTCCGAAGCGAACCTACCATAGACCTTGGCAGGTATCCAGCGTTCACCGAGATTGAAGTCAAGGTCTGCAAAAGGAATGGGTGTTGGCGTGGCTGCACGCAGCGCAGCAAGGCTCTGCTTTGCCTCTTCGTGGTCGGGATGTTCCAAGAGCCATGACTCAATACGCTCCGCCTTTTCTATTACATTGCCCGAAATGAACTTGTCCGCAACCTCATAAGCATTCTCTTCGGGATTGAAATAGATGCGGCCTTCTAAGGAAGAAATGATGTCGCTTTCCTCCATATCAGGTAAAAGCGAACTCATATAGTCAAGTTCCACCGTACCGTACTTGTTAAGCGATGCGCCCAGTGCCTCCATCGGGTCTGTGGCAACGGTCAGCTCCGTGGTAGAAAAAACTGTTGGATGGTCAAAGATGTCCGCCTTGACGTACCTGCCGTTTTCAGAGCGTTCCAAGAAGAGCATTTCCACGCCTGTGGCATCCATCTTGATGATGTCGGTGTTCGCCTTCTGGTTAAAGTAGCCCCAGCGTGCAACATAGTCATCATATAGGTGGTTGAGCCTGTTTCTATCTTCCCTGTCTTCTGCATGGTTCTCTGCCTCGTAGTCATAGAGACGATGATAGCACTCCCGTATCTCGATATAGCTTTTTAGTCGGGAAAGCTGCGCATACGGCAAGTCCATCGGGTTAAAGGTTGGATGTCGCTTTAAGTCGGAAAGAAACCCCACCTGACCTTTCTGCACGACAATGGAACCATCTCTCAGGTGAGAGTCCGGCAATGATAGAAAAGGGCGTGGTGAAGCGTCAAACTCTTTCTTAACCTCTGTTATCGGTTGTGGCTTCCGCTCTTCGGCTTCGTTCATAAAGTCAAAGAGGGATGGCTCAAGGTATGAAGGGGAGGCAGTCTTATTATTGCCCTTTCTTTTGGTTTTACGCCCCGGAGTGACAGTCGAGTGTGTTTCCTTGTTCTCCTTTCCTACTTTGTTTTCTGGATGCTTTTGGACTGTCTGAACCTGTGGTTTAGGGGCTTCCTTAATCTCGCCGTTCACGCGCTTTACTTCCTGCGTCCAGAGATTGTATTCCACCGGAGCGAATAGTGAAGGCTGCTCCGTTTCCTGTCGCTCGTCCATGCTGTCCATCACCGGGTGGTGGTCATCATCAAAATAGACAGTCTGCCCGTTCATCTCCCGTGGGGCTTCCACATCGGTGCGAATTTCTCTCACCTTCTGCTCATATTGACGGTGAAGGCTAAGTACGGGTACGCCCTCTGGGACTGATTCTTCAATAGTAGAGCCTGCCTCTTGTATCTGTACTGTCTGCTCACCGCCCGTTTTATCCACTTGCCCACTTACCTTTTCAACTTGGACTTCCTCTTTGGCATTTTCCGTAGAAAGGCTATCCTCCATTGTCGGAGTCTGAACTTCGGGTGCAGCCTTTTCCTTGATTTCCTCTGTCACCACTTCTTCTTTGGTATATTGTCCCCTGACGACTTCTTCCAGTTCGGCTATCTCGTGCAATTTCTTAGGAGAGAAGTACAGGTCTCGCTCAATACCCAATCCATGTATCTTCACTTCCTCCATCTCGTCAAGCGACATATTACCCAACTCCCAGCCGTAGCCCATTGTTACGACACCGAAACCAATGCGAGTTTTGGGGTCATATTCTAAGAGATAAGCCGTATATGCTCCCATCGGGAAGAAATAACGTGCGTAGGCGACCTTATCACCAATAAGTTCCTTTTCCGTGCTGTAAAGTTTAGGTAGTTGCTTCCTGATACTGTCGGGCATCAAATTATAGGCATTCTTCGCCTCCTTGTGCACTTTGGGATCCTCTTTGGGTAAATTTACCGTTATACCTAACTTTCTCAGTTGTTTTTCAGCTTCTTTCTGCCGTTCCTCCTCCGTCATAGGTATGCCTGTTTCATAGAGTTTTCGATCAAAGCGTTGCTCAAATTCCAAGGAGAGCTGTGCCCTGATACTCTCCGCCATATCGTCAATGCTGCCATCGAAGCGATACTCCCATGCAGGCTTGCCGTATGGGTCTTTGCCCATTATGCGTTCCGTGGCGATGATACGGTGGGCAATGTCTTTCCAATCTCCTGCAAAAAGTGAGTTGTGCTTGAAGACGACAGAAGAGCCTTCTTCTTTGGGAACGGAAAGAGTTTCTACAAACTGCTGTTCAATCCCCTCGCTGATTTCTTTACCAGTCTGCTTCTGCAGGACGATGAGGTCACTGCCTACGTCTGTTCCTGCATTGTCTGAAAACATACCTGATGGCAGTCGGAGAGCAGAGATAAGGCGGCTGTTCTGCATAAGATAACGACGTATGGCTTCATTGCGGGGACTGTCCAATACACCCTGCGAGGTGATGAATGCCAGCAAGCCACCTTCCTTGATGCAGTCCAATCCCTTTACAAAGAAGTAATTGTGGATGGCTCGTGTGGATTCCCTCTTAAGAACATCCTTGCCCTTGCTGTACTCACGGTCATAGACCATAAAATCCCCGAAAGGAATGTTACTTGTAATAAGGTCGTATTTTTCCTTATCTTCCAACTCTCCGATGGCTTCAAAGGGTTCTTGGCGGACAATGATATTGCCTTGCCCATAAGGATGAATGGATTGTGAGATACGGGCAGTGAGCAAATCTTTTTCCATTGCATCGACCATTCCAGCCCTTTTAGCAAAAGTCTCGGTAAAGGCTCCCATGCCTGCCGAAGGGTCCAAGCAGCGACGTATGGGTACATCTACAGAAGTAAGCGCATCGGAAATGGCGGCAACGATACGGGTATCTGTATAGAAAGACGTTAGTACGCTTGCCTTGATGCTCTCCCAGTACCGCTTGGCGGTATTGGCATCGACGGCATCACGGTAAATCATCTGTTTGAGCCTTTGGGTAGGCTCGAAGAGTTGTTGCTCCGACTGGCTCCAATAGCGGAGATCATCGGGACTGTCACATCGGTTCAGCACGCATTTCAAGCCACCGAAGCCCTGATAGTTGCGCAATATGTCTTTCTCGGCTTCGGTGGCTTCGCGGCGTTCTTTTTCCAAGCGAAGCACAACACGGATGGCTTCTGTGTTGGCTTCAAGGACGTTTTTCTTATTGTATGCCATAGTGTTTCTTTTTTAATTAAGGAGGAGGAAAAAGGTCGGAAGATAAAAGAATATCACCTTCCGACCTCTTCTGTTCCGCTTTGTTTCTATAGAGATTATCTCCCTCGTTGTTTTCCTTTCCTGTTTTCAAATTCAAAAGATGTGGTGTAATCTTCATTAAGGACAAGTCGGGCGTTGAACTTTTTGCCTGCCTTGCTCGTCAATCCTCTGAGGATGGGTGTATGTCCTGTAGCCAGCAAGTCCTGGATATGGTCTTCTGTGAGAAGCGTGCCGCAAACCTCACGGAAGACGCGGAAGTCGCAGCCCTCGTGCCTGCATTTGGCGACTTTGGTATAGATGCCCACGCTCTCACTGCCACACTTGGGGCAGCGATAGGTGGGATAAGACTTCTGTTTGGGGGCAAGAGAAAGCAGTTCCTCACAAATGGTGCCAACGTAGGAGTTGATGCCTTGTGCAAACTTTTCGGGCGGCATCTGTCCTGCTTCGATGGCAGCAAGGGTAAGTTCCCATGAGCCTGTCATCTCCGCATTGGCGATTCGCTTGTCCTTGACAATCTCATAGACAGCCAAGCCTTTCTCGGTCGGTACAATGGCTTTCTTCTCTCTGCGGATGTAATCACGGAGGATAAGCGTTTCGATGATGTTGGCACGGGTAGCAGGTGTTCCTATACCGCACTCCGCCATTGCCTTACGCTTGTCTGACTCCTCCACATCCTTACCCGCATTCTCCATAGCAGAAAGTAAAGTAGCCTCCGTGTAGAGTGGTTTTGGCTTGGTCTTATGCTCGGTGATCTCAGCAGAAACAAGAGGCAAAATCTCTCCCTCTGTCAAGTCAGGAAGGGAAGGCAACACCTGTTCATCATCGTTTACCTTTTTCTCTACATCAGCAACCAGTTCTTTCTGTACGGCTTTCCAACCCAAAGAGATTTGTCGGCATGCTTTCCAAGTAAAGGTGTTGGTGCCGTCCGTGAACCGTACCTGCATATGCTCTTCCTCTGAATTGGAGGAAAAGGCTTCGACAAAGCGATTAACCACCATTTGATAGATAGTTGTTTCATCTGCCGACATTCTTGAAGGCGTTTCTCCTGTAGGAATAATGGCGTGGTGGTCAGTAATCTTGGCATTGTCCACCGAATGACGGTTAAGCGGAGTCGGAAGTGTTTCTCCTATCTTGCGGAGCAGGACGGGTACTTCCTCGAAAACATCCTCACTGATGTATCGGCTGCCTGTGCGGGGATAGTTCATAGAATAATGACAATGAAAGAAGAATGGGTAAGTACAAACGGAAACACTTGAACAATAACAACTTATACACTTTTCTGCATTTTGAGATATGGCAAGATTGAGCGAAAAACGGCAATAGTTCCGTTACCAACTCGTAACCCATAGGGCACAAAGCAAAAAGGGGTTACGAATTGAATATAAACAACTGTGGCATAGGTTTTTATTCCTCATCTTTCATTTTTCTGCATAGCTCAAGAACTCTTGTTCGTATTACCTTTGCAAGCAAAGGAAATTAGAAAAAAAACGACAGAAAAATGAAAGAAAACAAACTGAAAGTCTCGTTTTTCACACAGGCTAAACGAGCGGACAAAAAAGGCATGGTGCCGCTTATCGGACGGATAGAACTGGGCAGGAAGTATTCCGCCTTTTCCGCCAAAAAGAAAGTCCCATTATCTCTTTGGGATAGCAGAAAGCAACGTCTTCTCGGCAAGAGTGCCATCGCAAATTCTATCAACCA
>NZ_UGTL01000003.1:0-14279 GCF_900454955.1 Prevotella disiens | reverse complement strand
CGTTAAACTCATTAATCTCTTTAATGATTTGGACTTCCATATTTGCCAAAAATGGTACAAGATTAGGATTGTCTACGACACCATCTTGAGGGATTTCTCCTTTATCTGTAAGCACTAACATTGGAGTAACCCTTGTATCTCCGCTCATTATAGCATATCCACCACCTTGAAAATTGAAAATATGTACATTTGTTGAATTATCAACATCTGACCTTGTCTGTTCCCCAACTCTTGTACCTATAGAAGTTCCGTCTACTTTGAGAGTAAATTTATTTTTCAGAATGAGGTGTTTTGGAACAATAGAGTTTACACGAGTTGTTTTGCCTAAAAGAATATCATTGAGTTCTGTTTCCGCATCATTGATATTCTCTCTCATAGGAAGTTACTATTTTTTTTTCATCTTTTTCTTTTAACTCTATCTCATTTTTCATGCATGAGTTATGAAAAAACAAAAAGATAGCACAAACTATATATATTGTATTGTTCAATTTTAAACGCATATTCTATAGTATTTAAAGAAAAGGCAATCTCGTTTGAAGAGAGATTGCCAAAAGATATTAGTTTAAACGAGCATTTGGATAACAGGCTAAATCTATATCGTATAAATCTCCTCCACAATCGAAGTCAATACTTCCGTCATAACGATATAAATACCAACCATCAAAAACTTCCTCCCCATCCCATATTTGCATGGCAATAAACATGTACCTCTTTAAAATTCTGCGAGGTTGTTTTGGTGAAAGAGCCACATTAGAGGGACGAACGCGAATTTGATAACCATCAACAACCCATGCATGTGAACCATTGGTAAATACTCCTGTAGCTCTTGTTCCTCTGATGGCTCTTGCAGTTCCTCTACATATAACAGGTCTTCTTGAATTTAAAGAGTTTTGCCATATTTTGGAAAGTACAAGAGTTTTTTCCATCAATATGGATATTCCATTTTTTTACATAATTTGCAACTTCATCTACAGAAACAGAACCTCCTTTGCGTGTAAATTTTGTGCCACTTCCATCTGCAAGATTCTTTATCAAAGAGGCTAATCTTTTATCTTCCTCAGTAGGCTCATGGTTCCCCAAAAATTCGGAGAATAACTTCCCTAAATTACCCCAATAAAACTTCTGTCCTTCAGGAGTTGTAATATCATTAATATTCGGTTGTAAATACGCCAAGACTTGTGCCCAAGCAATAATTGCACACCCTGCAGGATGGCGTCCGTCATAACCATAGCCAAAAATCATATTCTGGGGACATTTAGGCATATAAAGATTATAAGGACTTGTCTGATCCCATTTTGTTTTTTAGCATAGGCTCAACTATTTTATATAATTGCCCAGAAGGATTGCCTGTGGCAGAACTGCGTGTTACAGGAGTATTGTTTACAAGGTATTCTACATGTTTCATCCCCTTTTCCCTAATTTGCGTATTGACATAAGCCTTTGTCTTTTCACGAAGAGAATCTTCGCATTGCTTAATTACGGAAATCTCTTGCAAGGCTATGTTCATTGCATTTTTTATCATCAAATCTGCTGTTTCGTTTGGTGAAAAGAAATCTCCTTCCTCAGAAAAAGCAATAACATAAGGGAAACGACAATCAGAACTTACAATCATACTTATCGGTTTCTTTGTTTGTTGGGCAGTCCACTTTATTTTTGTGAAACTTATGTTTTCATCTTTCTCGTGCTTGTTTGTCGTCAAAGGTAAAGTGATTTTTTTCTTTTTGTACATCTGAGAAAGAATTAAAGGTCGCTCTTGTGCTTGTCCCCTTAATACTTTCGATGTATGATTTTGCAATATCCTCAATTTCGGAATTTGTTAATTCCTTATTATCTGGATAGGCAATACTATTGTACTCTTGTTCTGACAAAGAAATATAAGATCTATACCCATTATCTATAATGGTATCAACTTCATTTGCTTTGTCACTACACCCACTCAAAAAAAAGAGTGCTACGGGTAATAATTTTAGATAATAGTTCTTCATAACCATCTGTTTTAGTTTGACATTATAGATAAGAATTCATATTGCGCAATTTAGGTAAAAATAATGTACCCTCCAAATTTTATTCTATCTTTTTCCTCATTTTGCATTAAAATACCCATAAATGATGAGGTAAAAATTGCGTAATTGATAGTTTTGTATGAAAGAGTAAAGCTCTGATATAGAAAGAGGGCGGTGTGTTATTCAGACTCAAAGGCATATCAAATCTCTAATAATTTCAAATTTATAGCAGTTTAAGAAAAATAGAATAGGAATATAATAAAGATTATCACAGTTTTGTTTGTGCTAATAAAAATAGGCTGTCATATGCAAAGGTAATGGGCGTGAATATAATCGACTGATTACTAGGTAAAAATAGAATATACAACATATAAAAGGTGAATAAGAAACGAACGAGTTTCTTTCTTTTTCCTTATTTTGCAATGTTTCAAAGAACCTTGTTTTACAGTTGTAAAGGTAACAAAAAAGGCTGTGCAATCCAAGGAAACACGGCGTAATGGACATTTTGTAGGAATATTATCCCCTCTCTTACATTATCTCTCTCGATAGTCAATGGTTAAACTCACCGTCTTCTCTTGCAGGGCGATGAGTTCTTTTGTCAATCTGATAAGTTCCTTCAATAAAGCCTGAACGCTTTTGTCTGCCGTATTACAGTGTAGAAGTTTAACCACCTGATTATAGTTTACTCCTACTTGATGAACTTCAGCTATTAATTCTGTGAGTTTGCGATAATTCACGGTATTTTTACAGCACACACATAACTACTTTGTATCGGAATACTCCTCCGTTAATTTTATCGCTTGCACTTGCAGCTTGATGATGGCTTCAGAATAGCTCTCAAGTTTGTGGAGCATTCTTTGGGCAGTAGCTGTTGAGTGATAACAGTTGAGCGTCTTGACAGCTTCATTATAGAAAATACTTATCTTGTAAATTTGGGATATTATGTTAGAGAGATCACGCAAGTATTTCTCATCTGACTTGTCTTCTGTGATAACCTTGAATGACTCTCCAAGTAATCTTGCCCTTAGATAATCGCTCTTGGTTTTTGCTCCCGACTTTCGATAAAGATTGATGACCTTTTGTTGGTCTTCGTAGTTAGGTAACCTGATGTGCCATCTGTCCCATTTTTGGCAGGTGGCACATCTGCCGTCAGGTTTGTTAGTTTTCTTTCTTTTCATCGTTTCTATGTTATCTAATCACGACTTTGGAGTGATTTAATCCCCTTTCGGGGCAAGTGTCTTTGTGGTACAAATGGCAATTTGTGGTACAAAGACACACCTTGCCAGTATAAAGAAAGAGATAGTTTGTTATGTTCCATAAAGCAACCTTTCTGGGGTGCTTTTGATAGACGAGAGTTCAAAGTTCAAAAAGTAAGTCAAGAGATAAGTTTTGACTAATTTCTTGACTTACTGACTTTATGAGCTGACATATTTTTGACTAAAGTTAATTTTGACTTAGGTCGAAACTATTTTTTTGACCAAAGTCATAACTGACCATTTTACTTAAGTCGCGACTGATTTCTTAACTTAACTCATAACTTACCTGTTTGCGGTATTGGATTATAATACTTTTCAAGCATTGTTTGTATGTCGCTCTGTTTGTAAAGTATCTTCCCTCCGATTTTGTAGAATGGAAGTATTCTTGCATTTTTATACTCTTGGAGCGTGCGTGTGCTGAGCCGTAAGTGGCTGCACACTTCCTCGCTCGAAAGGTAAACCTCGCCATCTAACATCGGACGAGCTGTGGCACAATACCGCTCCAACTTCTTCAAAGTACCTTCCATCAGTTGTGAAAATAACTGCATCTGAGGGTCTTCCTGCGTAATGATTTCATTCTCTGCCATAATTCATTCATTTTTTGACTTCATTCAGCATTTCGCTGATGTCGGTCTGTTTGTAATAACACTTGTGCCCAATCATGGAGAAAGGGATTTTTCCCGTATCTCGGTATGATTGCAGGGTACGCTTGCTTATGCCCAAACGCTTGCACACGGCTTCGTTGTCGAGCCATTGCTCGTTCTTAGGAGGATTACCAATGAGTTTTTCCACACGGTGGATAAAGTCTGCAAATTCGGAGCGATGCCGCTCCCACGCTTTGCGGTCGATGATAATGAGTTTCATTGCTTTGATATTGTTTTGATTACTATATTGTTACTCGGCAATGGAGCTGTTATGCTGCCCGTTGCCGTACTTATCGGGTGCAAAAGTAAGTGGTCAAGAGCATCGCTACAAGGGATGAGGAAAAGCAGGGAAATGTCAGGAAGACAAGAGAAAAGACCACGAGAAAATCCCTCAGCGTTATTGCGGTAATGAGATGAGGTGCCGGTTCTTTCCTTTTATTGCATATTTGTTGGTCTATCAACAGTTCGATAGTTCGACAAATCGAGATGTCGAACTATCAATAGTTTGTTTTGACGATAGTTTGTTTTGACGATAGTTTTGTTTTGACGATAGTTTGTTTTGATGATAGTTTGTTATGACGATAGTTTGTCTTGACAATAGATAGTCTTGACAATAAATTGTTATGACAACAAATTGTACAGACAATAAGTTGTATAAAAAATGGCTTGTCATATAATAAGATTGTCAAGACAATCGTTAGTTCTAACTATTGTTTCTATCATTCGCTTTTGCGTCCAAAGAGCCTGAGTATGCCGTATTCTTGTAGTGCCTATACTCTCTACGGCAGCCCTGCCCTGCAAGGTTGGGAGAGATGAATACGACCGCACGGATATTGAGGATTGTAGTACCGCCTTGAAAAAGAAAAATCCTGCGGTGGAGATTCTACTCTCCATCCGCAGGACTTGACCTTTCAGGGCAGACAGGCTGCCGTTGTACCTTTGCACGATAAGAAACGGCATCAGGAACTTTGCGTGCGCCTTTGCCTACAACGCCTTCGGGCTTGCTTCCTCCGTCTGTTTGACCGTTGGCAGGTTGTTGCTCTCGATGAGCAGTACTATCGTGCCTGTCAGTTCGGTGTAAAGACGGTCGTATTGTTCGCTTGCGGCAAATTCGTCCGTCAGTTCGTACCCAGCGAATGTGGCTTGAACAGCCTTGTTCGCCAACAATAAAAACGAAAGCCTCTCGGGGAGCGGTGCAGGGAGTTTCCTCTCAAACTCGTCCTCCAAGACAGAAACAAGGGTATCGTACTTTGAGAAATGCAGTCCACTGAAAAGCACTTCACTTGCTATTCTTTCTGCTTCTAAATGATTAAAACCTTGCGCCACGGCATCGCAGTAGGCGGTCAGTGCTATGTCGGCTCTTGCCGTGATAAACTCCTTGTCTCCCAATCGCTCGGGGTGATGTTCACTCATATAGCTTTCCAACTTCAATCGAAAATAGGAAAGTTCCTTTTTGCTATTATCTGTTTTCATACATAAATTTTTGCTGATTTCTAAAATATTGTTGCGTTTTGCTTTTCGATAGCTTCCGTATAGTCAGAAAAAGCCTTACTTTTATGTTCTTGCAAACGGTTCATGTCCTCTCTGATTTTCAGGTCGGTAATTTTTCCATAAATCTGTGTCGTTCCAATGTCGCTGTGTCCGAGCATCTTGCAGAGCGTTTCCATTGCTATACCATTGGAAAGGCAGATGGTCGTGGCGAAAGTATGGCGAGCCATGTGAAAGGTCAAGCCCTTCTCAATTTGGCATATCTGACCAATGTTTATACAGGCGAAAGATGCCTTGCTAACGTTCAATGTTGGAAATATCAAATCATCGTGTTGTTTCCCTTTTATATGAATGTCAAGTATCTCCTTTGCGATGGGCAGAAGTGGAATGATGGCTTCCACGTCCGTTTTCTGTCGCTTGATACGTATCTCACAAGTTCCGTCATCATAATGGTGGATATGTTTAGGTGTCAGTCGCAACATATCCACACGAGCCAGTCCCGTAAAGGCACAGAAAATGAAGAGTTGCCTTGCTCGCTCGAACTGCTTGTTTAAGATGGGCGTTTGCAAAATGCGCTTGAGTTCTTCCGTTGTGAGATACCTTCTCGTGCCACGTGGTTTTTCCGCCTTAAAATCCACAAACGGGTCTCGGCGGATGTATTTTTTCTGTTGTCCGATGCTGATGAGCTTTCTCAAGAAAATAACCGTCATTTGAATGGTGGCAGGTGATAATCTGCGCTTGCTTTTAAGATAGAAATCCAATTCTTCGACAAAGCCATAGTCCAACCGTGAATAACCAATATCGGACATTCCGTATTTTTCCAGCAGGAAGGATACTATGAGCTGCTTGTCATAGATGTAGTTGCGGAAAGTGGATTGGGCGATGGAAATTCCCACACAAGGGCGTTTTTCCTCTATAAAACGGTCTGCCTCTTCCATGAGCATTCCATTGCTTTGTGAATCCTCCGTCAGACAATTTTTGAGCAGTTCTGCACTTACATACCCCTTTTGCCAAACCAGCTCATTGTATTTGGTTTGTATCTGTCCTTCCTTTTCTGTCAGTATGCGGTTGATGTTCTTCATTTCGTCAATGTCGCCTTTGCATCTGCCATGCTTTGCGTCCCAATTGTTTGGATTGATATCCAACCCCATACTGTATTGTACTTGTTGTCCGTCTATCGTGATTCGTCCCATTATCGGGCATTTGCCGTTCTTCTTCAGTTTGGAACGGTTGATGTAAAACAATGTCTTGAATGTACTGCGTGCCATAAGCTATAATTTTAAGGTGAAAGTGTGTTCTATCCGTTGTTGAATCTTCTGCATATCCTGTCTTATTCTTTCTGAATTGACCGCTGCATACACTTGTGTCGTTCTCAAATTGGTATGTCCCAACATACCGCTTACGGTTTCTATTGGAACACCAGCCGACAGGGTAATGACCGAAGCAAAAGTATGGCGAGCCATGTGAAAGGTCAGAGGGGTTTTCATACCGATACTTCTCTGTATGTGGTGCATCGCATTGTAAACCACGTCTCTTGGGGGAACGTCAAATACATATCCCGCACGTCTGCCCCTATATCTTTCCATAATGGTCTTGGCTGGGGAGAGAACTACTACGCGAAAAGGGGTCTTCGTCTTGACACGCTTGCTTTTAATACATAGCTTTCCTTCCTCAATGATGATGTTTTCCTCTTTGAGATTGCGTATATCCGAAATGGCAAGACCGCTGAAGCAGGAGAACACGAACAAATCACGGACGACACGATATTTCTCCCATTTGATGGGCAGGTCGATAATCTTTTGCAGGTCGTCCTGCGTGATGTTTCTCGGCGTTCCTTTCGTCTTTTCGTAACTGTAACCAATGAACGGATACATGTCTATCATGCCATTTTTGACAGCCTTGTTCACAACCGCCTTCAATGTAGCCAAGGCACTGCATATACTGCCACGTTTCAATTTTCGGTCTATTGTCAGAAAGTATTCATAGCCTTCTATAAAGGAAATATCCAGTTCCATGAGCGGAATATCACTTAACTTGTATTTCCTACGCACATACTCCCGAAGAAGAGTTTGCTGATAGGTACGCAGCTCCAGTGTTTTCATTGCCCGGTCTATGCCCACTCTTTCATGAATCTGTGTGAGGTACTCAGCATAGCACTCTAAAAGCATTGCGTTTTGACAAAGCTGTCCCTGATAGGCATTGCGCACATCCGTAGCCGTGAATGACTCTCCACTTTCGCAAAGTTCCCGATAGCGTGCATGAATGAGTGCAGTGCATTCATTCAAATACTGGTTGATAGAATTTGCGATGGCACTCTTGCCGAGAAGACGTTGCTTTCTGCTATCCCAAAGAGATAATGGGACTTTCTTTTTGGCGGAAAAGGCGGAATACTTCCTGCCCAGTTCTATCCGTCCGATAAGCGGCACCATGCCTTTTTTGTCCGCTCGTTTAGCCTGTGTGAAAAACGAGACTTTCAGTTTGTTTTCTTTCATTTTTCTGTCGTTTTTTTTCTAATTTCCTTTGCTTGCAAAGGTACATACGAACAAGAGTTCTTGAGCTATGCAGAAAAATGAAAGATGAGGAATAAAAACCTATGCCACAGTTGTTTATATTCAATTCGTAACCCCTTTTTGCTTTGTGCCCTATGGGTTACGAGTTGGTAACGGAACTATTGCCGTTTTTCGCTCAATCTTGCCATATCTCAAAATGCAGAAAAGTGTATAAGTTGTTATTGTTCAAGTGTTTCCGTTTGTACTTACCCATTCTTCTTTCATTGTCATTATTCTATGAACTATCCCCGCACAGGCAGCCGATACATCAGTGAGGATGTTTTCGAGGAAGTACCCGTCCTGCTCCGCAAGATAGGAGAAACACTTCCGACTCCGCTTAACCGTCATTCGGTGGACAATGCCAAGATTACTGACCACCACGCCATTATTCCTACAGGAGAAACGCCTTCAAGAATGTCGGCAGATGAAACAACTATCTATCAAATGGTGGTTAATCGCTTTGTCGAAGCCTTTTCCTCCAATTCAGAGGAAGAGCATATGCAGGTACGGTTCACGGACGGCACCAACACCTTTACTTGGAAAGCATGCCGACAAATCTCTTTGGGTTGGAAAGCCGTACAGAAAGAACTGGTTGCTGATGTAGAGAAAAAGGTAAACGATGATGAACAGGTGTTGCCTTCCCTTCCTGACTTGACAGAGGGAGAGATTTTGCCTCTTGTTTCTGCTGAGATCACCGAGCATAAGACCAAGCCAAAACCACTCTACACGGAGGCTACTTTACTTTCTGCTATGGAGAATGCGGGTAAGGATGTGGAGGAGTCAGACAAGCGTAAGGCAATGGCGGAGTGCGGTATAGGAACACCTGCTACCCGTGCCAACATCATCGAAACGCTTATCCTCCGTGATTACATCCGCAGAGAGAAGAAAGCCATTGTACCGACCGAGAAAGGCTTGGCTGTCTATGAGATTGTCAAGGACAAGCGAATCGCCAATGCGGAGATGACAGGCTCATGGGAACTTACCCTTGCTGCCATCGAAGCAGGACAGATGCCGCCCGAAAAGTTTGCACAAGGCATCAACTCCTACGTTGGCACCATTTGTGAGGAACTGCTTTCTCTTGCCCCCAAACAGAAGTCTTATCCCACCTATCGCTGCCCCAAGTGTGGCAGTGAGAGCGTGGGCATCTATACCAAAGTCGCCAAATGCAGGCACGAGGGCTGCGACTTCCGCGTCTTCCGTGAGGTTTGCGGCACGCTTCTCACAGAAGACCATATCCAGGACTTGCTGGCTACAGGACATACACCCATCCTCAGAGGATTGACGAGCAAGGCAGGCAAAAAGTTCAACGCCCGACTTGTCCTTAATGAAGATTACACCACATCTTTTGAATTTGAAAACAGGAAAGGAAAACAACGAGGGAGATAATCTCTATAGAAACAAAGCGGAACAGAAGAGGTCGGAAGGTGATATTCTTTTATCTTCCGACCTTTTTCCTCCTCCTTAATTAAAAAAGAAACACTATGGCATACAATAAGAAAAACGTCCTTGAAGCCAACACAGAAGCCATCCGTGTTGTGCTTCGCTTGGAAAAAGAACGCCGCGAAGCCACCGAAGCCGAGAAAGACATATTGCGCAACTATCAGGGCTTCGGTGGCTTGAAATGCGTGCTGAACCGATGTGACAGTCCCGATGATCTCCGCTATTGGAGCCAGTCGGAGCAACAACTCTTCGAGCCTACCCAAAGGCTCAAACAGATGATTTACCGTGATGCCGTCGATGCCAATACCGCCAAGCGGTACTGGGAGAGCATCAAGGCAAGCGTACTAACGTCTTTCTATACAGATACCCGTATCGTTGCCGCCATTTCCGATGCGCTTACTTCTGTAGATGTACCCATACGTCGCTGCTTGGACCCTTCGGCAGGCATGGGAGCCTTTACCGAGACTTTTGCTAAAAGGGCTGGAATGGTCGATGCAATGGAAAAAGATTTGCTCACTGCCCGTATCTCACAATCCATTCATCCTTATGGGCAAGGCAATATCATTGTCCGCCAAGAACCCTTTGAAGCCATCGGAGAGTTGGAAGATAAGGAAAAATACGACCTTATTACAAGTAACATTCCTTTCGGGGATTTTATGGTCTATGACCGTGAGTACAGCAAGGGCAAGGATGTTCTTAAGAGGGAATCCACACGAGCCATCCACAATTACTTCTTTGTAAAGGGATTGGACTGCATCAAGGAAGGTGGCTTGCTGGCATTCATCACCTCGCAGGGTGTATTGGACAGTCCCCGCAATGAAGCCATACGTCGTTATCTTATGCAGAACAGCCGCCTTATCTCTGCTCTCCGACTGCCATCAGGTATGTTTTCAGACAATGCAGGAACAGACGTAGGCAGTGACCTCATCGTCCTGCAGAAGCAGACTGGTAAAGAAATCAGCGAGGGGATTGAACAGCAGTTTGTAGAAACTCTTTCCGTTCCCAAAGAAGAAGGCTCTTCTGTCGTCTTCAAGCACAACTCACTTTTTGCAGGAGATTGGAAAGACATTGCCCACCGTATCATCGCCACGGAACGCATAATGGGCAAAGACCCATACGGCAAGCCTGCATGGGAGTATCGCTTCGATGGCAGCATTGACGATATGGCGGAGAGTATCAGGGCACAGCTCTCCTTGGAATTTGAGCAACGCTTTGATCGAAAACTCTATGAAACAGGCATACCTATGACGGAGGAGGAACGGCAGAAAGAAGCTGAAAAACAACTGAGAAAGTTAGGTATAACGGTAAATTTACCCAAAGAGGATCCCAAAGTGCACAAGGAGGCGAAGAATGCCTATAATTTGATGCCCGACAGTATCAGGAAGCAACTACCTAAACTTTACAGCACGGAAAAGGAACTTATTGGTGATAAGGTCGCCTACGCACGTTATTTCTTCCCGATGGGAGCATATACGGCTTATCTCTTAGAATATGACCCCAAAACTCGCATTGGTTTCGGTGTCGTAACAATGGGCTACGGCTGGGAGTTGGGTAATATGTCGCTTGACGAGATGGAGGAAGTGAAGATACATGGATTGGGTATTGAGCGAGACCTGTACTTCTCTCCTAAGAAATTGCACGAGATAGCCGAACTGGAAGAAGTCGTCAGGGGACAATATACCAAAGAAGAAGTGGTGACAGAGGAAATCAAGGAAAAGGCTGCACCCGAAGTTCAGACTCCGACAATGGAGGATAGCCTTTCTACGGAAAATGCCAAAGAGGAAGTCCAAGTTGAAAAGGTAAGTGGGCAAGTGGATAAAACGGGCGGTGAGCAGACAGTACAGATACAAGAGGCAGGCTCTACTATTGAAGAATCAGTCCCAGAGGGCGTACCCGTACTTAGCCTTCACCGTCAATATGAGCAGAAGGTGAGAGAAATTCGCACCGATGTGGAAGCCCCACGGGAGATGAACGGGCAGACTGTCTATTTTGATGATGACCACCACCCGGTGATGGACAGCATGGACGAGCGACAGGAAACGGAGCAGCCTTCACTATTCGCTCCGGTGGAATACAATCTCTGGACGCAGGAAGTAAAGCGCGTGAACGGCGAGATTAAGGAAGCCCCTAAACCACAGGTTCAGACAGTCCAAAAGCATCCAGAAAACAAAGTAGGAAAGGAGAACAAGGAAACACACTCGACTGTCACTCCGGGGCGTAAAACCAAAAGAAAGGGCAATAATAAGACTGCCTCCCCTTCATACCTTGAGCCATCCCTCTTTGACTTTATGAACGAAGCCGAAGAGCGGAAGCCACAACCGATAACAGAGGTTAAGAAAGAGTTTGACGCTTCACCACGCCCTTTTCTATCATTGCCGGACTCTCACCTGAGAGATGGTTCCATTGTCGTGCAGAAAGGTCAGGTGGGGTTTCTTTCCGACTTAAAGCGACATCCAACCTTTAACCCGATGGACTTGCCGTATGCGCAGCTTTCCCGACTAAAAAGCTATATCGAGATACGGGAGTGCTATCATCGTCTCTATGACTACGAGGCAGAGAACCATGCAGAAGACAGGGAAGATAGAAACAGGCTCAACCACCTATATGATGACTATGTTGCACGCTGGGGCTACTTTAACCAGAAGGCGAACACCGACATCATCAAGATGGATGCCACAGGCGTGGAAATGCTCTTCTTGGAACGCTCTGAAAACGGCAGGTACGTCAAGGCGGACATCTTTGACCATCCAACAGTTTTTTCTACCACGGAGCTGACCGTTGCCACAGACCCGATGGAGGCACTGGGCGCATCGCTTAACAAGTACGGTACGGTGGAACTTGACTATATGAGTTCGCTTTTACCTGATATGGAGGAAAGCGACATCATTTCTTCCTTAGAAGGCCGCATCTATTTCAATCCCGAAGAGAATGCTTATGAGGTTGCGGACAAGTTCATTTCGGGCAATGTAATAGAAAAGGCGGAGCGTATTGAGTCATGGCTCTTGGAACATCCCGACCACGAAGAGGCAAAGCAGAGCCTTGCTGCGCTGCGTGCAGCCACGCCAACACCCATTCCTTTTGCAGACCTTGACTTCAATCTCGGTGAACGCTGGATACCTGCCAAGGTCTATGGTAGGTTCGCTTCGGAGTTTTTCGGCACGGATATTGGCGTATCCTACCATTCCAACATGGACGAGTACAGCATTGTCTGCGACCGAAAGAATGCCAATATCTGGCACAAGTATGCCGTACAGGGTGAGTTCCGCCGTTATGACGGTATCAATCTCCTGAAGCACGCCCTGCACAATACCATTCCCGACATCAACAAGAGCAAGGAGGTGGCGGATAAGGTTACGGGAGAAATCAAGACCATCAAGGTGCGTGACGGACACGCCATACAGATGGCAAATGCCAAGATTGAGGAAATCAGACAGGGCTTTGTCGATTGGCTCGGACGCACGCCAGACACCTTCAAGCAGCAGTTATCCGACCGTTACAACCGCCTTTTCAATTGTTTTGTACGACCCAACTTTGACGGCACGCACCAGACGTTTCCAGACCTTGACCTTAGACGATTGGGCATTGCCGACCTCTACAAGAGTCAGAAGGATGCCGTATGGATGCTCAAAACCAATGGTGGCGGCATCTGCGACCACGAGGTGGGAGCGGGAAAGACACTCATCATGTGTACGGCAGCCTATGAGATGAAGCGGTTGGGACTGGCAAACAAGCCGATGATTATCGGACTGAAGGCAAATGTATTCGATATTGCCGATACCTTCCGCAAGGCTTATCCCAATGCAAGGATTCTCTATCCGGGCAAGAATGATTTCAGCAAGCAGAACCGCCAGCGCATCTTTAATGACATCAAAAACAATGACTGGGATTGTATCATACTCACGCACGAGCAGTTCGGCATGATACCGCAAGCCTTGGAAGTACAAGAGGCTATCTTGCAGAAGGAGAAGGACTCTGTGGAGGAAAACCTCGAAGTCCTGCGTATGCAAGGAGCGGAGATTTCCCGTGGTATGCTCAAAGGCTTGGAAAAGCGCAAGCAGACACTTGAAGCCAAGTTACAGAACATACAGGACAGCATCGCCGAAAAAAAAGACGATGCCGTGGACTTCAAGATGATGGGTATCGACCATTTGTTCGTGGATGAGAGCCACCAATTCAAAAACCTGATGTTCAACACTCGCCATGACAGAGTGTCGGGCTTGGGCAATCCGGACGGCTCGCAGCGTGCCCTGAACATGCTCTTTGCCATTCGTACCATACAAGAACGGTCGGGCAAGGATTTGGGAGCTACTTTCCTTTCAGGAACGACCATTTCCAATAGTCTGACGGAACTGTATCTTCTGTTCAAGTATCTGCGCCCGCAGGCTTTGGAGAAGCAGGGTATCAACAGTTTTGATGCTTGGGCAGCAGTTTTTGCCAAGAAATCGACCGACTATGAGTTCTCCATCACCAATGAGATTATCCAGAAAGAGCGGTTCCGCACCTTCATCAAGGTGCCAGAGCTGGCTGCCTTTTATGCGGAGATTTGCGATTTCCGCACGGCAAAGGACATCGGTATCGACCGTCCCGAGAAAAACGAGATACTGCACAACATACCGCCCACGCCAGAGCAGAAGAATTCATCGGCAAGCTGATGGAGTTCGCCAAGACGGGCAATGCCACACTCTTGGGACGTGCACCGCTCAGCGAGAGCGAGGAAAAGGCAAAGATGTTGATAGCAACCGACTACGCCCGCAAGATGAGCTTAGATTTACGCATGATAGATGAAAATGCTTACTCAGATCATATCGACAACAAGGCAAGTCACTGTGCCAAGATGCTCAATGACTATTATCAAAAGTATGATGCGCAGAAAGGGACGCAGTTTGTTTTCTCTGATTT
>NZ_UGTL01000004.1:0-10722 GCF_900454955.1 Prevotella disiens | reverse complement strand
ATTGGCGATTCGCTTGTCCTTGACAATCTCATAGACAGCCAAGCCTTTTTCGGTCGGTATAATTGCTTTCTTGTCCCTTCGGATATAGTCACGCAGGATAAGTGTTTCGATGATGTTGGCACGGGTAGCTGGTGTTCCTATACCGCATTCTGCCATAGCTTTTTTGCTTTCTGCATCCTCGACCTCTTTCCCAGCATTCTCCATTGCTGAAAGTAAAGTAGCTTCCGTATAGAGTGGTTTTGGCTTGGTCTTATCCTCGGTGATTTCTGCATCAAGTACAGGCAAGTTTTCTCCCTCTATCAGGTTTGGCAATGAAGACAAAACCTGTTCTTCACCCCCTTCTTTCTTTTCAGCTTCCGCTTCTTTACCTTTCTGCACGGCTTTCCAACCCAAGGAGATTTGTCGGCACGCTTTCCAAGCAAAAGTGCTGTTGCCGTCCGTGAAACGAACCAGCATACGCTCTTCCTCTGAATCGGGAGAAAATGCTTCGATGAAACGATTGACCACCATTTGATAGATAGTTGTTTCATCTGCCGACATTCCTGAAGGCGTTTCCCCAGTAGGAATAATGGCGTGGTGGTCAGTTATCTTTGCATTGTCTACCGAATGGCGATTAAGTGGATTTGATAGTGAGATGCCTATCTTGTGCAGCAGGGCGGGTACTTCCTCGAAAACATCCTCACTGATGTATCGGCTGCCTGTGCGGGGATAGTTTATAGAATAATGACAATGAAAGAAGAATGGGTAAGTACAAACGGAAACACTTGAACAATAACAACTTATACACTTTTCTGCATTTTGAGATATGGCAAGATTGAGCGAAAAACGGCAATAGTTCCGTTACCAACTCGTAACCCATAGGGCACAAAGCAAAAAGGGGTTACGAATTGAATATAAACAACTGTGGCATAGGTTTTTATTCCTCATCTTTCATTTTTCTGCATAGCTCAAGAACTCTTGTTCGTATGTACCTTTGCAAGCAAAGGAAATTAGAAAAAAAACGACAGAAAAATGAAAGAAAACAAACTGAAAGTCTCGTTTTTCACACAGGCTAAACGAGCGGACAAAAAAGGCATGGTGCCGCTTATCGGACGGATAGAACTGGGCAGGAAGCATTCCGCCTTTTCCGCCAAAAAGAAAGTCCCATTATCTCTTTGGGATAGCAGAAAGCAACGTCTTCTCGGCAAGAGTGCCATCGCAAATTCTATCAACCAGTATTTGAATGAATGCACTGCACTCATTCATGCACGCTATCGGGAACTTTGCGAAAGTGGAGAGTCATTCACGGCTACGGATGTGCGCAATGCCTATCAGGGACAGCTTTGTCAAAACGCAATGCTTTTAGAGTGCTATGCTGAGTACCTCACACAGATTCATGAAAGAGTGGGCATAGACCGGGCAATGAAAACACTGGAGCTGCGTACCTATCAGCAAACTCTTCTTCGGGAGTATGTGCGTAGGAAATACAAGTTAAGTGATATTCCGCTCATGGAACTGGATATTTCCTTTATAGAAGGCTATGAATACTTTCTGACAATAGACCGAAAATTGAAACGTGGCAGTATATGCAGTGCCTTGGCTGCATTGAAGGCGGTTGTGAACAAGGCTGTCAAAAATGGCATGATAGACATGTATCCGTTCATTGGTTACAGTTACGAAAAGACGAAAGGAACGCCGAGAAACATCACGCAGGACGACCTGCAAAAGATTATCGACCTGCCCATCAAATGGGAGAAATATCGTGTCGTCCGTGATTTGTTCGTGTTCTCCTGCTTCAGCGGTCTTGCCATTTCGGATATACGCAATCTCAAAGAGGAAAACATCATCATTGAGGAAGGAAAGCTATGTATTAAAAGCAAGCGTGTCAAGACGAAGACCCCTTTTCGCGTAGTAGTTCTCTCCCCAGCCAAGACCATTATGGAAAGATATAGGGGCAGACGTGCGGGATATGTATTTGACGTTCCCCCAAGAGACGTGGTTTACAATGCGATGCACCACATACAGAGAAGTATCGGTATGAAAACCCCTCTGACCTTTCACATGGCTCGCCATACTTTTGCTTCGGTCATTACCCTGTCGGCTGGTGTTCCAATAGAAACCGTAAGCGGTATGTTGGGACATACCAATTTGAGAACGACACAAGTGTATGCAGCGGTCAATTCAGAAAGAATAAGACAGGATATGCAGAAGATTCAACAACGGATAGAACACACTTTCACCTTAAAATTATAGCTTATGGCACGCAGTACATTCAAGACATTGTTTTACATCAACCGTTCCAAACTGAAGAAGAACGGCAAATGCCCGATAATGGGGCGAATCACCATAAACGGGCAACAAGTACAATACAGTATGGGATTGGATGTCAATCCAAACAATTGGGACGCAAAGCATGGCAGATGCAAAGGCGACACTGATGAGATGAAGAACATCAACCGCATACTGACAGAAAAGGAAGGACAGATACAAACCAAATACAATGAGCTGGTTTGGCAAAAGGGGTATGTAAGTGCAGAACTGCTCAAAAATTGTCTGACGGAGGATTCACAAAGCAATGGAATGCTCATGGAAGAGGCAGACCGTTTTATAGAGGAAAAACGCCCTTGTGTGGGAATTTCCATCGCCCAATCCACTTTCCGCAACTACATCTATGACAAGCAGCTCATAGTATCCTTCCTGCTGGAAAAATACGGAATGTCCGATATTGGTTATTCACGGTTGGACTATGGCTTTGTCGAAGAATTGGATTTCTATCTTAAAAGCAAGCGCAGATTATCACCTGCCACCATTCAAATGACGGTTATTTTCTTGAGAAAGCTCATCAGCATCGGACAACAGAAAAAATACATCCGCCGAGACCCGTTTGTGGATTTTAAGGCGGAAAAACCACGTGGCACGAGAAGGTATCTCACAACGGAAGAACTCAAGCGCATTTTGCAAACGCCCATCTTAAACAAGCAGTTCGAGCGAGCAAGGCAACTCTTCATTTTCTGTGCCTTTACGGGACTGGCTCGTGTGGATATGTTGCGACTGACACCTAAACATATCCACCATTATGATGACGGAACTTGTGAGATACGTATCAAGCGACAGAAAACGGACGTGGAAGCCATCATTCCACTTCTGCCCATCGCAAAGGAGATACTTGACATTCATATAAAAGGGAAACAACACGATGATTTGATATTTCCAACATTGAACGTTAGCAAGGCATCTTTCGCCTGTATAAACATTGGTCAGATATGCCAAATTGAGAAGGGCTTGACCTTTCACATGGCTCGCCATACTTTCGCCACGACCATCTGCCTTTCCAATGGTATAGCAATGGAAACGCTCTGCAAGATGCTCGGACACAGCGACATTGGAACGACACAGATTTATGGAAAAATTACCGACCTGAAAATCAGAGAGGACATGAACCGTTTGCAAGAACATAAAAGTAAGGCTTTTTCTGACTATACGGAAGCTATCGAAAAGCAAAACGCAACAATATTTTAGAAATCAGCAAAAATTTATGTATGAAAACAGATAATAGCAAAAAGGAACTTTCCTATTTTCGATTGAAGTTGGAAAGCTATATGAGTGAACATCACCCCGAGCGATTGGGAGACAAGGAGTTTATCACGGCAAGAGCCGACATAGCACTGACCGCCTACTGCGATGCCGTGGCGCAAGGTTTTAATCATTTAGAAGCAGAAAGAATAGCAAGTGAAGTGCTTTTCAGTGGACTGCATTTCTCAAAGTACGATACCCTTGTTTCTGTCTTGGAGGACGAGTTTGAGAGGAAACTCCCTGCACCGCTCCCCGAGAGGCTTTCGTTTTTATTGTTGGCGAACAAGGCTGTTCAAGCCACATTCGCTGGGTACGAACTGACGGACGAATTTGCCGCAAGCGAACAATACGACCGTCTTTACACCGAACTGACAGGCACGATAGTACTGCTCATCGAGAGCAACAACCTGCCAACGGTCAAACAGACGGAGGAAGCAAGCCCGAAGGCGTTGTAGGCAAAGGCGCACGCAAAGTTCCTGATGCCGTTTCTTATCGTGCAAAGGTACAACGGCAGCCTGTCTGCCCTGAAAGGTCAAGTCCTGCGGATGGAGAGTAGAATCTCCACCGCAGGATTTTTCTTTTTCAAGGCGGTACTACAATCCTCAATATCCGTGCGGTCGTATTCATCTCTCCCAACCTTGCAGGGCAGGGCTGCCGTAGAGAGTATAGGCACTACAAGAATACGGCATACTCAGGCTCTTTGGACGCAAAAGCGAATGATAGAAACAATAGTTAGAACTAACGATTGTCTTGACAATCTTATTATATGACAAGCCATTTTTTATACAACTTATTGTCTGTACAATTTGTTGTCATAACAATTTATTGTCAAGACTATCTATTGTCAAGACAAACTATCGTCATAACAAACTATCATCAAAACAAACTATCGTCAAAACAAAACTATCGTCAAAACAAACTATCGTCAAAACAAACTATTGATAGTTCGACATCTCGATTTGTCGAACTATCGAACTGTTGATAGACCAACAAATATGCAATAAAAGGAAAGAACCGGCACCTCATCTCATTACCGCAATAACGCTGAGGGATTTTCTCGTGGTCTTTTCTCTTGTCTTCCTGACATTTCCCTGCTTTTCCTCATCCCTTGTAGCGATGCTCTTGACCACTTACTTTTGCACCCGATAAGTACGGCAACGGGCAGCATAACAGCTCCATTGCCGAGTAACAATATAGTAATCAAAACAATATCAAAGCAATGAAACTCATTATCATCGACCGCAAAGCGTGGGAGCGGCATCGCTCCGAATTTGCAGACTTTATCCACCGTGTGGAAAAACTCATTGGTAATCCTCCTAAGAACGAGCAATGGCTCGACAACGAAGCCGTGTGCAAGCGTTTGGGCATAAGCAAGCGTACCCTGCAATCATACCGAGATACGGGAAAAATCCCTTTCTCCATGATTGGGCACAAGTGTTATTACAAACAGACCGACATCAGCGAAATGCTGAATGAAGTCAAAAAATGAATGAATTATGGCAGAGAATGAAATCATTACGCAGGAAGACCCTCAGATGCAGTTATTTTCACAACTGATGGAAGGTACTTTGAAGAAGTTGGAGCGGTATTGTGCCACAGCTCGTCCGATGTTAGATGGCGAGGTTTACCTTTCGAGCGAGGAAGTGTGCAGCCACTTACGGCTCAGCACACGCACGCTCCAAGAGTATAAAAATGCAAGAATACTTCCATTCTACAAAATCGGAGGGAAGATACTTTACAAACAGAGCGACATACAAACAATGCTTGAAAAGTATTATAATCCAATACCGCAAACAGGTAAGTTATGAGTTAAGTTAAGAAATCAGTCGCGACTTAAGTAAAATGGTCAGTTATGACTTTGGTCAAAAAAATAGTTTCGACCTAAGTCAAAATTAACTTTAGTCAAAAATATGTCAGCTCATAAAGTCAGTAAGTCAAGAAATTAGTCTAAACTTATCGCTTGATTTACTTCTTGAACTTTGAACTCTCGTCTATCAAAAGCACCCCAGAAAAGTTACTTTATGGAACATAACAAACTATCTCTTTCTTTATACTGGCAAGGTGTGTCTTTGTACCACAAATTGCCATTTGTACCACAAAGACCCTTGCCCCGAAAGGGGATTAAATCACTCCAAAGTCGTGATTAGAAAGCAATGAAAAAGCAGAAACAAAAGAAGCCAGACGGCAGATGTGCCACCTGCCCACGATGGGACAGATGGCACATCAGGATACCTAATTCCGAAGACCAGCAGAAGCTTATCAGACTCTACCGCAAGTCGGGAGCAAAAACGAAAAGTGATTTTGTCCGAACAAGGCTTTTAGGTGAAGCCTTTAAGGTCATCACCCAAGACCCTGCAAAAGAGCCTTACTTGGAGAAACTCTCCGAAATCGTCTCCATGACTCATAAGATAGGCATGCTATACAACGAAGCCGTGAAAGCCCTCAATACTTATCATTCTGTCGCCACTGCGCAACAACTGCTCAGTAAACTCGAAACCTATTCCCAACTTCTTATCAGATTCCAACATCAAGTAGTGCAACTGACAAAATCTCTTGAGAGTAAACAAGAATGAATGCTGATAAATCATAATACCCAACGTTAGTATCGTGCTGTGATTGCCCAATCCCTCTTTGGTCAGTTATCAATGTTAGGAAGATAGGCTTTGTATGTGTAGTCGCTGATAAAACGCTTCCGGCAATTCTTACATCATTAGCGTTGTTTACCTGTTACTTTACCTCTTTTGAGAATATTGTTTGAGTGGCGATGCGGACATTGAAACTCAACTCCCAATCTGGAGCATAAAGTGCCGAAGCATTCTCGTAAGCTCATTTTTCCTTTGTTTTGGGTTACAAAAATAGCAAAAGGCAGAGAATTTTCCCTACCTTTACGCCTATTTTATAATCAAATTGATAATCAGATGATTATTTCAACAACTCCCAATTTGGAGCATTACCCGAAATTTGTTATATTTTAGAACTCTGTTATTCAAAGATATTCTGAATTTGTCGAATTCACGTTAATTAGAATAGTCATCTATCTGAAATAATATCCAAGAACGCTTGTCAGTTTTGAATAAATATCTCATATATATTCCCGAATCATAGCCCTTTAAGATAACAGTATGCGCCATTGTATCAACCTTTAACATTATTTTTTGCCCTTCTATTATAGAATCGTTGAAATTTGTATATATCCAATCACTCTTGCTGATATGAAGGATCGAGTCTGTCTCTTCATAATCATAACCTTTATATATAATTTTCAACGGAAACAAAATGTGTTTCCGTTGAAAACATGAGTCTGACGCGAACTTTTTGAAAAAATCATAAAAAGTTGTTTTTCCTGTCACATTTCTTTTTAGTGATATCACAGCCCTATCCTTTAAAACTTGCTTTTTATTATTTGGTTGTGCACAGCTTATTAAACAGAGGAAAACAAATAGTATGTAAATAAACTTATTCATAATATATGATAACTTGATTTTTATGAGACGGGATTATATTACAATCCCGTCTCATTTTTTATTGCTCTTGTTGCGTGGAATTAGGTAAATTAATCTCTTTAGGAATATTTATAATCGGGGGGAATACGATATCATTCTTTTGGGGAGCATTTCCTATTACTATCACCTCAGGAAGCTGTATAGGAGATGACATGTTGATATCTACATCAGAACTTTTCTTGTTTATCCAAAGTTGGGGATCTACAATATTCTCTATCTTTTTTCCTTTACCTTGAGTTGGATCAAAATGTTCGTATTTTCTTGTTTTCTGATTTAATTTCTTAATTTGATAGTGAAGATGGGGAACATATCCACGTTCTTTACCTTTTCCAGAACCTCCTATTTCTCCAATAACATCACCCTCTGATATTTTTTGACCAACTTCTACATTTATAGATTTTAGATGAAGATAACCAGTTTGGAAGCTGCCGTCAGGAGAATTGATTATAATAAACCGCCCTCCTCCTCCTTTAGGACTGCTATTAATAGCCTGAACAACTCCATCATGAGTAGCTAATACAGGGGCACCATAATCAAAATCTTGAGTTCCAAAATTAATATCAAGTCCTCTATGGAATTTTGAACCATAGCTAATATTTCTTGGACCATACCAAGAATCTATATGCCTTGAAGCTCCTTTGTATGTAGTGTTAACTGGCCATTTTCTATTACCATCAGGATCTTTGTACTTTATTGGATTATTATCAGTATAACAATAGGCTGTTACCTGGGGGAAAAGCTCTGATAACATATCCGTACTCATCCACAAACTCAACCTTGGTTCATAGTATCTCGCCCCATAGTAATACAATCCCGTTTCCTCATCGAATTCCTTCGCATTAAAGAGATAAGGGGTATTCCAAGTGTTGTTGCGTTCTTCTATGAACACCTCTCCAAATGGTACATATTCGATATGCTGCGATACTTCGCCGTCCAAGTTGGTGATGTAATTACTGCTGCCTAAGTGGTCAGGGTGGTAGAAGAACTGCATCTTCTCGTAGTCGTCGTTGGGCTTAAAGTTGCCGTTTACAGCTCTTGTGCGTGCCATTGTACGAGCCTGTGCTGCCTCCGGTGTACCGTCGTTGCAGCAGAAGCCCTGACCATTCACATAGTCGTCGTTGTCCTTACCATTATATGGCAAGTCAAACGTTTTGTAATTGTCTTTAATGGATTGTAACTGCTGGTTGTACTTATCCTTGTAGTTAATGGTAAGACCATCAGCTTCATTGCCTGCATACGGTATTCGTCTTGGGTCTGCGCCATAAGATGCCAAGTCGCCAAGCTTGCTGACGATACGCTGACTACCGATATAGATGTGCTTGGTGTACTTGCCGCCTTGCCCTGCAACCAAGTATGGGCTAACAT
This sequence comes from Prevotella disiens, assembly GCF_900454955.1. Classification (NCBI taxonomy): domain Bacteria; kingdom Pseudomonadati; phylum Bacteroidota; class Bacteroidia; order Bacteroidales; family Prevotellaceae; genus Prevotella; species Prevotella disiens. Next base: position 2,302 of record NZ_UGTL01000004.1, on the reverse strand, counting down.
AGAGACTGAACCTTGCCGTACCAGTATTGCCTCCAGAGAACTCAGAGTTCACATAGATGGCTTCGTTCTCGCCTGAGGTCTTCACCGTTCGCTCGCCGTCGGCATCATACCAATAGTTGCTCACAAAACCATTCTCGTCGGCTGCTAATAAGCGGTTCTCCTCATCCCACTTGTACTTCTGCTCACTGGCCTTGTCGTCTTCCTTGTTGTCTTTCTTTACACGAGAGGTGTTAATGTAAACAAGATTTCCGTTGGCATCATAGGTGTACTTGTGTCCGTTGTTAATATTCGTGCTGTCCGTAGGAGTTTCTTCCGTGCGGTAGTTAATATCACGAACATTGTCGAGTTGGAACTTCTTACCATCTGCCTTTTGATAAGTATAGGTGAGTTCATAGCCTGCGTTGAGCGTGCCGTCGAACTGCACGTTATTTTGCGTGAGATGTTGCTTCTTACTCGTGATACGGTGCATATTGTCGTAGCCCATAGACAACGTATAAGAAGCGGATTTATTGTCCGTTCCCTTATAAGTACCTGTTGCGCTTGCCAAACGATACAATGGGTCATAAGTATAACTGTGGCTCATCTGTCCGCCTGCCTTACCACTCTGTGGGAGTGGAGCATTGTTCTTAATACCGAGCACGTTGCTCACTGCATCATAACTATATGCATTGTCCATGATGGTGCCTGCCTTAGCATTCACCACGAGGTTCTGCAACCGTCTGCGTGCAGGGTCGTAGCTGTAGAAGGTCTCCGCTCCGTTACAATACTTCAGATAGGTGCGCTGCTCGAACTTGTCATAGCCTATCTTGTTCACATAGTCGTAGCCATAGGACTTGTAACCACGCACATGGTCTACCTGTCCGCCGAGGTTGTAGCCGTAGGTTACTTTCTCCTCATCGGGGTAAATCATTTCCAATAGGCGATTATGGCTGTCGTACTTCCACTGTGTTACGTAGGTTGCCACTGCCTGATTAGGTACAATCAGCGTGCGCACCGTCTTCAAGACCTCACCCATCTTACCATAGTAATACTCGATCGCGCCACTGCCGTCCTCACGAAGCATCAGTCTGCCGATACGGTTGTACGAAGAGTTGATGCCACCATAATGGTACTTCACGTTGTTTTCCGGATGGTCAGGATAATTAATCGCCGTCAGACGACCGTAATCGTACTCGTAATTGATAGTCTTGCCCTCCTTTTTGAGGTTGGCTGTCTGCTTGGTGAGCACATTGCCCAAAGCATCGTAGGTAAAGGTGGTGATACCGCTTGCAGGGTGGTTTACCTCAGTGCGACGGTCGCCCATATCATAGACGGATGTCGTTACGTTGCCCTCAGTGTCTGTTACCTTGACGAGGCGGTCTATCCCATCATATTCGAAGGAGGTGGTAATCGTACCGTCAGGTCCGCTGAGTTGCTCGGTCTTCACGGTCTTGCCACTACCGTCGGTATAGGTTGCCTGACGATTACCCAACGCATCAGTAACAGTCGTTACGAGTGCATTGCTACCTGCGTCCGTAGAGTACTCCGTCTTGGTCTCAGCATTATCAGGAAGCGTTACTTTCATGGCACGGTCAAGCACGTCGTAAACCGTTACGGTTGGCGACACGTTATCAAAAGCCTTGTTGAAAGTTGTCTTTTTGCCCACTGCCTCTGTTGTTGGATAGTATGCCTTCGTCACACGACCGAAAGCGTCATAGACATTGCGTCCGCTGACAATCATCACGGTTTCGTCCTTGGGTGCACTGCCCTTGGCAGCTGTCGTTACCACACCGTCTTCTTCACCTGAACGGGACGTCCGAAACCGTCCACGAAGGTGACGGTCTCCATATCATCGCTTGGGTGCTGTATGTCGTAATGCTTCGTCACTGCGTAAGCAGGTGCAGTTGATGCCATTGGGTGCCGAAAGTAGCCTTAGGCTGATAGTCAAAGGCAATGATGTAAGGCACACCTGTTGCCAACTCATTAGGACCACGCACAGCTTTCACACGTCCGAGGTTGTCTAATATCCGTTCATAATAGAAGTGGTTGAGATCCATACGGCGGAGTGCCATACCATAGCGGTAGTCGAAGTTGGCTGCCTCGCTACGGTAGCCAAATGCATCGTCTATGCGCTCCACATACATATTCATCACCGGCTCATAGCGGTAGGTGTACCACATGCGCTGTCCCTTGCTGTTAGCAGGAAGCGTAGTCTTGATAATGTTGCCGTAAGCATCATAAGTATAGTCAGAGACAGCTTCACCGCTTCCGAGTTGTTGCTTAATCTGCGTGATATGGTTGGCATAGTTCAAATCGTAAGTCG
>NZ_UGTL01000005.1:0-15827 GCF_900454955.1 Prevotella disiens | reverse complement strand
CGTAACACATAAGGTTGTACCGCAGCTATCAATGTTAAAGAAGCTGAAGAAACACCTGGCGTATTGGTAAAGGTATCTATCACCACACCCATGATAAAGCCTGAAAGAAGAATTGCCCAATGTGGAAAGTTCCTTCTAAATAAAAATATAAAAAAATGTAGAGTAAAGGCGTTGCAATACCAAATAAATGGATATGGTTTAGTACAAACACTTGAGCAAGTACCAATACCAAAAACCAAGCCAAACTTTTTACAAAATCTATACTCATTCTTTAATTTATATGACAGCTATTTAGAAAACTCTCTGCAAAATTTAATACACATTACTTAAATTAGCACGAAGAATTTATGTCTTTTCCATTCTAATCGGTTGTGCTAAAATCAGTGTTCAACTGCTTAATAGAATCTTTCGCAATGTCCATTACCTTCTTTTTCTCCCTAATAGAGGCATCATCAATGACACAAACATCACGTAGATTTCCAAAATCAGTAGACAACTGCACTGCTACTCGATAAGAAAGACCATCTTCGGAATTATAAACATGTTTTACTTTCCCAACTAAAACGCCTGCTGGGAAGATAGAAGAATAACCACTTGTGATAACTCTATCGCCCAATTTAAATTTTGCATGGCGCGGAATATCATCAAGATATGCCACATTTTTTGCCCCACCATTCCATCGCAAATAGCCAAAATAGTTTCGCCCTTGAATAGAACAACTAATATTTGACTTCGCATTCAACACTGGAAGCACAATAGAATAATGAGTACCAACGATATAAACAATGCCAACAACTCCATTTCCGCAAGCAACACCCATATCTTTTCTCACTCCGTCCCATGAACCTTTATCAATGGTAATGAAGTTTTCGTTCTTATCAAGTGAGTTAGAAACTACTTTTGCATGAATCAATTTAAATTCAGAAAGAAAGCGATATTGTCCTTTTTGCTTATATTGTGGGTCGAGTGTCTTCTCGTAAAGTTTCTTTGATAGCTCCTCAACCTGATGTTCTAACATTACGTTTCGCTCGGTCAATTGGCTATTAATCTTACCCATTGAGAAGTAAGATGTTACCGAAGAACTTATTTCGTAGACTTTCCCGACTAAAATATTGGCAGAGGTAAACCACACACTACCTTGATAGTTGTTAAAGCGGAATAAGAGTACCAAACTGGCAACTTCCAGCAAAACAAAAAGAAACCAATGCTTATATTTGGCAAGAAACTCAGTTAGGTTATTCATGCTTACTATTTAGATAAAACACACTGACCATCGGAATTTTCCAACACCAATAGTCAGCATTTTATCTTGTTATCTCATGAGGAATGAGAAACGGTCTACATTATCAATGCGATTCCAGCACCCTTAGCCACACTGTGCAATGGGTCTTCAGCAACGTGGAATGGTATGTTGATTTTATCAGTCAATCGCTTGTCAATACCACGCAACAACGCTCCTCCACCACTAAGGTAGATTCCGTTCTTTACAATATCAGCATACAATTCTGGAGGAGTACTCTCCAAAGCTGAAAGCACGGCATTTTCAATCTTTGCAACCGTTTTATCTAAGCAGTGTGCAATTTCTTGATAACATACAGGCACTTCCATTGGCAATGCGGTAATGCGGTTAGGACCATGTACTATATAGTCTTCTGGTGCTTCTTCGCCTAAGTCTGTCAAAGCAGAGCCGACATGAACTTTAATTCGTTCAGCCATACGTTCACTGACTTTCACATTGTGCTGACGGCTCATATACTCTTGAATATCAGCTGTTAAATCATCGCCTGCAACACGAATAGAGTTATTGCAAACAATTCCACCTAAGGAAATAACTGCAATTTCAGTACTACCACCGCCAATATCAACAATCATGTTACCTTCTGGCGCCTCAACATCAAGCCCCATACCCAAGGCTGCTGCCATAGGTTCGAAAATTAGATAAACATCACGACCATCAGCGTGCTCAGCAGAGTCGCGCACAGCACGTAATTCTACTTCCGTAGAACCTGAAGGCACTCCAATAACCATTCGCAAAGATGGTGAGAACAAGCGATTACCACTATGTACCATCTTAATAAGTCCTCGCATCATCTGCTCACAAGCGGTAAAATCGGCAATTACGCCATCGCGTAGTGGGCGAATCGTACGAATATTTGGATGTTCCTTCTCGTACATCATCTTTGCATCGGCGCCAACAGCAATCATCTTGTCTGTTCGACGGTCGAGCGCAACTACTGAAGGTTCGTCAACAACAATCTTATCATCACTGATAATAATGGTGTTAGCGGTACCTAAGTCCATTGCTATTTCTTGGATAAATGAAAAAAATCCCATTCTAAAAATTTGAATATATGAAGTAAAAATGGGTATTATCCCATTGTCTATTTATTTACTTTTTTACTATTCTTGCTGCTTTCTATACGCAACTTAATAGTTTACTTTGAAAACCATTGATGAATTGCGGTGTCATATTGACTACTTACACCAAAGGCACGTTCGGCAAACATCTTTCTATCTTCCAATTCTGATTGTGCACCTTGTGTATTGAGCAACTGAAGCAATACTGGATATTCAGCTTTGCTTGGCACAATAATAACATCATTGAAGTTCTTTGCACCAGCACGAATCAACGAAATACCACCAATATCTATCTTTTCAATTATATCAGCATCACTTGCTCCACTTGCTACGGTTTGTTCAAATGGATACAAATCAACTATAACCAAGTCGATTGACGGAATTTCATATTGTTCCATTTGTTGTTGGTCACTTTCAAAGTTGCGACGTGCTAAGATACCACAAATATTTTAGGGTGCAAGGTCTTTACTCGACCACCCAAAATTGATGGATAAGTAGTTAAGTCCTCAACCTTTTGGCATTCATAGCCTAATGATTCGATAAACTCTCGTGTACCGCCAGTGCTAAGAAACTTAACGTCTTCAGAGTGCAACTTCTTCAAAATATCGTCCAATCCATCTTTGTGGAATACGGAGATTAATGCTGTCTTAATTTTTTTTGTACCAGCCATTTGTACTTTTGTATTTCAAATTGATGTGCAAAGATACGAAAAACAACACGCTAAAACAAGAGAATAACACAAAAAAAATATAAATCAAGTAAGATTCTTGCTCGAAGTCAAGTTGAAGAGAACGCACATTATATAGGAAAATCATTGCGAATACATATCAAAGATAGACATTATTGCGTTATTCGCAAAATGTTTTAAGTCAAAACCGGACTCGTCTGACTTGTCCGACTCGTCCGACTTATCCTCCAAACGTTACCTTTCCTACCAAACTACTTCCCTATTCCAAAAGCATCTAATATACCTTGCAACTCACTGGCCCATTCTGTTACATTATCAAGAATGCCATCTTTGGCTCCTTGTGCCATGTATTTAGCACATTGCCCTTCCAATTTTCCGATTTTCATCTTCTCGCTTGCGGTATAATCGTGTTTTGCTATGTTCTTTCTAATATGTCCAAATCTATCGAAAGACTTCTTCCACTGCTCTGCGTTATAGTAACGACTATGGTCACGCAATTCATAAGAGAAGTTCTCAAGACTATTCATTGCACTTTGTTTGGTTGTGCATGAGCTTATCATAAGCACAAAAACTGCCACTAATATGGCGTAAATTGATTTTTTCATATCATTTCTATTTTTGCGTAACAGATTGGAAAATATTTTTTCTATGCAAGATTAATTTTATTCATCAGAACTTTTCGCCTCCGCATTACGCCGTTTCTACACTTCATAGGACAAAAAAAACAAATTTAGGTGAATAAACAATTTTTGAACTACTTTCTTCAAGTATTTAAGTAACTTTGCAAAATGGACTTCACAAATACTATATTACAATGGTATGCCGAAAATGGCAGAGATTTACCATGGCGTAGAACCAAAAATCCGTATGCCATTTGGTTGAGTGAGATTATCATGCAGCAAACCAGAATAGCACAAGGCACTGCTTATTGGGAACGTTTCATGAAGCGTTGGCCACGGGTAGAAGACTTAGCTAAGGCCACAGAAGACGAAGTTTTAAGGGAATGGCAAGGCTTAGGTTACTACTCACGAGCAAGAAATTTGCACAAAGCGGCAAAACAAATCGTAGAAATAGGACATTTCCCATTGATATACAACGAGTTAATAAAACTTAGTGGAATTGGCGAATATACTGCTTGCGCTATTTCATCAATAGCATTCGGAGAAGAGAAAGCGGTTGTTGACGGAAATGTTATCGGGTTCTTGCTCGTTACTTTGGTATTGACACCCCAATAGATTCTACTGAAGGGAAAAAGCTATTTAAGGCTATGGCTGAGGAATATTTAGCAAAAGATGCCCCCGCAGCCTACAATCAAGGTATTATGGACTTTGGGGCTATGCAATGTACCCCCACTTCGCCTAATTGCTTATCGTGTCCACTTGTTGAAACTTGCTTGCTATGCGACACCATAAAATAACTGAATTGCCTATAAAATCGAAAAAAATAAAACAGAAGGAACGGAAGTTCTCCTTTATATATATAAGGTGTAAAAATAAAATTGCCATTCGCAAACGGGGCAAAGGTGATATTTGGCAAGGACTTTGGGAACTCCCAACGCTGGAAATGGTAGAAAAGGAAAAAGAAAAAACTGCAACTTTTAGTTAGCAAGATAAAGCATATTCTTACACACCAAATTATTTTGGCTGATTTTTATCTCTTAGAAACCAACACACGCCCTACCCTTTCCGAGGATTTTATATGGATAAATGAAAATGAACTTAACAATTATGCTCTACCACGATTGTTGGAAGTGTTGATTGAAAAACTGTAAAATTGTAATAAAATTTTAATATTTTACCCCAAATTATTATAGCAGATTTATGGATTTTAGAACAATGGCAAATTAATGGCAAATAAGGCTATTTTCAAAACAACCTGTTTTGCGTTTCAAAACAGGTTGTTTTGAACTCCAAAACCTATTGTTTTGAAACGCAAAACAATAGTCTAAAAAAACGACTTGTAACCCTGTGATTTTCAAACAGATATAAAATTGGTCAAAAATTTCCGCTTTTGGAGTAACAAAGACAAGTTGGATGAAGAGGCGATAGATTCGAATCTTTGATAAATTCGGATTCTTCGATGTTTCCGCATAAAAGCAAATAATAGGATTTATAGAATTGATAATCAGCGTCTTTTGATTATCAGAAAGTAACTTGTGGAACGATTTGAAAACGAGCAGGTAACATTTACTTGCTTTCGACTTCCTACATTCATCTAATTTGACTATTTCGGCACAAAAATAAAAACTTATCTAGGGCCTACTAAATAAATATAAGCCACTGATATTCAACAATATATGCCTTATTTTATTTGTGTAATTCACCAAAAATGACTACTTTGGTTGTTAAAATATTAACGAAGCACAATGAAATACTACTCTCAATATCGTAGTCACGACTTGTTTGAACTCCAAGAGTCCCTCTCAGGATTGAGCAAGTTGAACCGCTGGGTCAAACTTGCAGACAACCTTCCATGGGACAGGATTGAGAAGGAATATAACAAGCACCTGAAGAACAGTCATTGCGGTGCAAGCAACAAACCGGTCCGCATGGTGGTAGGTGTCTTGATAGTGAAGCATGTGGAGAATTTGAGTGACGAGAAGACCATTCAGGCCATTCAGGAGAACCCTTACATGCAATATCTGCTCGGTCTTGACAAGTTCACGGAAAAGCCGGTATTCGTTCCCGAGTTGTTCGTCCTTGTCCGCAAGCGTCTTGACCATGATTTCTTCAACATGCTTACCTTGATGCTTGCAGAGGTGGATGGAAGCAAGCCAGGCTTTCATCTGCTTGATTAAGAAAAAGCGCAAGGGAAAGAAGCTCATAGACAAGACCAGGCTGATCCAGATACGTTGCTTGAAGGCTGATTTCCAAACGTTTCTTGATTTTCTCGGTAGACACACAAGTGACCTTCTCTCATGTTTCAGTCGGCATGACTTCAAATGCCTCAATGCAGCATTCAAGATGTTCGAGCAGCAGAAAATGATGTTCGAGCAGAATGTCCGCAGATGTGCCGACCGCATCATCAGTATCTACCAACCTCACCTCCGTCCCATCGTCAGGGGCAAGGCAAAGGCCAAGGTCGAGTTTGGGGCAAAGGTTGGTGCCAGCATCGTCAACGGCTACACTTATGTGGATCATCTCAGCTGGGACGCATACAACGAGTCGTCCGACCTCGTCACCCAGATGGAACTCTACAAAAAGCGTTTCGGCATGCTCCTGCGGGAGGTTCAGGCCGACAAACTCTACCTTGGAAAGGAGAACAGAAAGTATATCAAGGCATGCCACGTTGACTGTTACAACCATCCGCTTGGTCGGCCACCGAAAGAAGAAAACGATGAGCATGCGGAGGACAAGAGAAGGGCTGTCGGTGAGAGGAACTGGATTGAAGCCACGTTTGGAACCTCCAAGAGGATTTACCGGGCAAACAACATCCGGGCGAAACTAAACGATACGGCTGACACATGGATAGGAGCTTGCTTCTTCGCTAAAAACATAATGAAATTCCTAAGGGGACTTCTTTGTCTCTTTTTTGAAAAAACAGGGTCGAGAGACTTCAAAAAGAGTATTATCGTCAAATTCAATGGACTTGCAGGAGTTTTTTCTATACCACGAACTTGCATGGTTGACTCTGCGCCCTAACTATTGTTGTAAACAACAAATAAAAAAATGATGTAAAATATTTGTAGTTAGGAAGTAATATATTATCTTTGCAGGTAATATAAAAAACTATGATACATTAATATAATATTAAAATATGATATAAAAAATTATGTTCATAAAAAAATTAACCAAGTACTCATTACTCTGTATAATTATGAGTACAATCGTAAGTTGTCAACAAGACGAAACTATGTTGCAACAAAGTGTAAAGAAATGCAAACGTCTGAGACAAAATCATCTCCTTTCACAAGAACACCTTCTGAAGCACAAAGTGCTGTAAGAGAATTTCTTTCTAACAGTATCTCAACACGTAGTTCAAAAGACACAAGGAGTATTGAACAAGTTATAGATTTAGAAAGAAATCCCAAAACCAGAACTAATGATTTTCTGAACACATTCGCAGAAAAATTCTATGTTATTACTTTCAAGAATAAACAGGGTTATGCGATAGTGTCAAAAGACAATAGAACCTTTCCCCTTTATGCTATTTTAGACTCAGGAGAGTTTAAGGAAACCGACTTATACAATAATGAAACTTTACGCTCTCGTATAGTTGGTATGGTTAGAGGAAGCAATATGGAAATAAACGATTTTAATAATACAATAAGAGAAAGTTTACCCCAAAATACAACAAGGGGGCATAAAGGATATCCAGGTGAGAATACCGAAAATGCAATAAATAATATGCTACGAGATGGTTGGGCGATGCAAAGACAGACAGGAATTCGCCTAACAACAAATTGGACTCAACATGTAGATGGAGATAATTTTTATTTTAATGCCAATGGAGTACCGTATGCTATAGCATACTTTAATAAAGGTATAAATAATATCTCTGCTAATATCTCTATTTCTTTAAGAAGCACAGCTGGTAAGGCAACGGCTTTTGGATGCACTCCTGTTGCTTTTGGACAAGTTATGTATGCCTTAAGGAATTTTCCTGGATTTAAAGATTTAAAGTACTCAAATGGAGAAAAAGTTCTTTGGGAGAACATGGAAAATTCGGAATACTGGAGAATTGAAAGAAAGAGATTTCTTGGTTGGTTTGCTGCAAATTGTAAGCCTACTTACCTTAAGAAAGGTACAATGGTATTTAATATTAATGCTACAAAATTTTTAAGAAAAATTATTGGTGGAAATATTGAATCACGATATGACAATTGTATCGTTGGTGATGGAGACTTTGATGGGTATGGTTGGTCTGAAGACAAAAAAGTCGCAAGAGACTTTTTCAGTCATCCAAATGCCTTTGTCATAATGACAGCCTCTGCTGGTAGCCTTAATTATAATACATTCGTTATTGATGGAATGGTAGAATTTACAAAAAGAATAAAAGGCAGTGGCTTTCTTGGAACAGGCTTATTTAAAAAGTGGAGAAATGGAATAAGACATCTTTATCATGTTAATGCTGGTTGGGGTGGTCTTTCAAATGGTTATTATTTATATGTTCAAAATGTAAATGATGAATTTAAATATACAGGAAGTAATGATGCAATGGACTATCGTTCTAAAGTTGCATATTTAATTTTATGGCCAAGAAACAATTAAACGTATGAAACACATCTTAACGCTAATTTTACTCTTTTCGCTTTCCATGCTATCATCATGCGATGACATTAGTGGAGAACCTCAAGTTAATACTCCTAAACTCTTTTTCGATGCAAAGGGAGGAGAGCAATCTGTGCAAATAAAAATAAAAAAAATCTCATGGACATTTAAAGGGTTAGAAAAATATCCTTTTACACACACTAAGCATACTGAAGATTATAATGAAGATGGAACTATAAAAAAAGAGAAGATACAAATCTCTACCTTAAGTGATGGAACACAGAAAATTCACTATGATTGGATTACCTTTATTGTTTCAAAGGATAAAAGACACATTAGAGTACTCGTAGAAAAAAATGATATCAAAGAAGAAAGAGGAATATGCTTTGAGGCTTGGGGGCAGAAAATTCCTGGTGCTTCGTTTACTGTATTTCAGTCGGCAGAATAGAGTATCATGCGGTATTCCTTTACCCCATAGCAGTTTTTTACCCTAACCCTCCTCAAACGATGAGGATTGGGGCTTTTGATATGGCTTTTCGGACCTTTATATTCTACCTTTCTTCCCAAATGCTGGGTCTATCTTTAACATTGATGCAACAATGAAAGGGAAAAGACAAGAAGCCATAACAATAACAAAGAAAATATTGTAACCTACGGCATCGGCTAAAGCACCTGCAAAAAATCCAGGTAACATCATTGATAATGCCATAAAGCCTGTACAGAGTGCATAATGGCTGGTTTTATGTTCGCCCTGACTGAAATATAACATAAATAACATATAGGCACTAAAACCAAAACCATAACCAAAATTTTCAATGAAAATGGCAGCACTAACCGCAAAAATACTTTGTGGCATGACAAAACCAAGGTAAACATAAGCTATATTGGGTAAGGTTATTGCAAAAGTCATCGTCCAAAGCCATTTTTTTAATCCATCTTTGCTTGCCATTAATCCGCCTAATATACCACCTATGAGCAGTCCCACAACTCCGACAATGCCATTTGCCACACCAAAAGCCTCTAATGAAAGTCCTAATCCACCTTTTGCAACATCAGCACGCAAGAACAATGGGGCAACAGGATTAAGCAAAGCCTCTGGTAATCTGAACAAAAGCATAAAAGCAATAGCCACAATGATTTGCTTTTTACGGAAGAAACTTACGAAAGTTCCTACAAATTCGTTCAATAATTCGGTAACCGAAAGCGTTGAATGCTCGGCATCAGCATCAGGTTTAGGTAGGACATATTTATGGTAAAGGCTTAATCCTATGAACATTGCAGCTAATCCGTAGAATACTAAAGCCCACGAAAGTTGCACTTTCATATATTCTTGCAACAAGCCTGCGAGGGCAACCAAACCACCTTTTCCCACAACCATAGAAATGCGATAGAAGGTTGAACGAATGCCAACAAAGAAAGTTTGCTCGTGAGCGTCCAATCCTAACATATAAAAGCCGTCGGCTCCCACATCGTGCGTAGCACTGGAAAAAGCCAAAAGCCAAAAGAAACAAATAGTTCCTTGCAGCCAAAATGAAGTATTAATAGTAAATGCAACACCTGCAAAAGCTGCTCCAAGTAACATTTCCATAGATAAAACCCACCACCGTTTGGTACGAATTAACCCAAGTTTAACGGGCATAATTATTTTTCATAAATTTTCAGTGTGTTTTGAGGGTTTCAGGTTTGCTAAGTACTTAATAATCAGCCGTAGCGTTTTCTGAATACGGAGTAAATCTGATTTGTAGGACACCAGCATATCAATTTTTTTTTGTTACTTTGCACCTATGCACGCAAATGTACAGACACGTTTTAATCCGGCAACTGGTGAAAAGGCTCTTTATTATAGACTAAAAGAGTCATATCGTGACGTGGCTGGACACGTACATTCGCTCATTCTGCTCAATATTGGTTTTGAACCTTCTCTCACAGCCTTGCAGGTGAGAAGGATTGCTTTTGCACTTACAGAGCGTTTTAAGAACAGAGGAACTAATTCTTTATTTGGCAAGCATTTGGAGGGACTTACTGAACTGGAACAGGCTAAGGCGGATGAGTGGTGGCAGCGGATGAAAGAGGAAGGTGGAATTGATAGATTCGATAAGAAGGAACAGAAAGCAAGAAAGGAGTCTGAACGTTATATCGATCTTGCTACGGCAGAACATACTGACGCAAGGAATGTTGGTGCAGAATGGCTCTGTAAGCAGACCATTGATAAGCTGGGACTGGAAGAGTTCCTGCGTGACCAAGGATGGAGCAACCATTCTATCCACACCGCACTCTCTGCGCTCATCATCCGGACTGTGTATGCCGTGTCTGAACGTTCCTCGTATTATTATCTCAGGGATAATTCGGCTGCCGCCGAACTTTACACTAGTTCGCAAGACTGGACTCCGGGTATCAATGCCCTGTACAAGGTAACGGACAAACTCTATGAACTCAAAGAGAAGATAGAATGTCACTTGTGCAATGTAACAGATAACCTTTTTAATATAGATAACAAGCTGATGCTCTTTGACTTGACAAATTTCTACTTTGAGGGTAGTAAGCGTGAAAGCAAGAAGGCACAGTTTGGTAGGTCAAAAGAGAAGCGATCAGATTGTAAACTTCTCGTCCTGGCCCTGTGTATCAATAAGGAGGGCTTCATACGCTATTCTTCTATCCTGGAAGGTAATACGGCTGACCCTAAATCACTGCCTGATATGATAGATACGCTGGCAGACAAGAATCCTGTACAAAAAGAAAAATCGCTTATTGTGATGGATGCAGGTATTGCAACCGGAGAGAATCTAAATCTTATTAAGGCAAAGGGTTACAACTATCTCTGCGTATCTCGCACCAAGCTGAAAGATTACACGCTCAGTGAGGACCATAAGAGCGTGATGGTAAAAGACGCCCGAAAGCAAACAATAACGCTCAACAAGGTACACACCGAAGGTGAGGACTACTATCTTGAGATAACCTCTCCATCTAAGGCTATGACCGAATCGTCAATGAACAAACTTTGGCGTGAAAGGTTTGAGACAGAGCTGAAGAAGATAAATGATGGTATTGCAAAGAAAGGTGGAACGAAACTCTACGAGAAGGTTGTAGAGCGTACGGGACGAGCCATACAGAAATATCCTTCTATCGCAAGATACTATGCGATAGACTACATTAGAAACGAAGAAAAACCAAAGGAAATGCTACGTGTAGACTGGAAGCTCAAAGACCTCTCAGCCATCGAGTCCGGACACGGCGTATACTTCCTACGGACCAATGTAGAAACACTCGATGAGCGTACCACATGGGACTATTACAACCTCATACGGGAAATCGAATGTACCAACAGGCAGTTGAAGACCGACCTGAACCTCCGTCCTATATACCATCAGACCGATGACCGGAGCGATGCGCATCTTTTCTTCGGTCTGCTTGCCTACTGGGTGGTAAATACCATCCGCTGCCAGTTGAAGCGAGAAGGCGAATCCTGCTATTGGACCGAAATCGTGCGGAGGATGAGCACCCAGAAACTTGTAACCACGGAAGGTAGGAACCCGTTAGGAGACATCGTACAGATGCGACAATGCAGCAATCCCTCAAAGCAGGCAACTGCTATATATGATAAATTAAAACTGAAATATGCACCATTCAGAAAAATAAAAATTTGTAGGACACAGAGTCCATAGCCAAAACTGAAAAAGTATAATAATAGCAAGATTCTACGATGATAGGTGTTAAACTTGGGTTAAATCTAAAAACGGACTCCATAATGGTTTGATAACCCATGGAAGATAGAACCAAGAGGTGTAAAAAGTGATTTCAGCATCGGTCAATCCCATTTGCTGATAAAATACCAATGAAACTAAAGTAACGGCTGCATAAGGTAAACCTTCGGCAAAATAAAGCGTAGAAACCCACGCCCAAGGAGATATTTTCTTGTTAGAATTTTGATTTGACATACGCTTAGATGAACTATAAAATAATGCACTGATTTGCACATCGTTTGCAAAGGTAAAGAAAAAAGCTAAGATAAAAACAGAATTATAACCGAATATGAACAAATGCAAGGCTATTTGAACAAAAAAAAAGAGGAACTCCGAAAAGTTCCTCTTCTTATATCTTCAGGCGTCATGGACATTTAGTAGGCTAAAAATGCTCAATACCCGTTGCGCTTAATGCAATTATAATCTTCCATTCAGTTCCGACCCATTCTTTCCAATCCTACTATTCCGCATTGATAAATGAAAAAAGAGGAAATCATTGCTGACATCCTCTTTTCATAGCGTGGTGATTCCGTTGGGGTTCGAACCCAAGACCCACAGCTTAGAAGGCTGTTGCTCTAATCCAACTGAGCTACGGAACCCCTAAATTCGGGTGCAAAATTACTGCTTTTATTCGTTTTTACCAAATAATTGCGTATTTATTTTATTGTAATCCCTTCAAGAAGTTATCAGCTTGGGGATTACCTAATGCTTTTGCTTTCTCTATATTTGCCTTTCCTTCGTCTTTTTTATTGCTTTTACATTGTGCAATTCCAAGTATCAAATAAGCCTCAGAATATTCGGAATTTAGCTTTACTGCAGTTTGGGCAGCCAAAATAGCGTCGTCATATTTGCCTAATCGCAAGAATAAATTGCCTGTTTCTGCAAAATACATAGGTTCTTCTGGGGCAAGCTGTGTGGCAATTAAAATATCTTGCATCGCTTGTTGCCATAATTTTCCTTTTACTTCTATTTGCTCACGCATATAATAAAACGAAGCATCAAGACGCCCTCTGTTCAGAAATTCATAAACATAAAGGTCTTTCATTGCTGCACGATATTGCCCCATTTTGTCGTATTGCTGCGCACGAGCAAAGAAATAAGGTGCTGCATTTTGCACATAAGGCGTATCGCAAAGTTCAATGCTCTTGTTCAAATACCCCAATATTTCATCATCATTTCCTTTCATTTGTTCAGCACATTGTGCTAATTCCAAATAAAGTTCTGGATTCTTTATATCAGTTTTTGTTAGACTTTCAAAACCGTCTTTGGCTTGTTTGTAATCACCTTTTGCATATAAAATTTGCGCTTTAAGATGCTTATAAACATTCAATTCCTTTTCTTTTATAGCCTTTTCAACCTCATTCATAGCTTTATCTAACGTCCACCCTTGCGCACTCACCTTGTCTTTTAATGAAGGAAGTGTTATTCCTTTATAAATCAGGCGACTATAATTATAGTGGGCTTCGTCTTTGGCAGTAGCTTTTGAGATTGCTTCTGTCAAAATTTTATCGGCATTTGCAATATCACCTTTCACTATCAAATCGGTTGCAAGCATAGAATATCCATTGTTAAGCGTTGGGAATTTCTTGATAAACTCATTTAGAAGTTGTTGCTTTATCGTCTCTTTTGCTCGTGAAGACAACATCAAAGCAATGACAGCCTCATCTGAATTATCAGGCAATCCAACACAAATACCACATTGCTGCATGGTCAAATCATTTTGAGAAAGTCCTACAAGCTTAAAATCTACGGCATAGCCTGCATCGGTAGAGCTGCGCAATTCGCCCGAATTATTATAAATACCGATGACTTGTCCTTGTGCATTTACCACAGGAGCACCATTCATTTTCTCTGGTGCGGAAGTGTTAAGTACAGCATAATTATACTTATTCATAAAAGTTTCTACTTTCGAAACTACCGCTTTTTCTGGCATTCCCACTTTAGAAGGCTGAACTATCCACGCTTCAGAATTATCAGAAACACTTGACGATAGCTTTGCTGCAATTGTTTTTGCATTGACTTTGAACTTTACAATGTCGTAAATTTCATTTGCGCCTAACAACATTTCAACATCATATCTTTGTCCTTTGTTATCAATAATCACAGCCTTTTCAGCTCCTATAAATGGTTTCCAAGTACTTACACAGACACCATCGGAAGAAACAAAAACACCATTGGTCGTAGACATTATCGAACCTTCTTTATCGAAAGTTGTAAGCGTAAATGTGGCATCGGCTACCTTTTTCACAGCCGACGATTGTGCATTTACAAACAATGTGCCGCAAAAACACATGACAAAAAGCAAAGAAAATATCTTTCGTAATTTCATATTCTATTTAAGTTATAATCAATTTATTTTTAAAAGTTCGCGTGCATTCATCAATGCTGCCTCAGAAATATCAGTTCCCGAAAGCATTTGTGCTATTTCGGTTACTCGCTCTTCTTCAGAGAGTTGTCTTAGTCTACTCGTAGTACCCTTTTCTGTATCGCGTTTTTCTACCTTGTAATGCGTAGAACCCAACGCAGCAATTTGCGGAAGGTGTGTAATGGAAATGACTTGCTTGTTTTTATTGCCCATTTCTTGCATAACGAATGCCATTTGTTGTGCTACTTTGCCACTCACACCCGTATCTATTTCGTCAAAAATGATAGTTGGCAATTTCACTGCACCACTTATCATTGCCTTTAAAGCCAACATAACTCGTGCAATTTCACCGCCTGACGCCACTTGTGCTATGGGTTGCAACGGACTATTCTTATTCGCTGAGAACAAAACTTCCACTTTATCGGCACCATCACTTGCTAATGGTTTGCTGTCCATGGCTATTTGGAATTGAATATTAGGAATTCCCATTGGTACAAGCTTTTCTTTCATATCCTGCTCGATGATTTTCGCAGCTTTTTGTCTACAGTTTGTCAAAGCAATTGCCAACTCTTTACATCTTTTTTCCTTGGCTTTTACTTCCGCCTCAACTTCGTTTAAAGCTTCATCGCTATTGTCGATTGCACTCAATTTTGTCTTTAAATCATTAGCAATATCCAACAAATCGGCAATTGATTCTACATGGAATTTCTTTTCCAGATGATAGATTTTATCCAACTTCTCATAATAAAATCCAATCGTTTAGGATCGAAATCCACATCGCTTGTTGCCATTCCCACTTCTTCAGCAATGTCTTTCACCTCAATATAGGACCGCATCTAAACGCTGACTAATTTCCTCAGCCTTAGGATAAACCGCAGTGATTGAAGACAAAAAGTCGGCAGTTTTCTTTAGCTTTTTCACCACTCCCATTTCGTCTTCATTCAGTTCGTTATCAGCATCGTATAACGAAACTTTTATATCTTCGGCGTGTGAAAGTGTTTTTACTCTTGTTCCAACTCTTCCTGCTCTTCCTTTTCCAAGTTAGCATTGGCTATTTCTTCGTATTGAAAGCGCATAATTCTTCGTTTTCTGCACTTTCTTCTAACTGCTTTTTTAATTGTGCTAAGCGTTTTCGGTATTTTTATAGTCAGTGTAAGCCTCCTTATAATGCTGCAATTCTTGTTCATTTCGGGCAATAATATCAACAATATTAAGCTGAAAATCTTCTTTTTGCAACAATAAATTTTGGTGTTGCGAATGAATATCTACCAACTGGTCGCCCAATTCTCTCTCAAAGTAAGCGACACAGGCGTATCATTTATAATGCTCGCGACTTTCACTATCGTTAATTTCACGGCGCAAAATGGTTTCATCAATATCCAAATCAATGCCATTCGCCTTTAAAATCATCAAGACACCTTTCGCAAGCGTAAAAACAGCTTCAATGATACATTTTTTCTCCCCTT
>NZ_UGTL01000006.1:0-5485 GCF_900454955.1 Prevotella disiens | reverse complement strand
AGAGTGCAAAAATTATTAGCATACGATAACTATTCAGCCTTCATAGGCTTTAAAATCATTCGCAACAAACAAAGATTAGGTCATTCCACCTATTTAATGTAACTTTGCAAATAGAAAAATAAAAGATTATGACAGATAAGAAATTTAAAAGAACCACCGTAACGGCAGCTTTGCCATACGCCAATGGTGGTGTGCATATAGGACACCTTGCAGGGGTTTACGTTCCTTCTGACATTTATGTGCGCTACTTGCGTTTGAAGAAACAAGAAGTTTTATTTGTAGGAGGTAGCGATGAACATGGTGTGCCTATCACTTTGCGTGCAAAGAAAGAGGGCATTACGCCACAAGAAGTGTGCGACCGTTACCCACAAAATGATTAAAGATTCGTTCGAGGAATTTGGTATTTCGTTCGATGTTTATAGTCGTACCACGAGCGAAACCCACCATAAGTTTGCATCAGACTTCTTCCGTAAACTCTACGATGAAGGCAAACTCATTGGAAAAAGAAAGCGAACAGCTTTACGATGAAGAAGCAAAACAATTCTTAGCCGACCGTTATGTAATGGGCGAATGTCCTCATTGCCATAACGAAAACGCATACGGCGACCAATGCGAGAAGTGCGGAAGCGACCTCAGTCCTATGGAACTCATCAATCCACACTCTACCATTTCGGGGTCAAAGCCTGTCGTTAAAACTACAAAGAACTGGTATTTGCCATTGAACGATTATCAAGAATGGTTGAAACAATGGATTTTAAACGACCATAAAGAGTGGCGACCAAACGTTTACGGACAATGTAAGAGTTGGTTGGATATGGATTTGCAACCTCGTGCCATGACTCGCGACCTCAATTGGGGTATCCCTGTGCCTGTGGAAGGTGCAGAAGGAAAAGTACTTTACGTTTGGTTCGATGCGCCAATTGGCTACATCTCAAACACAAAAGAGCTTTGCGACAGCAATCCAGAACGCTTTGGAAAATGGGAAAGTGGTGGCAAGACGATGAAACACGCTTGGTTCACTTCATTGGAAAAGATAACATCGTGTTCCATTGCATCATCTTCCCAAGCATGTTGAAGGCACATGGCGACTATATTTTGCCTGATAATGTCCCTTCAAATGAGTTCCTCAATCTTGAAAACGACAAGATTTCGACCAGCCGTAACTGGGCAGTTTGGTTGCACGAATACTTAGTTGATTTCCCAAATAAGCAAGATGTACTGCGTTATGTGCTTACTGCCAATGCGCCAGAAACGAAGGACAACAACTTCACATGGAAGGATTTCCAAGAGCGCAACAATAGCGAATTGGTAGCAGTATATGGCAACTTCGTCAATCGTGCTTTGCAATTAACCCAAAAATATTGGGGCGGTATAGTGCCTGCTTGTGGCGAATTGCAAGACGTAGACCGTCAAACAATTCAAGAATTTAAAGACGTTAAGGAAAAAGTTGAAAGCTATCTTGATGTATTTAAGTTCCGTGAAGCACAAAAAGAAGCCATGAATTTGGCACGAATCGGTAACCGTTACATCACAGAATGTGAGCCTTGGAAGGTTTGGAAGACCGACCCAAAACGTGTGGAAACTATATTGAACATTTCGCTCCAATTGGTTGCTAACCTCAGCATTGCTTTTGAGCCATTCCTACCATTCAGTAGCAAGGAACTTAGAAACTTGATAAACCTTGCTGAATACGATTGGACACAACTCGGAAGTACCGATATCCTTGCTGCTGGACACCAGTTGAACGAACCACACTTGTTGTTCGAAAAGATAGAAGACGAAACTATCGATGCCCAACTCCAAAAGCTTGAAGACACAAAGAAGGCAAATGAAGCTGCCAACTACAAGGCTGAGCCAATTAAAAAAGACGTTGCTTTCGAAGATTTCGAAAAGATGGACATTCGTGTGGGACACATTGTTCACTGCGAAAAGGTAAAGAAGAGCAAAAAACTCTTGAAATTCACCATTGACGACGGTACAGGTACAGAGCGCACAATCCTTAGTGGTATTGCTGCTTTCTACGAACCTGAACAACTTATCGGCAAAGACGTCCTCTTCGTTGCCAACTTTGCGCCTCGCAAAATGATGGGTATCGAAAGTCAAGGCATGATACTTTCAGCCGTAAACTTTGATGGTTCACTCAGCGTAACGACAACATTGAGCGAAGTAAAACCAGGCAGTCAAGTAGGTTAATCCTATTCTATACAGCATAAAAAAGATGTATTCCGCAAGAATACATCTTTTTTTTTGTTTTATTCCTACAACTTTCGATGTGAAAGCAATATTGCTTTTTGAATTGCAAAAATACAGCATAAACAAAACAAATATATCATTTCTTCTTGATTTATATCAATAAAATTGCAACAATACAAAGTTTTACACCTTTTTCCTTTGAACTTTGAAAAAACTCCATTACATTTGCAATGTGTTTTTCATAGTATTAGATTTAAGGTTAACAAAGATTGGAGTACAGCGGTACTCCTTTTTTTATGTCCAAAGGTTACGAGAAAAAAAGAAATGTCAAGATGCAAGCAGTGCTACAAAACTGAGTAAAATTTTTCTTTTTCACACGCATTTTAAATTAGTTATTGTTATTAAACACGCTGCAAAAGTAATAAAGAAGTAGTAACTCGTGGTAAGAAAAAAGGATTTAACACGAGTTTATGTTTTGGATATACTTTTTCAATAATTCATACAAAATGTATAAATTCGAAACACAAATTTAAATCGGGAAGCGAATGTCTTTAATTTACCGTAATATTACGTTCCTTATGGTAATTTGCGTTTTGAAAAATCGTGAAGCAAATGTCCTTAATTTGACGTAATATTATTTTTTTTAATGCAAGATAGTTGTTTTTGCAAGTAATGCTACTTTGTAGGGGCGTGATTTATCACGTTCCTCATAGCTATAACTTTCCTCATTCTTAGAATGTTAGGAACGTGATGAATCACGCCCTTACAAAGTGTCAAAAAAAAAGAACCGAAAAGATTGCGCTTTTCGGTTCTTTTGTATTTGTTTTTGAAGTAATTTCTTCTTCTGTTTGCTTATTCAGCAGAAAGAGTGAAACGCTTGTAATCAACTACTGCGAGGTCTTTGTTTTGTGATTTCAACCAATCAGCAACATTGATTTTGTCGCCATCAGCGAATTGGAATTCTTGGTCTACAAGACAGTTATCTTTGAAGAACTTGTTGAGACGACCCTTAGCGATGTTCTCAATCATGTTTTCGTTTAAGTTTGCAGCCTTTTCTTCAGCAACAGTTTTCTTGATTTCGAGTGCCTTGTCAGCATCTTCGCGTGTAAGCCAACCCTTGTTGATGTTAGACTCGATGTGTTCTTCGCTATCAACGAGGTTTGCATTGATACCAGCCTTCTTGATTGCAGCTACAACAGCCTTTTCAACTTGCTCTTCCTTAGTCTTTTGGATAGCAACCTTATATTCTTCGTCTTTAACTTCTTGTGGAACAGATGCTTCGTTCAAAGCAACTGGCTTCATAGCAGCAACTTGCATCGCTACTTTGTGTCCAGCTTCTTCGTTGTTGTTGCTCAATTGTACGATAGTAGCAAGTGTGTGCTTGCCCATGTGGTCGTAAACAGAAAGGTTTTCGCCTTCGATAAAGTTGAAACCATCGATTTCCATCTTTTCGCCAGTGATACCTGAACGTTGTTGAACAGCAGTAGCAGCATCGTCTCCGTTAGCCATTTTCAAAGCCTTTACTTCGTCAATAGACTTAGCCTTAGCAGCAACAGTAGCATCAAGAATTTCTTGTACCATTGCGATGAAGTCCTTACCGTTAGCAACGAAGTCGGTTTCACACTTAACAGCTACCATGGCAGCGTAGCCATCAACAGCTTTTACGAGTACACAACCGTTTGCAGTTTCACGGTCAGAACGCTTAGCAGCGATAGCCAAACCACGTTCACGGAGCAATTCTTTTGCTTTATCGAAATCTCCTTCAGCCTCATTGAGTGCGTTCTTTACGTCAGCAAGACCAGCACCAGTCATGGCACGAAGTTTCTTAATATCTTCAATTGATACAGCCATTTTGTTTTCCTTTCAATTTATGATTAAAAATGTGGGCGTTGGTAAACGTAGCGAGTCGCATTATGCCTCACGAGCGTTCGCCAATGCCCATATAATAATGTTTTAATATTCTTTATTCAGCAGCAGGAGTTTCTTCTGCCTTTTCAGCCTTGCGTGCAGCACGCTTTGGTTTAGCTTCAGCAGCTTCTTCAGCTTGTTCAGCAGCAGCCTTTTCGTCAGCCTTTTCAGCCTTACGTTCTTCCAAACCTTCAGCAATAGCAGTGCAGCAAGCACCGAGGATAACCTCAACAGAATCCTTAGCGTCGTCGTTTGCAGGGATAACGTAATCGATGTTTTTAGGGTCAGAATTAGTATCAACGATACCAAATACAGGGATACCCAAACGATTAGCTTCCTTAACAGCGATGTGTTCCTTCATTACGTCGATAACGAAAAGTGCAGAAGGAAGACGTGTAAGGTCAGCAATAGAGCCAAGGTTCTTCTCAAGCTTTGCACGTTGGCGTGAAATTTGGAGGATTTCGCGCTTAGAAAGATTTGAGAATGTACCATCGTTCATCAATCTATCGATGTTCGTCATTTTCTTAATAGCCTTACGAATGGTAGGGAAGTTGGTAAGCATACCACCAGCCCAACGTTCGTTTACGTATGGCATATTAACCGATGCAGCCTTTTCAGCAACAACGTCCTTAGATTGTTTTTTAGTAGCGACGAACAAAATCTTCTTTCCGCTCTTAGCGATACCTTTGAGAACTTCAGCAGCCTCATCGATTTTTGCTACAGTTTTATGAAGGTCGATGATGTGGATACCATTACGTTCCATATAGATATATGGTTTCATGGCTGGATTCCACTTACGATGGAGGTGTCCGAAATGACAACCTGCTTGCAATAATTGGTCAAAATTTGTTCTTGACATCTTTCTTTTGTTTTTGTTTGTTGTTTACTTTCTTTTTAATTCTTTCTTGACGAATAAGCTCCGTCTGGCTCGTTAGAATCAACCAGTGGGTAGTCCCCGATTTGGAATCTCACCGATTTAGATACTAAACTCAAGCGCAATGTATAAAAAATTAACGCTTGCTGAACTGGAAGTGAGCACGTGCCTTTGGCTGACCTGGCTTCTTACGTTCTACGGCACGGCTATCGCGTGTCAAGAATCCGTGGTCTTTCAAGTTCTTTTTGTCTTCAGGATTAATCTCAACGAGTGCGCGAGCAATAGCAAGACGGAGTGCTTGGCTCTGACCTGTGAAACCACCACCATAGAGATTTACTTAATATCGTACTGACCTTCAACACCTAACAACTGCAATGGTTGTTTTACAACGTATTGCAAAATAGCAGATGGGAAAATTCAGTTATATCTTTTTTGTTGATTGTAATCTTACCGGTACCTTCTGAAAGATAGATACGAGCAACGGCGCTCTTACGGCGTCCAATTGTATTT